>NZ_CAJYOJ010000079.1 GCF_913776295.1 uncultured Pedobacter sp.
GCGAAAGACCGCCTGGAATAACAACATTATGGATTGGGCTACAAAAATTCGCTGAAATAAATATTGGATGGAGAATCAAAAATATCCCTGAAACTTAGCAAAAGATGTGTCCACACGGTAGAATGAAATATCGGGGATGACGCTACGATCAGGGCTATAAAATTAGGTTTGTGCAATGGGAAAACTGACCTATTAGCAGAAAAACAACCAATCTAAACCTGATCGAACGGATGCCATTTTTCATGGCAGGAGGCACAGCAGGACGAAATTAACCTATGGAATGCTGCAATTGCTTTCCTGAAAATAAGTAACTAATACAGCGTAATGTTGGTGAAGATGCTTAGATAAACATTCAAAGTTGTTTTTTTTGAAGCGCAGAGTCATTCGCATTTGTTAAGGCTGTTCCTGCTCTCCACTTTATCCCCAATGAAGGATCGGGTGGATGCCGCTCCGGTCAGGGCTAGAAACATGGGCAGGCTGCACGGAAAACCGACCTATAAGCAGAAAAATGACCAGGCTAAACCTGATCGAACGGATGCCATTTTTCATGGCAGGAGGTAGAGCAGGACGAAATTAACCTATGGAATATTGCAATTGCTTTCCTGAAAATAAGTAACTAATACAGCGTAATGTTGGTGAAGACGCTTAGATAAACATTCAAAGTTTTTTTTTTGAAGCGCAGAGTCATTCGCATTTGTTAAGGCTGTTCCTGCTCTCCGCTTTATCCCCAATGAAGGATCGGGGGGATGCCGCTCCGGTCAGGGCTAGAAACATGGGCAGGCTGCACGGAAAACCGACCTATAAGCAGAAAAATGACCAGGCTAAACCTGATCGAACGGATGCCATTTTTCATGGCAGGAGGCACAGCAGGACGAAATTAACCTATGGAATGCTGCAATTGCTTTTCTGAAAAATCATGAAAAGACATTTGTTATTATCTGATTCCCTGCAACATTCCGAATAATTCTCGGTCAGACAGTTTCTTTGGCTAAACTTTTGCAGCGAAAATGCAAATCACTATCTATTTTAAAAATTTTAATTGAAATGAGCGAGACCTTAGATCAACTATTAAATGCCCGGAAATTTGACGAAGCCAAAAGCTTAATGCAAAACGGCGAAAAACTCTCCAAAAACCTGCAGGACTATCAGAAATCATCCATTTTCGACAACCTCATCAAAGAGAAACAGTACGAAATCCTGAAGATGATGGTGAAAGATAAAACCATCGAAACCGACATTTATGAATTCGATAATTTTGATAAAAGCATCTTCCAGAGTATTGTTCGCAATCTCGGCAATGAAGAGGAAGATATCACTTTCTTCAGCGAATTTATTGGTCACTTTGATAACCTGAATGATGAAGTAGATGCAAAAACCTTATTGGGTTACCTTTTCGAAAATGGGGTTGATTCTGCTACAATCAAAGCTTGTATCGACGCCGGGTGCCGCACCAATTTTAAAAACAATGCAGAAGAAAACTATATCCATCAGATTGTAAAAAGCAATTTGCGCAGGTATAACCTGAATGAGGAACAAACCACCGATCTGCTTAAAGGATATATCGATATCCTGCTTAACGAGGGCATTGACATTAACGAAGGCAACATCATACAGGAAACGCCATTAATTATAGCAGTAAAGTTTAACAGGAAAAATCTGATTGAACATTTGCTCGAAAAGGGTGCAGATCCAAACCATACCGACCACGATGGTAATTCAGCTTTTTTCTATGCGGTAGCACATACCCAAAGTGAAAACATGTACGACACCCTGCGCAATTTTGATTCCCCTGCATTTGATCAGGTTAACAAAAAAGGGGAAACACTTTTGTTTGAATACGTTCGTATGATGTCTGACAGTGAAAGCAGCATCAATTTCCTTAAAAAACTGTTAAATGATGGTGCCGATTTGTATCAACCCAGTACCTGGTACAGTGCAGATAAAACCCCGTTAGATGTAATCGCTGAAAAACAGTCTGGTATTTTGGAAGCCGTTTTAGAAAGCGGACAGATAGATCTTAACAGAACCGACGACCAGGGAAATACCTTATTGCACAAAGTTTGCGCATATAATGTAAATTACGAAGCTGAACAAGCAAAACAGACTTACCGCAAAGTAAAACTCCTGATCGAAAATGGTGCTGATACTACGCTAACCAACGACAAGGATCAAACAGCTTTAATGCTGGCTTCGGATGATAACCTTAAAATAAAAACTGTTGAACTACTGATGAAACAATCTTAAATATGTCAATGTCATTTATTATTGCCTGCGAAAGCGGCAAACGGAAAATTGCCGAACTTTTATTGTCCAATAATGAAGTAGAAGTAGGTTATACAGATGAGAAAGGCCGTACTGCATTACATTATGCTGCACATCATGGGTATCTAGATCTGGTAAAAATTTTAATTGAACGCGGTGCGGATTTAGATTATGAGGACCATAACGGGGAGACACCTTTTTATTTTGCTTGCTTACAAAAGCAAAAACAGACAGCGCTTTATTTATTGGATAAAGGTGCAAGAATAGATATTAAAGACCTTAAAGGCAATAGCTTATTACATCTAACTGCACAAAACGGACAGATTGAAGTTTTGGAAAAGTTGCTTGATAAGGGTTTAGATGTTGACGTTGAAAACAACGAGGCAGAAACGCCCCTGCTGATCGCATCAGCATGGCGAAATAAAGAGATTGCCCAAAAATTACTGGATTTTGGCGCCAATATCAACACCACCAACAAAAACGGAGACTCACCGCTGATTTTCGCGGTAAAATCTAAAAACATGCCAATGGTATCACTTATTCTCGAAAAAGGAGGTCATATCAATCATATTAATCACGCGGGTGAATCGGCATTATTGCTGGCCTGTTACGACGCAAACCGGATGCTGACCAAAATGTTGGTAGAAAACGGAGCAGACGTTTTTGTATCTTCCAAGAATGGTTTATCTCCAATCTGGTATGCCTGTGCCAATAACCAAAAAGAAATAGTTGATTTATTTTTGGCCAATGGTGTAGACGTAAATTATGCCAAACCACTTTCTGGTAACGATGATTCCATGTATTCGTACCTGGAGTGGGTAGAAACCGCTAACAACATTTCCATTTCGGCCAGTTTTTCTTTTGATAATCATTACAACTACGGAGGCGAAAGCATGTTACATGTAGCCGCGAAGAGTGGCCATTTAAGTATGTTAAAGCTGCTCATAGAAAAAGGCGCGAATGTGAGTATTCAGGATGAAAGCGGAAACACCGCACTACATTATGCCGCAGCGAATGGTAAAAAAGATGTGGTTAAGTTTTTACTCGAAAAATCTGCCGATCCCTCTATTGTAAATGTGAAAGAACAAAAGGCAATAGATTATTCGAATATTAAAGGTTTTAATGAAATCACCGAACTCCTGTTGAAATATGGTCCTGCTACTAATTTAAAGGTTGAGGATACCAATGTAATAGCAGCAGAAACGAATATTGAAGTACCCAAAAGCGATATGGCAACTAAAAAGCAGGCCTTACTGGATTTAAAGGAGTTGCTGGATGCCGGAATTTTATCGCAGGGAGAATTTGATGCAGAGAAAGCTAAAATTTTAAAAGGTTAAGTTTGCTGAATAATCTGTTCTGAAAATGTTTTATGAATGTTTTATTTTCAGGTCGTCACCCTGATCCGATAGCAATCGGATTTATTTCAGGGTCTATTTTGCAGAAAAGATGCTGACCACACGGCAGCTATAAGGCACTTGAAAATACCAATCTTCTATTTGGAAATTAATTCGGCATGATGATCGTATACTTAATAATTACTCAAGAATAACTATTTATATTCCGAGAATAATCAAACTCAGGTTAAAAATCTAATATAGCTGATTGACTATAGTTGCCTTCATTTCAAGAAGCCTCTTTCATTAAATGGACTGCGCCTGGTAATAACGAAATTTTTGTATTGAAAATATTGTCGGATAAATTTTTAGTTCTAAATTTATTCGACAATATAATGCTCACACAAATGAAAAATGTCACTAAAATCAGATCACAATTATTTACCGTTGTTCTCCTTTCCATCTTTATCTATAGCTGTTCTCCCAAATTGTATATTGACGAAAATAAACGTTATCAGGCGGGTACATTATCTGAAACACAAATCGATTCGCTGCATACCTTTTTAAAACAAAACGAAAGACTTGCTTTAAAAGACACCATCATTATTAAATACGATTTCAACAAAGATGTTTGTTGGAACGACCTGAGTTACCAGAATGCAGAATTCCTGAATAATGTAAGATGGACCTTTCAAAAAAATATTCAGGAAAAAGCCGAGGCCAGGCCAAAAGTTGCTATTTACCAATACCGGGAAAAAGGAGAAAATTTCAGTCCTATTAAGTCAAAAGGTTTAGAAATAGAAACCGATTCTGGATTTCTACGAAAATTATTATTTAAAGAGATCACTTCCTGCGGAACCTCAGCAATTATCCTTCCTAACGGGAAATTTCTACTGGTAAAATCAGATCCGCAATTCTCTGCGCTGATTTTAAATGCTAAGGACATTGAGCAAAAATTACAGGAAAATCTGGTTAGGTAAGACACAGATATCTTTAAATAATTAAAAATATCCTTCAACAAACTGGTATTGCCAGAATCCACTTTGCGTTCGTCATCGGATAACTGTCAGATCTAGCGCATGTGGGGACAACAAAGTACTTAGCAAAGCGATCTTAAGACGTTCGCATCTGGATGATCCATGAGTGTCTTTTATATTCACTGGCGTTCAAGATCATTGAACATATGAGCAATTATCGCTATACTAAAACTTCTCTCCTTTTTCGATGTTATCTTTTTTCAGATAAGAACCCTTAATCAAAAACCGGTTAACATGAAAAAAAAGATTTTTTACGCATCAGTACTTTCTACTGCCTTCCTATTTGGCTGCCAATCCAATTCAAAATCGCAAAAGCAAGGGGAAGATACCACTATAACCACCAAAATCGGAGCAGTAGAGTTACCTGCTCCAGATACCAATGCAGCTAAAAATAAATTCAGCAAGGTAATTGGCTGGCCTGACGGGAAAACACCTGTTGCGCCTGAAGGCTTTGTGGTTACGAAATTTGCAGCCAACATTAAAAGTCCACGCAACACCTACATCACACCAAATGGCGATGTATTGGTAGCACTTTCCAACTCAGAGAGAAGTACTGTCGAAGCGGTGGCCAATAAGGTAACGGGCAAAGCAAAGTCAGAAGTACCGGGAAAAAGTGCAAATACCATTCTCCTTTACCGTGATAAAGATAATGATGGTAAACCAGAAACGGTGACTACCTATCTAACTGGCCTGAACCAACCTTTCGGCATGCTGATTATAGGCAATTCGTTCTATGTAGCCAATACAGATGGCATCTGGCAATACCCATATAAAACAGGAGATACCAAAATAACTGCAACAGGCAAAAAGATCCTGAGCCTTCCGGCAGGTGGTTATAACAACCACTGGACAAGAAACTTGATTGCCAATGCCGATAACAGCAAAATTTATGTAACTGTTGGATCGGGTAGTAACATAGGTGAAAATGGAATGGAAAATGAGGTCAGAAGAGCTAGCATACTAGAAATTAATCCCGATGGCAGCGGTGAAAAAATTTATGCCAGTGGTTTGCGGAATCCTGTTGGAATAGATTGGGCACCAACAACTAATATGTTGTGGACAGCCGTTAACGAGCGTGATGGTTTAGGTGACGATCTCGTTCCAGACTACATCACCAGCGTTAAAAAAGGTGCTTTTTACGGCTGGCCTTATTCCTATTATGGCCAAAATGAAGATCCCCGGTTAAAGGGACAAAACCCGGAAATGGTTAAAAAAGCCATAGCACCTGATGTTGCAGTTGGCGCACATACCGCATCCTTAGGATTAGCTTTTTATAAAGGCAAAAAATTTCCACAAAAATACCAGGGAGGTGCATTTATAGGCCAACATGGCTCATGGAACCGGTCAGCTATTTCCGGTTATAAGGTGGCTTTTGTACCTTTCAAAGATGGGAAACCTATTGGAAAACTGGAAGATTTTTTAACCGGTTTTATCGCTGACCAGGAAAAAGCAGAAGTTTATGGTCGTCCGGTTGGCATTACCCTAACACCTGACGGCGCCTTACTGGTGGCAGACGATGTTAGCGGTGTAATCTGGAAAGTAGCGGCGAGATAATTTAAATTAGCCACAGATTAGCGGAATATGCGTAAATTTATTCGCCGATCTGTGGCTTAATACCTAACTTTTCCCCATTTTGAAATCGAACTTTACCATACTGTTTACCCTACTTTTTTCTACTGGCTTAGCGCAAACCATCAAACCAGATTCGATCAAAAAACTCGAAGACGTTACCGTAAAAGGCTATTACAACCATCAAACTTTACTCAGATCAGTATCAGCTGTAAACCTGATCGATAGCAGCCTGATCAAAAATCAACCGAACAGTTCGATAGTGAGTATGCTAAATACGATACCCGGTGTACGTATGGAAGAACGTTCGCCAGGAAGTTATCGCTTATCACTGCGCGGCAGTTTACTCCGCTCTCCTTTTGGCATACGAAACATTAAAATTTATATTGATGATTTTCCATTAACAGATGCGGGTGGAAATACGTATTTGAATGCTCTAGATGCTTCTTCAATAGGCACAATGGAAATCTATAAGGGTCCGGAAGCCAATATCTTTGGCGCAAATACAGGTGGTGCTATTTTGATTAACACACCTATAATAAACCGCAAGGAAATTAATCTTTCAGTAACAGGCGGTTCTTATGGTCTCTTTCATCAAACAGCATCCATCAAACAGCAGTATAAAAAATACAGTTTCAGTTTTAGCGAAGGCTATCAGAGAAGTGATGGCTATCGACAAAACAGTGCAATGAACCGAAAATACTTTCAGACTGCACAACAATGGAATTACAGCAATCGCGGTATTTTAAAGGCTTTTGCTTTTTACAGCGACTTAAAATACCAAACACCGGGAGGATTAACAGCTGCTCAATTAGATCAGGATCCTAAACTGGCACGCCCGGCAACACCAACATTACCTGGAGCGATTTCTCAGCAAGCCGCTATTTACAATAAAACCATTTTCGGAGGAATATCCAATTCCTATCAGATTGGCCAGCGGTTGAAGCACGTTATTGCTTTATTTACAACTTATACCGACTTTAAAAATCCTTTTATTACCAACTACGAACAGCGTTATGAAAGTACACTTGGCTTAAGAACATTTTTAGAATATGGTCAGATCAAACAAGATTTAAAATTTAATGTTCAGGTGGGTTTAGAAAGTTCGGGGACCAAAAGCCAGATCAAAAACTTTAACAACAACAGCGGTGAAGCTACTACGATGCAGGATTCAGACCAATTAAAGGCGGGCCAGGATTTTGCCTATTTAAGGTTAAACTTCGATATCAATAATAAACTCCTGATTGAACTTGCTTCGAGTTTAAATTTTTACAGATACGATTACGAGAGTTATTTCCCCATTGTTGTGGCCTCAAAACAAAGAAAATTCGATGCCCGTTTTATGCCAAAGGCAGCAGCATCCTATCTCATCAGTTCTGATTTTTCGGCCAGGGCTTCGATCAGTAAAGGCTATTCTCCACCAACAATTGCAGAAGTCAGGGCGTCAGATAACAATATCAATAATAACCTGCAGGCAGAATTTGGCTGGAACTATGAATTGGGTTTACGTTATAAAACCAAAAACAACCGGTTTTATGCTACCGGTAACCTATTTAATTACCATTTGAAAGATGCGATTGTCAGAAGGCTAAACCAAAACGACACCGAATACTTCACCAATGCCGGAGGAACCAGTCAACAAGGAATTGAATTGGAAACTGCCATTTGGATCATTAAAAGCAATCCTTCCTTTTTAACAGCTTTACAATGGAGGGCTAATTATACCTATAGCCACTTCAGATTTGAAGATTTTACGAGTGGCACTAACATGTTTGACGGCAATAAACTTACAGGGGTTCCGGAAAACGTCTTGATTAATAGTTTAGAATTTAACTTTCCAAAAGCATTTTATCTTTTTATACAACATAATTATACTTCTTCCATTCCTTTGAATGATGCCAATACTATTTTCGCAAAAAGATATCATTTGGTTGAAGGCAAATTAGGTGTTAAAAATATAAGCATCAATAAAATTCATTTAGACCTGTTTGCAGGAGTAAACAATCTACTCAATGCACAATACAGTTTAGGCAACGATTTAAACGCAGCAAATGGAAGATACTTTAACCCGGCCACAAGCATTAATTTCTACACCGGCCTTTCTGTCAAATTGTAGTCAATAAATCGCATCATATAGATTGTCCACCTATATGATGCGATTCTTCTATCAGTTTAAAAGGCCGCTTTTTTTTCTCTTTCTTTAATCAAAATATCGCCAACCACTATTTCGATCGCATAGCGCTTTTTCCCGTCTGCACCATCATAAGTATTGGTTTGTAATCTGCCTTCAACTGTTAATGCAGTACCCTTTTTAACCTGCGCTTCGGCAAGCTCTGCTTTTGAATTCCAGAAAATTAAATTAAACCATTGAACTCTTTTTACTTCCTCTCCCGATGAATTTCTGTAGTTTTCGTTTATGGCCAGGTTAACCCTTGCTAATTTTTGACTGCCAAAATTTTTAACTTCTGCATCTGCTCCTGCAAACCCGCTCAATACTACTTTGTTAACTGCACTTTCCATAATTTCTAAATTTTAAGTTTCTAAATGTTTAACGAACAGTCATCACCTCGATAACCGACAGGACAAAATTGCAAACAGCATTAAAAATTAGTCGGGTGTTAAACATTTATAGCCGTTTATAAACGTTTATAAACGGATAATGTACCCTTAAGCACCATTATGGTATATTATTTTTTATTCATTTTTTTATTTCATATATTAGATCATCATCCCATAATAAAAAAAGCAATTATTATGGAACGTTTATGTTTAGACTGCGGAAGTCCGCTAAGAGGTAGGGCCGATAAAAAATACTGCGATGATTCTTGCCGCAGCAATTACAACAATCGCTTAAATAATGAGGATAGTCTCGTAATTAAAAGGGTAAATAACATACTCAAAAAGAACCGTGCTATTCTGGTTGCACTAAATCCAACTGGTAAAACCAAGGTTACCGGTAAAAAACTGGTTTCTGCAGGCTTTAATTTTGAATTTCATACTTCCAGGTACAAAACCCAAAACGGAAACACCTATATTTTTTGTTATGAATATGGTTATCTGATCTTAAATCAGGATGACTACCTCTTGGTAAAAAGAGAAGAAGGCTTGGGTTAATTTAGTTTTAAATGCTATAATTTCCGTTAAGGCTTAAAGCGAAAAAGGACAAATGTAAGGATTTTTTATTCGGGCGGAGATGTTTAGTTTTATCACTTATGATCAATTATAACAACAAGATTTTTAAACCTGTACAAAATACAGAAAATGGCGAAACATCAAATGACACCATTTTTAGATATAAACAAAATGGAAATATCCTGACTGCCGAATACGAAGGTGGAAAGATTATCTATGGTCAATTGATTGGCCTGGTGGATCATGAGGGAAAGATCGATATGCGCTATCACCAAGTAAACCAGAAAGGTGAATTAATGACCGGAATCTGTAACTCGATACCAGAGTTATTGCCCGATGGTAAAATCAGGCTTCATGAAACCTGGCAATGGACATCAGGAGATCAATCGAAAGGACAATCTGTTATTGAAGAGCAATAAGTTTCTTTTACATCGGAAAGTTAAATATGCCACCAGAAAATTCCCCAAACGGTATTTCATGTATACTACGAACTGCAACCGATTTAGTTTACAGTCAGATAGGTTTTCAAATAAGCAACCTGCAAATAGAAAATGAAAGTCAGGAATATGCCGCCTGTACTTTTGGATTGAATAAACTAAAAATCAAACACCGGCTTGCTAAAATCACGCCAACCAAAACGGGGCAATTTGTAACCATATGGAAACGGACTGAAGCAGGAATTACGGCTCCTTTTGCTGATCTGGATGAATTTGATCTGTTGATCATATCTGTTAATGATGCTGCCCGATCCGGACAGTTCATTTTCCCTAAAGCAACTTTAATACAGCATAAAATTATCACTGTAAATGGCACAGGAGGTAAAAGAGGAATCAGGGTTTATGCACCCTGGGATGTAGTCAGCAATAAGCAGGCAGCGAAAACCCAAGAGTGGCAAGCCGCTTGTTTTCTCCAGATAGACATTAATGGAAATACAGATCTTGCAAGAGCAGCGAAATTAATTGGCAATGCAATTAAATAATGGGATAATATAAGCGATTAAACTTAGCAAGTTTCGGGTGGTTTGCCTTTTCTATAAAAACTACTTTTGAAAGCCAATTAATCAACACCATGACAGCACAAGAAGAGATCAATTTCAACCGCATAGCTGAAGCCATAAGTTACATCAGGGAGAATTTCAAAAATCAGCCTGGTTTAGCAGAAATTGCAGAGGAAGTAAATTTAAGCCCTTTTCATTTCCAAAGATTATTTAGCGAATGGGCAGGCACAACCCCAAAACGTTTTCTGCAATATATCAGCATTGGCTACGCCAAAGAAATGCTGAAAGAAAACTTAAGCTTATTTGATACCGCCTTAGCAACCGGCTTGTCGGGAACCGGCAGACTGCACGATCTTTTTGTAAATATTGAAGGAATGACACCAGGCGAATATAAAAATGGTGGCGAAAAACTTAGTATCAATTATAGTTTTGCAGAAAGTCCGTTTGGGAACATTATTGTTGCCGGTACTTTAAAAGGAATTTGCCATATTGCTTTTTATGAAGATGAAAATATTGCTTTAACAAATCTGCAACGCCAATTCCCGGCAGCCCGATACCAACAGATATTGAATCAGGAACAGCAAAATGCTTTAGCTATTTTTGGTCAGGATTGGAGCAAATTACAACGGATCAAATTACATTTAAAAGGCTCAGCGTTCCAGTTAAAGGTTTGGGAAGCTTTACTAAAAATTCCAATGGGCAAATTAACAACTTATGGCAGGATTGCGAAACAATTGCAAAACCCAAACGCCTCAAGAGCGGTGGGCACGGCCATTGGCGATAACCCGGTAGCTTTTCTCATTCCATGCCATAGGGTAATACAATCAAGCGGTGCTTTGGGGGGTTACCACTGGGGCATAAACCGAAAAACAGCCATGATTGGTTGGGAAGCGGCCAATACCAATAACCAGCGATGATGATTAAACATAACGATATTTCGTCCGAAGAACTTAAAAAACATTTGAGAAATAAACACATTTGCTTCGGCGGAAATTCAAAGTTGAAAATATACGGTTTACTAAAATGTAGATCGGGAAAGCGAATGAAAAAAAAACAGTTTTTTTTTCAGTTCTAAAGAAGAAGCGTTGCAGCATGGCTATCGCCCATGTGGACATTGCTTAAAAACAGCATACAAACAATGGATTTATTCAACACTATAACAGATATCAACCAAAACCTGCTTCCTTATGATGGGACGGTAAATTATCATGGCAAAATATTCCAGCTATCATCAGCCGATCATTATGTTGAGGTGTTGATGAAAACAATTGATTGGAAAAACGACGAAGCCTTTATCATGGGCAAACACATCATCACCAAAAGAAAAGTAGCCTGGTACGGAGATGAAGCCTATTCTTATACCTACTCCAACAAATCAAAAACCGCCTTACCATGGACGAAGGAATTATTGGAATTGAAAAAAATATCGGAAGAACAAGCAGATACAACGTTTAATGCTTGTCTACTCAATTTATATCACAATGGTGATGAAGGCATGGCTTACCATAGTGACGACGAGAAGGCCCTGGCAAAAGATTCTGCCATTGCATCACTAAGTTTCGGTGCAGAGCGAAGATTTTTATTTAAACATAAACAAACCAAAGAAACCGTAACCCTATTTTTAGAAAATGGAAGTTTACTGGTGATGAAAGACGAAACACAAACCAATTGGTTGCACAGATTACCAACAAGTAAAAAGGTAAACCAGCCACGGATCAACCTTACATTCAGAACAATGGTGGTTTAGGAAAAAATCCGATTTCAATTCATGAACCAGGCTGTAGCTAAAAGCCAATCGAAGCAATGGCGCTATCTGCAAAAAAATCCAATAGCTATTTAAGATATTTATCATCGCAGAGGAAAAGTCTTTTACTCCAGTGATAAAAGCAATCAAAAGAAACAGGTAATATTTTAATAAAGTTACCGGCCAATATCATCTGGCCGGTAACGTCAAAAAACCTTAACGCTTAAACTCACTAATGTCTACAATACGGTCATCATCAGCATTTTTCTTTAAAAATGATGTTCCGTTTGCATTTGCCACCCAGGTATAATCTCTCTGGATATTGCCAACAAGGGTTTCAGGTTGGTTGATTAAAGCTGCCGGCAAAGGAAGATTAAAAGTTTCACCTGTTGCTGTATTTACCTGATATAAAGAATTAGCGGTTAAAAACACCAAAGTGGTTTTATCGCTCGAATACATAAAAAATTTCCCCTGGATACGTTCATCCTCTTTCTGACGTTTGATCGGGTAAACCCTTGAATTGATTGTCGTGATGAAAAAATCGTTATTAACCAACAAATTGCTCCTGGTTAATTCTTCTAACCCTTTTGTATACTTTTGATCTTCAGCGCCTTTAGACGGTTTGTTCAAGCTCACCACATCTGTTTTTCCGCCATTTACATAAATGATATAAAAAGGATCCATTTTGCCCTTACCATTGTCGCCCTGAACCAATACCGCTGTTTTCTGCGTGTTGATAAAAGAAGCAACCTTAAATTTCTTTGTTTCAGCATTTGGTGCGTCATCTATAACAATGGCTGTATCCTTAGATTTAATCTTAAAACGATCGTCGGTAGCCAGTTTGCCTGAATCTGTTTTTACAATGGTTAATATATCTTTTTTCGATTTTGGGAATACATTAAAATCATCACTTGCAGAAAATGCGCGTGCTTTAAAGGTTTTTTCCGAATTGCCTCCGCAGCCAAATAAAACAACGGAAAGTAAGAGTGCATAAAGCGTAATTTTCATGTTATAGCTATTTATATTTCGCGCTAATTTAAAACCTTTATTGCTTTTCTGTTATAAAATCGCCAGAAAATTAACAGTTAAAGTTAAAAGTTTGATTACAGGGTATTTTAATATATTTTACCCAATAAGCAAAAAATGTTTCTTTGATTAAAAAACATGGTCTTGAACAAGTTCAGATCAGCCCAGCGGATTTCGTAATTAGCGCAGATCTGTCCCTCAGCCTTACTCCCTGCTATAATCTGCGAAAATCTCTTAAATCTGCGGGATAAATCATAGCTATTTCCCGCGGATTTCGCAGATTTATCCCATCAACTCCATTATACTTTCCATCTTAGATAACTTTATGCTAATTTTGATCAAATAAGATCACTAAATGAAAGTTTTTGCCGAAACCGACCGTTTAATTTTACGCGAGCTCATACCTGAAGATGCCGAAGGTATGTTTGAAATGGATAGTGATCCGGAAGTGCAACGCTATCTGGGCAATAAGCCCGTAAAATCAATTACTCAAAGTTTGGCCAATATAGAATTCATCAGAAAACAATATATTGACAATGGTATCGGAAGATGGGCTGTTATCGAAAAAGCAACGGGTGATTTTGTAGGTTGGTCGGGCTTAAAACTTATTACTGAAACGACAAACAATCATATTAATTATTACGATCTGGGGTATCGGTTCAGCAAACGGTTTTGGGGAAAAGGTTATGCCACTGAAACGGCAAAGGCCGCGCGAGACTACGGTTTTAATGAGCTAAATCTGAATGAGATTATCGGTATTGCAGATATTAATAACCTGGGTTCTATCCACGTGCTGGAAAAGGTGGGATTAAAACGGATCTCCATTTTCGACCACGGTGGTGCAAAACACTACTGGATGAAGATTCGAAAATCAGTTTAACCCTTATCAAAAGCCAATTTTATCTTTATTGGTTTAGTTTTTGATATTAAAAAGTAAATGATTTAAACTTTTTATTATGAAAAACCTCATCTACTGCGGAATATTAATTTTATTTTTAAGTGCATGCAAAGAGAAATTAGATCCATCAAGCTTTACCAATAACAAATGGGAATTAACATCGCTGCCAGGATTAACGTTACCTTCAACGGCAAAAGCAACCTTGAATTTTGCGGATAGCCTTAAAATCAGTGGAAAATCGTTCTGCAATAGTTACGGCGGACAAGCGGCAATAACAGACAATAAAATAACCGTTAAGAATGTTTTTAGCACAAAAATGTTTTGTCAGGGAACCGATGCTGCCGAACGTGCCTACTTACATGCGCTAAACCAGGTTAATAGCGCTAAAATAACGGACAATAAGCTACATCTGTTAAATGGTGATAAAACGTTAATGGTTTTCACTAAAACAAATTAGAATCTTTAAAATCATAAAAGGCCGGACAAAGTATTTTTACTATTTTCGGCCTTTTGAGTTTAACGCAGGAATAATGCCATCGATAATACAAGATCTGAAGTTTTTTTTCTCTACCATAAGAAAAGCATTTAACTTATTTCAGCAGAATGATCCTTTACGTTTGGCGGGTGCTACTGCTTTTTTTACCAATTTCGCTTTACCTCCAATATTGATCATCCTGATCAGACTTTTCGGCATGTTTACCGATAGAAGGTTATTGGCCACACATCTTTTTGAACGTTTGTCAAATATTCTGGACAATGAGAGTATTCTACAGATCCGTACAACCTTAAGAAACATCCGGGGCATTGATCAAGCCTGGTATGTTACCTTATTTAGTTTTATATTTTTCCTCTTTGTAGCCACCACACTATTTAATGTCATTAAAAATTCATTAGAACAGATCTGGAATATTGGTCAGAAAGACAAAAAAGGAATTATTAATACTCTTAAATCAAGAGCCATATCTGTAACCATTATTTTATTTGCAGGAATATTATTTTTTATCGGCCTACTGGCCGATAGTGTGCAGGCCTATATCGGCGCATTTCTTAAAAACGGAGTGCCATCATTTGGATTAATATTAACCTCAATTATCAATCAGTTGGTTTTTGCAATCATCGTAACTACCTGGTTTACCATACTTTTCAGGTATCTAACTAATGGCCGTCCAACTTGGCGGGCAGCTATTTCTGGAGGCTTGTTAACCGGTTGCCTGTTTACGGCAGGAAAATATATTTTAAGGATTTTATTGCCGTTAAGCAATATCAGTAACATTTACGGATCAGCAGGATCAATTATCGTTATTATGCTGTTTGTATTCTACTCTTCACTGATATTCTATTTTGGCGCTTCATTTATAAAAGCATTAAGTGTTGGACGTGCCACTCCTATTGTTCCGAAAAACGGATCTTTTGCTTATGAGCTGACCGAAGTTGGATCAATAAAAGAACATTAATACCGCTATACTGCTAGATTTTGAATTACTTTATCAAGCAGGCTTTTTAATTGAACAATTTCTTCAAGGCTTATCCCCAGTTGCGCTCCAAGATGGGCCGGTAAAGCTGGTGCCTTTTCTTTCAAAGCCATTCCCTTTTCTGTAAGTGATATAATGATGCTCCTTTCGTCTTTTAATGATCTTGCACGTTCTACAAGTCCGGTTTCCTGCATCCGCTTTAATAAAGGGGTTAGCGTATTCGACTGCAGCATTAATTTTTCAGAAAGCAGGCTTAAGTTAACGGAATCATTTTCCCACAATACCATTAAAACAAGATACTGCGGATAGGTTATACCTAACTTATCTAACATTGGCTGATAACATCTGGTTACTAACCTCGAAGCAGCATAAAGAGGAAAACATAATTGATTTTCCAGTTTTAAAGACTTATCTATATCCATTACCTGTTTTCTTAAACAATAAAACACCTAGCTAAGTAAACCATTTTCCACGAGATTTACCATTCACTACAAAATCCCGTTACAATTATTTGAACCGGAAGAGGATAGAGAAATCTTTAACATTGCTTAAAGATTTCTCAACCAAAGGTTTTGGTACAGAACAATGCGTTCTGCTGGTTTCGTCATGATGTAATAATTAAATCACTTCCAGAAGGACATCAATGTTTCCACGTGTTGCATTTGAGTACGGACATATCGCATGTGCTTTTTCCGTTAGTTTTTGAGCATGTGCATTCTCAACTCCCGGAATATGTACTTGTAACGAAACGCCCAGTTTAAAGCCGCCATGCCCGTCGGGATGTAACGATACATTTGCTTTAACTGAAGATGGTTCTTCAGGTTTAACCTTATCCTGATGCATCACCAGGTTTAATGCACTATCAAAGCAAGCGGCATAACCTGCAGCAAAAAGCTGTTCAGGATTGGTATACCCATCACCAGTACCGCCCAGTTCTTTTGGCATTCTCACCTCAAGTTCTAAAACACCGTTTTCACTTGTTATTTTTCCATTACGTCCGCCAGTTACTGTGGCACTTGTTTCATATAACGTTTTCATTTCTTAATAATTTTTTAATCGCAAACGATTATGTCGTTTACGATACAAATATAGGCAACGATATCATAAAAGCAAATAAATCTTTAAAATCTGGAAGAGATCTCATTGAAAATGTGAAAACAAAACTCTTCGACATAAAAAAAGGCGTTCATTTTTTAATGAACACCTTTCTATTGAATTGATTTTTATTACAAAATTCTATAACCTAAACCAATTGTAAATAAATTCAGCTTAGTGCCCGGATAACCGGATTTATTAATTTTAGATAATCCAAGTTCGTAACGGGCATCAAAGCTCAGTTTTTTGAGATCTAACCCTGCTCCAAACTGCCAGGCCAAAGCCTGATTTTTAAAATCGGCACGAAAAACATTTCCTGCAGCCTGACTAAAACTTTGGTTTTCATCTAATATCAGTGAGAACATGGGTCCGGTGTTTAAACGAAGTCCTACACCCGCCGCACCAAACTTTGTGCCTACTAATAAAGGGACATCTAAACTGGTGAAGCGTACTTTGTTTACCTCTCCTGTCGACTCACTTACCAGCTCTGTTTTCTTCCCTGATAAATAAAGCTCAGGTTGGAAATAAACACCTGCTGCACCTACCCTGGCCCAAAGACCACCATAAAAACCAGTGCGGTTGTTACTGTTAAAAGTGTTCTCACTATCAAATTTCGAAAAATTTGCACCAGCTTTAACTCCCAGCTGGAATGACGGCAGTACCTGTGCGCTGGCAAATAAGCCAGCTAGCAAAAAGGCAATGGTTAAAGATAAAAATTTCATATCCGATTAAATTTAGCTGGTGGCATTGTTAATGGCTTCCTGTTCTTTTAAAGCATCAACATTGTTTTTATCACCAAAGTTTTGTGTTTTACCAGCAAAATAATCTAAAATTCCCGAAATAGTATCCAGGTTATCGGCTAAATTCTGATGAATTTCTGGTAAATCCTTTTCCAGACGGCCATCACCCAATTCGATATTATCAACTTCAATTTTAGCTATTTTCTGAATAAGTGCCTGCTTAGAATTTTGTAAATCTTCCAATTCACGCACAATCTTTTCCATTAATTCAAACTTCTTTAAAGTGTTCATAGGTTCTTATTTTAAGTTAAACTATTCTTTATAAACCCCTTTGTATAGTTTTTGTTTTATTTCTCCATTTTTTACCCGACAATTTGCAACTACGAAAAATAACTAATATTTTAGTTTAAAATTATACATTATGAAGCACCTGTCCACGCTATTAGGATTTATCATTTTGACTTTAACAATTTATGCACAAGATGCAAAAACTGTAGACAAAGAGAAACTCTTCGACCTCTATCAAACTCAACGTTATGCAGATGCTGCTCAATACCTGAGCGGTATTTATGGTGAAGATGTACAGGATGTTAAAATCCTTAGCCAAATGGGATATTGCTTTTTAATGGCAGGAAATAACGTTGAAGCAGAAAAATTTTATAGCAAGGCGTATGCCCTGCAACCAAAAAATCTTTCCATTTTGTTTAGCCTGGGCAGTATTAACACCAAAAGAGGTAATACTGAAAAAGCAAAGTTATATTATGGCGAAATTGTAAAGATCGACTCTAACAATTTTAGTGTGTACAAGTTATTGGCTAATCTTTACCGCATCCCTACCGATTCGCTTAAATTATTTTACCTGCTAAAAGCCAATAAAATTAATCCTGCTGAAGGAGATGTGGCTGTAGACCTTGCCGGCATTTATTCCACCAACCAAACTTATGAAAAAGCTTATCAGATCCTTGATATTGCCAGTAAAGCTGATAGCGACAATCTGATCCTGCAAAAGGAAAAGCTGCCTATCGCCAATCAGTTAAAAAGATATACTGAAGTGATTGCAGCTGGCGAAAAATTATTAAAGGACGGAGGTGATGCAGGTGTATTAAAGGATGTGGCCAAAGCCTACTATTACACCAAAAAATACCAGAAAGCAATTGACCTTTTTAAACTATTGGAGAAAGTTGCCATGCAGAACGAAGCCACATTATATTATACCGCACTAAGTTACCGGGCCTTAAAAAACTATCAGCAGGCTGCCAATTATACGAAGAAGACGATTGACGAAGCCATTTCGCCCAATACAGCGAGTTACTATTCTCTATTGGGCCTCGTTTACGAAGAAAACAATCAACTGAGCCTGGCGAATTCAGCTTACAAAAAAGGGCTGCAGTTTAATGCGACCCCTAATCTGTATTATAGACTGGCTGTATTTTATGATACCAAGCTAAAACAGTCTGCTAATGCCTTAAAATACTACAACCTCTACCTGAAAAGCAAACCCAGCGTTACAGATGATAAAGAAGAACTTAAATTTGTTAAAGATCGTGTCGCACAGCTAAACCTGGCCGATTAAACCAGATCTTCGAAAACCGGTTTTACATTGTCCCAAAATTCGTCCAGGGCAATTATTCTCGGTTTAAAAAACGAAATTAGAGTTGGCCAATGCGCCTGGTTAAAGATGCTCACGCCAGATATGCTGATGGAAATTTTAGATATCATTTTACCGAAATCATCAGATGAATCCTTAATCCAGTCCCATTCTTCACCTACTGTATTCTTAAATAAGAGCTTAAATTCTTCAAACTGTTCAAAAATAAGGTGCCTGATATCGGGATCAGAATGGGAAAGCTGAATACTGATGAAGGCTTTTTTTCCATCAACATCCATCTTAAAGAAGATGTTCTTCACGCCGGTTTTGTAGTTTATCCAGTTTACAGTCGAACCGCTTGCTGACGGAACAGGCTTCATATATTGCCCAAAACTGATCCAAAACTGTTGACGTAATCTCGCTGCTTCTTCTTTACTGTACATTTATTTTTTTAGCATCTGATAAAGGCCTTATCATCGTCAACCTAAATCGTCATTCCCGCGCAGGCGGGAATCTTAAAGCAAATGCATTAGGATTCCCAATCAAGTTGGGAATGACAACTTCCTGTAAAAAAATATTTACGATGTCTCCTTACAAAGCTGCAATATTAGCGATTAATATTTACTTTCAAAATGATAACTTCCGGAGCCAACAGTTTCTCTTTTTCCGGTAACAGGCATTACAACAGTGGCGGTGGTATTGCATGGAACCACTACATCCAGCTTAAAGGTCCCATCAGCTAGCGTCCAGGATGATTTTATAGTTCCATAAACAGTTTCAAGCTCTGCTGAGGCACTGGTCAATTTACCTCCGGGTCTCGGTTCAATCAAAATATCTTTATAGCCGGGATGTGTAGCGATTGGCTTAATACCCGCTATGTTTTTATACATCCAGTCACCAATGGCCCCGTAAGCATAATGATTAAAAGAATTCATATCTGCCGTTTGAAAAGAGCCATCCTGCTTAATACCATCCCAACGTTCCCAAATCGTAGTGGCTCCCATTTTTACAGGATATAGCCAGGAAGGATAGTTTTCCTGCAGCAGTAAATCATAAGCTACATTTTCATGCCCGAAACGGCTCAATACATGGCAAAGGTATGGAGTACCTAAAAAACCAGTGGTGAGGTGATTCCCGTAATCTTTTACGTTATCAACCAACCGCTGCGCAGCCTGTGCACGTAAGCCTTCAGGTAACATATCAAATTGCAAGGCTAAAACATAAGCTGTTTGCGTACTGGAAATCAATTTGCCGCCTGGCGTCATATTTTCTCTAATGTAAGCTGCTTTAATCTGATCTAACAGCGACTCGTACTTCTTCACATCTTCTGTTTTTCCCAATACCTTTGCTGCATTAATCAGCAACTGAGTTGAATGCGCATAAAATGTTTGGGCAATCATATATTTATCGGTTACCGCTGCACGGCCGTCGTTATCATCATTAGGACGATAGAACAACCAATCGCCAAAGTGGAAACCGGTATTCCAGAGGTTGTTTTTTGCGACTGATGAGATATAATCGACCCACTTCTTCATGCTATTGTACTGCGTTTCCAATATGCCCTGGTCTCCATACGACAGATACATATCCCAAGGAACAATGGTAACCACATCGGCCCATCCGGCAGACCCTGCATCATTCTGATTCAGCACATTTGGTATAACAAACGGAACACTACCGTTGGGAAGCTGATCTGCAGCAACATCCTTTAACCATTTGGTGAAAAACCCTGATACGTCCATGTTATAGGCTGCCGTTGAAGCAAATGCCTGGGCATCGCCGGTCCAGCCTAAACGTTCGTCTCTTTGTGGACAATCTGTTGGTACATCAACAAAGTTCCCCTTCTGCCCCCAGGCAATATTGTGTTGCAACTGATTTAGCAATGGATTCGAAGTGCTGAATTTCCCAGTGGTTTTCATGTCAGAATAAACCGCTACCGCAGTAAGGTCTTCTGGTTTCAGTTCGCCGGGATATCCATCTATTTTAGCATACCTAAAGCCCTGAAAGGAAAAATGTGGCTCGAATACCTGTTCAGTTTCACCCTTTAAAATGTAATTATTCTGTTGCCTGGCCGTTCTCAGGTTAGTGGTATAAAAATTTCCTTCTTTAGTCAATACTTCTGCATGGCTGATCGAAATTTTTGTACCGGCCGGCCCTTTAGCTTTCAGCATTACCCAACCTACCAAATTCTGACCAAAGTCTACAACCGTTTCTCCTTTTGGAGTTTTAAATATTTTTAGCGCTTTAAATTTTTCATGTTTAGTTACCTGGGGTCCGCTCATCCCAACCAGCTTTTCCGGACCAAAGGCCAATTCCTGTGCTGGTTTCCAGTTAGTGTCTTCTTTATAGCCAATATTATTCCATCCTTTGCGTTCCAACCGGGCATCATAGGTTTCCCCATCATAAATATTAGCGGCTAATATTGGTCCGTAACTTGTTTTCCAGGTACGATCAGTTACAACCGTTTCTTTGCTACCATCAGTATACGCTACCTCCAGCTGCATTAACAATGCCCTGGTATCGCCATAAAATTGTTTTTGATGATTAAACCCGATACGCCCTTTGTACCAGCCGTCGCCAAGCGAAACACCGATTACATTTTCACCTTTTTTTAACAACGGCGTTACATCATACACCTGATATTGAATGTGATCTTTATAACTGGTCCAGCCTGGTGCAAAATAAGCATTACCAACACGGCTACCATTAATATTTGCCTCATATAATCCCTTTGCTGTAAGGTAAGCCAGTGCAGATTTAACCTGTTTTTTCAGCCTGATTTCTTTTCTGAACAAAGGACTTGCCAATGAGGTATCTTTTCCGCTTACCGCTATCCATTTCGCCTGCCAATCTTCAGCCTGTAATCCTGTTTGGAAATATTGTACCGGCGACCATGGGGATGTGTTCCCATGATTATCTTTTACCCTAACCTGCCAGTAATATTTGGTTTTAGATGATAGCATTGGGCCATCATAGGCAATCAGCACAGACTGATCATTTGCTACCGCTGCTTTCCAAAAAACATTAGAAAGCGTTGCCGAAGTACCCATCCTGATCTCGTAACTACGCTGTCTGGTATTTTTGATATCAGAAATTATTTTCCAGCTAAATCTGGGTTTTGGATAATCGATGCTTAAAGGATTTACTAAATGCTCAATGGTTAAATCTTTTACCGAAAGTTTCTGGCTGAAGCTGTTTGTTGTAGATAAAAACAATAAAACAAGGGTAGTAAACGGGATAAATAAATTTCTGGTCATGTTGGTTAGTCGGTTATAATTTCAATAATGCGATAATCAGCAATATTCTTCAACTAACCATCCTGCACTGTTATGAAAAATAAACATTAGCAATATACCAATACCTGAAGAAAAGTGGATTTAAAAACACCTGAAACAATAGCGTCTACCGCTTCATTAACCGGGCAACATACTTCCCAATAATATCAAACTCTAAATTTACCATATCGCCAACATTAACTTCCTGTAAATTGGTATGTTCAAAAGTATAAGGGATGATAAATACCGAAAATTCGTCGTCAGCTGAATTTACAACAGTTAAGCTAATACCGTTTACACAGGCAGAACCTTTTTCTACAGTTACATTTCCGGCGCCGGCATCATATTTAAAACGGTATTCCCAGCTGCCATCCAGTTCTTCGCGTTTCACACAAACTGCGGTCTGGTCTACATGGCCTTGCACAATGTGACCATCTAAGCGGGCATTCATCTGCATGCAGCGTTCCAGATTAACCCTACTGCCCACCTTTAAACTGTGCAGATTGGTTTTGTTCAGCGTTTCATCTATAGCGGTAACGGTATGTGTTCCGTCATTTAAAGCCACTACCGTTAAACATATCCCGTTGTGGGCTACACTCTGATCAATTTTCAGCTCATGACTAATTGCCGAAGATATGGTAAAGTGAATATTGGTATGATCATTTTTAATGGCAGTAACTTCGCCAAGTGTTTCTATAATTCCTGTGAACATTTATTTCTATTTTGTTGGGACGTCATCTCGACTGAAGCATAGAACCGAACGTTCGGGAGAGAGATCTATCTCTTAATAGATTTCTCGGCTGCGTTATACTCCGCTCGAAATGACGAACTTGATTATTTATTACTGATAAAGATGCTGAAACAAATCCAATAGCTATCGGATCAGCATGATGGTCTCATCCGGACTTCTTTATGTTTTAATACCTTAATCTATTTTTTCTCCAGCCTGAAGCATTTTTTAAAGTTTCATTATTCAATACCAGCTCTTTCTCATCAAACAGTTTTGCGGCAATTATGGCAGCAATAAGCGCTTCACTTTCGTCCTGTTTCTTTAAATTTTCTATTTTAAAGTACTTAGCTACAAAATGGGTATCAAAATTACCTGTTTTAAAAGCCTCGTGCTGCATTACAAATTTACCAAAACCCAAAGTGGTTTCTATCCCCGTAATATCATATTCTTCAATCGCCCTTATCATTCGCGCTATGGCTTCTCCCCTGTCTTTTCCATAGGTAATCAATTTTGCAATCATCGGATCATAATAAATTGGTATTTCCATTCCCTGTTCAAAGCCATCATCAACCCTTACTCCATTGCCTTTTGGCGTGTGATAAGTTTGCAAAATGCCTATATCAGGCAAAAAATTATTGGCCGGATCTTCTGCATAAACCCTAAGTTCGATGGCATGGCCGCTTATTTTAAGGTCGTCCTGACTAAAACTCAATTTCTCTCCGGAAGCAATTTTGATCTGCTCTTTTACCAAATCTACCCCGGTGATCAGCTCGGTTACCGGATGTTCCACCTGCAGGCGGGTATTCATTTCAAGGAAAAAGAAATCGAGGTTTTCATCGAGAATAAATTCTACGGTACCTGCTCCGGTATAATTTACCGAACGGGCCACGTCTACCGCACATTTACCCATTTTTTGTCTGATTTCTTCAGTCAAAACAGATGAAGGGGCTTCTTCAACCACTTTCTGGTGACGGCGCTGCACAGAGCATTCGCGCTCAAAAAGATGAATAATATTGCCATGGCTATCGCCCAGAACCTGTATTTCGATGTGCCTTGGAGAGGTAACATAACGTTCGATAAAAACAGCGCCATCGCCAAATGCCGAGGTAGCCTCGCTTACGGCAAGCTGCATCTGTTCTTCAAAATCTTCTGCCCGCTCTACAATGCGCATACCCTTCCCCCCTCCTCCTGCAGCTGCCTTGATCAATATAGGGAAACCAACGTCGATAGCACGTTGCTTTGCCTCATCTACATCCTGAATGGCTTCTTCCGTTCCCGGAACCATCGGGATGTTATAGCGAAGTGCGGCGGCTTTAGCCGATAATTTGTTACCCATAGTTTCCATTGCCTGCGGCGAAGGGCCAACTAGAATGAGCCCCGCGTTGGCAACCATCTGTGCAAAACCGGCATTTTCTGATAAAAATCCATAACCCGGATGAATAGCTTCGGCACCGGTTAGTTTACAAGCATCAATAATTTTTTCACCTACCAGATAACTTTGGTTGGAGGGAGCCGGACCGATACACACCGCCTCATCGGCATAACGAACATGCAGTGCGTTCCGGTCTGCTTCAGAAAAAACAGCAACCGTTTTAATCCCCATTTCCTTTGCCGAACGCATAATACGCAAAGCAATTTCGCCACGATTAGCGATTAGCAGTTTGGAGATTGGGGTTTGGAGTTTGGAGTTATCGGGCATTTTGGTTTGTTGGATCATTTATTTAACATGCTACATTGTTTTCAGATGCTCCATCTAAATAATGGATAAACTTTAAAAAAGCTATTTTATCTACCTTTCTACCAAAACCGCCACCATTGACGTTTGGGTTTTAACTCTTCCCTCCCCGAATTAATACTTTCATCAACTTCCCCTATTTGAAACGTAATGGGTTTTGACGACGAATCAGTGTCTGTGCTAAAACTGAGTTCGTATCTTGTAATGCCACTATCGGCCACGATCTGCCTGGCAATTTCATTATCAGGAAGTATTTCCTTAAGTTGAAATACGCATGTTACTTTGTTATTTTGAGAAAAACCAGCAAAATTTTCCTTTATAAAATTAAGCACATAAAGTGTATGCTGATCAATTAAGGCCAGGTAACCTAAAAACGACAAAGCTGCTCCACTTTCTGTTTCATCACCGCTATAAACCTTACCAGCGGCATAATGTAGATTTTCGTTAGTAAATAATTTACCAATTGAGATACATAGTTGTGAAGCCATTGGAAGAGGGTCCTCGTTCGCCGATAAAAAGCGTTGACAGTAAATAAAAACATCTGAGACTTGATTCAGATCTTCATCTTTAAAACGATTACGCAAACTAGCTAGAACCTGTGTACGAACAGCATCATCCTCGGTCATTTTAACTACCTCAGCAGTATTAACAATATCTTCATACAAAGCCGTGTTAATATTTTCAGCTGACTTTCCGTGCTGTTCTTTTAAGATTCCTAAAAACCCATCTAAAGGTGATTGATTGTTTCCGCTCATTATATTATTTTTACACTTCGTTATTGGGAACAAAATATAAGTTTCTGCTTAAAGGTGCAAAATTATTTCAATTGCCTGATCAATCATTTCAGCAGTTAGATCAAGGTGGGTTACCAAACGGATCGTACTGGCACTGGTGGTATTGCAATGGAGTCCTTTTTCCTTTAAACGGTGTACAATCTTTTCTGCTGATCCCTTTTCTACTTCAAAAATAACAATATTGGTTTCTACCGGCATTACCGATTTTACATATTTTGCACTTGCCAATGCATTAGATAAAACCTGCGCATGTGCATGATCATCTTTTAAACGTGTTACATGATGATCGAGCGCATAGATACCTGCTGCGGCCAAAAAGCCTGCCTGGCGCATACCACCACCAAAAGCCTTTCTAATCTTTCGTGCTTTATGGATCATTTGTTTGCCCCCTAACAATACCGAACCGACCGGAGCACCGAGTCCTTTAGACAAACAAACTGAAATGCCATCAAAATATTTACCGTATTCAGCTGCCTGATCTCCTGTGGCCACTAATGCATTAAAAATACGCGCGCCATCTAAGTGCAGTTTTAATCCTTTTATGTTACAGAGGTGATGAATAGATGCAATCTGCGATAGCGTATAGCAGCTACCACCGCCTTTATTTACAGTATTTTCTAAAACAACCAAACTTGAATTAGGATAGTGGATATTATCTTCATTAATTTCTGGTTCTATCAGCTCTGGTGTTAAAATTCCACGTTCGCCATGCAATAGCCTTACCGACGCGGCGGAGTGGAAAGCAATGCCTCCAATTTCGTAGCGATAAACATGCGCCGTCTGATCACAGATCACCTCATCCATCGGCTGGGTAAAACATTTGATTGCAATCTGATTGGTCATCGTGCCGGAAGGGCAGAAAAGCCCGGCTTCCATATTAAAAATTGAAGCCAGCTTGTTCTCTAAAGCATGCACCGTTTCGTCTTCACCAAAAACATCATCGCCCACTTTTGCATTCATCATGGCGTCTAACATCCCGGCAGTTGGTTTGGTTACCGTATCACTCCTAAAATCTAAAAATCGCTTGTTCATTTCGCTATTTTGTTGTAAAATATTGTTGACGTTAAAAAAAAGACCATTGCCCTTTCTGGTATAATTTTAAGGTTTTTCGGTGATTACGCGCCGTATATAGTGTATTTTTTACACACTTCATTTTCAGCAACAATAAATTGTTAAAAAATTATTAAAAAAAAGGATACAAAATATAAGACTTTTTATACTTTTATCGTGCTAAAACCAAAAATAAATAAAATGATAGTAATTGCAGACGGCGGATCTACCAAAACAAATTGGTGTTTGATTAACGAGGCCGGCAGAAAAATTTACTTTAATACCGAAGGTTACAATCCATATTTTTCTAAAGGAGAGTACATTGTAAAGTCTTTGAATGAGACTCTTCCTGACCACTTGGAAAGAGAAAAATTGACAGCGGTTTATTACTACGGTGCCGGTTGTTCTACACCTGCAAATGTTAAGATTGTATCCGATGCCATGCAACAGGTTTTCACCAACGCAACCATCTTTGTAGGCCATGATTTACTCGCTTCATGTAGAGCACTCCTCGGAAACGAGCCTGGGTTTGCCGCTATTTTAGGCACAGGCACAAACTCATGCCTTTATGACGGGAATGAAATTACTATGAACATCGACTCTTTGGGTTATTTCTTAGGTGATGAAGGCAGCGGCTCTTACATCGGCAAACGCATTTTAAGCGATTACATGAAAGGCTATATGCCAAAAGGATTACGTGAGGCTTTTTATGACAATTATGCTTTAACCAACGAAGATATTTTTGATAATATTTACAATAAGCCGTTGCCAAACCGTTTCTGCGCAAGCTTTAGTAAATTCTTATACGATTTTAAAGATAATTATGAAGACTATACTTTCAGCACTATCGATTATGCATTTACGGCATTTTTTGAAGCTTTGGTGATCCACTATCCAAACTATAAAGACCACAAATTAAATTGTGTGGGTTCTGTAGGTTATAGTTTCCGCGATATTTTAAGTATTGTAGCCGACCGTTACGAAATGGGTGTAGGCAAAATTATCCGCTCGCCTATAGATGATCTGGTACACTACCACCTGGAGTTGGCGCCGAAGGCTTAGTTTGCAGTTGGGAGTTTTCAGTTTGGAGTTAACCGTTACTGAAAGCAGAGAAAACAATAAAAACCCCGGTTTGAAATTCAGACCGGGGTTTTTATTGATATAACAAATTTAATTATTTCTGCTTTTTTCAGCTCTCAGCTCCACGCCAAACGCTCTCCGCCCCTCGCCCTCCGCTAAAACGAAATCTCTTTACCAAAAAGCTTCGCGTATTTACGTTTATCAAAACGGTACAAAGTAGCTGCCCGATAAGAGACGCCTTTTTGTTTTTCATCAAGCTCTTTCAACACGCCAAAACTTATGATTTTCTTTCTAAAGTTCCTTTTATCGAGTTTTTTTCCCAGCACCAGCTCGTAAACATGTTGCAACTGTGTTAAGGTAAATTTCTCTGGCAGGAGTTCGAAGGCGATAGGCTGGTGTTTAATCCGCCGTTTTATTTTTTCTAAACCTTTATCATAAATTTTCTGGTGATCAAAAGCCAGTTTTGGCAGATCGGTAATCGGCAACCAATTGGCCCGCTTGGCGTAAGTGCTGATCGGGCGTAATTCCTTATCTCCACCTAAACGGATTAAAGCATAGTAGGCCAAAGTAATTACCCTACCTTGCGGGTGCCTGCCCGGATCGCCAAAAGCATAATACTGCTCCATATAAATACCCCGCAAACCGGTAAGCTCGTACAGAATCCGGGAAGCCGACTGATCTAAACTCTCATCAGGACCAACAATGTTACCGGGCAATGCCCACCAATCTTTAAATGGTTCTTCATTCCTTTCGATTAGCAGGATTTTTAATTCCTTACCATCAAATCCAAACAAAACGCAATCTATCGAGAATACAGAATCTAAATGAGGTAAAATTTGTTCCAAAGTAAAATTTAGTTATTTTAAACAGATAAAGGTATGACTTTCAATATTAAGTAAAAAAAATAAAATAAATTACTTAGTGTAAAAAATACACACTATATTCGTATTATAAAGATGAAGCCAAATATAAAAAATATAGCAGTATTAACATCTGGAGGCGATGCCCCTGGAATGAATGCAGCAATCAGAGCTGTTGTTCGTACCGGAATTTACCACGGCATTAACATGTTTGGGGTAATGCAAGGTTACCAAGGTTTAATAACCGACAACATAAAACCCATGGATGCCCGTTCTGTAAGTAATATTTTACACTTGGGTGGTACCATATTAAAAACTGCACGCTGTTTAGAATTCAAAACAGAAGAAGGTCAGCAGATTGCCTACAATAACTTAAAGAAAAATGACATTGATGGACTCGTGGTCATCGGAGGCGACGGAACGTTCACCGGTGCTAAACGTTTTTCAGAAACATTCGGCGTTAAGGTAATTGGTATACCGGGAACAATTGATAACGATTTAGTTGGATCCGACTTTACTTTAGGCTATGATACTGCTATTAATACCGTAATTGAAGCAATTGATAAAATCAGGGATACTGCCGATGCCCATGACCGTTTATTTTTTATAGAGGTAATGGGCCGCGATTCTGGATGTATCGCCTTAAGAAGTTCCATTGCCAGCGGTGCCGAAGCGGTATTGCTGCCAGAGAGAGAAACCAGTGTTAACGAATTGATTGATAAACTGGCTTTAGGTGCAGCAACTAAAAAATCTTCAAGCATTGTTATTGTGGCCGAAGGCCATAAACAAGGCGGTGCTTACGATATTGCTAAAAAAGTAAAAGAAACTTTTGACCATTATGACACCAAGGTAACCATTCTTGGTCATCTTCAGAGAGGTGGAAGTCCGAGCAGTTTCGACAGAATTTTGGGCAGTCGTTTAGGTTTTGCCGCGGTAAATGCGTTAATTGCAGGCGAAACGGAGCAAATGGTAGGTTTAAAAGGAAACGAGATAAAATTAACCAGCATCAGAGAGGCACTAACTGCTCATTCTTTTAAACTCGAACCCGATTTAATGGAAATGACAGAAGTACTTTCAATATAATATGGTAGCAGTTGTTTATAGCGGATCGAAAACGGCATTTTGGAAAATAACCCGAAATGGACAGGTAGTAGCACATTGTAATACTACCGGCCTAAATCCCTGCTTTGTTGATCCGAAAACAATTCTGCAGATTTTAAATAAAAAAGTTGTCCTGGTTAACCATGCAGAAAATATCAAGAAAATTTATTTTTTTGCAGCCGGAGCTTCATCATCAGATAGAAAACAGGTACTGGCCAAAACCCTGGCGTCATTTTTCAGATACAGCAAAATTGTAGTCGAAAATGATTTATTCGGTGCAGCCAAAGCCGCCTGTTACAATCAGCCAGGTATTGTTGGCATGCTGGGCAGCGGTGCGCATTGTGCCTATTTTGATGGAAAAAAACCACTGAACAACAATTTTGGATTAGGCTATATCCTGGGAGATGAAGGCTCATCAAATTATTTCGGAAAAATACTCCTCAAAGAATTTTTAAGCAAAAAAATGCCGCAGGATATAGAGACCAAATTTATATTGACGTATAATCTGGACCGCCCTCAGATATTGGAACGTATTTACAATAAGCCACAGGCTAATATATTTTTAACATCGTTTTTCGATTTCATTACCCATAACAGCAAACATGAGTATATCAGTAAGCTGATTGATGAGGGATTTGAAAAATACTTTGAAACCTATATTCTGCCTATATCGCTAAAACATAAAGATAGTGAACTGCATATTGTAGGAAAAGTGGCTGCCGAACTCGAAGACCAATTAAGGTTTGTTGCCGGTAAGTATGATCTAAAAATTAAAAGCATCATTAAAGAACCAATACAAAATTTATTAAAACATTACATTAATTAACAAACAATGAGCAAAATTGGAATAAACGGCTTTGGCCGTATTGGCAGACTGGTTTTCAGAGCCGCATTAAAAAGAGGATTGGATATCGTAGCGATCAATGATTTGATCGAGCCTGATTATATGGCATACATGTTAAAATATGATACTACGCATGGGAAATTTGATGGCACTATTGATGTTGTTGATGGCAACTTAGTGGTTAATGGCAAAACCATCCGCGTAACTGCAGAAAGAAATCCTGCTGATTTAAAATGGGATACTGTAGGTGTTGAAGTGGTAATCGAATCAACAGGTTTGTTCTTAACCCGTGTTGATGCCGAAAAACACATCGCTGCAGGTGCTAAAAAAGTAGTTTTCTCTGCGCCTGCCAAAGATAGCGATATCCCGACTTATGTGATGGGTGTTAACCACGATAAATTAACCGCAGATCAAACTATTGTTTCTAACGCATCTTGTACCACCAACTGTTTAGCACCAATTGCTAAAGTTTTAAACGATAACTTTGGTATTGTTGAAGGTTTAATGAGTACCATCCACGCGGTAACTGCAACTCAAAAAACTGTTGATGGTCCTTCTGCTAAAGACTGGAGAGGTGGCCGTGGCGGTTTTTCTAACATCATCCCTTCTTCTACCGGTGCGGCTAAAGCAGTAGGTATGGTGTTACCTGAATTAAAAGGTAAATTAACCGGTATGTCTTTCCGTGTTCCTGTTGCCGACGTTTCGGTAGTAGATTTAACTGCACGTTTAGAAAAACCGGCTACTTACGAGCAGATTAAAGCCGCCATGAAAGCAGCTTCTGAAGGCGAATTAAAAGGCGTTTTAGCCTATACTGAAGATGAAGTTGTTTCTTCTGACTTCATTGGTGATGATCATGCTTCTATTTTTGATGCTAAAGCTGGTATTTCATTAAATGATAACTTCGTTAAAGTGGTATCTTGGTACGATAACGAATGGGGATACTCTTCTGCATTAGCCAAATTTGTAGAATATTACGCAAGTTTGTAACTAAAAAATTGCTTCAAGCAATTTCAAACCATATTAAGGGCAACATTATTCAATTAATGTTGCCTTTTTATTTTGAAAACAATTTTCATCAGTAAAAATCTTCCCTAAAAACAAACAAAAGATTTATTTTATCAAAATCCGACTTCAAATATCTAGATAGCAATCATTTGAAGATGAAAAACGGGGTAAAAATTCAAAAAAAATTATTTCTAAGCTATAATCGAAACCGATTAAGACAAAAAGATAGCTAAATCTGATATATTTAACATTTTGTTAACACAGTTTTACCTTATCTTTGCAATACCATCATTTTAAATCCTAAAATCATCACTAAAAAAGAACAGGAAATAAAAATGACAAAAAAAATACTTAAAAATTTCTTAGTGTATTTTTTACACTATCATTTTTTTTACTATATTTGTATCATAATAAACGAGACGATGTTTATTATCAAGAAAAAAGATAAATCACTTTCTGATAAACCCTGTGGTTTAGAAAGAGAGTTAAAGACAAAGCCTGGCTCATAACAGGTTTATATTTGGTTAGAAAAAAGAGATACGTCTGGATGGAGTATCTCTTTTCTTTTATATAGCGTTTTTATTTAGAGGAGGATCAAACTACCTAAAATAACCTTTCGCAATCATGATTAATCAATTTGCAACATTCCTGATTTGACTAAGCTAAATTCCCGGATAAAATTTCTTTGTTTTATATTTGTTAAACCCCCAACCATCTAAATTTTTAACACAGCCTCCATTTCATGAGTAAGTTCAACAGGCCCTCAACTGCTAAAACCGAATACGAATCCCAGCGCCTGAACAAGCTTAGGCGTTATGACATTATCGATTCACCTCCTGAACTTCTTTTCGATCTGATTGCAGAGATAGCGAAAACCACCTTTAAAGCTACCGGATCATTTGTTTCGTTCATCGATGATAAGCAAGTTTATTTCAAAGCCAATACCAGTTTGATACCAGTTTCGGTAATGGAGAAAAAAGATAGCTTATGTACCCTGGCTTCGCAATCGGATGAAATTACCCTGATCGGAGATACTAAAACTTGTATTGCATTAAAAAACAATGCATACGTTAAAATGGATAATGGCATCCGATTTTATGCCGCCGCACCAATTACCACTATGGAAGGCTTTATAATTGGAACTGTCAGCGTAATCGACAATAAAGCCAGGCATGACATCGACAAAGACCAGCTAAGCGTATTAAAATGGTTAGCCAGGATTACCCTTGAAAAACTGGAATCGCGATTAATCCACCGCATTTCGGTACGGGCTTACGACGACCGCTTGCACCGGCTTGCGCACGACATGAAAAACCCGGCCACCTCACTGATTGCATATGGCCAGCTGTTGGAGAAAGGTTTGCTTTCGAAGGAAAAACTTGCGTCTGTAGGCAACAAAATTGAGCAAACCGGCCGCAATATCGAGCAAACGATGAATAACCTGCTGAATGAAGCCAAAAATGAGAATGCTGCCATAGATCTTAAATTCGAAACGGTTAAAGTAATGGACCTGATCAACGCTGCAGCTGCAACTTTTGACTTTACACTAAAGCAAAAACGACAAACGCTTAAAATAACCTGCCACACTGAAGGCCATATCCAGGTAGACCAAGAACGGATCAATGATGCTTTCAATAACCTGCTGAGCAATGCGATTAAATATTCGCATAAAGGTGCAAGTATAGAGATAATCTGCACCGCAGCCGCCAGTAACATTATATTTGAATTTAAAGACAACGGTTTGGGGCTGACCAAACAAGATATCTCCAGGTTGTTTACCAAGTTTGCCAAATTATCATCAGTGCCAACCGCAAAAGAACGCTCTCATGGCATTGGGCTATACATTGTTAAAACATTAGTGCAACTGCATGGCGGTAAAGTATGGGCAAGTAGTGCGGGCAAAAATTTAGGCAGCTCATTTTTTATTTCCTTGCCAAAATAAGAAGGTCTACCAATTAAGGATTAAAGCAAATCGTTTATCACTTATTTCAGAAGACTTTGAAATGAGTTACTTCATAAAGCATCAAGGATTTTATCAATACTGATGATTAACTGATGATCAGAGCAAAACTTCGATTCATAAAGGTAAAAGAATTTCAACGCTAAGTATTTTATGATTTAGGAGAAGGATTTTCGCTATAAAATAAGCAACTGAAAGTACCTGCCACATCACATCCAAAGCCAAAAGAAAAAAGGGATGTAACCTCCGGCTACATCCCTTATCTAAATTAACGCTCTCAACTTATGAAGTTGTATAAGGCTCTCACCCCTTATGCCTACAATATTACGACAGAAAAATTAAGATTTGATGAAGATTTTTAAATTAATTGTAAATAAATCGGTTTTTCTATCTTTTAATCGATTAAAAATAAACATTTACGCTTTAATAAGCCGGTGACACCATCTTCACTGAATTGAAATACTTCGTCGGGCTAAATCAACCGCCTAACCAGCTTACTCCGGATTCTGCTTAGCGTTTCGAGGCGCATCCCCAGGTAAGTAGCCAGATAACGTAAAGGGACCATAGATATATCAAAAGGATTCAGCTCTTTAAACTTTTCATAACGCCTTTCAGCAGATGGAATACGTGCCAGCATCGATCGCTCAGAAGCTGCATGGTACTGGATTTCGAGTATTTTTCGCCATATGATGTTTGTTTCCTGATAGTCAGCATAAAGCTCATTTATTAATAAGTACGGAATGGCAACCAATTCTGAATTCGCCAATGCCTGTAGATATTCTATAGAAGGTTTCGGGGAAGTACCTGGATACTGGATTGCACCAACAAATTCATTACCCGCACTAATCCAAGTGGTAATTTCTTTACGCTCATCTTTGATAAAACCCCTTACCAATCCTGATACCACAAAAAAAATGGAATTATTATTATCAATAGGAGACAAAATATGTTTATTCTTCATAATGAGAATAGGCTCCACATTTTCCTCTATTTTTTGGATAAATCCAGAAGTTATGGGATGCAACTGACTGAAATAGTTTAACACAGCGTTTACCAAAAACGCCTTCCGGGATTCGAGCATACACAATAGGGTTAGACTTTAGACCCTTAATTATAGCAATTTCGAATGAAATATAAAAATTTAATAGATTATTGGCACAATCGTTCAGCTACCGGTATTACAATGCAGACTTCCTGATGGTTTGAAGTGCCAGTTGATTTATCCAGGTAAAAATTCTAAGTTTAGTTTTATCAAATTGCGGAAAAGATCGCCAGGCTTCGCAAAATGTCTGCTCTAAAATTAATTTAGCTTTTTCTTCGTTATTCACATATCGTATAATATTTCCATAAATAGCTGCCGAATATTTCTGATAAAGCGCTTTGAATGCAACACCATCATAAGCCTGTAGCGTAGTAAAAAATAAATTATCATCCGATAATTCGGCTTTACTGCCAATGCTTAATTCTTGATAGATATCCCTTTGATATAATGGCTGCATGATTATTTTGATATTTACTAATAACACGAAGCGGTTATGTTTGTTTATTCAAGGCTGTAAAATCAAACAACCGAATGGAGTAAAAAGAATGATGTCCCGAAATACCAGGCCGTTTTGCAGCGATGTTAGTTAAGGTTTTAAAGTGGTGCCTGGGTTAGACGACAATTAAGCACTGAAAACACATTCTGTATTTTTTTATAGATCTGACTGGATATGGCATACCTAAATCTGATGCCCGAGATATTTCGGCCTATACCAAAGCATAAATTGCAAAACCAAAAAGACATGTAAATACTAGTCATCAATTCCTGGCAGCTTAGGAAGGTATTTGTCTTTGATCATTATTTTAAAATAATGCTTGCAAGAAACCATGCTTATTGTATCTTTGCAACCGCTCTGGAAGCTTCCACTCCAGGGTTTAAGAAAGCTTTCCAGCAATGGGAAGCTTTTCTTATTTAAATTAATGACCATTTTCTGGATAATCAATAAACAAAATACAATCATAATTTCTTAGCACATCAAACCTTGATAACGCTCGCCATTTGCAAAGCCTTAAGTTTCGACCATGATAAAGGAGCCTGCTGTTATGGTGATAATAAATCCCACCAAAGCCCTATGCTCATTTAAGGGTTTGGCGGGTTACATCATCACATTTTATTTGCTTTTAAAAATCGCGACAGCTAAAGGTGGTAAATCTATAATGATCGAATATTTCTGTCCATTATAGTCTTTTAAATCCGGGACAATATCCCCCCTATTGTTGATACCACCGCCATAGTAAACAATGTCATCCGTGTTAAAAATCTCTTTCCATTTGGTTTTAAACGGCACTCCAATTCTATAATTTTGGCGAACTACCGGGGTCAGGTTTATAGCAATAACTAAAGTATCTTTAGCCTTTGGTCCTTTGCGCATGTACACAAATACAGATTCGTTTGCATTGTCGGCATCAATCCATTGAAAACCTTCATAACTAAAATTGAAATGATACAAGGCAGGTTCTTTGCGATAAAGAAAATTTAAAGCTTTGACTATTTCCTGCATACCTTTATGTGGCGCATATTGTAATAAATGCCAATCTAGTGATTGTGTAAAGTTCCACTCGTTGGTTTGGGCAAACTCGTTGCCCATAAATAACAGTTTTGTCCCTGGGTGCGTAAACATGTACCCATAAAGCGCCCTTAAATTGGCAAATTTCTGCCAATCGTCGCCGGGCATTTTATAAAGCATCGGCGATTTACCATGTACTACCTCATCATGAGAGAAAGGTAACATGAAATTTTCGGTAAAAGCATAAGTCATGCTAAAACTTAGCTGATTATGGTGGTGTTTTCTACCCAAAGTATCTACTTTGAAATACTTTAAAGTATCGTTCATCCAACCCATCATCCATTTCATACCGAAACCTAATCCACCGGTATGCACCGGATGGGTAACACCAGGATAGGTACTGCTTTCTTCCGCAATGGTTTGTACGCCATCAAAACTTCCATATACAGCAACATTTAAATCCTGCAAAAACTGTATTGCTCCCAGATTTTCACTTCCGCCATACTCATTGGTTCCAGATTCTCCTTCCTCCCGCGAAAAAGTAAAATACAGCATCGAAGCAACAGCATCTACCCTTAATCCATCAGCATGATATTGATCGAGCCAGAATATAGCATTACTAATCAGAAAAGACCTTACTTCATTCCTATCGTAATTAAAAATATATGATTTCCAATCCGGATGAAATCCTTTACGCATATCAGCATGCTCATAAAGATGAGTCCCATCAAATTCATACAAACCGTGCCGATCGCCCGGAAAATGCGAGGGCACCCAATCCAATATTACCGCAATATTGGCTTTATGCAGTGCATCGATAAGATACATTAAATCCTGTGGCGAGCCATAGCGAGAACTTGCCGCAAAATACCCGGTGATCTGGTAGCCCCAGCTCGGAAAAAATGGAAATTCCATTACGGGCATTAGTTCTACGTGAGTAAAACCCATTTCCTTTACATACGGCACTAACCTGCCGGCCACTTCCCTGCAGGTTAAAACGCGTTCTGGATTGGCCGGATCACGCTCCCAGGAGCCTAAATGTACTTCATATACAGATATCGGTTGGTCTAAAGCATTTAGCTTTGCTCTTTTACTCAGCCAGGCTTTGTCTTTCCAGGTGTAATCAGTATCCCAAACAATCGAAGCGGTTTGAGGCGGATGCTCCCACCTCCGTGCATAAGGATCGCCTTTTAAATGTTCAGCATTATCAAAGCCCTTTACAAAATATTTATAAACTTCACCTTTGGCTATGCCTGGAATAAAGCCCTCCCAAATACCGGATTTATCCCATCGTTTATTCAAGCCATGCGAGGTGTTATTCCAATTGTTGAAGTTGCCCACCACACTTACAGCAATGGCGTTAGGTGCCCATACCGAAAAATAAACGCCCGGTGTACCATCAATTGTAACGAGGTGCGAACCCATTTTCTCGTAGAGCCTAAAATGCTTCCCAACCAGAAAAAGATCAATATCGTAATCGGTAAATAAACTGTGTACCCAAACCGCTTTTGTATGATTGGTTTTGGCTAAAGCTGCTTTTTTTGCAGTGACTTTTTTGGCTGATGGCATAGCTGTTTCTTGGCTAGATAAATTAGCCCCAAATGCTAAACAACATTTGGGGCTAAAAGATTTACAGACTTAAAATCTGTATTTCGGAGAAATTTTTATTGCTTTTGAAATGCAATATTTGCTGGTCGTCGGTATAAAAATCGTTGATTTCCTTATTATCAATAATAATTTTTTTCACCTGGAATTTCACACCAATAACATTACAAACATAAAACTCATAATTCGGCGTATACAATCCTTCAATACGTTGGTTTATCTTTAATGCCTGCATGTCGCCTTTAACGGTAAATTTCTTTTCGAGGTAAATATCCTGTTCGTAAGCAAAGGTATCACCGTGGTCTTCGTATAGGTATGAATTTACCTCGTAATCACTAGGATAGATATTTAAAACCACTTCTGTAATCGATTTTTCATCCACATACTGCATTACCGGATATTCTGGCAAAACAGAACCTGCACGCACAAACATAGGCATACTGTCTATCTTGGCGTCAACGGTATATTCATTGCCGCCTTCTAAAGTTTCATTCGACCAGAAATTATACCAGGTGCCTTTAGGCAGGTAGACTTTTCGAGAAATGGCTCCCTGCTCTAATACCGGACAAATCAAAAGTTTATCACCATAGCAAAATTCATCCTGACGGAAGCTGTTGCTGATGTTTTCCTGCTCAAGCATAACCAAGGGCCTTAAAATTGGAAAACCATAACGGTGATGTTCCCAGAATACCGAATATAAATAAGGCATTAAACGGTACCTCAACTCGATAAACTTGCGGTTAATGTTTTCAAAAAACTCACCAAAGCTCCAGGGTTCCCGCTCGGCCGTATCACCAGCAGAATGCGCACGCATAAATGGTGAAAAAGTACCCAACTGAATCCAGCGGGTAAACAACTCGCCATCAGGCTCACCGCTAAACCCACCAATGTCAGTTCCACAGAATGGCACACCAGAAACGGATAAACGCTGGCACTGAATATTTCCGATCTTCAAGTGCTCCCAGGTGGCTATATTATCGCCAGTCCACACACTTGCATAACGCTGCATCCCCGAATAACCAGCTCTTGTAATGGTAAAAGGACGTTTGTTGCGCATCAGTTTTTTAAGTCCTTCATAGGTGGAGCGCACCATCTGCATACCGTAAACGTTGTGTGCTTTGCGGTGGGAGCCGCGATAACCGTCATAATTGTGGCGTACATCGTTGGGGAAGGTACCTGAACCAAATACCGCAGGCTCGTTCATATCATTCCAGAAACCGGCAACGCCCATATCTACCAGTTCTTTGTACAAATTGCCCCACCAGGTACGTACCTTAGGGTTGGTAAAATCAGGGAACTGGCAGCGGCCGGGCCAAACATGCCCTTCCATATAATAATCGTCGCTGCGGCGACAGAAAAATCGTTTCTCTTTCCCCTCCTTAAATACCCAGTAATCGTCATCTACCTTAATACCGGGATCGATCATCACCACGGTTTTAAAACCATCATCAGAAAGCTCTTTGATCATTCGCTGCGGATCCGGAAAATACTTTTTATTCCAGGTGAAACAGCGATAACCATCCATATAGTCGATATCCAGGTAGATGGCATCGCAAGGAATTCTACGTTCCCTGAACTGTCTGGCTATTTCTTTAACCTTAGTTTCCGGATAATAGCTCCAGCGGCATTGCTGATAGCCTAATGTCCATTTTGGCGGCATTGGATGCGTACCCGTTAAAGTTGCATAGCGCTTAACCACATCCATAATATGCGGCCCATGGATATAGTAGTACTGTAATTCGCCACCATCGGCCCAAAAACTGGTTTTATTTACATCTTCTGAACCGAAATCGAAGTATGATTTAAAGGTGTTATCGAAAAAAATGCCGTAAGCGGCCTGGTTATGCAGCCCAATGTAGAATGGTATGGTACGGTACAGCGGATCCTGGTTCCAGCCGTAAGAATAGGCATCGGTATTCCAGTTTTCGAAGCGACGGCCCCGTAGGTTGAAATTACCAGATTTATCACCCAAACCAAAGAAATTTTCCTCCGGGTGACATTTTTTGGTTGCATAGATATAATAACCACCAAAATCTACATTTTCTTCCCAATGCATCGAGTTGACTTCATCAACCATCATCACATTGGTAATATTATCGTGGAAAGAAATATGGAAATTGGCCTTCTCTATTTTGCAGGTTACAGAATGGGTAGAAATCGTATAATGATCATCATGTTCCTGCATTTTGAATACCGAAACCTTTTGATCTACTTCTGGTACGGCATAAGAAAAATCATCTAAAAAAACACCATGTGGTGCCAGGCGCACCCTGATAATTTCATCACTCACCACACGCACTTCTACCCTTGCATCGCCGTCTGAGAAATAAAAACGATTACCTTCTTTCTTAACTTTTTTTACTTCACCAAGGTATTGTTTAACAATTGGCTTTACAGATATATCTACCGGATTGTTCAGGTGCTGTATTTCCTGCTCCTTATCAATCAAATTATTTGTTTCGTTGCTTTTATCGTTGTGAGCTTCCATCCTTATGTATCTATAATCAAAAACAATTCCTAAACCCTAATTTGTTTAAGAAAGTACTATAATACAAATATTTTATTAAAAGGGATCAAGCTTTTTTTCAAGGCCTGTTGATTAAAGTGTATAATTTACACTAAGTCATTACTTCTTCTCCGTCCATGAAGCGTAAACAATTAAATTTTAGACGAACCAGAATGTAGTTTAACCGTTATAAAGCCTTATCTGTCTCATCTTACTTTGAAATATTTTCAAATAATCCTGTTTATACTCTTGTGTTAAAAAACTCTTTTCAATCAAGTCCTTAACATGATCCACTTGCTTTGAGAATTCTTTATAGATGTTGTTTCTAACCTTATCCGCAATCCCTAAACTAACCGTAAACTGGTCAAAGTCAGCTCTTTTTATTTTCCGCTTTCTTCCTCCTAAGGTTAAGGCTAAATCCTCCTGATCTTTTGGGTAAATCAAATTAACGTTCAGTAAATCATAAGCTGGCGAAAACAGAATCCCCCTATGAGTATGCAGCAGGGAAAAGTTTTTAAGATGCATATCATTATTTCCTGTTAAAAATGAAAATAGCACCAATCGAAAAAATTTAATTACATCCAGTCCTGAGTTTGAAGCATAATGTTTAATGACCTTTCCTACACGCTCATAAGAACTTTTATATTTTTGTTCGGTTAATAATTCAGAAAGCTGGCACAAATCTTCTACATGAACTTTCGTACCCTTAACACGGTCAAACCTTTTGGTGATATAAGCAAGCTCATTTGTTGAAGTTTTAATTAACGCATGTTGAGCAGTTTCAATTTTAAAAAGCCTGGCCAGGTGCATTGTCAGGTCTTCTACTTCTGGCATAAATTTAAAATCTGTTGATTGTGGTTTCAATATAAAATCGCCCCACAACCCAACTAAAGTTAACCTTTTGTTAGCCTTCTCTCCTGTTAAACTCAATGATATTTTAGGCTGAACCCCTGTAACTGCCAATCTTTCATTTACAGTAAATTGCGCCAATTGTCTTAACTTTTCCTTATCCAATTCTAATTTTGGCACTTCTGCTGTTCCAAAAAACTTTTTTGAGCATGCCACATGATATTCCCCTGTTTCAAGTGCTTGATAGCAAAACAAACAATTAGCCATTTTCTTCTTCCTCCATTGGATACACGGAAACCGCTCCAATTGTATCTCTACATAAATTTATCAATAACTCGAAGCGATCATTCGGGTTAAGTTTCCAATATTTTTCACCAATATCCAACAACCAGCCTTCTGGTATCAGCCCATCAAAAAAAGGGAATAATACTTTATTACGGTATTGATGCTCAGCAAGAGGTAATGTCAGACTAATTGCAAAAGCATTTTCGCTTTTCAAATACTCCATATCGTATTGAAATGCGTATCCATCATCTGTTTCTGAAAGATGTCCGGCCAACTGACCTTGGTAATATATTTTTGCTTTTCTAATCATTTTCATCAGTACGGTTAACAATACCAACTTCCTTCCCAAACAAGGCTAAAACATCATTTACCTTATCTAATCGAAGGGTTTTCTTACCCTGCTCTAAATCTCGAACGAAATTTAATCCGACACCTGCATTTAAAGCTAAATCTTCCTGAGTTAAACCCAATTCTTTCCGTTTCGCTTTTATAAAAGTCCTTATTGTTTTCATATTATATGCTATCGGATATAAAAATAATAATTTTAGTTAAAAATATATGCGATCGGATATAAAAAGAAACAAATAAACTAAAACTATATGGGATCGTATATAAAAATCAGATAAAAGGCAAAATTATATCCTATTGCATATAATTTTAAATGTATGAGAGCGATCTGATAAATTCAAATTCATTTTAACAAAAAAGCCCGCTGAGTTGGTATACAGCGGGCTTAAAAAACAATAAGTTAATTATGGATTAAAAGTTAGTCCAACATAGTAAATTGCACCAGCCATAGGGTTACCATAAGAAGTGATATAATATTTATTTAATACGTTAGAACCGCCCAATTTCACCACTGATTGTACCGAAGGAATTCTTAAACTCACCTGTGCATCTAAAGAACTGTAAGCAGGCACCTGTCCTGAAGCAAAAGAAGAATTCCAGTAAAACTGATCTTGCCAGCGGTAAGAAACGTTAAAGCCAAAATTTTTAATAATCTCTTTATTACCCAAGCCCAGATTATAACGGATTTTAGGCGTATTAAAATCATTAATATAATTTACCGGTAAATCTCCAATCTGGTTATAGGAAACGTTACCACTCATGTTCCATTTGCCTACCAGATAATCAAGCCCCAAGGCAGCACCATAAGAAGTTACTTCACCTTCTGCATTCACCGGAACACCGAATTTTACAAAACTTCCGTTTACGTTTTGGTAAACATCAACAGCAGTGATAAAATCTTTATAAATACTATAATAACCATAAGCATCAATTAATAAGTTAGGCAATATCAAACCTTTATAACCTAACTCATAGGATTGAACACTTTCAGGACGTACCCCTTTAGCATCAAAGTTGTATTGTTGCAAAAGTGCCGGGTTTGGCGTTCCTGTAGACGCAGCCGATGCTAAAAATGCGCGATAACTTACATCGGTAAAAGGTTTATTGCTATCAAGATGGTATTTACCGAACATAATTTCTGGCAAACCACCAATTAAACGTTGCGAACCTCCGCCAACAGATAAATCGATATATTGATTCTGCGTAGTTGGGTTACGGTAGCCGGTTTGATATGAAACCCGAATGTTGTTATCTTTCGCAACCGTAAACACTCCGGTGATCCTTGGTGTAAAACGGCCTTCAAAGTTCTGGCTTTTATCATAACGGCCGGCAAAAGTAAGTTTAACTTTATCATTAAAGAATTTTTTACCGATCTGTCCAAATGCACCGTATTCTTTAATGTCTATTGAATTAATTAAGTCATTAAAAATAGTTCCGGCTGAATTTAAATCATAAAGACGGTAAGAGGCACCCACTTGAAATTCTACTACTTTATCAAAAAGATTGGTGAAGTTGTACATGCCCTCGTAATGATACAGATTTGATTTATCGTCGAATTTTGCACCATAAATACCTTTCGATGGATCAGAAGCACTGATAGTGGTATTCATAATCTGATCTTTTGCCTGGTTAAACTGAGGTGAACCTGGCTCGAAACGGCCCTGGTTAGCAGCATTTCTGGCTAAAGCATGCGCAGCAGCATCGCCCTGCCCGGCAGCCCTGGCACCAACATAATTGCCAATATATTGTGGAAACCAGGTTGTAGATGGTTTCGAAAGTTCATTGATGTAACTACCCAGAATAGATGAAATATAGGAATCTCCCGAACGCTCCTGAGTAGTGTACGCTTTAACAAAAAAATCTTCACCTTTTATTTCGAGTTTATATTGGCCAATATTAAAATTGCGTAATGAGTAACGATCAGAACCGGTATATACCGAAGTTCCTGTACCCCAATTAGCCTGTGCCACAGCCTGCACGGTATTACTGATATTGTAATATAATGCACCAGAAGCTTTTAATGATTTGGTATTATAATCAACCAGATTTTCCTCATTATAACCTGTTCTGGATACATTTTGATCAGGAATCAAATTCGCTTTTAAGCCCACATAAAACGGTAAATAATTTTGTACTGCGGGACGTAGCGCAGCCGGCAAACTTGCAAGAAACCCCGCCTGTTGGGCCGCATTTGGAATAGCCGCTCCGAAAGCCCCGTCCATAGCTGTTTTAATGTTTGGGATTAAACCGCCTGAACCAACATTAATCCCGGAAATTGTTGCATTCTGAACGCTTAGCGCCACATTACGCATATTCTGGCTTACCTCATCTCCATACACATTTATTCCGTCGTAATTGGTATCGCTGTTGCGGTCGCCAGCCTTTGCTGTTCTGGCAATGCGGTCAAAATTTGAATAGTTGTTTCCAAACCAATCTTTGGCCTGCAGGAATGAAAATGCTGCTTTTACCCCAAATTTATTGTTCCATGATTTAGCCATACGTACATCCAACTGGTTAAATGGTTGTACCGTACTGTTGTTATCATTTACATGGTTAACCCCTGTTTTGTATTGAAAACTGGCGCCTGGATGTTTAAAAGGATCTTTTGAAGTCATTAGCAATGTACCACTGATCCCACCCGCGCCATAAAGTGCAGATGAAGCACCTGGCAAAAGTTCCACATTATCTACATCAAGCTCGGTAATACCTACAATATTACCTACAGAAAAATTTAGTCCCGGGGCCTGATTATCCATTCCATCAATGTACTGGTTAAAACGTGTATTGCCGTTAGAATTGAAACCCCGTGTATTGATCGATTTAAAAGTTAAACTCTGCATGCTGCTTTCTACCCCTTTCATATTGTTCAGCGCATCGTAAAAGGATGGAGCAGCAATTTCTCTAATCGCGGCAGCACTCATCCGCTCGATGGAAACCGGGGACTCTAAAATGCGCTCGGGCGTGCGCGAAGCAGAAACCACCACATCACCACCCAATACCACTACAGTTTCCATTTCGAGATTAATACCTGATGTGCTTCCGTTAATTTGCTGTTCTACGGTGCCATAGCCCACATAAGATGCCACCAAAGTAAAAGGTACTTTTGCCAATGTACCAAAGCTGAAAGTTCCATTGGCTGTAGAAGCCGTACCTCCAGACTGACCTTTAATGGTTAAACTAACTCCAGCCAATCCTTCTTTGGTTTGCTTGTCTCTTACGGTTCCGCTCACCGTAATATTTTGTGCACGTGCTGCCATATCACCAGCAAACACAAATAATAACACATAAAAGATCTTGGTAAAAATTCTGCTCATAAGCGATTGACAATTTGGTTATTTGTATTATTAGTTATATAAACTTAATTTCTTTTTTTGAATTAAACAAATGATGGATGCATAATAGTTTCAAAACAAATTATAATTTTGATTGATATACAGTTTGTTGTATTTTGCGCTAGACATTAACCGTCATTTTGCCCTATCTTAGCGAAAGACTTGTTAGCTAACCATTATGAATAAAATTAAGGCCCTGTTCTGCATCGTCATCCCGATTGCTTTAGCTTTTTTATTTAATACGAAATTAGGCAATACGCCTCCATTATTAAAATTTTTAAATCCTTTTATGGGTTTTTGGCAAAATGCAGAGAACAATCATTTTATGTTTAACCATAAAGCGAAGATCAAAGGGGCAATCGATAAAATTGAAATCGTTTTTGACGACCGTATGATCCCGCATATTTTTGCTCAGAATGATCATGATCTATATTTAGCACAAGGTTATGTTACCGCTATGCACCGCCTTTGGCAAATGGATTTTCAGACGCGTTTTGCGGCTGGAAGAATTAGCGAAGTGGTGGGCGATAAAGCCATCGAGGTAGACCGGTATCAACGCCGGATGGGAATGGTTTATGGTGCTGAAAATTCTTTAAAAGGGATGATGGCCGATCCTAAGGCAAAAGAAATGATTTTGGCCTATACCGAAGGGATTAATGCCTACATCAAAACCCTTTCTAAAGCTAATTATCCGTTAGAATATAAAATTCTGGATTTTAAACCCGAAAACTGGACACCTGTAAAATGTGCACTACTGTTAAAACAGATGTCGGCAGTATTGGCCATGGGCTCAGATGAATTTTACATGACCAATATCCTGAAAAAATTTGGTCCGGAGGTGACTAAAAACCTTTTTCCGGATTATCCTTTCCGCGAAGATCCGATTATTCCTGTCGGTACAAAATGGAATTTTTCCCCATTACCCATACCTAAAACACCGGAAAGCTTCACGCAGGCGCAGACCGGCGACGTTAGAACAACCGAAAAAGTTGAAGGTATCGGAAGTAATAACTGGGCATTGTCTGGTAGTAAAACTGCATCAGGATATCCAATCTTAGCCAACGATCCGCATTTAGATTTAACACTTCCATCTATCTGGTACCAGATTCAGCTACATGCGCCCGGCGTAAATACCTATGGTGTTTCTTTACCTGGTGCCCCTGGCGTAATCATTGGCTTTAACCAAAAAATAGCCTGGGGAGTAACCAACGTTGCTGCTGACGTACTCGATTTTTATCAAATCAAATTTAAAGATTCGGCACATAACGAATATTGGTATAACAATAAATGGAATGCTACGCACAAGCGACTGGAAACCATTAAGATACGTGGCAGCAAAGATGAAGTAGATACGGTTTATTATACCCATCATGGCCCGGTAGTGTATTTCCAGAAACCAAAATACGGCAGGGCAGAAAACGTACCTGTTGGAGATGCACTTCGGTGGATTGCACATGATAAATCGAATGAACTCATGACGTTTTATTACCTTAACCGGGGTAAAAACTATAACGATTACCGCAAGGCTTTAACTTATTATACTGCGCCTGCACAGAACTTCGTTTTCGCCAGTGTTGATAACGATATCGCCATTACGCCCAATGGCAAGTTTCCTTTAAAATGGAAAGATCAGGGCAAATTTATACTGGATGGAACCGATCCTGCTTACGATTGGCAAGGCTGGATCCCGAATGCACAGAACCCAACGGTTAAAAATCCGCCACGCGGTTTTGTGAGTTCGGCCAATCAGTCTTCTACCGATACCACTTATCCATACTACATTAACTGGGAATTTGCCCCCTATGAGCGGGGTAAACGCATTAACGATCGTTTATCAGTGATGAACAAAGCTACTTCAGACAGTATCCGGTTGATGCAAACAGACAACTATAGTATCCTGGCACAAAATCTGGTTCCGGCTTTATTGCCATTACTGAACAATGAACAGCTAAATGCCACACAAAAGGAAGCTTTAGCTTATCTGCGCAAATGGAACAAACGTTATGATGCACACGAAATCGCAGCCAGTGTGTTCGAAATTTGGACCAAACGCTTATTGTATAATATCTGGGCAGATGAATTTGAAATCAAAGGTGTTCCGATGCGTTATCCCTCTAGAGACCGTACGGTGGAGATGATCCTGAAAGAACCCAATGCAACCTGGTACGATAACATCAACACCAATAAAAAGGAAACACTATCCGACCTGGTTAATGAAGCTTTTAGATTTAGTTGCGATAGCCTGGAAAGGCGCTTCGGACCAATAAGCAAAGATTGGAACTGGGCAAATGTAAAACAGACCAATGTACCACATCTGGCCAAAATACCGGGATTCGGCTCAAAGGTTTTACAGATTGGCGGTGCCAAAAGCACCATTAATGCTTTGAGCGAAACCAACGGACCTTCCTGGCGGATGGTGATTGAACTGGGTAAAACGCCGAAAGGGCATGGTGTTTATCCTGGTGGCCAGTCGGGTAATCCCGGAAGCAAATTTTATGATAACATGATCGATACCTGGGCAAATGGCAAATTATATGATCTGTTTTACATGCAAAATCCTGATGATAAATCGGGCACAGTTATTTCTCGTTTAAAAATATCTAAATAGTTTAAAATGGTTTTCATCGTTATATTAATCATCTGTTTCCTTTTACAAATGGTTGCCCCCTGGTGGGTCATCATCGTCATTTCTTTTGCCACCTGTGGTATTATTGGCAAAACAGGAAAAATAGCCTTTTGGCAATCTTTTTTTGCTATTTTTTTGCTTTGGATCGGATATGCTTTATTTAAAAGCCTGCCTAACGATAATGTACTCGCCGGCCGTGTAGCGGTAATGACCGGTATAAAAATATGGTGGGCATTGCTATTGATTACAGGATTTTTAAGTGGTTTAGTGGCCGGAATTAGTGGTTATTGCGGCTATCAGTTTCGCATGGCGATGCTGGCAAAAAAAACTGACGAGAAAATAGCATAATGCTTTGTACTTTTGCCTTGTGAATTTAACCGCTAACGAAATATTTTCTGTAAAAGACAGAAATGCATTTAATGCCATGGCCTTAAATATTTTTAAGCTACAGGCCCAAAATTGCAATATTTATCGCGAGTATATCTTCCACTTGGGTATGAATGCAGATGAGGTAACTGCAATTGAAAAGATTCCTTTTTTACCCATCAGCTTTTTTAAAAGCCATGCTGTTCTAAGCAGTAATGATCCTGTAGAAATTACCTTCAGCAGCTCAGGTACAACGGGTATGATCCAAAGCAGTCATCACGTAACCGATGTTAAGTTATATGAACAGAGTTACCTGCAGGCTTTTGCGCAGTTTTATGGGGATGTATCTGAATATTGCTTTCTGGCATTGTTACCATCTTATCAACAAAGATCGGGCTCTTCGTTGATTTACATGGTAAACGATCTGATCGAAAAGAGTGGTGACCCGCAAAGTGGTTACTTTTTAGATAACCATGAAGATTTGTTGCAGACGTTGCTCAATCTGAAAGCCAAAAAACAAAAAACAGTTTTAATTGGTGTAACCTATGCCCTGCTTGATTTTATAGAACAATACGACATCAGTTTTCCAGAGCTGATTGTAATGGAAACCGGCGGGATGAAAGGGAAACGTAAGGAAATGGTACGCGAGGAACTTCATGAGCAGTTAACCAAAGGATTTGGTGTAAAAACCATCCATAGCGAATACGGGATGACCGAACTGCTCTCTCAAGCCTATTCGTTAGGTGAAGGTATTTTCAATTGCCCGGGCTGGATGAAGGTTTTGATCCGCGACACCAATGACCCTTTAAGTTTAGTCAAAACCGGCAGGACGGGCGGCATTAATGTGATCGACCTGGCCAATATCAATTCGTGTTCATTTATTGCCACACAGGATCTGGGCAGAATCAATCCTGATCAAAGTTTTGAAGTATTAGGCCGGTTCGATCATGCCGATATCAGGGGATGTAATCTTTTGGTACAGTAATTCTTAATTTATTTTATCCGAGCAACCCGCGCACAAACCTGTAGCAATCAGATTAAGACGATCTACCTTAAATCCGGCCGGAACTTTCAATGCGGGAATTTTAACGGTATCTAAACAATAAATTTTATGGCAGTTATCGCAGTTAAAATGTACATGCTCATCATGATGCTCATGGGCACTGCAACCATCAGAACAGATGGCATAATTGGCGGTTCCCTGCTGATCCAAAACCTTATGGATAATCCCCTTCTCTTCAAAAGCCTGCAAAACGCGGTACAAGGTAACGCGGTCTGCATCCTTTCCCATCACCTGCTCTAAATAAGGTTGAGAGGTTGCAGAATCCCTTCCACTCAAAATTTCCAGCACCTGCAAGCGCGGAGCAGTTCTTTTAAGTCCATTCTTAACCAAAAGTTTTTCGAAACGTGCAGTATTATCTTCCATAGCAATACAAAAATAAGCAATTAATCAATGAGTTTGGCATTTTTGATGGTTATTGGCGGCTTGTAACTCGCATCCTTTTCTTCTAATTTTAAAATTCCCTGTACGTGAATAGGTTTCTCACTGTATGGCAGCGCATTTGCCATCTCAACCATAATCATTATGGGAATACCATTTTGGCCGCAAAAATAACACTGATTGATGGGCAAGGTGGCCAAAAGAAATTTCTGCTGCTTCTGTCCGCTTTTTATAGGGATCAGGTAACCAATTAAATCAAATTCCCTGTTTTCAAAACGCCTGATCGTTTCTGTAAAAAGAGGTAAGAGTTCGTTCTTATCAGTCAGTTCAAACTTTACCGAGGCAATTACATCCCAGTTTAAAGATCGCAACTGATCTTTTGGGCTATGTTTTTGCGTCTGTGCTCTAGCCCCATAAACTGAAAACAGAAGGAAAATAACGCATAAATATTTCATTTTTTTACTGCATCTAAAAGAAAAAAGACAGATCGGCTATCGCCAGAATCATTGATTATAAATTTTCCCCGAAGTGTAATGGGTTCTTCCGTCCATTTAATAGCTTTTAAAGTCTTCACTTCTATCATTGACGGGATATCGCCCGTACCACAATACGGGCAGGAAGCAATAGGTACCATAGAAAACATAAATTCGTTAAAGCTGTTGCCTACTTTGGTAGGAATAATATATCCCGGAAGCTCAATTATCTTATTATGTATGGCCTTTAGTGCAGGTGGAAAAACAGCCTGCCAAACCAAGGGCTTTACCTGTTTATCGTATTTTAAACCAACAAGGTTCCAGGTTGCGGTGCGTGTTTCGGTATGAACAGCTACCTGGGCAACGGTTTTAACGGAGATTAAGATCAAAAATACCAGCATACATTTCTTCATGATTGAATGAGCTTATAACAGTTTCGCATTTAAAAGAAAAAATTCGCTCCTATCATCACCAGAATCGTTAATGAGGAAGATTCCCCTAAGCTTAATGGGTTTTTCGGTAATAGGGATAGCTTTTAACATCTTTACCTGTACCATCGATGGAATATCGCCCGTACCACAATATGGGCAGGAGGCAATGGGCACAATAGACAGCATAAATTCACTGAATTTCGACCCCACCTTTGTTGGGATGATGTAGCCGGGCAGTTCAATTACCTTATTGTTTAGCGCCTTTAATGACGGCGGAAAAACACTCCCCCATTTTCGTGGCGCAATCTCGGCATCGTATCTTAGCCCAATTAAATTCCAGGTTGGCGTGCGCATGTCGGTATGTACCTTCACCTGCGCAGCCAATTCCCGGAAACCTAAACATAAAAAAACTAAAAAAACCAATTTCTTCATTACTTAACGGTCTTTTGTTAATGTTGCAGCAATATCAACTCTGTAAATCTGCATGGCCGGAATAAGCGAAGCCAAAGCGCCAATAAACAGCCCGATCCAGATCAGATATATTTCTTGCGGAAAGGCCGTAAGCCCTGTTAATTTCGCCTGCGAGGTTTCCTGATAAATTCCGATTAACTCCAGGGTGGCATGTCCGATGAACAACCCCAAAAAGGTGCCGATAAAGGTCACCAAAACCCCTTCAAACATGACCAGAAAAAATAGCTTAAATTTTGACGCACCTAAACAACGCATAATCGCAAGATCGTATTTCCGTTCTTTCATCGCATTGTAAAGGCTGATAAAAATGCTCATTGTGGCGACACTCATAATAAAAATGGCAAACCATTTTAGGGTGTCAATTCCTACCCCTATTAGCGAAAACAATCTGGCACTCTCCATTGCCGGAGAGGCTGCCTGCATATTGGTACTCTGGTTAACCATCCTTGGGAAAAATATAACCGACATGGGTGATTTATACTGGATCAATAATGCGGTAATCTGTTTATCGTTAATTTCTTTGGTCTCTTCTGTTGTAGCAGGGTTATGGTTTTCGGGATGCTTCTCTTCATGCATTTTGTACACACTGCCAATGTTGGTAAGGATCAGATTATCGGTTACATTTCCCTGCGGTTTTAAGATTCCCTTAACCTGATAAGCATGTTGTTTATGAACATCTCCGCTGCCGGTTAAACCATGCGCACCAAAAAAAGAATCGCCAATTTTGAGGCCAGATGTTAACGCCACATGGCTACCAAGTGTTACTTCTAAATCTTTATGCCAAAAACTTCCTTTTTGGATAGATAAACCATAAAGATTAGAAAACGTACTGTCGGTACCCACAATCCGGTAGCCATTATAATTATCGCCCAACGCCAGTGGCACAGCCCTTTTAACCATGGGGTTGTGCATTAATTGGTAAGCATCTTTGGCGGGAATATTCCCTGTTGGATAATCGATATGGTAAACGCTGCTTAATATTAACTGCAACGGACTTCCCTTTGCTCCTACAACCAGATCGATATCCTTTGCATTTTTCTCCAGTTTATTATTAATTTGTGTAGAAGCCAGGAAGAGGACAGACAAGATACCTACACCAAAGGCCACTAAAATAATATTCAGCATGGTGGTTAGCTTATTCCTGACGAGGTTTTTGCTGCTAATTTTAAAGATATTCATCGGAGTAGATAGGTTTTAGTAAGGTGATCCCGAACTCTTGCATCGTGCGTAGCAATGATTAGTGCAGCTCCATTATCCTTAGCCTGTGTAGTCAACATCTTGATTACCTGAAAAGCATTTTCATCATCTAAACTAGAAGTAGGCTCATCTGCGATCAGTAAATCGGGTTTATTTACCAAGGCACGCGCTACCGAAACCCTTTGCAACTGGCCTTGACTTAATTGATCAGGATATTTTTTTACCAGCCCGTCAATACCCAGATCAGCTAAAAGCGAACGGTTCCGTTCATGGTCTATTGGCAAACCGGCCATTACCGCTGCAAGTTCAAGATTATCAAGTACATCAAGAGAACGGATCAGATGAGGTCTTTGAAAAATGATGCCGATATGCCTACCCCTGAACTTGTCACGCTCAAGTGCAGACAAAGAATACAAATCTGTCCCGTTAATTAAAACTTCACCCTGGCTCGGCTTTAAAAGACCTGAAATGATATAAAGAAGCGTACTTTTGCCACTACCTGATGCACCCAATAAAAGCCATTGCTCCATATCGCCGATTTCCCAGCACGGAAACTTCAACCTCCTCCCCTGATCATAAACATGCGCCAACGAACTAAGCTTAATCATGACATACTGCTTTTTGCACTTTTTTAATCACCAGATTTTTTATCGCATAACGCCGGTAAAGCTCTATCCCATCGGTTGTGCCATGTTTGCAGGCTGGACTTAACATCGAAATAAACAATAAAGCGGGAATAAAGAAGATTTTATATTTCATCGGTATCATTAATTATTGGTGACCCATTGGACAGGTTTTGAGCATTCGTAAATTGATATAATGAGCAGCGGCAATGATAAAACCACCGATTGGAATCAAGATAGGTTCTAATAATTCGATGCCTGAAAAATGCCCGAAGGCTATACAGGCAAAGCCAGTAACAAGTACCAGAATTGGCGTGATACGACGGTGCTGTTTGCGATATGCAATACTTAAACTCCATACACCAATAACCAATGAAACTGCAATCATGGTAATCTCAACTGCTTCATTGACTAAAAAACCCAGCCCCCACAAAGGTAAAACGGTTATTAAAAAGGGTAGTGCAGCGCAGTGTATTGCACAAAGTGTGGAGGCCGTAATGCCTATCCGGTCGAGGTTGATTTTGTATATCCGTTGTTTCATTCCAATAAATTTTACGTTTCAAATATAAAAGCAATTTAGTTGCATTTAAAATATTCAGTCTTATATTTGCAACATAATTGCATTAAAATGATAAAGAAATTACCCGTAACCGTATTGAGCGGTTTTTTAGGTAGTGGTAAAACCACGCTTCTTAACGCGATATTGAGAAATAAGCAAGATTTAAAAGTAGCCGTCATTGTAAACGACATGAGTGAGGTAAATGTTGATGCTGCTTTGGTTAAAAATCAGCATTCCTTATCTAAAACAGATGAGAAACTGGTAGAAATGAGCAATGGTTGCATCTGCTGTACCCTGCGTGAAGACCTCATGATTGAAGTGGAAAGATTGGCGAAAGAAAACCGCTTCGATTACCTGCTGATTGAGAGTACCGGAATATCCGAACCCATTCCGGTAGCGCAAACCTTTTCATTTATAGATGAAGCTTCGGGCATTGATCTGAGCAGGTTTAGCCGGTTAGATACCATGGTAACTGTTGTAGATGCTTATAATTTTTATCAGGATTTTGGCTCGGCAGACAAACTTGCCGACCGGAACATGGTTGATGACGTGGCAGACCGTCGTACCATTGTTAACCTGCTCACCGATCAGATTGAATTTGCCAATGTAATTTTATTGAACAAAACCGATCTGGTAAGCGAAACCGATCTTAAAGTATTGGAAGCATTAATTGCCAAACTTAATCCTGCAGCTAAGATTTATCAGACAGTTTTTGGAGAAATAGATCCGGGTTTGATCTTAAATACAGGCTTATTTGATTTCGAATCGGCATCAGACGGGGCTGGGTGGAAAAAAGAACTGGAAGAAGTTCATCTGCCCGAAACAGAAGAATATGGAATAAGTTCGACCGTATTCCGCTCCAAAAAACCTTTTCACCCTGAAAGATTATGGCATTACCTTAATAAAGAATTCCCACAGAATATTATCCGTTCAAAAGGGATTTTCCACTTAGCTGCCATGCCCGAACAGGCCATTAATTTCTCGCAGGCAGGCGGCTCTTTGCGTATCGATTTGGCGGGGGTTTGGTGGGCAAGTATGCAGCAGCAAGAACGAGAACAATACGCAGACTATCGGGAAAATAGAACTGAAATTGATATGGAGTGGGATAGTGATTTCGGAGATCGCAAAAATGAGCTGGTCTTTATCGGACAGGAAATGAACAATGAAGAATTAAAAAAATCACTGGAATATTGTCTTTTAACAGATACAGAAATTAAAAATTATAAAACAGAAAATGGCTTTAGTAACCCTTTCGAGCGTATTTTGACTTAAAAGATTAAAATAAGTCGATAAAGTAGTTAAAATGGTAGTTTTTCGATGAGATGCGTATGTTTTTTTTGCATAAATTTGATTTACCCTATCAAACCCATGCTTATTATGAAATCCTCAGAAGAATTAACTTTGATTAATACCCGCCTGTCTTGTCCAAAATGTAAAAATTTCGAAACCTATCGTGTGCCAAGAGGTTTTATCTTTAAAACCCTTATGCCATGGGTTGCTGTTAAGCGATACAAATGCTATAAGTGTTTTAATAAGTTTTATGTATTTAATTAACATCTTACCTTAAAGTTGCCTCAAGAAATCAGGAAAGAACATCCAAGTCTTTCGAAAGGCATGCCCATTATAATGTTTGCGCATTACAATAATTTCGTTAAGCTTAACACTGGCCAAGCTTAGCAGTGAGCCGTTTTGCAAATTAACATCAAAAGTTTGATGAAGGGAGGTTTTTAAGAAAGTTAAATAATGTCTTTGATAGAAAAAATTAATCAAAATTTTGTTAATTTTGATTTACGGGATAATCTTAAATAAAGCATGCCAGGTCTGAGTGTAATATCAAAACGGTTGAAAAAGCTATCTGAGGTTCCAGATAAAAAAGAAACCATTTTTCTGGGTGATATCAGTAAGGAATTCCGACAGGATTTACAACAGTTCATTTTTGGAGAAACCCTGACCATCAAAGATGGGAGAGCCGTAATTGGGAAAAACCTTTACAAAAATTGGCTTCTTAAAATAAAAACCAAGGGGTTTGATTATGATATTAAATTTCTTTGATGGATATTCTAGCGAAGTTAAAAAAGATCGATCGCCTAAAAAAAAAACTAGACAATTTTAACATAAGTGAAGATTGGGATCATGATTTTATCGAAAAGGTCAAGATCGATTTCACCTACAATTCAAACAAAATCGAAGGTAATGCGCTTACTTATGGGCAGACCTTACAATTACTAAAAGAATTTGTTGCTCCTAAAAATACTTCTACCGGCGATTGTTTGGACATCTTAAATCATCAACAGGTGTTAGATGAAGTTTTTGAGCAGTACCAAGCAACCGAAATTACAGAAGCAAATATCAGACGTCTTCACAAGGTTTTGATGCAAAGTCCTGATCAATGGGCTGATTCCATCCATTATGATCCGGGGAAATATAAAATTCTCGAGAATGTAACTATACGCCCTTCAGGTAAAGTCCATTATTATAACCAGCCGGAAGAAGTATCCTCAGCCCTTGCTGATTTGATAAAAGAGACGAATAAACGTTTGTCTCTTTTAATTACCGGTAGGAATAATGATCACATTTTAAAAATTGTAACAGATTTTCATTTTATTTTCTTAAACAACATTCATCCCTTTCGCGATGGAAATGGTAGAATCGCCAGGATCATGATGAACATTATCCTGCTTAAATCTAAATACCCACCAATTTTCATAAAATCTATAAACAAGGTGGAGTATATGAATAGTTTTGAGACAGAAGGAAATCATTCGGGATCGATGCTAAACTTCATGGCCGACCGATTGATTGAAAGCCTCAAAATCAAAGAAAAACCTTTAAAAACCAGTTAGTTAAATTTATTGATCAATTTGCCTTACCTGGAGTAACTGTGTCAAAAATTTAGCGTATTTATTTTTCAGACTGGTAGATCTTTAAATACTCTATACTAATTCGTAACAATATGATTTAACGGAAAGGATTTTAGGAGATTAACATCCCTTTTTTTATTTTAAATTTAAGCCCAATGAACAAATCTTTTATGATCAGTTTCATTGGGCCTAAACACTAACCTGCAATTAAAAGGAAATAGTTTTTCTTTCCCTTTTGTACCACAATAAATTGATCATTAATCAGGTTTGCGGTATTAAAAACCTGCATCACATCAGCTACTTTTTCTTTGTTTACAGAAACACCCCCACCTTGTATCAGCTTTTTGGTTTCGCCTTTAGAAGGGAAAACAGGCGTTTTTTCTGCAAGCAAAGTAGCCGCATCAATCCCGTCGGCCAATTCAGATTTCGAGATGGTGAATTGTGGAATACCTTCAAACATTTCCAATACCTGATTTTCGGTCAAAGTTTTTAAGAATTCCAAAGATCCGTTGCCAAATAAAAATTCAGATGTTTTAATAGCCGTTTCTAAAGCTTCAACTGAGTGAGTTTTGACCGTAATATCCTCTGCTAAAGCTTTTTGAAGGATACGCAGATGCGGTGCCGCATCATGCTCCCTTTCCAGGGCTTCGATTTCTTCTTTATTTTTGAGCGTAAAAATGCGGATCCATTTTTTCACATCATCATCTGAGGCATTTAACCAAAATTGATAGAATTTATATGGAGAAGTTTTCTCGGGATCAAGCCAAACTGCACCGCTTTCAGTTTTACCGAATTTGGTTCCATCAGCTTTTTTTATCAACTGTGTAGTAATGGCATAAGCGGTTCCGGCATCCTTTCTTCTGATCAGCTCGGTACCGGTAACAATATTTCCCCATTGATCGGATCCGCCCATCTGCACCAAACAGTTTTCGTTTTTCCATAAATGATAGAAATCATAACCTTGGATTAATTGATAACAGAATTCGGTAAAAGACAAACCCGAATCACCTTCCAAACGTCTTTTAACACTATCTTTTGCCATCATGTAGTTTACGGTGATGTGTTTACCTACATCCCTAATAAAGGTAAATAGGTTCATATCCTTAAACCAATCGGCATTATTAACCATTACGGCACCATTTCCACCTTCTTCAAATTTTAAGAATTTAGCCAGTTGCTTTTTCATTCCCTTCAGGTTGTGTTCAATCATTTCAGGGGTCTGAAGATTACGTTCATCAGACTTGCCTGATGGATCGCCCACCATCCCGGTAGCACCACCAACCAAAGCAAAGGGCTTGTGACCGGCATTTTGAAAATGGATCAGTGTCATGATCTGCGTTAAATGACCCACGTGCAACGAATCTGCAGTAGGGTCAAAACCGATATAACCGGAAGTCATACCTTCATTTAACTTTTCTTCAGTATCCGGCATAATATCATGCAGCATGCCACGCCATCTTAACTCTTCAACAAAATTCGTCATTGTACAAACACTTTAATAATGTGCGTGCAAAGATAAAATTTTAGCTTGCTTTAAAGCAAATTAGTTGGTTTTGTAAAACGAGTTATCGCAAATGATTTTTACCACCGGCCTTACTAACCAATATTTTATCATCGGCTCTTTACAACCATAAGAGAAAACATTACCTTGCGGGATGAACTTTTTATCACATTATTATTTTGACCGGACAAATAGTGATGCCAATGTGGTAATGGGAACGGTTCTGCCAGATTTAATCAAAAATGCCGTGAAAGAGGCCAATTTATATCCTCAAAAGAATGAATTTATTTTTAAAGGCAATCCTGACGAAGAAAGTCTGCTTCTGGGCTGGAAAAAGCATTTAGCTGTCGACCTGCTTTTTCATTCTTCTAATTTCTTCTTAGAAAAAACCACTGAACTTAAACAACTCATTAAACCTATTGTAGAAAATACAACTGTTCGTCCATCATTTCTAGCCCATATTGGACTGGAGCTATTGTTAGATCATTTATTGGTTGAACAAAACTTAATCCAGGTAAATCATTTTTATGAAAACTTGAGTGCGGTAAAAAAAGAATCATTAAGTGATTTCCTGGAACATTGTAACTTTAAAAATCCGGAGTTATTCTTTAATTTTTTGGAAAAGTTTATCAGCAGCAAGTACCTGCTGAGTTACCAGAAACTCGAAAACATCAGTTATGCCCTGAACCGGATCTGTATGCGTTTATGGCCCAAAACATTGGAAGAAAAACAATTACAGCAGCTTACCTTTGAACTAGGTATTTTCAAAACTGCCTTGAAAAACGATTATATGGATATTTTTGAGGAGATAGAGAAAAAACTATGATTTAACTCTTATATTATACTCAAGTGCTACATAATCGCTGTAAGTCTCATTAGTGTAGCAAATATTAAAATTGCTTTTTACATAAAGCAATAATTAAAAAAAATGCTTTTTTAATTTAACAATATCACGGTTAACTAATTTTCCAGATACCAAGTCAAATCTTCAAAAAAACTCCAACGCCTTTTTTTACCATTCGATCTATAAAACCACTTTATCCTTTTTCTATATTTGTGATATGTCGCTAACTGCAATAAAAGAAGAAATGGATGCCCTGGTGGCCGAATTAAACCAGCACAATTATAACTATTATGTGCTGGCGATGCCTACCATTGGTGATTATGAGTTTGATAAAAAATTAAAGCACCTTGCTGAGCTTGAACAGGCCAATCCTGATTTCGCCGATCCGAATTCGCCAACCCAGCGCGTAGGTGGCGATATCACCAAAAATTTTGTCACGGTAAAACATAAATACCCCATGCTATCGCTGGGGAATACTTACAATGAACAGGATCTCCGCGACTTTGACGAACGCATCCGTAAAGCCATTGGCGACAATTTTCAATATGTATGTGAGTTAAAGTTTGATGGCCTATCCATCAGTCTTACTTATGAAAATGACAAACTTTTACGTGCCGTTACTCGCGGCGATGGCACCAAAGGTGATGATGTAACCAACAATGTAAAAACCATCCATACCATTCCGCATCAGATCAAATCTGCAGTAGCACCTGATCATTTCGAAATACGTGGGGAGATTTTTATGCACAAAGCGGCTTTTTTACGCTTAAATGCTTATCGGGAAGAACTTGGTGAAATCCCTTACGCAAACCCACGGAACTTTGCTTCTGGCACTATTAAAATGCAGGATAGCAAAGAAGTGGCCAAACGGCCTTTAGATGGTTTTATATACTTCCTGTATACAGACAAAAATGAATTTAAAACCCATTGGGAAAGCTTAAATGCCGTAAAAGAATGGGGCTTTCATGTTTGCGAGCATACCAAACTGGTTTCAGGTATCGACGCTGTTTTAGCATTCATCCATCACTGGGAAAACGAACGTTTTAAATTAAGTTACGATATTGACGGTATCGTAATTAAGGTAAACAGTTATGCACAACAGCAGGAATTGGGTTTTACCTCTAAATCACCGCGTTGGGCCATTTCATATAAATATAAGGCGGCAGAGGTTGAAACGGTTCTGGAGAAAGTCACCTATCAGGTGGGCAGGACGGGAGCAGTTACACCAGTTGCCAATTTAAAACCTGTTTTATTGGCCGGAACTACCGTTAAACGTGCTACTTTACACAATGCCAATGAGATAGACCGCTTAGATTTACATGAAGGTGATACAGTTTATGTTGAAAAGGGTGGCGAAATTATCCCTAAAATTATTAAAGTAAATCTGGAGAAACGGTTGCCTGGATCGAAAAAGGTCCATTATCTTGATCATTGCCCTGAATGCGGAACGGAACTGATCAGAAAAGAAGGGGAAGCGGTGCATTATTGCCCTAATGATGAAGGCTGTCCGCCGCAGATTGTTGGAAAAATCCAGCACTTTATTTCGCGAAAGGCCATGAATATTGATGGGCTTGGTGATGAGACCATCGAGACTTTTTATAAGCATGGACTTATAAAACACATTAGCGATTTATACACCCTACATGAAAAGGCAGATCAGCTTAAAACCTTAGACCGTTTTGGGGAGCGTTCAATCGAAAATATGCTCAAGGGCATTGAAAAATCTAAAGAAATGCCTTTCGAAAAAGTGCTTTTTGGCTTGGGCATCCGCTACGTTGGTGAAACCGTTGCAAAAAAAACTGCTGCCGGAGTAAGAAATATCGACAATCTGGCAAAGGCTACCGTAGAGGAATTGATCGCTATTGATGAAATCGGACAGCGCATTGCGGAGAGTATTGTTGAATATTTCGGAAAATCTGAGCATTTAAGGCAGGTAGAATTATTAAAATCAGCCGGATTGCAGTTTGAAATTGAAGAAAAGGTAATTACATTGGATAGTGACCGACTTATTGGAAAAACATTCGTAATTTCGGGCGTTTTTGAAAACTTTAGCCGCGATGAGCTCAAAGATATGATTGAAGCCAATGGAGGCAAGATGCTAAGCAGTATTTCGGGTAAATTAAATTACCTTGTAGCAGGTGACAATATGGGACCATCGAAACTGGAAAAAGCGAACAAACTAAACATTCCGATCATTAGCGATGCTGAGCTATTGGAAATGATAAAATAAAAATTAACTACAAAGGCACTAAGACAAAAAAGTTTTAGTTTTTGTTGGCAAGTATAAATAAAACATCCCTACAATTATTAATTTTTTAGGATCCTGCTTCATCGGGATTTATTATTAAAAAAAATAGGGATGAATGAAAAACTGATTGCAAGGCGATTGTAAATGCGGCTTACCGCGTACATGTAGAATTAGGACCAGGTTCGTTAGAATCTGCATATGAAAAGTGCTTGATTTATGAAGTGCAGGAATGTATATTTTATCGCAATTAAAAGTTCCCGTGATATACCGGGGAATTAAACTTAATTGTAACTACAGAATTGGCATATTGGTAGAGCAAAAAGTTGTGGTGAAATTAAATCAGTTAATTTTTTAAATGAAGTACATCTGGCACAAATCATTACCTATTAAAATTAGCAGATTGCAAACTTGGTTTACTGATCAATTTTAATGTAGCAAAAATAAAAGACGGAATTAGGCGGGTAATAAATGGCTATTTATTACCTAAAAATAAAAGCCTTGCTGCCCTTTGTGGCTTCGCGGTAAAAACAAAAAGTAAATAATATAATGAACAAATTTCAGGGTACTGGTGTAGCGTTGGTTACGCCTTTCAACACAGATGGATCAGTTGATTATAATGGCTTAAAAAACCTGATTAATCATTTGGTAGAAGGAGGGATAGATTACCTCGTTTCTTTAGGTACAACCGGCGAAACCGCTACAATGACCAAGGACGAGAAGAAGAAGGTGTGGGCCTATACTGCTGAAATTAACAATAACAGGTTACCATTGGTTGCCGGTATTGGAGGGAATAATACTTTAGCTGTAGCTGATGACATTAAATCTTTCGATGCTACAGGTTATAGTGCAATTCTATCTGTTAGTCCTTATTACAACAAACCCACACAGGAGGGAATTTATCAGCACTATAAATATTTGGCTGAAATTTCGCCATTGGATTTAATCCTCTATAATGTTCCCGGTCGTACGATGAGCAATATGAGTCCGGAAACGACTTGCAGGTTGGCTCACGATTTCAAAAACATCATCGCGACGAAAGAAGCATCAGGAAGCTTTGATCAGTTCAACCAGATTATGAGGGATAAACCTGAAGATTTTTTATTAATTTCTGGCGATGACCCGATTACCTTGCCTATGATTGCTTTGGGCGCTTCGGGAGTAATTTCCGTAATTGCAAATGCGGTTCCAAAACCTTTTACAGACATGGTTAATTTATGTTTGCAAGGCAATTTTAACGCGGCTAATCCTTCCCACTTAAATTTGGTAGAGTTTACGCGTTTAGCCTTTGCAGAAGGAAATCCGGCAGGAATTAAAGCTGCTTTAAAGCATTTAAATATCTGTGGGGATACGGTGAGGTTACCACTGGTAAAAGCTTCATCATCTTTAGAACAATTAATTATTGCAGAACTTGATAACATAATTCAAACGGCTTAATCGCGTGCTTGAATAAATAAAAAGGCTTCCAGATTCAAAATTTGGGAGCCTTTTTTGGTTTGGTAGGAGTTATTTAAACAACATCGGCGCAAATGCTGATAAATAATCCCGCCAGTTCGACCACGTATGACCACCCTCACTTTCTTGATAATCATATTTGAAGTTCATTCCATCAAGCTTTTTTCTAAAATCACTCACATTTTTATATAAGAAATCTGTTTTACCTATCGCAATCCAGTATAAGTTGTACCCATTTTTCTTTTGCGCTTCCAGTTTCAAGTCCAGATCTTTGTAAACAGGGTTTACTGCACTTGCAGGGGGCAATATCGCCGGAGAAAACAAACCGACATAACCAAAGGTTTTAGGATAATTGGCTGAGATAAACAGGGAATGAAATCCACCCATTGATAAACCAGCAATGGCACGGTCATGCTGCGTTTTACCGGTACGATAGTTTTTCTCTGTAAAATCTATAATTTCCCGAAAATAGGATTCCATGTCACCATTAAAAACATCAGGTGTCATCATAACTGGCTTATAGAGTCCTTTTGAAGATTCTCCCGGTGCCGCCGTGTTACTGGTGTGGCCATTAGTCATCACCACGATCATCGGCCTGGCTTTGCCTGCGGCGATAAGATTATCCAGGATCTGAGAAGCTCTACCGAGTTGCATCCAGGCTTCTTCATCCCCTCCAACACCATGTAACAGATATAAAACAGGATAATTCCCTTTCGATTCTTCATAACCTGGCGGCGTGTAAACAGTAATTCTGCGACTGGTTTTAAGCCCATCGGATTGATACCAGCGTTTTGCCACCGTTCCATGCGGTACATCTTTAACCATATATAAATCTGCCTTGCCATTTCCCACTAAAAATACGTTTACAACAGAGGATACATCTCTGATCAGGTAAACATTGCTTGGATCCCGGATTTTCAAACCATCCACAATAAAACTGTAACTGTAAAGTTCCGAGCTTAAAACTGCCGAAGTATATGACCAAATACTATCTGTTCCCAATTTCATTTCCTGCGTGGGTGGAGTATTTGGCTTCGAAACCAAAAAATCACCCTGTATCTCTACCTTCCTGGCGTTTGGAGCTTTAAGCCTGAAAGTAAAAGTACCATCAGGATTCATTTGCGGCGAAATCACTTCTTTCTGACGGCCAAAATTTAAATTTTCCTGTGCATACATTAACTGCGCACAACCAAGTAGTATAAGTAGAATTAGTTTTTTCATGGTAAGAATAGGGTAATCGTGATGATTTGATTTTATCTAATAAAACAATGGCCTCTTCGTATAAAGAGGCCATCTGGTATCATATTTATTTAAAGTCGCTTAAGCTTTATTTTTGGTTTCCTGAACTTCCAGACGGATGGCCTGGGCTAAGTTTTTCAGATCCTGCATACCTTTACGTACACGGGTTCCTGCCGCACTGTTGCCTTTGTTATAAAATTTGTCTGCATCAGCTTCCAAAGCTGCCACTAAACTTTTTACTTCTTCGAATTTTTTCATTTTTGATTACTCCTATGGTTCTTTAAAGTTTTAGATTTAATTATCTAATTTAAAGGGTTTAACGAAATAAAAAAATTTTGAAACAATAAAAAAACAGCCTCCTAAACCGTTTTTTTCCACACGCTTAGATTTATAAACATACAATTTAAAAAACCGACTAAACAAACAACTGATACACAGCTATTTAAAATAAAAACTTACCAAAAAAAGCCCTTTAAACAGGTTTAAAGGGCTTTGTAAAATTTTCATTGATCTTAAGCCGTAGCGAAAAGATTCTCTTTATAATATCCGTTTTCTAACTTTTCCGCAACTTCGCTAAAAGCGTCTAAAGTACGTTGTACATCTTCCAGCGTGTGTACAGCCGTTGGAATTAAACGCAATTCAATCATACCTTTAGGAATGACCGGATATACTACGATTGAGCAGAAGATACCATAATTCTCACGCAGATCGAATGTAAGTGCTGTAGCATCAGAAAGTTCGCCTTTCAGGAAAACCGGTGTAACTACCGAATCAGTAACACCCAAATCGAAACCACGCTCACGCAATCCTTTCTGAAGCGCTGTGGCAATTTCCCAAAGTTTATCTTTTAACTCCGGACGGCTTTTCAATAGCTCTAAACGTTTCAATAATCCAATTACCATTGGCATTGGCAAAGCTTTGGCAAAAGTTTGTGAACGCATATTGTATCTCAGGAAATTCGTAATTTCTTCGGTAGATGCAACGAAAGCACCAATACCGGCCATTGATTTGGCGAAAGTACCGAAATATACATCGACTCCGTCAATACAATCCTGGGCTTCATGTGTACCCGCTCCTGTTTTACCCATGGTACCAAAACCGTGTGCATCATCAACCAGTATACGGAATTCGAATTCTTTTTTAAGATCTACAATTTCCTTTAATTTACCCTGTGCACCGCTCATACCAAAAACACCTTCGGTAATTAACAAAATACCGCCGCCAGATTCTTGCGTTAATTTGGTAGCACGCTCTAATTGTTTACGGGCGCTCTCGATATCGTTGTGTTTGTAAACAAAACGTTTGCCCATGTGCAAGCGCAAACCATCAATAATACAGGCGTGCGATTCGGCATCATAAACGATTACATCGTTACGATCAACCAGGGTATCAATAATCGATACCATCCCCTGGTAACCATAATTTAATAAAAATGCATCAGGCTTGCCAACAAAAGCGGCCAGCTCCTGCTCCAACTGCTCGTGAAACTTAGAATTGCCACTCATCATGCGGGCCCCCATAGGATAAGCCATACCATATTGAGCTGCAGCTTCTTCATCTGCCTTTCTTACTTCCGGGTGATTGGCTAAGCCTAAGTAGTTGTTTAAACTCCAAACCAAATGCTCTTTTCCTTTAAATTGCATATGTGGTGCAATTTCTCCCTCTAATTTTGGAAACGAGAAATACCCATGAGACCATTTCTGGTGTTGACCGATTGGGCCCATGTGTTTCGCTATTTTATCAAATATATCCAATGTATTACCTGTTTTTTTATTATTAAATTTTGCGAATTTAAGCTTTATTCAGCTTAAAATCAACCTCATGATCTTTTTAAGTATCAGCTAAGCCTTCTAGTGCTCCAATTGCATGCCAAAAAAGCCCCGATGTTACAACGGGGCTTTAAATGATATCTGGTTGGTTTTAATCAACGTTATCGTGCAGAAAAGAATTATTAGGTCTGATCTCTGTACCGCCGTCCTGATCGTTGCTTAAAGTAAACCTGCTTACCTGCGATTCAGAGGAATGCTGCACTTGTTGCAACTGCATTTGCTTGCGTTTATAAGCGGGTTCGTTTTCCAGCTCCTGTAAACCATTGGTGGTGCGCAATTTCATGCTCAGATCTTTTAAACGCAAAATACGTTCTTTAGATTTTTTCAATTGCTCTTCCATTGATTCGTCACTTTTATCGTCATCTAAGCCAACCACCGGCATCTCGATTTCAGGTTCAGGCTGCGGCATAGGAGCTGCCTTGGCAACTGGTGTTTCGAATACAAAATTGGTTTCAGCCAATTTAACTTCGAACTCAAATCCGGTTTCTTTAGCTTCTTCTACCTGGGGCTCCTCTTCAATTAAAGTATGGCGAACCACATTATTTTCGGGCTCCTGAACTTTTTGAGGTTCAGATTTACTGAACATCCCACCAAAAAGATCTGCCTGCGAAACTTCTTCCTTGGTTTTTAGAACAGGCTCATAAGATGGTGCTGCTTTAGGTTGAATGAAAGAATTTACTGGTTCAACCGGACGAACGAGCGGTGCTTCTTCTGGTGTTAACAGTGATATTTTCTTTTTATTTTTTTCTTCTTTTACACGTTCTTCTGATGTTTGGAAACCTGTTGCAATAATGGTTACAGAAAGTTTATCGCCTAAAGATTCGTCTGTACAGTTACCCCATATTAAATCGGCTGATAAACCAGCTTTCTCCTGGATATAATCGGTGATGATTGAAACCTCATCCATGGTTACTTCACGTAAACCCGAACTGATATTCAATAGAATATAACGGGCTCCTTCGATTTCATTATCTTTTAATAATGGGGAAGCCAGAGCACCTTCTACGGCCTGTAATGCACGGTCATCGCCCTCTGCGGCGAAACTACCCATAATGGCCACACCGCTATCTTTCATTACGGTACGAACATCCTTAAAATCCACGTTGATATAACCTGGAACCGTAATAATTTCTGCAATGCCTTTTGCAGCCGTTGTTAAAATATCATCGGCCTGACCAAAGGCAGAACCCAAGGTTAAGTTTCCGAAGATTTCGCGCAGGCGGTCATTAGAGATCACCAGGTAAGAATCCACATATTTTTTCAACTCTTCCATTCCCTCGTCGGCCTGTAGTCTACGTCTTTTTCCCTCGAAAGAAAATGGTGTAGTAATGATGGCTACAGTTAAAATGTCAAGTTCTTTAGCTGCTTTCGCAATGATTGGTGAAGCGCCTGTTCCGGTACCGCCGCCCATTCCGGCTGTGATAAAAAGCATTTTGGTGGTATTACCCAACATGGCCTTAATATCATCTATATTTTCTATAGCGGAGTTTTTACCAACTTCAGGAATGGAACCAGCCCCCATTCCTTCAGTTAAACTAGCGCCCAATTGAACCTTGTTAGGTATAGGACTAGATTCCAAAGCCTGGGCATCGGTATTACAAATAATAAAATCTACACCAGTAATACCAGACAGGTACATATGGTTCACTGCGTTTCCGCCACCACCTCCAACACCAATAACCTTGATGATTGAAGATTTATCTTTTAACATTTCGAACTGCATATATTTATGAATCAGTTGTTTAAAAATTTTAAATTCTGTTCATTACTCCATGTAATATTAACATTTTTTCAACAGACGTTTTCCACAAGTGTTAAGAATGTGGAAAACTCTTGTTTTGTTGAAAAATAATTAGCTTTTCAGGTAATCTTCATCACTTACATTCATATCATCCTGAATGAATGTTCTTGTTTTTGCCAGTAATTTATCGAACAAACCTGGTCCACGTTTCTCTTTCTCTTTGGCCGTTTTTGGTTTTTCTACAAAAACACCAGGCTGTTTCATTTCTTCAATCAACTCTTCTGCTTTCTGAATCCCTTTAATTAGCAAACCCACACTGGTTGCATACATTGGGCTTTTCAGATCATCGTAAATGGCTTTAGGCATATCTTCGTATTTAGACAAATGCTCGTTCGGATAACCGATACGGCAGTCTAAACCGGTTACATACTCAACCGCCTGAGATAAGTGCTTTAATAAAGCACCACCACCGGTAATCACAATACCACCGATCAGTTTTTTCTCATATCCGGAAGATTTGATCTCGTAATACACGTGTTCAATAATTTCTTCCATGCGTGCCTGAATAACATAGGCCAGATTTTTGACCGAGATTTCTTTTGGTTCGCGGCCACGTAAACCAGGAACGCAAATAATTTCGTTTTCTTTGTTCTCTTCAGCCAATGCCGAACCGAAACGCGTTTTCAACAACTCAGCCTGGTTACGCATTACAGAGCAACCCTCTCTGATATCTTCGGTAACACTATTGCCACCAAATGGGATCACAGCGGTATGACGAATAATACCTTCGTGGAAAATAGCAATATCTGTAGTACCACCACCAATATCAACCAATGCAATACCCGCTTCTTTTTCTTCCTCGCTCAACACCGATTCAGATGAAGCCAATGGCTCAAGAATTAAATCCTGAGTTTGCAAGCCTGCATTATTTACACATTTGATGATATTTTTCACCGCCGTAACCTGACCAGAAATGATATGGAAATTCGCTTCAAGGCGAACTCCTGCCATACCGATCGGATCTTTGATTCCCGGCTCATTATCGATGGTAAATTCCTGCGGCAATACATGGATGATCTCCTCACCCGGAGGCATCACCAGCTTGAACATATCGTCAATCAACTTATCGATATCCTTTTTACCGATTTCGTTGTTTAATTCTCTTCTTGTTAAAATACCTCTATGCTGTAAGCTCTTAATGTGCTGACCAGCGATCCCCACATTTACCACCTGTATTTCTACATTGGATTGTCCGCTTGCCACTTCAACAGCCTGAGCAATACCCTGCACTGTTTTTTGGATGTTAGAAACCACTCCGCGCGTTACCCCGGCTGATTCTGCCTTTCCTATTCCTAAGATTTCTATTTTACCGTGCTGCGTTCTACGGCCAACGATAACACAAATTTTTGTAGTACCGATATCCAATCCTACTACGATGGGCGACTGACTGGTAAATTTTGCCTTGTCCATATTTGTTAATTTTGCTGAGTTTTATACTGTTTTTCCAGGGCTCTGATTTCTTTCTCTCTTGCTTCTCTTTCTTTTTTCAATTGCGCCTCAGATTTTGCCGGCTTTGGCTGTGTTGTTACCGATTGCTTCGGTTTTTCTTTTTTATCCACAGGTTTCGTTTCCTTTGGTTTTGTGGCTGACGTAACCGCCGGCTTTTTTACTTCTGTTTTAACTGATGTTATTTTTTGGGGTTCTAATTTTTTAGGCTCAGTTTTTTTAACTTCAACCTTTCGAATTTCAGTTTTTTTTGGTTCTTCTTTTTTCTGTTGACCGGACCCGGGGCGATCATCCATTGCCGCAACAATTGTACTTCTGATTAAGGAGTCGGTTACACTTCGTTGTATCCTCAAACTATCTGCTGCAGAAATTGTTTTAGCTTTTTTTCCTAATTCTGTAGAATCTCTTCTTTCGCAAACAATTTGGTTGGTATACTTAATATTGATGGTTTTATAAGTATCCCATCCTACCTGTGGCATCGCTTTTTTGTAAAACAACAACAGGTTTTTCATTTTCTTTTCAAGCGAATCGGCATTACCTAAAATAATGCGCTGATTACCGACCCTTGGTATCAGTTCGATATCGTTTTTCTGATCAACTACCACCTGCTCAATCTGTGCCTCCCAGAGTGTATCTTTTTTAATAAACTGTGCAGTTTTATATAAATCTCTTGCGAGTTGTGTGTGTAAAGTATCTACCCTACTACTAAAAACTTCTAAAATATGCCCTGTTGCCACCAGTACATTAGCTGTGAAATTTGACGAAATAGGCATTTTCAGTCCATCATTATCAATGTAGAAATCTTGTCCGTTTTCATTCAATATGCGAAGGATAGGCTGACGCTGTTTTACTTCAATATGCAGTACCCCGTCCATATCCACATATACTTTAGCAAAGCCGATGTAAGGGTTAGACTGCAGTTTTTTCTCGATTTTATGGATATTGATATTTTCGAGGTTACGACCCAAAAGCACACCTTGATCTTCTTTTAGAATTGCGTCGATCTCTTCGCGTTCTATAAAATTATCTGCCCCGGGAATCAGGATCTTAACATCTGTACATTTAACCGTCCGTTTCTTTACATTGATAAAACTCAAAAGCACCACCACCCCTGCCAGGCTGATGAGCCAGGCAAAGCCGGTAAAAATTGCGCTCCAGTTTATCCGTTTAAGCATTGTTCAAAGCATTTTTAAGGGGTTCGATAATCGTGTCGATATCTCCCGCGCCAACTGTTAATATTAATTCAGGCTTCGTATCTTTAACATACTGAACCACTAAATCTTTTTCCTCTATTTTTTTTTCTGTCAGCGTGATTTTATCCAACAAAAACTGAGCATTTATGCCCTCAATCGGCAGTTCTCTTGCCGGATAGATCTCCAAAAGCATGAGTTCGTCTACCGTGCTTAAAACTTTTGCAAATTCATCTGCAAAATCTCTTGTCCGTGTGAACAAGTGCGGCTGGAAAATTACTGTTAACTTTTTGCCTGGATATAACTGTCTTACCGCATCAAAACAAGCCCTAAGTTCTTCAGGATGATGCGCATAATCATCAATATAAATCTGATTGCCATTATTTACAATGTATTCAAAGCGACGTTTAACGCCTTTGAAATTAGCAACAGCTAGTTTTACCTTCTCAGTATCAATACCCAATTGTAAAGCAATGGCAATGGCAACCGTTGTGTTTTCTACATTGTGCTTCCCTGGCAACAGCAGGCTGATATCTCTTATGCTATGGGTATGATCTGTATAATCGAAAACAAATTTCGACCCCTCCACTTTTAAATTTTCAGCTTTTGCCGTTGCCGTTGAACTTAAGCCGTAACTGATGCTTTTCTCCAGCGGCAATCCTTCGTGCGCATAAAGTGTACCTTCGGCTTTGAGCTGGCCAGCAAATAAATGGAAAGATTCTTCCAAATGACTTTTATCTCCGTAAATATCCAAATGATCGGCATCCATCGAAGTAACCACCGCTACATCAGGATGCAGGGTAAGAAACGATCGATCGTACTCATCAGCCTCTACCACCACCACATTATTTTTTCCGAAGAGCACATTACTGTTGTAGTTGCTGGTTATACCACCTAAAAAAGCAGTACAATCATAACCGGTATCTTTTAAAATATGGGCAACAATAGATGATGTAGTAGTTTTACCATGTGTGCCTGCAATAGCAATACAGAACATTCCTTTACTGATAATCCCTAAAACTTCCGAACGTTTTTTAAGCGCAAAACCTTTTGCTATAAAGTGGTTTAAAATGGTCGAATTTTTCGGAATTGCCGGCGTATAAACTACAAGGGTATCATGCTGATAATCCAAAAATTCATTAGGCAATGCAGCGGTTTCATCAAGATAGGTTATCGAAATCCCTTCTTGCGTTAAAGTTTCGGTCAGTTTTGTTTTAGTTTTATCATAACCAGAAACCACCTGTCCGCGTTTAGCAAAATAACGGGCAAGCGCACTCATGCCGATACCACCGATACCTACAAAGAAAACCCTATTTATTTTACTTAATTCCATGTTTTAAGATTTGAGATGGGAGATGGGAGATTTGAGATCTGATTACTCGGCATAACGCCTACTCTCAAATCCAAATTCTCATCTCTCACATCTAGTTTCTCATATCTCTTATTTAATCAATTTCAATACTTCACCGGCAATAATTTCATCCGCCTTTGGCAATGCCATTTTAGCCAGATTCTGGGCCAGTGTTTCGCACTGTTCTTTATTTGTTAAAAGTGCTAATGCTTCTTTTACCAGCATATCTTCTGCAGCGCGATCATTAATTAATATGGCAGCTCCGTTTTTAACCAGCGCCATCGCATTTTTTGTTTGATGGTCTTCGGCTACATTTGGCGAAGGCACCAGAATCACCGGTTTTTTAATCAAACAAAGTTCTGCAATGGTTCCTGCTCCAGCCCGGCTGATAATGATATCGGCGGCGGCATAAGCCAGATCCATTTTATTTAAAAACTCCAGAATCCGAACGTTTGGATGATAATCCATGCCCAATCGTTCTATAATCCCTTTGTAGTAATATTTACCGGTTTGCCAGATTACCTGTACATCCTGCGCAATAATTTCAGCTAAGTGTTTTTCAATTGCCTTATTTAGTGTTCCTGCACCCAAACTTCCACCGGTAACCATAATGGTCTTTTTCAATGGATCCAGCTTTAATAATTCGGCTCCTGCATGGTGCTTGCCTTTAATATCAACTACTTCCTGACGTACAGGATTTCCTGTTTTTAAAATCCGGTCAGCTGGAAAAAACTGTTCCATACCATCAAAAGCGACACAGATTTTCGAAGCCTTTTTACCTAACCACTTATTGGTGATCCCTGCGTAAGAATTCTGTTCCTGTATGAGGTAAGGAATTCCTTTTAACGAGGATGCATACAACAGTGGTCCGGAAGCATAACCACCAACACCAACTACCGCATCAGGTTTAAAATCGCTAATAATCTGTATGGCTTTACGCACACTACCGATTACCTTTAGCGGAAGTGCCAGATTTTTAACAATCGAGCCACGTTGCATACCGCTAATATTCAATCCTATAATTTTATATCCGGCAGCAGGAACTTTTTCCATCTCCATGCGGCCCTGGGCGCCCACAAATAAGATTTCACAGGTTGGAACCATGCGTTTTAGCGCATTGGCTATGGCTACGGCGGGAAAAATGTGCCCGCCGGTGCCACCACCTGATATGATAATTTTTGGGGAATTATTCATTTTAATTGTTTTAATGTTAACTATCTCACTACAAAAGTCACAATAGTGAACAAAAGTTGTTGTTGTTTAATATTAATATTGCCTATTCAGGTAACAGTCTGAATAAATCGTTTACATATGTTTTTTGCCCTTCACTATATAAATTAACTGTATTGAAATTATAAATTATTCCCTTAGGAGAACCTAACAGCTTCATATAAGTAATAATTTGAGCCTCATGAATCGGCATTAATTTATCAACAGACTTTAATTCAACCGTAAGTACATTTTCAATAAATAAATCACATCTCAAATTTGCATCTATAGCCATTCCTTTATAATTTACTGGTACAATCATCTCAGTCATGAAGGAAATCCCTCTTAGTGCTAGTTCATACTTCATGCATTTATGATACGCGCTCTCTAACAATCCAGCTCCGAGAGCCTTATGCACTTCAATGGCAGCCCCATTGACCTGATAAGTTAAATCAGTGAGATATGCTTTACTAGGTATCATTATAACTATTGTGTTCTTTTGTGTCTTTGTGGTTGCTTTTATTTATCCAAATGCAGGTATTTCTCCAACGATCACTTTATTTTTCACTTTATCTTTATCTTCTTTTGTTGTGACACGGGCATTTTCCTCTACATCACGGCTTACGCTCAGAATAATACCAAAAGCCACGCTGGTAAAAATCATGGAGGTACCCCCCATACTGACCAGTGGCAACGGAACTCCGGTTACCGGACCTAAACCAACGGCTACGGCCATATTTGCAAAGGCCTGAATGGTCAGACTGAAACTCAATCCGGCAGCCAGTAGTGCACCGAAAGCCTTGGGTGCCCGGGTTACGATCTTGATACATCGGTATAAAAGCACCAGGTATAGTATCATGATAACAATTCCTCCCACAGTTCCCCATTCTTCAATAATAATGGCGAAAATAAAATCGGAATACGGGTGTGGCAGGAAGTTGCGTTGTGTACTATTACCTGGTCCTTTACCAAAAACACCACCAGTAGCCAGGGCAATTTTTGCCTGATCTGCCTGGAAAGTTTTATCTGAATGCTGCATTTCAGGATGCATAAACGTATTTATACGCGACATGTAGGTTTTTCTCCTTGGTCCTAAAAAGAAAACAAACAACAACAGGACAAAACCTCCTGCACAAACAATTGCGATCTGTTTAATGCTGATCCTACCGATAATTAACAGCAATATACTTACCCCAAACAGCATTAATGCTGTAGACAAATTGGCCAGTGCGATTAAAACAAATACCACACAAACCGAGCCCATAATGGGTATAAATGACTCTTTAACATTCTTAATATTTTCTTGCTTTTTGGTTAACATCCGGGCTAAAAAGGTAATTAACGCCAGCTTGGCCAAATCGGAAGTTTGAAAGGTCAGTCCAATCACCGGTATTTTAACCCACCTGGAAGCATCGTTTAAGTTCGTACCAAATATTAAGGTGTAAAACAACAAAGGAATGGTTACAATCATCAACACTTTCGAGATACCGGCATAATAGCGGTAATCGAGCAGGTGGGCGATATAAATCATACCTATACCCAGCAGCACAAAAATAAGGTGCTTGGTAAGCAACAATTTTTCCACAGCTTCTCCTTTTTTATAAGCCAAAGTGCCCGTTGCGCTGTATACTGCCATAACAGATATAAGCGAAAGCAGGATGATGATCAACCAGATCCATCTATCTCCTTTTGTTTTATTAAGTAGTGCCTGCAACATATATTGAGTCTCTTTTTATAATTCCCTAACTGCCGCCTTAAACTGGTTACCGCGGTCTTCATAATTTTTAAACAAATCAAAACTTGCACATGCAGGTGATAGCAATACGGCATCGCCACGTTTAGCCAGGTGGAAAGCAATTTGTGTTGCTTCTTCTGCCGAAAAAGTATTTACAATTATTTCTACATCATCCTCAAAAGCATCATGAATGCGTTTATTGTCTTTTCCCAGACATACAATAGCTTTTACTTTACTTTTAACCAGATCCTTAAGCATGCCATAATCGTTACCTTTATCAACACCACCCATGATCAGCACGACATCGCTCGTCATACTTTCTAAAGCATACCAGGTAGAGTTCACATTGGTAGCTTTACTATCGTTAATGAAATCAATCCCCGAAATTTTGGCCACATGCTCTAACCTGTGCCCAATATTTTTGAAATTACCCATACTCTCGCGGATGGACTCATTTCTTAATTCTAAAACTTTAGCCACAATACCAGAGGCCATAGAATTGTAAATGTTATGCTTGCCCTGTAAGGCTAAATCTAAAATAGACATGGTTAGTTGGTTATTAGGTTCTGTAAGGATATGTAGCATATTTTCCTCTAGATAAGCACCTTTTTCCACCGGTTTAACAATCGAAAAAGGGTAAGTTTTAGCAAGAGGTTTGGTTATAGCCATGGCTTTCAGGCTTTCTTCGTCGTCTGCACAGTAGATAAAAATATCATCTGCAGTCTGGTTTTGAATGATGCGCATTTTTGATGCTGCGTAATTCTCCAGTTTATAATCGTACCGGTCTAAATGATCGGGTGTAATATTCAATAGAACTGCGATATCTGCCTTAAACTGAAACATATCATCAAGCATAAAACTAGAGATTTCCAGCACATAATATTCATAATCTTCTGTGGCTACCTGGGCAGCAAAACTCTGCCCGATATTACCGGCCAAACCTACATTTAAACCCGCATTTTTTAAGATATGATAGGTTAATAAGCTTGTGGTTGATTTACCATTGGAACCTGTGATGCAAATGGTTTTAGCATTGGTGTATCGTTTGGCAAATTCAATTTCAGAAATTACCGGAATACCTTGAGCAACCAGTTTTTTAACGATGGGTGCTGTCGGCGGGATACCGGGACTTTTAATCACCTCAGTTGCATTCAAAATCAATTCTTCGGTATGCTTTTCAGATTCGTAGGATACGCCAAGCTCTTCTAATGCAGCTTTGTATTGATCACTTATGACATCAAAATCTGAAACAAATACCTCGAAACCTTTGGTTTGCGCCAGCTTTGCTGCACCTACCCCACTTTCACCGGCACCGAGAATAACCACACGGCCCTGCCCGGTCATCGCTGACTTCGTATTGCTTGATGTGATGTTATTCGTGTTCATTGTTTATATTTTAGTATTAGTAATTAGTATCAGGTATCAAGACACTACTATTACACTTTTATTTATTTTTTTATTTTACCGATCTACTTAAACCTTACACCCTCCACCTTTAAACCTTCCACCTTGAATTACCTTAATTTCAATGTTACAATGGTCATAATCGCCAGCATAATTCCGATAATCCAGAAGCGGGTTACAATCTTGGCTTCGTGATATCCTTTTTTCTGGTAGTGGTGATGCAAGGGCGACATCAGGAAAATCCTACGGCCTTCTCCAAATTTCTTCTTGGTGTATTTAAAGTATGAAACCTGCATAATTACGGATACCAGTTCTACCAGGAATATCCCGCATAAAATCGGGATCAGGAGTTCCTTGCGGATCATCAGTGCAAATGCGGCAATGATTCCTCCAATGGCCAGGCTTCCGGTATCGCCCATAAAAATCTGGGCAGGATAAGAATTATACCAAAGGAAGCCAACGCACGCACCAACAAATGCGCCTGCAAAAATCATCAGCTCTGCCGAGTTCGGGATGTACATGATGTTCAGGTAATCGGCCATGATCGTGTTTCCCGATACATAAGCCAAAATCCCGAGGGTAATCCCAATTACAGCAGAAGTACCAGTGGCAAGCCCATCAATACCATCGGTAATGTTGGCTCCATTTGAAACCGCCGTAATGATAAACACCGTAAAAATGAGGAATATGATAAACGCATATTTCTGATAATCGCCGCCTAAAAACTTTAATACCTTGGCATAATCGAACTCATTATTCTTATAAAAAGGCATATTGGTTTTAGTCGATTTTACATCTTGCGTATAGTAAAAGGTTTCACCTTTCTGGCGCAGTACCATCGGAACCGTAGAAGTATTTTTAACATTATCCTGAACGGTTTCTCTCACCACAATATTAGGGTGGAAATACATGGTGGTGCCTACAATTAAACCCAATCCCACCTGACCAACCACTTTAAAACGACCGGCTAAACCTTCCTTATTTTTCTTGAACACCTTGATATAATCATCCAAAAAACCAATTGCACCCATCCAGATCGTGGTGATGACCATCAGAACGACGTAGATATTCGTAATATTCGCGAAAAGTAATGTCGGTATCAGAATACCCAGCAAAATGATGATACCCCCCATAGTTGGCGTTCCCTGTTTCTGCATCTGACCTTCTAAACCTAAATTCCGAACGGTTTCGCCTACCTGTTTTTTATGCAAAAAGTCAATTAACCTACGCCCATATACCGTAGTAATGATCAGTGACAAAATGATAGAAATGGAAGCACGGAAAGTAATGTACTGGAACAACCTTAACCCAGGTATATCGTAATGCTTATGCAGGTATTCGAATAATAAATATAACATTAGCTGATTGGTTTTAATTGTTCAAGTAAAATTTCTTTATCATCAAAATGGTTCCTTACACCATTAATTTCCTGATATTTCTCATGTCCTTTACCCGCAACAAGAATAATATCTCCTGGCTGCGCTAAATGACAAGCCGTTCTTATGGCTTCCCTTCTATCTAAAATGGATAATGTTTTACGTTTATTTGATGGCGAAACCCCAGCTTCCATATCATTAATAATGGTTTGGGGATCTTCCGTACGCGGATTATCGGAGGTGAGGATCACCTTATCGCTCCAATCGCAGGCCACCTGAGCCATTATTGGCCGTTTGGTTTTATCACGATCTCCACCACACCCAATCACCGTAATGACCTGCTCGGTTCCTTTGCGTATATTGCCAATGGTACTCAATACATTTTGAACGGCATCCGGGGTGTGCGCATAGTCTACAATACCGATAATTTTATCAGCAGAAGTTATATAATCAAACCGTCCTTCTGCACCTGATAAACGGCTCAACATCGTCAGCACCCTTAATTTATCCTGCTCCAACAAAACCGCAGTCCCATAAACAGCCAATAGGTTATAGGCATTAAAAGAACCCACCAATTTGAAGTAAACATCCTCGTTATCGATATCCAAATGCAAACCACTAAACTGGTTTTCAATAATTTTCGCCTTAAAATCTGCCAGTTGCTTTAACGCATAAGTCTTTTTATGTGCTTTGGTATTCTGCAGCATCACCATACCGTTTTTGTCATCGATATTTGTCAATGCAAATGCCGTTTTAGGCAGCATATCAAAAAATGCTTTCTTGGCTTTCAGATAAGCATCAAAAGTTTTATGAAAATCTAGATGATCATGCGTCAGATTTGAAAATACTCCTCCGGAGAAAGTTAGTCCTTCTATCCGGTGCTGGGCTACGGCATGCGAACTCACTTCCATGAAACAATAATCGCAGCCTGCGTTTACCATATCCCTTAAAAGTTGATTTAAGGCAATTGGGTTTGGCGTAGTATGCGTAGCTGGAACTACAGTATCATTGATATAATTCTCAACGGTTGATAAAAGCCCGGTTTTATAACCCAGATCTTTAAATAATTTAAAAAGAATGGTCGCAATAGTCGTTTTTCCATTCGTTCCGGTAATGCCAATCAGTTTTAGATCTGCTGATGGATTTCCAAAATAATTACCGGCCATAATCCCTAAGGCAACCGATGTATTTTCAACCTTGATATAAGTAACTGTAAAATCGTGGATTTCTGGCAGATTTTCACAGATAATTACACCTGCGCCCTGCTGAACGGTCTGCTCAATAAACTGGTGCCCATCAGCCAGGGTACCTACCACAGCAAAAAAGATATCGTCTTTACCTACCTTACGCGAATCGAAATTCAGCGCATTGATCTGCCTATCGGTTTTACCAACCAATTCTTTAATCGTTACGCCGTAAAGTAAATCTTGTAATTGCATTTTTTCTATCTTTTTAGTATCAAGTATCCAGAACCAAGTATTAGGAACTTAAGTTATACAACCCTACACCTTAAACCTTCCACCTTAAACCTTCCACCTTAATTCAACTCTATCTGCACACCTAATCCTTTGCCCACTTTTGTACCGGCAGCTATAGACTGACTAACCACTTTGCCCGCCCCGAAAACCCTTGTTTTTAAACCGGCATTTCCCAAAAGATACAAAGCATCTTTCAGCCCCATCCCTGTTACGTTTGGCATTACACCTTTACGCTCGTTGTTTTCCTGGAAAATTGTCCCTGCGCTGGTATCGATAATATTGTAATACTCTGATTTTGAAGCAAAAAGCGGTTTAAAACCGAAAGCCTTATACACTTTTTGAGTCGCTTTACTCTGCCCGGCCTTTGTGGGCGGTGTTCCGGTATTTCCCACCAGGCGTGTAGGTACATCATTGTACATCTGCATATCACTGGCATAAATACGATCAGCAATTTCCCTAAATACCGGACCCGAAACCGTAGCACCATAATAAGCACCCTTTGGATCATTGATCACGACGATCAATGAATACTTCGGCTTATCAGCCGGAAAATACCCTACAAAAGAAGCCTGATATTGCTTATTAGCTTTATATCCCTTATTCGCATCAGCCACCTGCGCAGTACCCGTTTTACCGGCAATCGGATACAATGGATTATAAACCACCTGTTTTCCGCTACCTTCTGTTACCACCCCTTCAAGCATTTTTTTAATTTTGCTCAAGGTAACGTCCGAACAGATTTTATCATTAATTACCCTTGCTTTGAACTGCTCGATCGGATTGCCCAACCTTCTGATTTCTTTTACAAAAATCGGTTGCACCATCTTGCCATTATTGGCCACCGCATTATAGAGGGTCAACATTTTTAATGGGGTTAACTGCATTTCATAACCATAAGCCATCTGGGGAAGGGTCATGTTTTTGTTCCAGCTTTTGTTTGTTTTAGGATTTTTAACCACAGGCCTGGCTTCACCAGGAATCTGCAGATCCATTTTTTGATTTAGGTGCCAATCATACAAATGATCGGTAAATTTTATCGGATCGCTACCATAATGCATGTTGATCAGCTTTGCAATTGCAGCATTGGACGATGTTTCAAATGCTTTTTTTGCGGTAACTGTTTCAATTTTAGGGTGCGAATCTGTAATCAGTTTTCCCGGAATCTGGTAATAACCGGTTCCGATCATCGTATTGGTATCAATTAGTTTATCTTCTAAAAGCGCCATGTAAGAAGCAAGCTTAAAAGTAGATCCCGGATCTTGATTACCGGCAATGGCATAATTAAACTTCTCTTTATATACTCCTTCTTCTACTTTAGAGAAATTGGCCACCGCCCTGATTTCGCCAGTTGCCACCTCCATTAAAATCACTGTACCGTGATCGGCCTGCGACTTAATCAGCTGCTTTTCTAATGCACTCTGAGCAAGGTCCTGCATATTCACGTCAATAGTCGAGATAATATCAGCTCCGTCCTTTGGCGCAACCTCCGCTTCTTCATTTACCGGAATATAAACCCCTCCTGCAATGCGCTGCATCAATCTTTTTCCGGTCTCGCCATTGATATATTCTTTATACGCACCTTCTAAACCTACCCCGTTTGCCACATTTTCGTTTTTATAACCGATGGTACGGGCAGCTAGCGCCTGAAAAGGAAGAATCCGTTTATTCTGCTGCACGGCAATTAAGCCACCACTATATTTACCAATATTATAAAGCGGAAAAGTTCTGATGGTTTTGAGATCAGCATAACCTACCTTACGGTGAATCAATAAGTAACGTGCGCTATCCTGCCTGCCTTTACGCAGGTAACGGGCATATTCCTTAGCTGTTTTATCCTGAAAAATCTGCGATAGTTTATATCCCAGCGAATCTACTTTTTCATTAAATACCTTATCATCAGCAATGCCGCCGGCAAACATATCCATACGCAGCTCGTATTCTGGTATCGAGGTAGCCAGCAAACTGCCATCGTTAGAATAAATATTCCCACGTGTGGCTTCTACATTTACATAGCGTGTAGAAAGACTATCGGCCATAGCCTTCCATTTTTTTCCCTGTACAAACTGCACCTGACCGAGGCGTAAAAACACCGCGAAAGCAAAAAGCACAATTAAGCCAAATGCCAGATATACACGAAGCAAGATGTTTGCTCTAATATTCATCGCTTTTAACAATTATTTTTTTTGGTGGTTCAATCAGTTCTTTTATCCCAAGGGTATCTACTTTTTTAGCAACCTCTGTTAATTTACTTTTAAACATCAGGTCGGCTTTAAGTGATTTATACTCCCATCTTAATTCTTTTACTTCTTTATTTAATTTATCAATACGACGTACATTGTTTACCGCAAAATGGCTGTTGGCGATATAAATCATCCCCAAAAAAGCCAGAAAGCACAAATATGGCAAAGCATCGGTTGCCGCCTCTTTACTTACCAATCCATCATTAAAAAGCTTGCTGATAAAAGAATTGCTATCCATTTTCTCATCAGCAGTTTTTGGCTTCTTGGGCGCAGCTTTTAATTCCGGCTCAGGTCCAGCTTCCTCTTCTTCTATCTCCTCTCTAAACCTGTTCATATTTTTTCTGCAATTCTAAGTTTCGCACTGCGGGCACGATTGTTTTGTGCAATCTCCTCATCCGTGGCTACAATCGCTTTACGCGTAATTACATTAAAAGGCTTTTGCTGATTTCCGAAGAAATCTTTTTCTACCTCACCCTGAAATTTTCCTTTCGCCATGAAGTTTTTAACCGGCCGGTCTTCCAATGAATGATAAGACATCACCACCAAATGGCCACCTGGCTTTAACACCTCAGCCGCTTGCTGTAAAAAATCTTCAAGCACCTGGATTTCTGCATTCACTTCTATCCTAAGCGCCTGAAAAACCTGCGCCAGGTATTTATTTTCTTTACCCTTTGGGATATAAGACGATATCGCCAATTTCAAACTATTGATATCAGTGAAAGGCCGTTCCAAACGCGAGGTCACGATAGCACGCGCTAAAGATTTTGCATTTTTAACCTCGCCGTAAATTCCAAATATCTTGTGAAGCTTATCTTCAGAATAGGTATTCAGGATTTCAGCTGCCGTTAACTCCCGGTGCTGATCCATTCGCATATCCAAATCGGCGTTATGGCGGATGGAAAAACCACGCTCAGGCACATCAAACTGATGGGAAGAAACCCCTAAATCAGCCAGAATACCATCAACCTGCCGGAAACCTTTCAAACGCAGATTATTCTTTAAAAAACCAAAGTTCTGGTCGATAAAAATAAATCGATCATCTGCCGGAATATTAGCCTGCGCATCCGGATCCTGATCAAAAGCAATCAGCCTGCCTTTCGGGCCAAGATGTTTTAAAATCTCTTTCGAATGACCGCCACCACCAAAGGTTACATCAACATAAACCCCATCAGGTTTAATATTTAAACCATCAATACAAGGCCGCAACATCACAGGCACATGGTAATTATTCTCCATCAGCTCCTCCTTTCTTATCGCCCATCACCTTTTGAGCAAGACTGGCGAAATTAGCCGGCACATCATCAAAAATATCTTCGTATGATTTTTTGTCCCAAACCTCAATACGATCTAACTGACAAGCCAACACCAGATCACTACCGATACCCGCATAATCAACCAGCGATTTAGGTAAAAGCACCCGGCCGGCCGCATCAAGCGAAAGTTCGGTTGCCCCACGCGTAAAAGCCCTTACGAAAGCCCGGTTTTCCTGATCATAAATATTAAGCTTAGAAAGATCGGCCACAACAGCGTCCCAAACCTTCCTTGGATAGATAACCAGATTTTTTTCAAAACCACGGTTAATGATCAACCCTTCCTTCTCAGATTCAGGCAATTGTTTCTTAAGCGCAGCAGGCACCATAAGGCGGCCCTTTGCGTCAAGTTTACAATCGAATTCTCCTAAAAGTTGGGTCATAGTGGTATCTACACTTTTTATCTAGTGTAAAAGTAAATAGTTCTACCACTTTTTACCACTTTTTACCACAAAAAAGTTTTCCACATCTTTTTTGTTACATTGATGGCTACCAAATATAGTGACAAGAAGCACTCATACGCAATTAAAAACACATTAATAACTGATAATAAGCAGATTAAAAACAAACGATACAAAAGTGTCACGTTCGCCCATTTTTTACATTGAAATTTAAATAATACTAAAAATGAGCATCTTAATAACTTATTGATAACAAAAATCACCTCTATTTCAATACCAAATTTAAGTGGCGCTCCTCCTATTAATACGGCTTGTTAATACGGCTTGCATTTTCTTCATTTAAACAAAAAGGCCTTGCAGAGATCATCTGCAAGGCCCTTTAACATGGTTGTTATTTGTTATTCATTAATGGCTTTAACGCCTGGCAATTCCTTACCTTCCATATACTCAAGCAGGGCACCACCACCAGTAGAAACATAACTCACTTCATCTTCCATACCGAATTTGGCAATCGCAGCAGCTGAATCGCCACCACCAATCAAAGAAAAAGCGCCATTATCTTTGGTTGCAGCCACTACCGCATCGGCAACGGCTTTAGTACCCACCTGGAAGCTTTCCATTTCGAAAACACCCATTGGTCCATTCCATAATAAGGTTTTAGAATTCTTGATTACATCCTGAAATAGTTCAGCCGTTTTAGGACCAATATCCAAGCCCATCCAATCGGCCGGGATATGACCTGCTGCAACATCTTGTTTAGCGGCATCGTTGGCAAATTTGTCTGCAATAACGGTATCAATTGGTAAAATCAGGTTTACGCCTTTAGCTTTCGCTTTTTCGATCAGTTCTAAAGAAAGTTCCTGTTTATCAGCCTCTAACAACGAAGTACCAATTTCTCCACCTTGTGCTTTTGCAAATGTATAGGCCATACCGCCACCAATAATCAGGTTATCAACTTTTTCCAACAATTTCTCGATCAAAAGAATTTTATCAGATACTTTAGCACCACCCATAATTGCTGTGAAAGGTCTTTCGGCATGGTTCAGAATTTTCTCTGCATTTTCTACTTCCGAAGCCATCAAATAACCAAAGTATTTAGCATCTGGGAAAAACTGCGCGATAATTGAAGTTGAAGCATGTGCACGGTGTGCAGTACCGAATGCATCGTTAACATAAACATCGCCTAATTTTGATAATTTCTCTGCAAAGGCTACATCACCTTTTTCTTCTTCTTTGTAAAAACGAAGGTTTTCTAACAATAACACTTCACCCGATTTTAAATCAGCCGCCTGTTTTACTGCACTTTCGCCAATACAATCGTCGGCAAACTTAACGTCAACACCAATAAGAGCAGATAAATCAGATAAAATGTGTTTTAAAGAATATTTATCGGTAGGACCGTCTTTTGGGCGACCTAAATGAGACATCAAAATAACCGCGCCGCCATCTTTTAAAATTTTGCTGATGGTAGGCAATGCAGCCCTGATCCTTTTATCATCGGTAATTTTAAATTCATCGTCTAAAGGCACGTTAAAATCAACCCTTATTAATGCTTTTTTATCTTTAAAGTCAAATTGGTCAATGGTGTTCATGATTAATTATTTTTGATTTAAGTTTAATTTCATTTCGTAATGGAAACCGATGCCAGGAATATCAAACTCCGGCGATTCGGTAGTGAAGCCGATTTTTTTATAAAAAGCTGCTGCTGTTGAGCGGGCATTGCACCATAAATAGTCGGTTTTATATTCTTTCAGATATTCGATAGCAAAGGTAACCAATGCCGCCCCGTATCCCCTGCCTTCTGCATTTGGATGTGTGGCCATTCCCCTTAACTGATAGCCTTCACCTTCTTCCGGAAAAAAATCATTGCGCATAAATGTAGCAACAGATTTAATTTCGCCATCCTTCAAGAATCCCAGATGAAAGGTATCATAGGCCAGGTCGCCTTCAAAAACGCAAGCTTCGAGTGGTTTGCCGTTCCTTAAAACCAGGCTTCTTAAAGGTAGAACTTCTTCAGGAAGGATAAATTTGACCATCTTTTTTAATTATCATCAGCGACACCCAACCCGGGGTATTGCCCTTACTTTCACCGGAAACGTTTGCAAAGTTAAGAAAGCAATTGAAACGCTCTAATAATAATGCCAGAAACTACTATAATTTTGGTATAAACCCATTTCATCAAGGATTTCGAACAAACATCATAAATACATATTGCAGCAAACAGACGTACGATTTACTTGTTGATTAATAAAGTCGGCATTGATAAAGTAACTTCTGCCGGTTGATGCTATAACTAATCATTTATACAAGTGAGAGAAGAAAATATCAAAACAGCAGCCAGGGTATTACTTGGCGCGGGTTTAATAACTGCCGGAATCGGCCATCTAACTTTTGCCCGCAAGCCTTTCCAGGCACAGGTACCAGATTGGGTACCGCTAAAAAAAGACGATACCGTTGTATATTCGGGTTTCGTCGAAATTGCGCTGGGCACCGCACTGGTATTGGCTCCTGAAAAGCATCAGGCGTTGATTGGCAAAATTGCCGCAGGCTTATTTGTTGGCGTTTTCCCAGGGAATATAGCTCAGTACAAACATAAGCGCAGCGCATTCGGGCTTAATACAGACAGTAAGCGCCTGTTACGCTTATTTTTTCAGCCTATGCTTGTTTATTGGGCGTTAAAATCAACTCAAAGGCCATCGATTAATTTACAGAAAGCGCACTGATTTTTTTCACCACATCGATTAAACGACTGCTATAACCGTATTCATTATCATACCAACCCACCACTTTAACCAGATCACCAACAATTGAGGTTAATAGCGAATCGAATATGCAAGAATGAGGATTATCAATAATATCGATAGAAACAATGGGATCTTCTGTGAACTGAAGAAGACCTTTCAATTCATTTTCGGCAGCATATTTAAAAGCTGAATTAATTTCTTCGATGGTGGCTTTTTTCTTTAACAGACAGGTAAAATCGGTTAAAGATCCGTTTAAAACCGGAACCCTGATTCCTGCGCCACCCAAACGGCCATCTAATTCGGGAAAAATATGGGTGATGGCTTTTGCTGCGCCCGTTGTAGTAGGGATGATGGAAGATGAGGCTGCCCTTGCCCTACGCAAATCTTTGTGGTTGGCATCATGCAGATTCTGATCGCCGGTCATGGAGTGGATGGTCGTAATATAACCCTCTTCTACGCCCCAGTTATCGTTCAAAATTTTAATCATCGGGGCAATATTATTGGTTGTACAGCTTGCGTTCGACAATATTGTACTGGTTAAATCAATGTGATCGTCATTTACGCCCAATACTACCATCGGAATATCATCGGCAGCCGGGGCAGAAATCAGTACCTGTTTCGCACCTGAAGCAATATGTTTTTCGGCTGACGATCTGGTCAGGTTTCTGCCTGTACAGTCAATAACCAGATCAACACGCAATGCCGCCCATGGCAATTCATCAGCCGATGCAATTGCAAAAACCGGAATCGACAGGTCATCAATCGCCAGCACATCGGGCTTAGCAGAAACATGGCCTGCAAAAATACCATGAACACTATCATATTTAAACAAATGTGCCATTGTTCTGGCATCTGCCAGATCGTTAATGGCCACTACCTCAAAACCTTCGGCCATTGCCAAGCGTAAAAATGTTCTTCCTATTCTACCAAAACCATTTATTGCCAGCCTCATGATTATAAAAAATTAGAGCGCAAAATTAGTATTAATTTGCCATTATGAAAGTGGGTATGTCAGAAGATGGAGATGGGATGATAATAATAAGCAGCCAGGCAGCAACTACTTACATTCTGTTTAGGCAGAACCCGAAATTAACGACTTTTTCTTTTTTTGCAGGATTAAGGTAAGTAACGTATTAAACATTACACAAAGACCAATGATGAGAAAAATGAGCATAAAATTCCCAAAATGCTGGAGCACAATCGTAGATGCAATAATGGCAAGGTTAAATGCAGCAGTAGAAAGTACGATCCAGCTGGGCTTAAGTCCCAATCGCTCTAAACGATGATGGATATGGTTGCGGTCTCCTTTAAAAGGCGAACGCCCCTTTAGAATACGAATGGTAAATACCCTTAAAGAGTCGAAGATCGGTACAATGAGTATAGCTACTGCTATTGCAGGTGCCGAATAAAAGGCCGGTTTACTTCCCGGCGTAAATTTATTGAACTCGATAAACTTAATGGCCAGTGCAGCAGAAATAAGCCCGATAATAAGTGCGCCGGTATCGCCCATAAATATTTTGGCAGGAAACCAATTGTACTTTAAAAAGCCTGCAATAGCACCAGCAAGGGCAAAGGCAATAAATGCATAGGCAACCTCCCCCATCGATGAAAACAAAACGCCGAATATCAGACTTGTTAATATGCCAATTCCGCCCGCCAAACCATCTATGCCATCAATCAGATTAAAGGCATTATTTAGGAAAATAATCAACGCAATCGAAAAAAGACTTCCCCACAGCGGCACCATATCGCCTATGCCCAATACCCCGTACAAGCTTGTTAAACGAAAAGCACCAAAAAATACCAGAATAAAGGCTACTACAATTTGTAGCGTAAATTTTGTATTGGTGTTGGTGCCGTAAACATCGTCTTTTAGCCCAAGCGCCGAGAGGATGATACAGCTTGCGATTAAAAAATTGGCCTCTTTAAAATTGATTATGGCTGAAAAAAGCAGGATGCTCACCGTAAAGCTACCTACAATAGCCAGGCCACCTAAACGGGATATATTCCGTTTATGGCTTTTACGGTAAAGATCGTTTTTATCAAAAAGACCATATTTCAGCGAAGTATAAATTATACTTGGAATACTGATAACCACAATGGAAAAGGCCAGAATAAATATGGCTGTATAGAAGTAGTGTGGGTTTGTATTCAGAATATTCTTAAGCAAAACGTTATGACTTGGTAAACAAATATAAACAATGTACCCATAAAAATCAGTGTTGACAGATCTTTAACTTGACATAAATCAACGATATGGAAGAGGTCCTCAATAAAGATTAAAACTGGCTGATTTTGCTCAACTTTTTCCTCATCACAGCGAAAAGCGGATAAGGAATTTTATTTCTTTTAAGGGCCTTATAATCATTAACAAAGGCAGCTAACCTGCTCCTTAAAGAATGGTTACTTATACCACCTGTACGCATGTTTACCATTAAGATTGGCAAATATACCGCCAAGATTTTATGGGTAAAAAAGTATCTTAAGATTAATTCATAATCTGCGGCGGTACCTAAATCCAGGGCATAATCTCCATTTACCCCAAACAACGATCTTTTCAGATAAAGAGTGGGGTGAGCGGGCATCCAGCCTTTTTTAAGATCTGCATAGGTATTCTGTTTTGATTTCCACGTTCTGATAATGCTATTTGCGGTAGGATGGATGTAATTGAGGTCGCCATAAAGTCCATCTATCTCTGGCCGGTCGATAAAGGTTTTGGCTACAGCTGCCAGTACATGGGCATCAGCAAACAGATCATCGGCATTTAAAATCCCAACCACCTCTCCTGTTGCATTCCGGATTCCTTTATTTATGGCATCATATAAACCCTTATCTTTTTCTGAAACGAAGTAATCAATGACAGATCGGTTTTCCTGGATAATCTGCAATGTCCCGTCTGTCGAGCCTCCATCAATTACAATATATTCTATATCAGTATAGGTTTGTTCCTTTACAGAATTAAAACATTCCTGCAAATAGGTTTCTGCATTGTAAACAACTGTAATAAGGGATATTTTCATGATTAACCAGGATTTGCAGTGCTTTCAGGATCAAAAATCTAAACCCCGGTAAATATAAAAATTAAGGGACAATACGCAGAGATAATCTGTAGGAAAGCACTAAATAAAACAGCCTAAAGTTTACTCTTTTTTTCTGATCAGGAATATACCGAAAAGACTGGCAGCTGCACCAAAAAGCCAGGTTTGGTCGTCGAGGTCGCATTCCACCATCGTAAATATTCCCTCTCGTCCGTTAACAGTTGTTCCACCAACGCATAACAGCCCTACTGCATTTATAGTACCGAAACACACACTACAGGGTACAGTTGAGGCAGATGTCCAACTGCAATAATTACTAGAAAGTGATGCTGAAGAAGAACTACTATAAAGTTTAAGTCCTGCCAATTCAGTATAGCTAGTATAAACTTTATTATCAGGCAATAAACAGCCAGAAGCTGAACCCTGAGCAAAAGCAATTAAAGAGATTAACATAGTTACCAAAAAGATGCACAGTAATTTCATGTATCAGCAATAGGATACACGAATTTACTTTACTTACTAACTACAAACTACGTTCTTTTTGTTCAATTCTTAAAGTTGATATGGCAATAATTAGAAATTAATTTCTTAGCAGTATATCAGTTATTGCTAGACAATACTCAATATAATGAGTTGGGATTATTAAACATCCATCAGTTTAGATTTTTTTATTACGAAAAAGCCGTAAAAGCCACAAACAGCTAAAAGATAATACAAAGAGCTATCTAATGGCAAATTTTCGGCAGCACATTTTTGTTTAATTATGGTAACAGATCCACCTGTTGAAGCAACTGAGCCATCATTATTATAGGCAATGCAATTTTCTCTTGAGCCAGAAGTAGAGTGATCATAATAATACGTTCCACAAGCCAAACCTGAACTATCAGACCAGTTGCTCATGGAAGTTGGTGTGCCATTGAAAGACCTTACAGTATGAGAATATGGCGCATAATAAACATAACCAAGATCATTTGGATAAAATGTGGTATCACCATTAATAGCGCAACCTGTTATGTCAGCATAAGATTTAAAGCTACAGAACGAAAGAAATAAAATAATACAAATCGAATAATAAAACTTCATAAAAAACATATTTAGTATTTTTTATACTACAATATTTTGCAAATATTGTAAATTAAGAAGTCATAAACGCTATCTTAAAAGGGCAGGTTTTAAAAAAAGACATTAAACAAATAAATGAATAGGATTTAAATTAGAATAATTACACGAAAAAGATAGTTTAGATATGTTTAAAAGCATATTTTAGAAAATAAAAGGATTATAGCCTATAATTAAATTATTGACAATCATCACGAACAAAATGAACAGATCACGGAGATGCATACAACCTATTGATACTTTTATCCAATCAATAGGTCGCATTATTTGATAATTTAATTCAGTTGATAGGGATCAAAAAAATTGAATAAGTGAAAAAAAGATTTTTCATATCAATTTTCACTATAACTTTGAGTGCAATATAAATTAGCAATACATTTATTATAAATTTCGGATGCGTTTTTCTTTTCACTTAGCTCTTACATCTTTATCTTTTTTTTGGTGCATTACTAATACTTCTGCTTCAATACTGTTTTTTCAGTGCCTCCACCTCCTAAAGGCTGTTTAGTTGGATCAAGAATGCACACCCATTATTTACGTAATGTATATGTATACGATCCGAACAACTCCAATAATGTAAATGAATACCGTTACATCTTCGTATCTGAATATTCGGTTCCAAAATCATGTGTCAGTGGGAGATTTTTTTTTTCCGGACCTAGTCCAAATGGTTCCGGAATGGTCCAAATTGGTTGCGATTTAGATAAAACAGATTATGCTTCTAAAGTCCATAACCCATCTTAGGAAAATTTTACTGTGAATTGCCCTTTAGATGAAAGTATTTGGCTATTGTTATTATCATCAACAACATTTGTTATTTTATATTTTAGAAAACTAATAAAGCTGTTTTCACCAATTTAACATGATTTTATCAAAAGTATTGACCTCAGATAATTTTTATGAGATTATTATAAATTAAATAGATTATTTGCCTAAAACAATCTACGCCGAACGGTAAAATATCCAATCATTCCGATACTAAGCAAAAGTGCTGAAGTTTCATCATCAAGCGGACAATTAAGCGTACTGTAATCACTTTTAATACCTGGGTAATAGTCATTAGAACCTATAAAATAATAAACCTTACAAGGAATTTGTACTGCTGAAGGGCATTTTGTATCTACAGGTGTATAACCAGAATAATAGCCATAGTTATCTGCACCAGGATGAGAAAGACTTGAACCTGTATAGATATAACCATTATATAAACAGCCTGTTTGGCCAAAAGACCTGTTTATTCCGATTAAACAAATACATAAAAATGTTAAATAAAACTTTGACATACGGAATCAATAAAAAACAAAATTACCCCATATATGTAGTATAAAGAATACATAAAACATATTTATGTTGATTTTTATCAATTGAAAAAACCTAATGGATTTCAGGTTATAAATTGCTATAGCTTGCAAAAAATCAGATCAGACTAAACCATTGCCTGTGAGACACTATAAATGCAATTTTGAATCGGCTGAACGGAAAACATAACTTCTCACTTAAGAAAAAAAAAAGTTAATTTCTGTTGACTTCTCAATTTATTTCTTTTTTAAAACATCTTTAAGCCATATTTTTGCGTACGTGTCCAATCTTTTATTTACATTCTGAGCAAAACTATGACCCTAAGAAAAGCTATCTTAAAATTTCTTTGCATTCTATCTATCAGCATCACACTTGCAAGTTGTGCTGCCAGGAAAGAGCATAGTTTGTTTAACGCTCCCAGCGACATCGTTACCGACACCATTAAGCAGGTGTATGTAGTAAATGACCATGGCATTAGTGATGCCTATTATAAAATAAAAGTGAATGACCAATTGGCTGTCAGGAACCTGCAAAACAAGGAATTTGGCGCAACTGCGGCTGCCAACGGCAGTTCAATTGGTAACCAAACAGCAAGTGGGCCTATTGGTAATACGCTATCGTATCTGGTAGATGTAGATGGGACAGTAAATCTTCCCGCTATCGGAAAAGTGGAAGTATCGGGCCTTAGCAGAAGGGAAGCTGCCATTAAAATACAAGATTTATATGCCAAAAAATTGCTCCGCGATCCTATTATAGAACTCAGTGTCGTAAACTTAAAGGTTACTTTATTGGGCGAATTTAGCAAACAAGGAAATTTCTTACTGGAACGAGAAAACGCAACTTTAATCGATATTATTGGCGAAGCCGGCGGGATAAGCAAAACAGCAGACCCCAAAACCCTTAAGATTATCCGTGGTGATAGAAGCCGCCCGGAAATTATTTATGTCAATTTAAACGACATTAACAGCTTAGCCAGCAAAAAACTGGTGCTTCAGAACAATGATATTATTGTACTGCAACAAACCAAAAGTTCGGCATTAAGCGAAAAGCTAACAAGTGTGAACAATATTGTACAACCTTTGCTTGTAGTAGTTAACCTGGCTGTCTTAATCTTTACCCTAACCCGCTAATGAATCAAGCTACACCAACCGAAAACAGAAAGTTAGCCAGTCAGACCATCAACTACTGGAAAATCGTATTGATTTTTTTAAGCAGGTGGTATTGGGTAGCCGGAACGGTATTGATCAGTTTTGTACTGGCTTGGTTATACGTGCGGAGCATCACTCCTATCTATATCACTTCTGCTGCGCTAAAGTTAGATGACGACCAACAGCAACAAATAAGCTCACTTCCCGGCTCACCGGTAAATTATAATCCTTTTAATCAAAACAAGATCCAGACAGAAGGCATTATCATGCGTTCGGAAGATGTGATTTTAAACGCATTGAAGAATCTGGATTATAAAATCAGTTACTTTTTGGAAGGCAGGATACGTGAAACCGAACTTTACCCCAAACAACCTTTTCAGATTGATATTCTTAGCCAGGATTCTGTTAATTTTAGCAGGGCTACCTATTTTGTTAAACCTGTAAACCACTCAACCTTTGAGCTATCCAGTAGCGATGATAACAAAAAAAGTGTAACAAAATACCTTTACGGGCAGGCGATAAATGCCGGTAATATGATATTTACCATTAAAACCGAAATCCCTGCCAACGCGAAGTACAGTTTCAAATTTAACGGAGTCAGAGATTTATATGGCAGGGCTGCAGGTGGATTAAATGTGTTTGAACAGGAGAAAAATACCAACATTATGGGTGTCACCCATACCGATAGCAATCCGGTTTTTTCTGCTAATATACTCAACGAGATTATTAAACAATATGTTAAGAATGATGCTACGCTAAAAAAAAGATCGGCCAAACAAACCATAGATTATCTGGATAGCCAGATTGAATTTTTAGATGCACAGGTGCATCAGGCGGGGAATAAGCTCTCTAGTTTTCAAAGTGACAATAAACTCATCGATCCCAATACGGATAAGCAATTGGGAAGTGCTAAACTGAGCAATTTACAAAACCAGGTTGCAGAATTGCAACTGCAGGAATTGGGCATCCAGCAGTTAGAAAACCAGGTTAAAAACAATAGGGACCGGATACAACTTAACTTAAATTTAGAAGGTACAAACAATACACTGCTAACAGGTTTAATTACACAGCTCAACGGCCTCATCATCAACAGGGAAAATAAATTACAGAATTTTAATGCTGATGCCCAGCCCGTTCAGGATATTAACCGCCAGATCAGTGAAGTAAAACAGGCCATTGCAACCAATATCCGTTTGTTACATGAGCGAAATCAAAAAACCATTAACTACCTCAAGGGGCAAATTGGACAAGCCAGTAATGCTTTAACCAGCATTCCTGCCAAACAGAATGATTTTGCCAAGCTGCAAAGTAATTTCGACATCAACCAACGCATGTTTTCGATGCTGTTTGAAAGAAAACTGTCTGCGCAGATTAGCGCCGCAGCCGTGGTTTCAGGTGCTACCATCATCAGCGTTGCACAGCCTTCGTTTTTTCCTATTTCTCCTGTGCCAAAGAAAATTTATTCTTCCTATCTCTTTATGGGCTTATTTACCGGTCTTGGTTTAATCCTATTGGTTAGAATATTAAATCCTTACCTGTATGACATTGAAACAATAGAAGGCTTAACAACAACACCTATTATAGGGATAATTTTAAAATATCCTAAAAAAGTGCAACCAGGGGAAAGTGTTTTATCGATTGAACGCCCTAAATCTATATTTGCCGAATCGGTCAGGTCTGTAAGGACAAACTTGAGTTTTATGGCCAGCGATCAGGATACCAAGGTAATTTGCATTACTTCTGAAGTTTCAGGAGAAGGAAAATCATTTGTGAGCTTAAATCTGGCTGGTACCTTATCAATTATCGATAAAAAGGTGATTTTAATTGCAGCAGATTTGCGGAAATCGAAACTTCACCATGCCTTTGGTTCCGACAACCATATAGGTTTAAGTAATTATCTGTCCAGACAGGCTGATTTATCAGATATTATATTTAAGGATGAACGGCACAATATTGATTATATTACTTCTGGCCCGGTACCTCCAAATCCATCAGAACTGCTCCACCATAAATCGATGACAACACTGATCGCCACACTTAGGGAAAGTTACGAGTATATTATTATTGATACTGCTCCGGTTGGTCTGGTTTCAGATTCTATACCACTCATCAGAAAGGCTGATATCAATCTTTTCATTATCCGTTCAGGCGTTTCCAAATTCAGGGCAGCCACCATTCCCGATCGCTTATCAAAAGAATACGGCCTCAGTAATATTGCCATTATCCTAAATTCATTTGGGGATGAAAAATTACATGCCAATATTTATACCACCAACTATGCGCATAGCAATAGCGGAACATATTATTATTCCAACTATACAGGATACGGAAAAAGCGGCTATTATAATGATGAGAAAAAATGGTGGGAATTTTGGAAGAAAAAAGAGTAGATAGCGAATGTTGTAGATCATTTTACAGCTACAAAAGCACAAAACAAAAAGATTCAGGATAAGGTTAAGCCAAATGATAGATCAAAATTACAGATGGTATCCGGTTTATACACATTCAAGAGCAGAAAAAAAGGCTAATGAAGAACTGAACAGAAAAGGAATCCAAACTTATTTACCACTTAAAAAGGCAGTTAAACAATGGAGCGACCGTAAAAAAATCGTTGAAGAGCCCTTGATTAAATCTTATCTATTTGCGTATATTTCGGCTAAAGAATATGCAGAAGTTTTGATGACCAATGGTGTAGCCAGGTTTATTTATTTCTCAAACCGGATCGCTTCCATTCCCGATCAACAAATTTATGACCTTAAGCTCTTGCTCGCTACAGATGCCGATCTGGAACTTATAGATTATGATGTTAAACCAGGGGAGAGCGTATTAATTAAGGCGGGACCTTTTAAGGGAATTAAGGCAGAATTGGTGTCTGTACATAATAAGCAACGTATTATTTTACGTTTACAAGATATGGGCTATTCGATCAATATTAACACATCAATAGCTTTTATAGAGCCGATTTAGTGACGGAAAATGTAAAAGGGAAGATAACAAACAATGCCTTAGTGGCACATAAATGCTGATGCACAATGCTTCAGCTTATTGAACAATAAAAAATTGATCGGTCATTTTTAAAAAAATAATGTGACTGAGGAGGCGAAGCTGTATCCGGTGCAGAATAAAACAGCCTAAATTTCAGATAAAGAATGTGTCGTATAGCAGGCATCATCAATAGTAAAAAACCGTTCGCAAAAGTTAGTCAGCAGGTAAAAGCCATGTGCGATAGCATGCAACACGGCGGACCTGATGACCAGGGCATTTATTCCATTGAAAACATGCCTTTGTGTTTAGGTAACCGCAGATTGGCTATTTTAGATCTGAGTGCTGCCGGGCATCAGCCAATGTTAAGCCATAAAGAGGACCTGGTGATTACCTACAACGGCGAAATTTATAATTATCTAGAGATTAGGACCGAATTAATCAATTTAGGTTATATATTTAAAACACAAACAGATACAGAAGTAATTCTTTACGCGTACCAGCACTGGGGAGAAGCAGCATTCGGAAAATTTGATGGTATTTTTGCATTTTGTATTTTCAATAAAAGAGAACAATGTGTTTACCTGGTTCGTGATCAAAATGGAATAAAGCCACTTTACTACCATTTCGATCACGAAACTTTAACTTTTGCCTCAGAAGTTAAGGCTTTCAGGCATGCTGATATCTTTCATGAAAATGATCATTGGCGGATTTATTATCTAGCCTTCGGGCATATTCCAGAACCTTACACCACCTTTAAAAAGGTATACAGTTTAGGTAAAGGCTGTTTTCTGAAATATAATATCAGAAGCACGGAACATTTTATTCAATCGTACCATGAGTTTGAAAACAAAGTTTATATCACCAGTGAAAACCTGGCTATAGCAAGAATCCGCGAACAGCTTGGTTATTCGATCAAACAACAAATGATTGCTGATGTAGATATAGGTGTATTATTCAGTGGCGGTATTGATTCGAGTATCATTACCATAGTGGCCAATCAACATAACCGCAGCCACTTATCAAGCATTTCGGCTAATTTTAACGAAATAGATTTTTCTGAAAAAAAACAACGGAACAACCTGCTTCAGAAAATAAATATTCAAAGCATTGAACAGCTGATTACCTATCGCGATTTCGTACAAAATTTCGAAACTGTTTTAGCCAACATGGACCAACCTACAAATGACGGGATTAATACCTGGTTTGTGTGCAAAACAGCAAAAGCGCATGGAATAAAAGTAGTGCTTTCCGGTTTAGGTGCCGATGAACTTTTCGGGGGCTATCCTTCATTTGACCGGATATATAAAATACAAAATCTGAATGGGCTGAGTAAAAGTGTTTTACGAAGTATGCGTTTCTCTAATCATATCAAGTTGAAAAGGTTATACTACCTCAGTTTAACTTCTCCCATTGGCGAATATCTGTGTTTGAGAGGGGTTTATTCTCCCGATGTAATTGCCGAATTACTAGATATTGATATGAGAACAGTTATCGATTGTCTGGAAGATATCCCCCTTCACCATGGTATCAAAAAAATCAGTAATGAAACCCGGGCAAGCTGGTTTGAGTTTAACATGTACATGCAAAATCAGCTATTAAAGGATACCGATTTCATGAGCATGAGCCATGGCGTTGAAGTAAGGGTTCCATTTCTGGACCGTAATTTTGTTGACCTGGTTCTCTCCATCTCAACAGAAGTTAAATTTAATTACGAACAGAAAAAAAAACTCCTGGTAGAGGCCTATAAAGAGGATCTTCCGGTAGAAACATGGAAAAGATCTAAGATGGGATTTACCTTTCCCTTTCAGGAATGGATGAGAAAAAACCGCGAGATTGCGGATCCGTCCCGATATGCAAACAAACGGGCGAAATCGCTCATACAACTTTTTGGAAAAAACAAATTGCACTGGAGTTCAGCCTTGGCCTTATATAGAATCTATCATGCCAATTAAGGTGTTATTTTTAACGCTTAAAACTTTTAGTCTTACCGGTGGCATCGAGAAGGTTTGCAGAAGCTTGTGCCGTGTGTTGTACGATTTGAGTGAGGAAGACCTTCTGCAGTCGACAGTCTATTCCATGTATGACAAAAATACCGACCGCGATTCCAGGTACCTGAGCAAAAAGCAATTCGAGGGTTTTAATGGCAACAGAGAACGATTTGTAATACAATCTTTTTTAAGTGGGTTAAAAGCAGATGTAATTTTGCTAAGTCATATCCATTTGATCAATATTGTCTATTTCATCAAAAAAATACATCCTCATAAAAGAATCTATTTATTGGCCCATGGGATAGAGATTTGGAAAAAGCTTTCAGATGCCAAGCTTAAGATGTTAAATCAGTTGGATAAAATTATTTGTGTAAGCCATTTCACGGCAAATAAGATTATGGAAATGCATCACATTCCGGTATCCCAACTTGAGATATTAAATAATTGCCTCGATCCTTTTTACCATCTGCCCAGCCATTTCGATAAACCACAGATTTTATTGGACCGCTATCATTTAAATCATGATAATACCGTGTTATTCTCCCTATCCCGGTTGTCTTCTTCAGAGAAGTACAAAGGATACGACCATACCATCGAACTGCTGCCTCAACTATTGGAGAAATACCCGAACCTGGTTTACCTTTTGGGTGGCAAATGGGATACTGTAGAAAAGAAACGTTTAGATGATTTAATTGCTGTAAACCACCTGCAGAAACACATCAGGCTGATTGGTTTTATTGATGAGGCTGAACTTACCGAACACTTTTTACTGTCTGACATTTTTATCCTCCCGAGTAAAAAAGAAGGATTTGGAATTGTATTTATCGAAGCCATGGCCAGTGGCCTTAGGGTAATTGCGGGGAATAAAGATGGCAGTGCAGATGCGCTTAAAAATGGGTCGCTTGGTTTATTAGTTGATCCTGATGATCAGGAAGGCATACTAAATGGTATATCTCGGTTGCTAAAACATGACCAGACCAATAAAGAGAAAAAAAATCTTCAGGAAGAATGTATGCAAGCATTTGGATATAAACAGTACTTAAACTCCATCCGAAACCTGCTGCTTGATGAACAAATCAGTTCCAATCAGATTTAATTTGACTAATGGTGTTGGTTAGCGTTTAGAGAACCAGGTAAAGAAACAAAGGCATGAAAACAACAAAAAAGACATCATCACGGTGATATTATGGTTAAAGAAGAGCACGAGTGGACCATTGAGGCAGATTCCTCTTTATTTGATCTAAAGCTAACTGAAGTTTGGGCCTACCGCGACCTGTTGGTGCTATTGGTCAGAAGAGATTTTGTTTCATTTTACAAACAGACCATTTTAGGCCCGCTTTGGTTTTTTATTCAACCTTTGTTTACCACCATCATTTTTACCTTTATTTTTGGCAATCTGGCGGGTATCTCAACGGATAGTTTACCGAAGCCTTTATTTTATATGGCTGGCATCACCGCCTGGAATTATTTTGCAGATTGTTTGACCAAAACCTCATCAGTTTTTAAGGATAATGCAGCCATTTTTGGAAAGGTATATTTCCCAAGATTAATTATGCCACTTAGTATTGTGGTCAGCAATTTGGTAAGGTTTGGGGTACAGATGGCCTTATTTCTGATTTTAATGGCCTATTATTATATTTCTGGTGCTCATTTTGGAATCAGCTGGGCCATCTGTCTCTTCCCTATCATTGTCATATTAATGGCTTTACTGGGTTTAGGCGCCGGAATGATCATCTCTGCCATGACCACCAAATACAGGGATCTGGCTTTTCTGATCACTTTTGGTGTACAGTTGTTGATGTACGCTACGACGGTGATTTACCCCCTCTCGGAAGCGATCAAAAAATATCCGGCATATGCCTGGATCATTGAATATAACCCGATGACGCCGATTATCGAAACATTCCGCTATGGTTTTCTGGGTGAAGGAAGTTTTAGCTGGTTTAGCTTAGGCTACGCCACAATGGTAACCATAGTTTTGTTGTTGTTTGGCACTTTGGTATTTAATAAGGTAGAACGGAATTTTGTAGATACGGTATAAGTTACTGCATATGTGTGTTGCCCACCCCATATAATCTGAATATATTTAAATGTCAGACATTGCCATTAAAGTAGAAAATTTAAGTAAAGCCTATCAACTTGGGCAAATCGGAACCGGCACCATCAGTCGCGATCTGGAACGATGGTATGCACGCATCAGGGGAAAAGAAGATCCTTTCTTGCGTATTGGTGAAAGCAATGATCAAAATACCAAAAGTGAAAGCGATGTAGTATGGAGCTTAAAAGATATCAATTTTGAAATCGAACAAGGAGATGCGGTTGGAATTATCGGCAGAAATGGGGCCGGCAAAAGCACTTTGCTTAAAATACTCAGTAAGGTGACCGCGCCTACTACCGGTAAGATATCTGGCCGTGGCCGCATAGCCAGTTTGTTAGAAGTAGGCACAGGCTTCCATCCCGAGTTGAGCGGCCGGGAAAACATCTTTTTAAATGGCGCCATTTTGGGCATGCGCAAAAAAGAAATCCAGCGCAAACTGGATGAAATTGTAGATTTTGCCGGGATAGAAAGATATCTGGATACGCCGGTAAAAAGATACAGCTCAGGCATGTATGTTCGTTTAGCATTTGCTGTTGCTGCACATCTGGAAAGTGAGATACTGATTGTAGATGAGGTACTTGCCGTGGGAGATGCCGAGTTTCAGAAAAAATGTTTGGGCAAAATGGGCGAAGTGAGTAAGGGGGAAGGAAGGACTGTGCTTTTTGTGAGCCATAATATGGATTCGATAAACAGGCTTTGTAAGAATGCACTTCTATTATCAAAAGGTGAAAATGTAGGCATTGGAAAAACCTCAGATATCATAAAAAAATATAATGATAGTGATGCAATTAGAAACGAGTGTTATTTTAAGAATCAGTATATCAAATATTTAAAAATTGATCAGATTGAGGATAATGTTATTTTAGAATGTAAATATGAAAATTGTGCTGAGTTTTTCTTCCCCTGCTTAGGTTTCGTTGTAAATGACGCTAATAATCATAAAATTTTTGGTACCAACCCTAAATTACAGCCACCTCAACAAGCCATCATAAAATCAGACAAAGGAATATTACGGGTATTAATTACAAACCCAAAACTGCTAAATGGGACTTATAATATTTCGATTTGGTTTGGAGATGGAACTACGGATTATTTTTTTGAAGAAAACATACTATCTTTTGAAATCTTGAATATGGTCAGGTACGCAGAAGATACAAGCGCTTCTGATAACGGCCCAATTGCGCCGGAAGTAAAGTGGCATCAAATACTCCATTAAATTTTAATAATCATGTATTTTTCTTGTATAGTTACTTGTTACAACCGTGAAAAGGAAATAGCCAGGTCTATACAAAGTATTCTTGATCAAACCTTCCAAAATTTTGAAATCTTACTTATCGATGATTGTTCTACTGATCATAGTGTAAAAATTGTAGAAAGTTTTAATAGTTCGAAAATTAGGATAATCCATCACGAGTTTAATAAAGGTCAAAACGCGGCACTAAATACCGGAGTGAATAACGCTAGCTATGATTTTCTGGCTTTTTTGGACAGTGATGATACTTGGTTGCCAAATTATTTGCAGGAAATGCAACAAACATATCTTAAACATCCAGATGCTGCGTTTGCTTATTGTAGCCTTGTAAATGGACCTATTTGGACTTTGGAGGGGGCAGATAAATATCCAGATATATTAAATCAAGGCTTCTTATCCTCAATGATCAGTATTACAGCCAGGAAAAGTGTTGTTAAGGGTATAAATGGATTTGATTTGAGATACAAAATTTGCCAGGATGATGATTTTTGCTTTCGACTGGCCAAGAATCATTCATTTAAAGTCATCAAAAAACAACTGGCGCATGTACATGGAGCAACAAACTCAATGACCAAAAATCAAACTGAAGTTGCAAAAGGATGGGATTTCTTATTTGATGATTATAAAAAAGATATTTTAGTTTTTTGTGGCGCAAGAACTTATGCCCGCCATATGCTGAATGTTTCTATGCAATATTTTAATTGCAATGAAATGATAGCGGGGTTTAAATGTTACGTTAAAGGTGTCTATTTTTTTTTAAGGCCGTCAAATAATTTATTTCCTTTTACAGTCAAGGAGTTTTTCGTTATTAACAAGAAATTGTTCTCAATATTTTTAAGAAAAATTAAACGCATATTTATAAAGTAAAATGATTGAAAAAGTATTTTTTCAAGAAATTCAACTCGCTATTATTATAAGAGCCAACTACAAAAAGCAAGGCATCTCCTTTTTTACACCAGGTGATTTTTCTCAACAATTAGGCTATATGAACAGGCCGGAGGGATATATTATTGATCCACATGTTCACAATTTGGTCGAAAGAAAAGTTACCTTAACTCAAGAGGTTCTATACATTAAATCAGGAAAAGTTAGAGTAGATTTTTATAATGATGAGCAAGATTATTTAGAAAGCCGGATTGTAGAAACCGGCGATGTAATCTTATTAGCCTCAGGGGGACATGGTTTCGAAATGCTGGAGAATACCGAAATGATCGAAATTAAACAAGGCCCCTATTGTGGTGATGAGGATAAAGTTAGATTTGATCATCCACCTGAAAAAATAAACCTTACTTCAAATAAAAATGAACCAGAATTTTAACCTATATAGTCAATATTATGATCTTTTATACCAGGATAAAGATTATGGGGCAGAAGCTGATTATCTTCATCAATTAATCAATCGATATCGTCCTAAAAGTACAAGTATTTTAGAATTAGGATCTGGAACAGGCAAACATGCTAATTTGCTGGCTGAGAAAAACTATAATATACTTGGTCTAGAGCGGAGTGCTGAAATGGTTGAAATTGCTAATAGGACAAAGACTAAAAATGTTGATTTTAAAATAGCAGATATTACTGAATTTCAGACAAATCAATCTTTTGATGTAGCTGTATCACTTTTCCATGTGATCAGCTATCTTACCGATAACCAAAGTTTAATTAATACATTTAAGAATGTTCATCGGCATTTAAATGAAAACGGGCTTTTTATTTTTGATGTCTGGCACAGTTCAGCAGTAAATTTTCAGGTACCAGAAAAACGCACCAAAACGCTTCAGAACGAAGTGATTCAGGTTACCAGGCATGCAAATCCTATTATTGATACCGAACAGAATATAGTAGAGGTAAATTATACCATAAAGGTGAAGGACTTAGAAGATGGCACAACGTTTCATATTGAAGAATCGCATCCTATGCGCCATTTTTCTAAACCAGAAATCGAATTATTGGCTTATGCCACCGGATTTGAAGTAATTCATAAAGAGGAGTTTTTGACCAAAGCCATTCCTTCTGCAGAAACCTGGGGCGTATGTTACATTTTAAAAAAATTATCATGAATCCAATCCCTGTTAATACGCCCCTACTTAACGGCAATGAGTTAAAATATCTAACCGAATGTATTGAAACCGGCTGGATTAGTAGTGAAGGACCTTTTATCAGTAAATTCGAAGATAAACTTAGCGCTTACATCGGCCGTGATTATGGCGTGGCCGTGAGCAATGGTTCTGCCGCACTGGATATTGCGATTAAAGCTTTAAACATTGGTCCTGGCGACGAGGTTATAATGCCCACTTTCACAATTATCTCTCCAGCGCAATCTGTTGTTACTGCCGGTGCGCTACCTATATTGGTAGATAGTGACCCCTTAACCTGGAATATGGATGTTACACAGATTGAGGCTAAAATAACTTCCAGAACCAAAGCCATTTTAGTGGTCCATATTTATGGACTACCAGTAGATATGGATCCGGTAATTGAAATAGCTAAAAAACATAAACTTAAAATAATCGAAGATGCAGCAGAAATGCATGGCCAAACCTACAAGGGTAAAATGTGCGGCAGTTTCGGCGACATCAGCATTTTTAGTTTTTACCCGAATAAACACATTACTACGGGAGAAGGTGGCATGCTGCTATGTAACGATAAAGAACTAGCCGAAAGGTGCAAAAGACTTCGCAACCTTTGCTTTGAGCCAAACGGCCCTCGTTTCGTACATCATGAAATTGGCTGGAACTACCGGATGACCAACCTACAAGCAGCATTAGGTTTGGCCCAACTCGAACAGATAGACAGTTTTATCGAAAAGAAAAGAGGAATAGGCATAACTTATCAGAAAGGCCTTTCAGTTTTAAAAGATAAAGGTTACCAGTTACCTACGGAAAAAACTGACTTTAGCGGGAATATTTATTGGGTTTTTGGCCTGGTGGCACCAAGCGAAACTGAAAAGAAAAACATGGTTGCATATTTAGCCCAACACCAAATTGGTACAAGACCATTTTTCTGGTGTATGCATGAGCAACCCGTGTTTCAGAAAATGGGGTTATTTAAAGATGAGAGATATCCAGTGGCGGAGAAATTGGCTAGAAATGGTTTCTATTTGCCTAGTGGATTAGGATTAACCCAAAATGAGCTAGATTGTATTGTAAATATCATCAATGAAAAAACCATTTAAAATAGGCATTTGGATTAATGAAGACGATTTACCCGAAATTGGTGGAGGCTTCTCCTATACAGACCGACTTATAAAGGGCATTAATCTTAAAGAATTCGATGAAAGGCTTAAGATAGTTTTTATTGGCTTCAATTTAAAAGGAAAATTTAATAAAGAGGCAATAAGCATTCCTTTCAACGAAAGCTATTTTCAGAAAAAAAAAGTCAACTTTTATCACAAGTTCTTTTCCTTGAATTTGGAGCGAAAAGACATCAGTAAGAATTATCTAAATGCCATATCACTCTTAAAAAGCAATGATATTCAATTGATTTTTTATACCAATCCATATATTGCACTCAACAATTTCCCTTATATATGTATCAATTGGGACTTAGGTCATAAAAGCACATTTTCTTTTCCTGAACTTACAATGAATGGCGAATTTATAAAGAGAGATACTTACTTTAATAAAGTATTGAACGAAGCGTTAATTGTTTGTTGTGAATCTGATAAGGGCAAAGAAGAGCTTACTACGTACTTCAACATCAACCCCGATAGGATCAGAATACTTCCAATGTTTCCAGGCAGAATTGTGGATCCCGAAATAGAAATGCTAAAGCCAGAATGGATAACTTCAGATACTTTATTTTTTCTCTATCCAGCACAATTCTGGTCACATAAAAATCATTACAACCTTATAAATGGATTTAAGTTGTTTTGCGCAATATCTAAATATACAAAATACAAGTTAGTGCTTACAGGCAGTGATAAAGGGAACTTGAATTACATTAAAAATTTTATAACCGAAAGTGGTCTAGAGCACAATATTATTATCCCCGGCTTTATCAAAAATGAAGAGCTAAAATGGCTATATAAAAATGCTGAAGGATTGGTTTTTCCTTCATTTTTAGGACCAACAAATATGCCTCTTTTAGAAGCTCTAAGTTTAGGTTGTCCGATTGCTTGTTCAAACTTAACAGGCCATGCAGAGCTTTTGGGATCGACTGCTTTATATTTCGACCCAACGAATGAATTTGAAATCTTCAATGCCATGCTTTCTATGACTAAAGGAAAAAAGAAACCTAGCCCAGGGAAATCCAACATTGATCAAGAATTACAAATTCTTGAATCGATATTTATTGACAGTATCCCTATTAGAAAAACTTGGGGACAATTTGATAAAATAAAATAATGGTTATGAATGAACATAAGATATACTGTTCTATCATCATTCCTACACTAAATTCACAATTAACCTTAAGGGATTGCCTTAAAAGCGTTTTTGATCAAAGCTTTAAAGATTTCGAAGTTATCATTGTTGATGGAAATTCTTCAGATCAAACGATAAGTATAATAAACTCGTATCGAAATAAAAAAATAATAATCCATAAAGCAAAAAGCACCGGAATTTATAACGCTATGAACGAAGGTATAGCCATAGCAAATGGCAAATGGTTATATTTTCTTGGGAGCGACGACAAATTATGCAATAATAATGTTCTACAGATTATTTATAATGTTACATCTGAAACCAATATAAAGATGGTCTATGGAAATGTTATTGGATCTGCATCAAAGAAGACTATAAAATCTCCCAATAAGCTATCATTAATTCGTACTGGATTTCATCATCAGGCTTTTTTTTATAAAGGAGAATTATTTTCTAAAAAACATGGGTATCGTAGTATTTTTAAAGTTTCGGCTGATTATTATTTCACATTAACTGAACTATTAAAGAGAAAAACGAGCTACATTTATGTTGATGCTATGATTTGTGAATATGGAGAAAAAGGATTTAGTGCAACAAATGTTGATTATTTCTTTTTCTCAAAACATTATTCTATTATTAAAGATGCGACAAAAGAATTTCCAAACGTGGATTTTAATCCTGAAATAATGACATCAATAAATTGTTGCTTATATCTAGCAAAAAAAAAAGAGCATACTTTTAGTGCGTGGAGGGAGTTTATTATATGTTTAAATGCTGCAAAAATCTCCTTTAAAGAAAAACAAAGTCTAACATTGAGGATGGCAAAAAATACGATTAAATTTTGGTGACATCTTTAGGGGTTTCAGTTATTATATGTTGCTATAATAGTAGTTCGCGAATTGGCCCTACATTAAAACACTTAGCTTTGCAGGAATTTGATAGGGTCATAGACTGGGAAATTATACTTGTCGATAATACTTCTGCTGATGGTACTGCTGAGAAAGCCCGGTTATTCTGGAAAAGCTTTAATAATAATTATATTAATAAGCTAAAGGTAGTTTACGAATCAACTCAGGGACTCAGCTACGCCCGGGAAAAGGGTATTTTAGAAGCCAATTATGATTTCCTGCTATTCTGCGATGATGATAATTGGCTATGTCCAACCTATATACAAACAGTTTTCGACTTAATGTCAACCCATGATTCCATAGCTGCATTAGGAGGTTGTGGGACAGCCTTTTTTGAAATAGTTCCTCCAGAGTTTGTGCGATTAAACCCAGGACCATATGCCGTAGGTCCACAATCAGAAAATGACGGTTATTTATCTCCTCTGCATACGCTTTATGGAGCAGGAACATCTTATAGAAAATCGGCATTAGCCAAACTAAGATCGAACGGATTTAATTTTTATCTGTCTGGTCGCTTGGGAAACAAATTGCTAAATGGAGAAGACCGGGAATTGAATTTCGCGCTCACGCTGCTCGGTTTTAAATCGTATTATTGCTCAAAGCTAACTTTTACTCATTTTATCAATGCCGAGAGAAGCACTACCAAATATTATTTTGAAAACTTAAAAGGGAATTCTTATAGCTTTTATATTTTGCATGCTTATTATCTAACAGTTTTGCAAAAGTTTCAGGGCAGAGGCAGAATTAAAATCAGCTTTATTTGGAATTTCCTTTCCTATAATATCATCAGTTTGAAAAATCTGTTCTCTCAGAATTACTTGCCAACGAGCAAAAAGATACAATTTTGGTTTTTAACAAATAAGCATTGGATAAAAAACCTGCGTACCTATCTTTCTGTCAGAGAAACTCTATCAAATCAAATCAAGTCTTAGTGAAAATTTACTTTCTTATACCTGAACATCCTGATCTGTATGATGACGGCAGCATTACGCTTGCAGAAGGATTAAGGGAAATGGGTATAGAATTTTATGCCAACCGGAATTACTGGAAAATAAATAACTACGGCGAATACTTATTTAATTTTCATCATGCATTAGATAAAAATGAATTCGATGTGATCATCTTATCAGATGCCTGGACCCAATATATACATTATAAAACATTTAAACACTATAGAATAGAATTACCCAAGTGGTTATTTTGTTCGACAAGAAGCTACAAGACCGTTTATATTGACAAAATGGACGGTTATAAAACATTTGGTTATTCTGATGAGGCTAGAAAATTTGATTATATTTTGCGATGCCAAAAAAACAACAAGACATTTAATCATAGCAATATACATCCCTGGGCCTTAGGCTATCAAAAAAGAATTATTCAAGAAAGGTTGGGTATACCTATTCAAGAAAAAAAATTAGAAATTGCGGTGAACTTTTATTTTAGTCACCAGTTTTCCCATCAAATAAGAGCATTTGCGGAGAAAAACATCCTAAAAAAATTCAAGTCAATCCCACTAAATAGATTTCAAAACAAAAAAGAAGAGCCACAAAATGGCTTTAGTAGTATGATGTGGCATCAAACACTAGAAAAACACAATCCTGAATATTATCACCATATCGAAAGAACCTTAATCAATGCGGCATTTTGTGGAGAAATGATTGCTGGTTTGCCAGATGATCCTTCAGTATATCTTATTGGGGGCAATAAGGCAAAATTGAAAAAAATACTATATGAAACGTTATCCTTTTTACTGGCTAAAAAGAAAAGAATAATCCAGTGGGATAGCTGGAGATTTTGGGAAACCTTAGTCTTAGGATCTGTTCCTATGCACGTAGATCTAGAAAAATATGGCGTAGAACTACCGGTAATGCCAAATAATTGGGAGCATTACATCGGCATTGATCTCGACCATATTAAAAGGGATGTGGAAAGGATATTAGATGACCAGGAAATTATTTATAGAATAGCTGCTAATGGGAAGCCATGGGCCGAAGAAAATTATTCTCCTTTAGCATCTGCGAGAAGGTTTATTAACTTATTATCAACTTAATGTACCCACTTAAAAACTACCTAGCATTTGCCAATAACTTTTGGTCGTATCATAGCTTTTTTGTTTTACGTTATGCACGCACCAGACCTTTAAACGGCAAAGGATTAATAACAAGATTTTTGAGAAAAATGTTTCCCCTGCTCATTCTTAAATCAAATAAATTTTATGGTTTAAAACTAGTTATCAATCCTGCCAATTTTTCTCATGTTAGGATTACTGATGAATTCTTTTTTGAAAATGTTTATAATTTGGAACTATTACCATTTAGACCCGACTGCATAGTAGATTGTGGCGCACATATTGGAATGTTTACACTCTTAAGCAAAGGTAAATATTCGGATATTCCTATTTACATATTTGAGCCGAACGCTGAAAATATTTCGTATATTAAAAAACAAATCAGCCTAAACAATCTTTCATTAACAACTCTTGAAGAATCTGCTGTATCTAACTATTCCGGAACTGCACTATTTGAAGCTTCTGAACTGTCGTTTGGCGGCCATTTATCTAATGATGCAAATAGCCATACTAAAACAGAGGTAAACGTAATTAATTTAAAAAAATACCTACAAAAAATTAATGCTCAAAAACTATTAATTAAAATCGACATTGAAGGAGAAGAAGAAAATGTCATCCCTCACATTATAACCAGTTTACCTCAACAAACCGCCATATATTTTGAGTATCATTATGGTTTAGAAAAATTCAATAAAATCAAATCAATTTTTGAGGAAAACGGCTTTGTAGTTAAGGTTAATAGAGTTGTAGACCATAAATATGTAGACGCTTTATCCATTCGTAATTAATTGAAAAACTACCCCAAAATATTATTTATTGCAGACGAGATTCCACAATCGATCAACGCTAGCTCTATTCAATTTTATAGGCTATTTAAAAATTACCCTTCAGACAGATTGATTGTTTTCGGCAAGAAACCGGATCCCAAGGCCAAAACGTTAAACTGCCCATATTATGAACTAAAATATGTATTTCTAGAGCGTTTACGTTTGTCAAGGTTTACATCCTTATTATCAGACCTGCAAGCCATGGAATTTCTGGCGCCTATGTTGCCCCAAAGTTTGGTAGAAGTGGCCAATGCCTTCAAGCCAGACTTAGTAGTAAGTCTAATGCAACACCTAACCTATTACTATCCAGCCTATCGATTTGCAAAAAAGGAAAAACTCCCTTTCATCTTATTTTGCCACGATGACGTAGAAGAGTTTTCAAGGATACATGGAGGATTTAAAAGAAAGTTGTTACAACTTAATGGTCAAATCTATAGATCGGCATCCAAACGGATTTGCATTAGTCCGGAAATGGCTATCCAATGGAAGGCCAAATACGGTGCCGATGGTGATTTCCTATATCCTGTCGCGTCTAGCACGTTGACGGCCAAAGAGATCGATCTTGATAGCCTGATGCCCAAAAAAGAGCTCAAAATAGGCTATGCAGGTTCATTGGCTTACGGATATAAAGAGGGCATTGATGAAATAAAACCGATACTTCAGAAAACGGGTACCGTGCTAAAAATATATAGGGATGAAAATAATTTGCTACCGGCGTCAGAAAATTTGGAATATGCCGGTTTCTCTAGAACCGCAGAAGAAACTTTTGAAAGAATAAAAAATGAATGTGATGCAGTTATCCTTCCCTACTCTTCAGAGCAACGTTTCAAAGCACTTTACAGCACGCACTTTCCGAGCAAAATTGCAGAGTATGTTTTGTTAGGGATGCCCGTTATCATAACAGGTCCTGATTATGCCAATGGTCTAAAATGGGCGAAAACAAAAAAAGGTATTTTTTTTGGCAACTCGTCTTCTTTACCTGATATTTTAACAGATCTAAAGCAGAATGTATCCAAGCTAAAAAAAACACTGGTAGCTTTGAGAGACATCAAAGATTTTAACCATAATCAGATCAAAAGCAAATTTCTGAAGCTCATTGATGAAGCCAGAAAAACGGATTAGCATGATGACTGCTCAAGGGATTTCATCATATTATCGTTAACAGCTAGCTATTTTATTTTAAATTAACAACTTCATTTTAGCTATCTACACTTTATTGATTAGGTAGATATTCTACTCTATCTACTTACTTTGTAGAGGTATAAAGATAATTTTATCAAAAAATCGCTCACAAAAACCAGATGGTCGTTGCTATTTCCTTAATTATTCCAACCCTCAATAGAAGGCAAGCGTTACATCGAACGATAGAGAGCATCTCGGTTCAAGAATACCAACCAGATGAGATTTTGATTATAGATGCCTCGACTCATTTTGTGAATGAAAGTTATACTTTTAAACAGCTTTTCCCTAATTTAAAAAGCAACATCTTGCACCTACCCGCCCGGCAAAAAGGGTCTGCCAAGCAACGCAATTACGGAGTGGAAATAGCAAAAAACGAGATCATCGGATTTGCTGATGACGATATCCTTCTAGAGAAAAAATGTATTGAAAATTTATATCGAGGTTTAACGGAAAATGAAAGTTGTGGAGGGATAAATGCCATTATTAGCAACCAGTCGTTCAGTCCATTGGGAATGATCAGTAAAATGGTATATTGGACAATGGGGATCAATACCAACGAAACTTTATACGGAAAATGCGTAGGTCCGGTGATTACGTTTTTGCCAGCATATCTACAGGAGGTTGATGTGATAAAGGTCGATTGGCTAAATACCACCTGCACATTATATCGCAAAGAGGCATTGCCAAATCCGGTGTTCGACGAGCATTTTACAGGCTATTCATTAATGGAAGATTTAGCGCTTTCGCTAAGGGTTGGCCAAAACTGGACCTTGCTTAATTCGCCACGCGCAGTAATTTATCATGATAGTCAACCTGGTGAAGAAAAAAATAACCTCCTTATTATGGGAGAAATGGATTTAGTAAATAGATACTACATTATGAAATACATTTTGCATCATAGTTCGTTTAAACATAAATTACAGTTGTTATTGCAGCAAGTTTTCAGTGGGATAGCCACAAAGCAGATTTTTAAGCTGACATATTGGAAAGCAAAAATGAATGCACTCCAAAAAATACGATCGCTTTAACTTGAAAGTACTCATTGGTATTACCACAAAAAACAGAGCACAAATCTTGCAAAAGGCAATCGATTCTGCACTGTCACAAGACTATCAAAACAAGGAGGTATGGGTTTTTAACGATGCGTCGACAGATGATACCTGTTTGCTGCAAAGCCAATATCCACAGGTTAATTGGGTTACCTCCGCAGAATCAAAAGGCTTGATGTATGCCAGGAACCTATTTATGAATCAAACAGGGTTCGAACTTTTTTGTAGCCTAGACGATGACGCCTGGTTTCTCAAACCGGATTCCTTGTCGAGAGCCGTCCAATTTTTTGAAAATGATATCCGGATCGCAGCAATTGGTTTTGATATGCTTGACCAGCAAAGCAGCTTACTATCAGTTGCCGAAAAAAACATTTCGATAACGAATAGCTATATAGGCTGCGGTCATGTAATACGCTGCAGCGTTGCGCGCCAGGTGGGCTTGTATACCTTGGCCCCCGGCTACTATGGAAGCGAAGAAAAGGATCTTTGCTTAAGGCTCATTGACAGCAATTATCTCGTTTTAAAATATAATGGTGAATATGTATGGCATGACAAGACCAATATTGAACGCGACTTGCAACTGCAGCACAGGTCGGGTGTATGCAACGACCTAGTTTTTGCGTACAGAAGAACACCGTTACTTTATCTTATGCCGGCCATTTTTTCAAAAATCATCAAACAGTTCCTATTTGCTTTTAATTATAAGAAAACCAGTCTTGGTTCCAGTACAGCAAAAGGAATATTTGACTTTCTTGTTTGGCTCATGACTCAAAAAACGCTTAGAAAGGCTGTATCAGTCAAGGGATTCAAAAAATACCAAGCTTATAAAAATCATGGAAAGATATATTTGGGAAGCACTTTTATTTAAAAAAAGCATCGGATTGAAAAGCAGAGTTAAAATACTACTTTACAAAGCATTAGGACTTAAATTAGGTAAAAGAAACCGATTTGAAAATGGTAGAATTCGAAGAGCCACGCAAATTGAATTAGGAGCACATAATGCCTTTACTTCAGGTTACATGCTTTGGCCCGAAGATGCACCTTTCAAAGGCAAAAGAATCAAGATTGGCAATTACAATTATTTCAACAGGAACGTGATGATCGATGCCTGCGGTAGCATTGAAATTGGAGACAATAATATGTTTGGTCCAGATATTTACATTACCGATTCAAACCATAGCTACAACGGCCAAGTATCTCCAAAGGAACTGCCGATGCAAAAAGGCAAAGTAATAATTGGAAACAATTGTTGGCTTGGCGCCAAAGTGGTTATATTAAAAAATGTGACACTTGGCGATAACTGCGTTGTGGGTGCAGGTGCCATAGTGACTAAAAGCTTTCCATCAGGCAGTGTGATTGCTGGCGTTCCGGCCAAGATTATAAAAGGATAATGCCAATTAAAGTAAGCGTAATTCATCCCGGAACACAACATGCGCCTAATTTGGCCAAAGTACTTGGCAAATTAAACCTCTTGCTGTATTTTGTCACAGCCGTAGGTTGGACATCCGAAAGTCTTTTCATACGCCTGTTAAAGAAATGCAATACACCTTTATATAAAAAACTGCTTAACAGAACCTTCAAAATAGAAAAGCGCAAACTGGTAACCTATCCTTTTGCCGAGCTACGCTTACATTTGATGCCCAAGCAAAAGGATATTCGTGAAGCGGAACAATATATTTATAAAAGGAATGCGTTCTTTCAAAATGCAGTTAACAAAGCCATTATTAAACGATCTGACGTATTAATCGGTTTTGACACTTCTTCGTGGATTATTGCCAAAAGGGCTAAAGAGAAAAATAAAAAATTTATACTAGATCAAACTATCGGACATCCATCATCCAAACACAATATCTTTACAGAACTAAACAATAAATATCCGAAATGGGGTTTAAATAACGACCTTTCTCCTAAGTCTGAAGATTTGCTCCAACTGGAAGCTGCCGAACATGCCATAGCTGATGCAATTGTTGTACCTAGTCACTTCGTTAAAGACACACTCGTATTAAATGGCGTTTCACCAGATAAAATATACCTCAATCCTTTTGGTGTCGATCATGATTTATTTGCTGACTTCAATCAAAGAGATTACAAAGCTCAAACTTTAAAATTTTTATTTGTTGGTTCCATCAATGTCCGTAAAGGTATACCTGATTTATTGCAGGCATGGGAGGAGTTGAAGCTAAAAAATGCCGAGTTGATCCTAGTAGGAACTAATCAAATACCTGCCCTTGCAGAGGCTGAATTTATAGACCCAACCATTAGGTTTCTGGGCCGGATAGAGAAAAATAAACTTCCAGAAATTTATAATGATGCCCATGTATTTGTTTTTCCAAGCTATTTTGAAGGCTTGGCACAGGTTCAACTCGAGGCGTTAAGTTGTGGCCTACCGGTTATCGGCTCCACAAATTCAGGGGCGAAAGATTTTATTATTGATGGTAAGAATGGTTTCGTGATCGAGCCAGGAGACCTAAATGCTTTAAAAAAAGCAATCGATTTCTTTATACAGAACCGTGATAAATTAGCAGAAATGTCGAAAAATGCAACAGAAAGTGCAAAAGAATTTAGCTGGGAGAATTATGGAAAACAATGGAAAACGATTATCGAAAAAGTAATGCTACTTTAATTTGAACACAATAATCTTAAATTCGCACCCGATACAATATCTCGCGCCACTCTATAAATATTGGTCTGAAAATGCAGGTAATCTCGAGGTCTGGTATTGTTCCGACGAAAGTCTATCAAGCAACCATGATCCAGGATTTAACAAAAAAATCAAATGGGATATTAATCTCTTAGAAGGATATTCGTATAGGTTTTTTAGAAACTATTCGCCAATAGCTTCTATCCATAAAGGCTTTTTTGGATTAATAAACTTTGGTGTAATAAAGGCTCTTTCCAAAGAACCCAAAAGTTTAATCGTGGTCCATGGATGGGGCTACCTCACTCATGTACTTACCCTATTTTTCGCCTGGTTTTATGGTCATAAAGTTGCCTTAAGAGGGGAAACACCCAATATACAGGAGGATTTGAAGCCCAGGTTTCCAACCCTACTTAAACACGCCTACCTGCGTTTTCTGTTTTTCTTTGTCGGAACATTTCTATATATAGGCAAAGAGAACAAAAAGTTTTATATACGACTGGGTCAAAAACAAAAAAAATTTGTTTTTGCACCTTATTGCGTCGATAATGCCAGATTTCAGCGTGAAGCAGGTTTGCTGCTTAAAGATGAAGCCAAAACATTATTCGGCATTGCTCCTGAGAATTTTACTATACTTTTTTGCGGAAAATACATTTATAAAAAGAGACCGCTTGATTTGCTTAAAGCTTTCAAATTGGCCAATATTGCGAACGCTACTTTAGTTATGGTCGGCGAGGGAGAATTAAGGTTAGAAATGGAGGCTTACATCCGCGCCAATCATTTGCAAGAACAAGTAATATTAACTGGTTTCATCAATCAATCAGACCTCTATAAATATTACCGTGCCGCAGACGTATTTGTGATGTGTTCAGGCCTGGGAGAAACTTGGGGGCTTTCGGTAAATGAAGCTATGAATTTCGGATTGCCGTTAATCATATCTGATATTACAGGCTGTTCATCAGATCTTGTTAAATCAAATGGATATGTGTACCCGTGTGGTGATGTCAGTAAGCTTGCTTCCTTAATTTTGAGGATAGCAAATAATAACATCGAAAAAAACACAAAAATGTCTAAAGAATCTTTAAAAATTATAAAAAACTATAGTTTTGAAGTCGTTGTTGCTAATAATAAAACAATGACTAGTCAATGCTGAAAATTTGTGATAAGATTTTTAACAATACAAATATCTTAATCACTCTAATAAATCCATTATTAAAGATTATTGATGCATAATAATCCAACTAAACTCATCCTCCTACTGCATTTCCCTGTACTGGTTTCTTATATATTGATTAATAGCCCGATCATATCGTATTTTATTGCCTGGTTTGGTTCGCTTTTTATTTTTTATACTACCATATTATCTCCGGCAGCCATTATTAAAACCGATCTGCCTATCCATAAACAGATTATGCGGCCCATATTCCTGCTGCAACTCATTTTTGCTGGATTTATGTGTGTCACGTCTGTATTTTATTTTATGGATCATTTGGGCTATAGGTATTTAACCGCCATCAATTATGGCGCACAATTTAAAGAAAACGAACAAACCATGTTGATTGCCAGCTGCCAGCGCATGAGTTTATTGGCACATGCTGCATTGGTTACGGGTATGCTGTTGGTTCAAAAACACAACATCAAGCTTAAAAGTGCTAAGTCTTTTGAAAGTGACGAATTTCTCATCTGGTTAGGCATCATTGTATTTAGCATTGGCTCACTAACACAACGTTTCCCTGGCCTCAACCAAATTGCCATCCCACTCACTATCGTTGGTATATCATGCGCAGCAGTATTATTTGTTAAAGGCGTTAACTCCAAAAATATAAGATACCTGGGCATTGGTGCCAGCATATTCGTTATCAACTTTTTACACGCTTCTTTATCCGGCTATAAAGAACCCATTATCATCAACGTGATTGTGATAGCCTGCGTTTTTTTCCCTTATTATAAAAAACTGATACTTTATGTAACTATTCCAGTTGCATATGTTCTCGTTTATTTTTTACCAACATACAACAATACGGTTCGGCAGAGCTGGAGCGGTGAGGTAAGTGCAGAAGAAGCACAGCATCAAGCATTTGAAAATTTGAATGCAAAAAATGAGGAACAGATTGAAGAAACAAACTGGAGCTTTATGACGAAGCGCTTAAGCGAAATAGAAATGTTTACCCAATTTGTAGATTATGTGCCTGAGCACCATCCATATTATGACTGGGAAATAATTGAAAATTCTTTGGAGGGATTAATTCCCAGAGTTTTCTGGGCTGGAAAACCCAATATGGAAACGGTTTCCATGCAGAGGGTTTATGATGCAGGAGTGGCAAATCAAATGTCATCCGTCTCCGCGAAAACACGTCCCGTTGTAGATGCCTATTTAAGCTTCGGCATACCTGGAGTCTTCTTTTTTATGCTGCTTTATGGCATGCTGGTGCAACACTTATCAGACAAAGCCGAGGAAATATTCGGTGGTTACGAACTGGGATGTGTCATTATGTTTAACAGCATTTTCCAGGGGCTATGGCGTGGAAATAATTTCGAATTTATGTTCAATAACATCTTTTGGGGTTATGTAATCATGTGGTTTCTTTTTGCTTTGCTGAGAACAATAAAAGTATTAAAGCCGGTATTTGATCAGCTGGATGAATTAGTTTAGCGATAAGGATTAGATGGTTGCCAGATCAAAGAGTTAGAAAATTGAAAGTGATACACATTACAGCTTCCTATAAACCGGCCTATATTTATGGTGGACCAATACAGAGTGTGGCAAAGTTGGTTGAGGCATTGGTGAGTTTACGGTTTAGAGAAAATGGGTTATGCATTGATGATGTGCAGGTATTAACGACTACAGCCAATGGGAAAAAGGAGCTGGCTGTAAAAATCGGCACCCCTGTTTTGGTCGATGGGGTAAGCGTTACCTATTTTAAGCGCCAAACAAAAGATCACAGCCATTTTTCGCTTGGGTTGTTGTGGGCATTAATAAATACTCTTCGACAGGCTCAGGATGACAAAATAGTGATACACATCCATGCCTGGTGGAACCTGGTGTCAATACTGAGTTGCTGTGTTGCAAAATGGTATCGTATTCCTGTCGTGCTTTCGCCCCGCGGCATGCTTACCTCCTACACATTAGGCAACCGCAATTCCTTATCAAAAAAAATTATCCACGACTTACTCGGGAAACGGCTATTAAGATATTGCCATATTCATTCCACCAGTGAACAGGAAAAGAAAGATATCATTAAAATAATTAAGCCAAAAAGCATCACCATAATTCCTAATCTGGTGAGTCTTCCATTTCCGGTTTCCGGTATTCATAAGTCCAATAACGATAAATTTCGCCTGCTGTTCCTCTCCCGTATTGAACAGAAAAAAGGGCTTGAAATCCTTTTTAAAGCATTGGCGATTGTAAATATCCCTTGGCTATTAACCATTGCAGGTGCAGGAACAGAAGAATATGTACAAAGTCTGAAGCTTAAAGCAGAAGAACTAAAAATTCATCAACAAATCAACTGGATCGGACACGTGACTAATGAGGATAAATTTGATTTATTGGCCAGGCACGATTTAACAGCCTTAACCTCCTATAATGAGAATTTTGCCAATGTGATAGTAGAAAGTTTAAGTGTAGGTACACCGGTACTCATCAGTAAATTTGTTGGTCTGGCTGATTATGTTGCAGCTAAAAACCTGGGCTGGATTACCGGACTAAAAGTGGAAGAAATTAAAACCGGGATCCTTTCGGCATATGAGGATATCAAACAAAGAAAAGAAATCAGAACCCTGGCTCCTTTAGTGGTAAATGCTGATTTTAAAGATGATGCATTGGCTAAACAATACGTAGCATGCTATAAAAAAGTTTTGGCTACCCAATTGCTTTAACTTAAATGAATCCTAATTTTAGTTTTATTGTTCTAACTTTTAATGAGCAGATGCATCTGCCCAGATTGTTAGCATCTATTAGAGCCCTACATGCCCCCATATTTATTCTGGATAGCGGAAGTACTGACGAAACCTTGAAAATTGCAGGTAGTTATGGCGCTGAAGTAAAACAGAACCCGTTTATAAACCACCCGAAACAATGGGATTTCGCTTTAAAAAACTTTAAGGTAGAAACACCCTGGACGATTGGCCTGGATGCCGATCAGATGGTTACCCCTGAACTTTTCGAAATGCTCGCTAATTTCGATGAAAATAAACATCATGATATCAATGGGATTTACTTTAACCGCAAAAACTTTTTTCAGGGAAGCTGGATCAGGTTTGGCACTTATTATCCTTTTTATATTTTAAAAATGTTCAGAACAGGAATCGGTTTCTCTGATCTGAACGAGAACATGGACCACCGTTTTATTGTTCCGGGTAAAACCGAAATCTGGAAAAAAGGATGGATTTTGGAAGAAAACCTTAAAGAAAACGATATTGCTTTTTGGAAGGCCAAACATGAACGCTATAGCGACCTGGTAGCCCAGGAAGAGGTAGAAAGAATGTTAAAGCTGCGTACGCAAAGTTTTAGGCCTAACTTGTCAGGCAGTCCTGATGAAAAGCGGGCATGGTTGAAACAATTATGGTGGAAACTTCCACTCGGATTGCGTCCTTATCTTTACTTTGGCTACCGGATGTTTTTTAAACTCGGTATATTTGAAGGCCGTACCGGAATTAAATTCCACTATCTCCAGGGTTTTTGGTTTAGAAAACTGGTAGATCGAAAAATTATGGCAATAAAAAAGCAAAATAATATATGACTCCTGAAGAAGCAAAAAAAGATGCGAATAAAAAGGCCATTAAATTTCTGATTGTGCTTTTTATCTTATACATCCTGTTTACCCAGGGCAATCTGTTTATGAACAGCGTAATGACACCTGGCTCAAGATTTTATAATGCCTATATTGCCGATCACTTCGATTATATCCAGGGCTTGAAAACGGCACTGATTGTACCCGCGGTATGGATGATTAAAGCATTTGGTCTTTATGCCATCTATAACAAAATGGACGTGATGGTTGTTGCCGGGCCTTACCTCAGGATCAACTATTCTTGCCTGGGTCTTGGCGTAATGAGTTTTCTGGCTGCATTTGTACTGGCATTTCCTGCCTCGTGGAAGTCCAGGATCAAAATGCTTTGTATTGGTATTTTAACCATTTATATACTCAATATATTTCGCATTGCAGGATTAGGTATTTTATTGGGACTTTTTAAATCTCAACGGAAAAATTTCACTTATCACCATGAAGTTTTTAACATCATTGTGTATATCTGTGTGTTTACCATGCTTTATTTCTGGATTAAAAGAAACAACAGACCGAAAATAACCAAGCCATAATTGCACTTCTAAAAGATTATTTTGCTAAAAACACAACTTCATAAAAATTTTGATACGGGCAATTTTAAGATTGGCGCCAGCAAACTAAAGCAATTGCTCTGGTATTTTACCAATGTTTTTTTCTTTAAAAGCGGGATAATGCCAATCAGTTCGATACTGGTTGTATTGCTACGGTTGTTCGGCGCAAAAGTAGGTAAAGAGGTTCGCATCAAGCCAGGCATTTACATTAAGTACCCATGGAAACTGGAAATTGATGACTTCAGCTGGTTGGCAGATTGTTACCTGGATAACCTGGATGAGATTAAAATAGGGAAAAATTGCTGCATTTCACAACAGGCGGTTCTCATTACAGGAAATCACAATTATACCAATACCAAGTTTAGCCTCATTACCGGACCGATTGTGCTTGAAGATGGTGCATGGATTGGTGCCAGGGCTACCGTTGGCCCCGGCGTAACGATACACAGCCATGCAGTTTTAACCATGGGCAGTGTTGCGACAAAAAACCTGATGCCTTATGCCATTTACCACGGCACCCCAGCTATCCAGGTTAAAGACCGTGTGATAAAAGCTTAATATCAAATTCAAAATAGAAACATCATGCGGATTGCTAAACAGCAATCCGTTTTTTATTGTGACTGCCATTCACTTGATAAATATCAATTAGTAAAAGATGGTTTTAACCATCAAAAATGCACCAGTTAAAAAAATTATCAGGACATTTGCATATTAGTCGCTTCAATCTGTTCAAGTTGGTAAATTTCAAATTATGAAGAATAAGTATTTCTTATCCTCTAATCTAATTTTAATTACATTTTTAATTGGGATCGTAAATCTGTTTTTCTATGACTATGAAAGTACGCAAGAATTTGTGGTACTCATCTTTATCCTGATTTTAAGATACATCCTCTTTGTCCTGATTAAACGGCGCTTTGAATGGAGCAAATACCTTTTAATATTTATTATTGCAAGAAGTGTCTATCGTTTATGTGTGGTGTTTGCAGATGTGGATGCCATCCCGGTAACCAAAATAAATCTGGTATTGCAATTGGTAATGTCGGTAATCGCTTTTGGAGTTCTGTTTGTTTTTCCAAAACTGAAAGAGTGGATGCATGACAGAAAAAAGTATTTTTCTCCTACTGCAGTAACCAATCCGCAGCATTAGTTTGTTATTTTCTTAGCCCAATCTTTCGAACAAAAAACATCCGATCAGTTGTTGTCAATTGATCTTTGATCGACTCTATAATTTTTTAGGAACCCATTTCCATTCCCCCATTCCAAATTTCATCATTTAAGACAATAATTCTATTTTATTAAGCCTAAAGGCAATTTTTTCATTCGAAAAGCCTATAATTGCCTGCAAAGTAAAAAAATGAACGTTATCCTAGCTTCTACCTCTACCCTATACGGAGGCAATTACCTGGAATACCTCAAAGATGAGCTCATTATGCTCTTTGACGGATTAGATGAAATTATATTTATCCCGTTTGCGAGGCCGGGAGGCATTTCGCATGAAGCGTATACAAAAAAGGCCGAGGATTTTTTCTCGACTTTAAACATCAATATTAAAGGACTGCATGAATTTAAAGACCCCATTAGTGCTATAAGTACTGCCAAAGGTTTTTTTACAGGCGGCGGAAATACCTTTTTGCTGGTAAAAACCCTCCATGAGTTGGGGCTAATGACGCATCTTCGCGAAAACATCAAATCGGGCAAGCCTTATTTAGGCTGTAGTGCTGGCAGCAACATTGCTGGCCTGAATATGAAAACCACCAACGACATGCCCATCGTATATCCTTCTTCTTTTGAATGTATGGGACTGGTACCTTTTAACATCAATCCACATTACCTTGACCCTATTCCGGAATTAAAACATAACGGCGAAACCAGGGAAACAAGGATTATGGAGTTTTTGACACAAAACAACACGAAAGTAATAGGCCTGCGGGAAGGAAACTGGATCAGGATATCAGGCGACAGCATCACTACTGAAGGCGGTGAAAACACCAGGATTTTTGAAACAGGAAAAGCTCCTTATGAATGCCCGCCCGGTAGTTCGTTATTATAATTTATCAAGTAGCGTTATGGCTATTCTAAAATTAAACTCGAATAGCTACAAGTTTATGATCTGCCCAGCATCATAAACTTGTAGCCTGTATATCTACTAAAAATCATTCTGTAAGGCGGCACTTCGCTACGCCACCACAGCACTGGTCTTTTTTCGTGAACGGAGGTAGATCACCAATCCGCCAAAAGCAACAATTAATATAATAGGTATAATCAAAGTTGCCCGTAGAATCTCCGGACCTGCGAGGTTTTTGGCATTGGCCAGCGCAAGTGCATATTCAGAATTTTCCGGTGCTTTCAGATAAGCATCAAATGAAGCACCTGCGGGCAGATGTTTAACAATCAGGCTATCGTAGAAACTCCCCATAAACATGGTATAAACAGAAACCGCAAACATCCCCGCCCCTCCCATTAAGTTTAAACCAAGGGCGCCTGATTTCGGAACATTTTCGGCAACAAAACCGATCATGGTTGGCCAGAAATAACAAACACCTATACCGAAAACGATTGCCGCAAAGAATACCGAACTTCCGGTAAAAGTACTTAACATGTAGAGCCCTGCAGCGGCAAATATGGCTGATAAAAGCAGTACCCCCTGTGGTGCCAGTCGGTGCACAACAGGTTCAGCAAAACCCCTGCCAATTACCATGATTCCAGTGGTTAGCGTAAGCAATAAGATGGCATTGTCTGTAACGTTCTTTAACAGTAAACCTATCCATTGTCCGGTAAATAATTCGGTGATGGCAGTACCAAACATGCAGATGAACATAAAGATAAACAACGGAGAAAGCACTGCTTTATACATATCTGAACTGGAATAACCAGACGATACCCTTTCGGTAACCGGAAAATCCAACTTTGAAAATAAATATCCATAAATTAAGGTCGGAATAATCATCATGGCTACCTGCACTTTCCAGCCTAGCCCAAGCTGAACAAATAGGGTAACCAATAAGGTACCAATTACAATTCCGCCCGGAAACCATAGGTGGAAGTGGTTTAATTTAGTTGTTTTATTTGCGGGGTATAAAGCGGCAACTAATGGGTTACAGGCAGCTTCTACAGTACCATTGGCAATACCTATGAGCAAGGTGGATAAAAAAAGGCTCCAATAGCCCTGGGCAAAAATCGTAAGGATGATACCCGCCAGATGAAAAATAAAGGCCATCACCAGCAAACGTTTCATGCCGATAAGATCTACTACAAATCCTCCAACTACAATGGCCAGCGGAAACCCCCAGAAGGCAGCGGCCGTAATGGTACCCAATTGGGAGGTACTGAGTTGAAAATCAATACCCAACTGATTCATGATCCCGGCACGGATTCCAAAGGAAAGCGACGTGACGAGTAATGCAAGGCAACTTGCCCAGAATAATTTTGTGGTTTTAATGTTAAGCATAAGCTCAGATTTAGTTTATAATTGGTTTTTAATTTCAGAAGAAGATTTTAAGTATCAGGAAAGTCTACGCTACCACCAAAAAAATTTATTGTAATTTTTACTTGAACCCAGCGGGACGAATAGCCCAAACCTTTTACTAAGACCCTTAGGCAAGAAATATGCTGATTTTTAAACCAGCTTGCTAATTTAGTGAGTTGGCGCTCCTCCATTTTCATTGGAATATTTGGTTTTATAACACGCAAAATCAGTGTTAAGGGTAGATGATGATCGTTAATCGCCATAATAATAAACAATTGGATCGATTAATGCAACGACTAATGACAAACTTTATTCGTTTTCAGCTAATCTCTGGTAGTCGAGTAATGGTGTATCTCAAATTGCTAAATTTGATTTTATCCCTGTTAATCTATAAATTGAGGCAAAATATTATCCAGGTACCATTACCCTATGAAAAGCTATCTTTCTATTATCCTTTTGGCCATTTCGTTGTCTGTTCAGGCACAATCTAACACGGCAAATTATAAATATATCATTGTTCCAGAGAAATTCAGTTTTCTAAAGCAAATTAACCAGTATGGCTTAAATACCCTAACCAAGGCTTTATTTGAGGACAAGGGCTTTACAGTATATTTTGATAATACCGAAATTCCACAGGAAATAGCGGCTGACAGATGTAAAGCCCTTACTGTTGATCTGCAGGAAAAAAACAGCATGTTCGTAACTAATCTTAGCCTCATACTTAAAGATTGTAAGGGCGCTGTAGTTATAAAAAGTAAAGAAGGTAAAAGCCGGGAGAAAGAATATAATACATCCTATAATATGGCATTACGAGATGCTTTTACCTCTTTTAATGATTTCAATTATATAGCTGATCAACCTACTACCGCAACCAACGCAACACCGTTACCAGCCAATACAAACGCGCGGACCGAGCCTGTACCTATTAATCAAGCTACAGCTGCCAAAACAGAACAAAAAGAAGCCTTATTATATGCACAGCCTGTAAATAATGGTTATCAACTCATAGATGCAACACCGAAAATTGTAATGACTTTACTGAAAACTTCTATGGAGGATTGTTATATTTCGAACAAGGGCAATGCAAACGGCATCGTTATTAAAAAGAATGGCCGTTGGTTTTTTGAGTACTATAAAAACAACACCCTTGTTTCCGAAGAATTATCGATTAAGTTCTAGTAGTTACAGCAATAGGTATTTACAAAATTTATGGTATGAATAGCAGCATGTTCATACAACCAGACAAATTTGTCAGTTGTAGCATGACCGTGATAACAGTTGATAAAAACAATCTTCAATATCGTAATGCGAGTGCTCAAAGATTAGTTCAACTGAGCGCTCTGCGGTTCGCCCCTGCCAGATAATAACCGGAACATCACGACAGGCAGAACCTGTTACACGGCAGTCCCTTCCTTTAAATTTAGTCTTCAGATTAGCCTGTTGGTATTGCTCCGGATGTTTAGGGCGATAAATCTGATCAATTAAATCTGATATCTAAACCCGTTAAAAAGTATAGACACTTTTTACCCGATTTTTAAGCCCGTTCGTCGAGGATTAAGCTGCGTTGGTATAATTGACGATTTTCTGCTGCAACGTTTTGTAGATCGCAACGTCTTATCTACAAAACAACAACAAATATTAATAAAAATATAAACAACAGCATTATGAAAACCTCTATCAAAACCCTAACAAAATCAGTATTAGCAGCTATCGTTTTAAGTTCTGCAATTTTCTCCACAAGTGTAATGGCTGGCGAGAAGCAGCCAATCAAAATTTCAATGCCTAAAAATGTGCAACAAGTTAGTGTAAGCGGAAAGGTAGAAGTTACGCTGGTACAAGGAGACAAAGAGGGTGTAAGCTATAATGAAGATAACGCTGGTAGAGTAAAAGTGATCCAAGATGGACATGCCTTAAAAATCAGTTCGGCTGATGGAAATCTGGCTAAGATTACCGTTCATGTAAAAAACATTTTTAGGGTACAGGCTTCCGGGAATGCGGTGGTTAAAACTGCCGGTAAATTAAATTCAAAATATCTTCAATTATTCCTAAGCGGAGAGGCTGTTGCAGCAATAGACTCCAATACCGAAGGTTTATATACCGTAATTGAAGATCTGGCCGATTTAAAATTAAGCGGCGCTACACAAGAACATATCCTGGTGATGGGCAGCACACCAAAACTTAATTTAGACAGATTTGCCGCGTTGAAAACACAAATGAGTACTCCGGTGAGTGCAACGCAAACGGCATCCCTTGCAAAATAACACGATAAAATTTAAATGGTATAGGAGCGATGAAATTTATTCATCGCTCTTTTTTGTTTATATAGCTGCCAGAACCATTAGCGTATTAACTGTCCAGACTGTACCTGCCGAAACAGGAGCCAGCTTGCTATGTATTTTTTTTGATAAACTAACCCTTTACATTATTTTTGATAAATCGTTTTACTAATTTGGCGTATTAAAAAGATTTACATGATTAATGATACAGATGACCCCACATCAATGGCTGTTACCTCTTTTTTAAAAAATCCTTTTGCTCCATCCAATTAAAAGTCCAAACATGAAGAAATATACATATACTGTATTAAGCTCAATATTTTTATTAATAGCCTGTATCCATCCTGCGCATTCGCAACCTAAAAAACAGCCTGTCGATTATGTTAATCCTTACATTGGCAACATCAGCCACTTACTTGTACCCACATACCCCACCGTTCATTTACCTAACAGCTTATTAAGGGTTTATCCGGAGCGTGATAACTTTACCAGTAATACCATACACGGTTTGCCCGTTGTGGTTACCAGTCACCGCGGCAGCTCGGCCTTTAATTTAAGTCCTTTTCAGGGCGATCTTAATAATGCGGGTAAAGTCATTTCCTATGGTTACGATAATGAAGTGATTAAACCTTACTACTACCAGGTCGATCTTGATGATTATGGAATCCATGTACAATTTGCACCATCTCACCAGTCAGGGATATATTCGCTCCATTTCTCGCAAACCAACGTTCCGGCCTATCTGATTTTAAATACGAGAAACGGCGAATTAAGGGTAAGCCAAAATGTGGTAAGCGGTTTTCAAAAGCTAGATAACAACACTAAGGTTTATCTTTATTTAGAAACAGATCTGAAACCTGTTGAATCAGGTACGCACCGTGGCAATAATATCAATTCGGCACAACAATCAACTTCCGGCCGGGATGCTCATCTTATTTTAAAATTTCCTGCTCAAACGCGTGAGATCAGGACACGCTACGGTATATCATTTATCAGTGTAGAACAGGCGAAGAACAATCTCCGTCGCGAAATAAAGGATTATAACCTGAACCAGGTGGCACAAACGGGAAAAAATATCTGGAATGCCACGCTTGGAAAAATTCTGGTAACGGGTACGGATGAAACTGCCAAAACCATATTTTATACCTCCCTTTACCGCACCTATGAGCGGATGATCAACCTATCTGAAGATGGAAAATATTTTAGCGCTTTTGATGGAAAGGTACATAATGATAATGGTTTGCCGTTTTTTACCGACGACTGGATTTGGGATACCTATCGGGCAACACATCCGCTCCGCGTAATTATTGAGCCCAAAATGGAAAGTAATATGATTAATTCCTACCTGCGAATGGCTGAACAGATGACCGACCATTGGATGCCAACTTTTCCGGAGGTAACCGGCGATAGCCGGAGGATGAACAGCAATCATGGTGTGGCTACTATCATTGATGCCTACAATAAAGGCTTGAGAGGTTTTAATCTTGAAGAAGCCTACCAGTATTGTAAAGCGGCCATTACCGAAAAAACCCTTGCCCCATGGTCGTCAAAAAAAGCAGGTGTTTTAGATCAGTTTTTTAAAGACAAGGGCTATTTTCCTGCTCTACCTGAAGGCGAAAAAGAAACCGCAGCAGAAGTTCACGGTTTTGAAAAACGCCAACCCATTGCCGTAACCCTGGGCACTGTTTATGATGAATGGTGCCTAGGCAATATTGCACAGCAATTAGGTAAAACCGAAGAGGCAAAACATTTTTTAGATAAAAGTACGAGCTACCACACCGTTTTTAATCCGGAAACCAGGTTTTTTCATCCCAAGGATGCCGAAGGTAATTTTATTAAACCGCTGGATTACCGTTTTTCAGGCGGACTTGGTGCCAGAGAAACCTACGATGAAAATAACGGCTGGCTCTACCGTTGGGATGTACTGCACAACATCGGCGATCTGGTGAATATGATGGGCGGCAAACAGGCCTTCGTTGATGAACTGGAGAAAATGTATAATACCCCGCTGGGAAAAAGCAGGTTTGATTTTTATTCACAGCTGCCCGACCATACCGGCAACGTTGGTCAGTTCTCTATGGGAAATGAGCCAGCCATGCATATTCCGTACCTGTATAATTATGCCGGACAGCCATGGAGAACACAAAAACGGGTAAGAAACTTACTCACCCAGTGGTTCCGTAATGACCTGATGGGAATTCCCGGAGATGAAGATGGCGGCGGACTTACTTCTTTTGTGGTATTTTCGCAGATGGGTTTTTACCCGATAACCCCGGGCTTACCCATGTACGTAATTGGTAGCCCCACCTTTGCCAATGTTAAACTAGACCTGGGAAACAACAAAAAATTTGAACTGAACTGTATAAACTATTCCCCTGAAAATAAATACATCCAATCGGCCAAACTGAACGGTCAGGTATGGAATAAATCGTGGTTTACCCATGAAGATTTAATGCAAGGAGGAAAGTTGGAGCTGGTGATGGGCAAACAGCCGAATAAGTTATGGGCAGCGGATGAAAATGCACTCCCACCTTCATTTAAAATGCCTTCAAAATAAAAAGACAGTAAACTCGAGCAGAAGTATATCATTTCGATATATCTACCAACAGCTAACCTAATGGCAAACGACATTGGGTTAGCTAATTTACTTCATACTGTTAAAAAGCGCTGTACCAGCTCTTCCCATTCCTGATCCAATGATAAATTTGGCATTTTTTCCTCAGCTTTGGCGTACCAGTAATTGGCATTCCAGATATCGCCTTCCTTGCGGTGCAGGTATGCATGTATACGGGCAGAAGCTAAATCACCTAAATGATCAACCTGATCATGGGCCATATGCCAATCTCCTTTTGCATCGTGCCAGAGTGCCTTCAGCTGGACTGACAAATGGCTATCCGGCTTATCCTTCTCTAGTAACTTTTTAAATTCAGCTATATTCTTCATCAATTTATAATTCTGTTTTTAATATTGTACAAAATAAATGCAAAACTTTATTATCGCTAAAGTTTTTCTTAATTAAGGCCCAATAAATTTCCACAACTAAGAAAATAATTACAAAAACCTCAATGTTAAATACTTAACATAAAAATTTGCTTTATGAAACTTGTCTGATATCGTATTTTTTTAGGCTGACTCATGAGTTTTAGAAAACCATACACTAATTAAACCTGTTGTAAAAATGGGTACCTGATGAACAGGCCCACTTAAAAAAGCAATTATGGATTCAGGAACTATTGTATACAGCAATTTAGAAGAGCTCTCAAAAAGTAATTATCAATTAAGTGATGGCGAGACCGACATTAAAGGATGGCCTGTAAGAAATGAAGCTGGTGACTCAGTTGGAAAGGTACGCGACCTCCTATTTGATCCAGAACAAAATGCAATTCGTTACATCATTGTTGAACTGGTGAACATGAGCGAAGATTTGGAGGAAAAAGCAATACTGATCCCTATTGGAATCGCGAATTTAGGTGACGACAATAAAGAGGTTATTTTACCTGATATTCATCTTGATCAGTTTAGGGCCATGCCAAGATATATTATCGGCGAGGTGACTCCTCAAATGGAAAATGAGATCCGCAATGTGATCGGCAGTCCGGCGGCACTGCGTTTGGAAGATGAAATTGTAGAGATCGACCGGGCCAACTTCTATCGTCATCACCATTTTGATAGAAATAATTTTCCAGATCAAAGTCAAAATCCCCGCAATCAGGATGCTGATCCGCTAATCTAATATTAAATGAAATTTCAAATGAGGTGATACAGGAAATAAGGCTTTATGAAATAAATAAAATCCTTACTAAAAAGCAGCATCACATTTGTGATATCCCTTTTAAATGTTCACTTTGAACTTGTCGAAACATTTTAGTTCATTAAAAAGTACCATTCGATAAGCTACTATCAACAGAATACATTGGTGTGGCTGTCATCCCCAAACAATTGGATCAAGTTGGGAATGACGACCGCTCCAGGGATATTATTTTTAAAAATTTTCCAGTCTATGGTATCGACTGTTACGCAATAGATCATTCTCCGGGAAAGCAATTTATGCTGATAAACAACTTCTATTTTGGAATAATTTATAGCTTTAAAACGACCTGTGGCAGACATGTTTCAAAAAGGGAATCTGGTTTTTAGATCTCTCTATACCAAAAAGATAATCAAAGAGATGGCCAGTACTAGTAAGAGATATACTGTAATGGAAATTTTCCAGTCTTTCTTGAAATAACGCCATATCAGTTCAAAAACGATGGCCAAAACCCATACCATGGTTACAAAAACACCCAAAACCAAATAACCTACCGGCCCCATGGTATGCCGGTGTTCATTAGCGGTACAGTACTTATGGGGATCGTAAGTAAAAACCATCATCAGATATACCCCAAGTAAAGGTAAAACCAATAAGGCTATCCGTACTAAAATTTGCTTTAAAAGGGTATTTTTTAAATTCATGTAATCGTTCCGGACATTCGATAACAGATCTGTCGGTTTATATTGTTTTCGCACCTAATGTAATTAAGACAACAGTTAAATCCAAGATGTGTTTTTTATCTTTATGGCATGAATCAATTTTTCCTTTCCGGGTTGTACATTTACCCCATTAAATCACTGGGAGGCATTAGCTTACAACAGGCAAAGCTTGAGGAAAGCGGTTTACAACACGATAGAAGATGGATGCTTGTTGATGAGGATGGCATATTTGTAACGCAAAGAAAGCATTTCGAACTGGCCTTATTACAAGTCAATGTTTCAAATAATCAAATAATTGTTTCCCATAAAACATTGACTGGGCCAGCTACATCCTTTTTTATCGATGAAGATTGCGGCGAGCAGATTTCTGTCGTGATCTGGAACGATAAAGTTACCGCACTTGAAGTAAATAAAACAGTTAGCGACTGGTTTTCTGATTTCCTGAAATTTAAGGTTAAGTTGGTAAAGATGCCACTAGCCGAGAGGCGACTGGTTGACCTTGATTATGCACAAAACGGAGAAACAGTAAGTTTTGCTGATGGCTATCCTAGCCTGCTCATTGGTCAGTCTTCGCTTGATGAACTTAATGAAAAACTCCTGGAACCAGTTAAAATGGACCGTTTTCGTCCAAACTTTGTTTTTACCGGAGGTGAAGCCCATGTCGAAGATCATTTTAAGGATTTCTACATCGGTGAAATTTTATTCACTGCTGTAAAACCATGCTCCAGATGCGTACTTATTACGATCGACCAGCAAACCGGTGAGAAAGGACATGAGCCTTTAAAAACACTGGCTAGTTACCGCACGGTGGGTAAAAAAATCATGTTCGGGCAGAATTTACTGCATCAGCAAAAGGGAATAATCTCTGTTGGTGATGAAATTAAAGTAGTGAGCTGGAACAGGTAAAATGGGAGATATAAGAAATACTTCACAAATTAACTTATTAACCATATAGAATGTTTAAAAACTACTTTCCAATGAAGGAAGCAATAATAGAAGCCGCCGGCAAAAACGATTACGTAAAACTGATTGCGGTTTGGGAAAGCTCGGTGAGGGCCACACACCATTTTCTTGCTGAAAAAGATATTGTTGGTTACCGATGGTTGATTTTAAATGAGTATTTTGATCAGGTAAAACTATATAAAATCAAGGTTGAAGGGGAAATTATGGGTTTTACAGGCATTAACGGTAAATCGATCCAGATGCTTTTTATCCACCCTGATGCAAGGGGAAAAGGATTGGGCAAAAGACTGATTGATTTTGCGAAACAAGAACATGATGTGAACATGGTGGATGTAAATGAGCAGAATAAACAGGCACTAGGTTTTTATCAAAAACTGGGTTTCGTCACCATTGAACGGAGTGAGGTAGATGGAGCCGGAAAACCTTTCCCGGTACTTTCTATGGCTTTAAAGGCATAAAAAGCGATATATCTATGATCAAGAGAAACCTGGTGCTTAGCCGATGAGGCAGCATAACTCAAAAAATCGTCATTGCGAGAAGGCTTTTTAGCTGACGAAGCCTGCCGGCAACAGGCTGGCAATCTTACGGCTAGAATCACTAGTATGAGAGATTGCTTTGTCGTTCCTCCACGCAATGACGACCGAACCAGTGAACGCTGCCAATGTAACGAAGGACAGGTCAGTCGAGATGATGATTTTATAAATTTATTTCTGCACCGTTACGTTAATTTGGTATAGCTTATCGTGCAAAGCTTTCATCTGTGCTTCTGAAAACTTGATGTCTTTTCTATCGTAGGTCATCAATCCATTGGTCTCTACTTCAACATCAGTAGTTTGGGTGTATACCCCGGCAGAAAGTCCTAAAGGAATTAATTCTTGCAAGCGTTTTGCAAACTGGGCATATTTGTTAAACAGGTCCGTTTTGTTTTTAAAACTCTGGTAACCCCAGTTATTTTTCTGTTGCCATACGTGGCCATCAATAGGCAGTCCGAGTCCACCAAATTCACCCAATACCAGGGCGTAATCTTTTCCAAAATATTCTGGACTTGGCATAGCAGGGTGTGGATAGTTGTGCAGATCAATGATATCGCCTACCGGATGGAAGTTACCCCCACTGGCAGTATTGACCAGCCTTGAAGGATCTTTCTCTTTGGTCCATTTGGCAATTTCTACGGTTTTAAACTGTCCCCAGGCTTCATTAAAAGGCGTCCATACCACAATTGACGGCACATTGTATAGGGCTTCGATAATGGCATCCCATTCTTTTCGGTAATAACCTTCTGACTCGGCAGTTCTTTTTTGATCGGAGCCATGATCTAAAACACCCGGACGGTTTTCCCAGCCATTACCCAAATCGCCACTTGGCATATCCTGCCAAACTAACATACCCGCCTTATCGCAATAGTAATACCAACGGGCCGGTTCTACCTTAATGTGTTTTCTGATCATATTAAAACCCATTTCTTTGGTTTTATCGATATCGAATTTCAAGGCGGCATCTGTAGGCGCTGTATATAAACCGTCTGGCCACCAACCCTGATCCAGCGGACCGTACTGAAAAACAAATTCATTGTTTAACAGCATGCGCTGAATACCATTCTGATCTTTGCCCATTGAACTTTTACGCATGGCGAAATAACTTTTTACCTCATCTACCTTTTTATTTTTGGCAAGCAGTTCTACTTTTAAATCGTATAAGAACGGACTTTTTGGACTCCATAATTTTGGATTGGCTATTTTCAATGTGATTGCACTGCTACCATCAGCAACCTGCTCAGCTACTTTTGTTGTACCATCCCAGGCAGATACCTTAACCTGATCTGCCCCTGAACCGGTTAGCGATGGAATAACGGATACCGTTTGCTGGTCGATATCAGGTGTGATTTTTAGGTGATCGATATGTGATTTATTCACTGCTTCGATCCACACGGTCTGCCAAATCCCGGTTACAGGTGTATACCAGATTCCTTCTGGTCTTTTTACCTGTTTTCCTCTCGGCTGTGGGCCATCATCGGTAGGATCCCAAACTTCTACCGTTAAAGTTTGGTTACCACTTTTATTCAAAAATGGGGTAATATTAAAGCTGAAAGGATCAAAACCACCTTCATGTTTACCTACTTCCTTGCCATTAATACTTACGGTGCTTCTCCAGTCAACCGCTCCGAAGTGAAGTAAAATTTCTTTTCCCTTCATGTTCGAAGGAACCGTGAACACCGTTTTATACCACAAGAGGCTATCCTTGCCAACGGTTTTGCCTACACCTGAAAGTGCAGACTCTACAGCAAAAGGAACCAAAATTTTGCCTTGATTAATGGCCGGGCGTTGCGATTTTTCAGCAATGGCATAATCCCAAAGACCATTGAGATTTTTCCAGTTACCCATACGCTCAAGCTGAGGTCGGGGATATTCTGGCAATACATTTTTAGGATTAACCTCCTGAGCCCATGGTGAGGCGATTTTACCTTTTACCATTGACCATGATTGGTTTTGCTGCTGCGCAGAAAGGGAAAGCGAGAGCCCCAGCAGTGATAAGATAATTGATACTTTTTTATTCATTTGATTACAATTTGTGTGTTTAGGCAAAATCGTCATTGCGAGGCACGAAGCAATCTTAATGCAGATGCAGTTTGCGATCGTTGTAAGATTGCTTCCCCGAAAAGACGGGACTAGCTGTCGGCGGAAAAAGCTCTCTTATAACGACACCTATATAAAATACTGATAATCATATACTTTTTACCATATAAGATATATGAGAAAATATAAGTTCAAAGCGTCATTTCCATTTTTTCAGCGAGAGCCCTGGTGAGTACTTATAAGAAAGAAATCCTACTTTACTTATTATTCAGTTTTTTAATCAGGTTAACTTCATCCTGGCGGTATGGTGTACCATCGGGCTGAAAAATTTCGTGAAACCATTCAATCGGTTCAGATCCATCTGCAAGTGGGGTATCCCAGGCATATTTGGTATTGGTTTTACCAGCAGCGAAACCCCAGTTTATGGCTCCAACATTTTCTTCTTTTAACATCGGCAAAATGTTAGCAAAACGGCTGTTCCGCGATCTCGCCATATATTCCGTACAAATTAATGGTCGGCCGCTGGCTTTTAACAGATCAATGGTTCTTTGGTGCCATTCTGGCGCTTCGTAGTTGTGGTAGGTTACAATATCCGAGTTTGCCAACTGTATTTCGTTAAGCTTTTCAAAACCCCAGCTCCACAAGCCAATGGAAATGGGCTGATCGGGGTTGACAGATCTTGCCCATCCGATGGTTTTAGTTAGTAAAGGGATTGAGGCCTCTAACTTTCCGCTGTTGCCAGGTTCGTTATATAAATCCCAAAGCAAAATCCTTTTATCATGAGCAAAATGGTTCAGCACATCTTTAACATATTTTTCCAACTCCGGAAAATTGGCTTCTTCCTTAAATGCCGGATCACCTGGATCCTGTAACCAACCTGAATTATGGATGCCTGTTTTTGGTGCTGGCTGTTTGCCAATGGCTGAAGTTTTATTCCAGCAGTCATCAAAAAAAACAAACATCGGTTTAATGCCATGTTTCTGAGTAATGGTTAGAAACTGATCCATTCTCTTTTTAAAACCCTCAGGATCCTGGCTCCAGGCTTTACTGAACAAAAAAACACGTAAGGTATTAAAGCCGATTCCTTCGGCCCATCCCAATTCTTTATCGATGAGATCAGGAGAAAAAGTATCAGCCTGCCACATTTCTAATTGGTTAATGGCATTGGAAGGAATATAATTTGCACCTGTTAACCATCGATGTTCTTTGTACCAGGCATTGGCTTTTTCTACTGGCCAAACCTTAGCAGGTTCGGTACTTTTTTTTGCTTTTTGCGCAAAGCCAGTGCTGATGATCAGGCTTAAAGCAGCAGATAGCGCATAGTTTTTTAAATTCATATCGGTATTTATCTGATTATTTTTTGTTTTGGTTTGATGGAGATATCAAGTTTGCTCCTGCTTTTACCGGTGTTCCAAAATTTGGTGTACCATCGCTATTCCAGGTAAATTTTTGGGCCCGGGGCGAGCGGAAACCTCCGCAGCCCTGGCCCGGTTTATCATTGGCGTGATATAGGATCCAATCTTCTTTGCCATCAGGCGACTTAAAAAATGAATTATGTCCGGGAGCATAAACGCCATCTTTCGGCGATTGCTGAAAAACAGGTTTATTAAATTTTGTCCACGAAGCAGGATCGAGCAGGTTACTTTTTGCAGAAGCACACAGCATACCCAAGGCATAAAAATCTGTCCAGCAACCACTGGCCGAATAAATGATGAAAACTTTGTTTCCATGCACCAAAAACTGCGGCCCTTCGTTTACATCAACATGTTCTCCCCCGCCTAAATCGCCGTTTTTTTCCCAATCAAATTTTGGTGATGAGATTTTTACCCGTTGACCATCTACCGTCCAGGGATTTTTAAGTTTTGCAATGAAAATCTCCTGTTTGCCGTTTTTATCTCCCTCCCATCCCGACCAGATCATATATAACTGGCCTTTAAAATCGATTACATCACCATCAATTGCCCATTTATCTGTAGGATCGCTAATTTTGCCCTTAAATACCCATTCCCCTTTCATCGGATCGACTGAAGCATTTTCTAAAACATACATGCGGTGGTTCTCGTTCCTCCCATCATCAGCGGCGAAATAGGCATACCACTTTCCTCTTAAAAACATCACCTCAGGCGCCCAGATCTCTTTACTGTACAGGGTTCCGGCTGGTGCCTTCCAGATGGTTTTGCGCTCGGCATTTTTTAAACCATCCAGGGTTTTGGTTCTCCAGAGATCTACCCTGTTGCCTGTGGTATGGGTGTAATAATAATAGCCATCCTTATAATAACTATAGGGATCAGCACCAGATGGTAACAAGGGGTTAGTGAATGTTTGTGCATTCAACCCTTCCATCCATGAAAGGCATAACAAAAACAATAAGTTTATTTTTAATATATTCATTTTTAGAACTTTACACCTGCTGTTTATTATCACAGGTTGCAACATTTTTCTTTATCTTTTAAAATTAATTTCTTTTCTTAAAGCACCCTTATCTGGTTCAATATTTTTACAAGATCAATCTATCCCAAGCCTTAAAAAGCGAAAGCTTTCAGGATCGATCTGCAGACGATTACCTCCACTTCTTTCACTTACAAAAGCAGCTTTTATAATAGCAGTAGCCCTTGGTGATACTTTTTGATTGTTATAATGGGTGTGAAATACATACTGTAACACCCCGTCTGTATCGGTAAAAAAGTCACCATGACCCGTACCATTTATTTTCAATAATTTTTTACTGATGATTGGGTTGCCTGCATATTTTATCCATGGCCCTTTGGGTGAGCTTGAAGTAGCGTAACCCACCGCATAATCAGGATTCCGGAAATCATTTGCCGAATAAAAAAGATAGTAAAGATTGTTCTTTTTAAGAACTGTTGGTCCTTCGGTTACCGGCCAATCTGTTTGAGCTGTGTTCTCCCAGGGTTCAGTTCCTGCTAAACAGGCCTGTGTTGTTTCCGGAATGATATCCGAAAAATCAGCTTTTAGTTCTGCTACAAAAATCCGGTTACCCTGATCAAGTTTAACATGATAGAGGTAATTTTTTCCATCCATATCGGTAAATACAAATGGATCGATCTGTTTACCTGTGCCTGAAATGGCTTTTAATGTTTCCTGTTTAAACGGCCCCAACGGACTTTTACTTTGAGCAATGGCAATCTGCTCATCAGCGGTATAAGCCATGTAATAAGTATTTCCCCTTTTAAATACCTGTGGCGCCCAAAAACCCTTGTTCCCAAAAGCATCGCCTTTCTTTAACGCAAAACCATCGTTTTCAGACTTTCTCTTCCAGCTTTTAAGGTCTTTTGAAATATAAACCAAAAATCCCTGATCACTGCTGGTGCCATACAAGTAATAGGTGCCTTTATCTACAAAAACGGTTGGATCGGCAAGATATAAGGTATCATTTAGCGGTTTGGCAACTATTTTTTTACTGATGAAACACAATGAAAAACAGAAAAAAAGGGCGTAAATGTATTTCATTGGCAATGATTAAATAAAGATAAGGTATTGGTATAGAATCTGTTAATAATTATAAGCATCACCTTGAGGAATAATGTGAATAGTCTAGAAAGTATCGTCATTTCGACCGCAGTGGAGAAATCTTTTAAATTTGATTTATAATCTGGTAAAAAGATCTCTCCATTTCGCTATGCTACAGTCGAGATGACGATTTATCTTTGGACTGATAGATTGTACCTTTCGAAAGTTTAAAAACTTATTTTACTTACCGGCGTAAAAATCAAATCGTCAACACCGGCAATTTTAACCCCTATCCTGGCAAAAACATAATTTTGCGTAGGTGTAATGCCCGGGATCGTTACACTCATGTTCAGGTTATTGAGGTCGGCGATGGCTGCACCACTGATTTGCTGGGTAGCAATGTTATTACTGCCATCTACAAACTGTGTTTTATTAATATAAAGCGATACATTTTCAATGTCCTTGGCATCGGCATTGGTAATGATTTTTTCAAGTTTGCAAAAAGCATTTACTTTGCCTGCTGAAGCGGTGAGCGTAGCTCCACGGATCATATAGTAAGGCATCACCTCAATATCCATAGTTTTACTACCATCGATTTTTACGGCAATGGTATCCTGTTTCCCTGCGGCATTCTTTCTCCATAAAAAAGGCCCCTGATTGGGTGAAAAAACCAGTTTGTAATCTCCGTTGAATAATTTGGCAGAATAGGTGCCGTCCTGGCTCACATTCACATTTATTGCAGAGTAGTTCCCAAAACCTGACTGCCAGAGTTCGAAATTCACCTGGCCATATTGAACACTGATGGGTTCTCCTTTGTATACAATACGTCCGTTGAAATCGGCTTCTGGTGCATCATAGTTATCTTTTTTACACGAAGCGAAAAGTATGGCAATAAGTGCCCCTATTATGAAATAAAATCTAATTTTCATATCTATATCTGCTTATTGGTTAGGGTTTCTTACAATTTTAGGATTTCCGTTAAGCACATCCTGCCCAATTGAAGAGTAATAATTACCGATACGGAAACGGTGTGCGGCGGTTACGCGGCTTGGCTTTATCACTTTAAAAATATATTTCAGATGGTTGGCGTTGCCGGGATTGTAATATTTGTAGGGCCACAAGCCAAATACCTGCGTACTGGTGCGTGTTGCGCTACCAATATTAGTCGCATTAATAAAATCGCCTGCCGACATGTTACTGCCGTTCCAAACTTTATCTGCCAGTCTCCAGCGTTTCATGTCCCACAGTTCATGTCCTTCAAAAGCGAATTCTACTTTACGCTCATGTACAATACGGTCGAAAGTAATTTGCGCTGGTGTTAAGGCTGTAGTTAAACCGGCACGATCTCTTACCTGTTTGAGGTAGTTGGCTGCTGTAGAGGCATCACCCAGTTCGAAGGCTGCCTCGGCTGCGTTTAACAACACCTCGGCATAACGGTAGCGGATCCACCAAACATCACTCCGGGTACCGATCTGACCTGATCCTGTAGCCGGATCCAAATATTTGCGGACATAAAAACCTGATTGCGCACTAAATTCCAATCCATCTACCGGACCGTCAGCACCTACCACCTGTACTGATCCTGCATTGCCAGGAAGCACATTTGTTTTGTTCTGTCCGAAATTGTCGCCAGTTACGATAGCGCCATCTGCCAATTGATAGCCTGCCCAGATATCAACCGTTTTACCTTTAAACTGTGTTCCCGGCAATATCACCGTTCCGGCCAAACGTGCATCACGGCCTGCAAAAATATCGGTGATATTGGTATAATAGACCGGATTACCACCTCCATCTACAGAAGCCATGGATGCATAGGTATTATCCAGTTTTTCGAAAGACTGAACCAGGTTTAAGGATGGGTTTAAACGCCCGCCCTGTGCTTCCTCCGCAGAAGAACGCGGTTGATTATCAATGGTAAAACCATGAACTTTATTTGTTTTTAATTTAAAATCTTTAGCAAAAATCACTTCCGGATTGTTGCCTTTATCGGTGAAAAGCGCAGCAAAATTTTCGGATAAATTAGGGTTCTTTTTGTAAAGTGAATATTTGCCGCCGTCGATAATTTCTTTTGCTGCTGCCAATGCTTTGGTAAAATAACCATTGGCCAGGCTTGATGATATGCCCACCTCTCCGCCAGGTAAGGTTAACTGCGAATTGCTGTATTTGGCAATTGAACCGGCATACAATGCCGCTCTTGATTCCATGGCCAATGCCGCAGCTTTTGTGGCCCTGCTCTGTACCGATGGATTATCGGGCAATATATTTTTAACCGCTTCCAGTTCAGCAATCACAAAATCATAGATTTCGGTTTCTTTTGCCCTTGGAAACTGCAGGTAGCTTGGGTCGCCGCTATAATCATAATCTAAAACAGTTGTAATCAGTGGCACACCGCCCATTCTTTTCACCATTTCAAAGTATACGCCCGCCCTGATGAAACGTGCTTCGGCCAGGAAACGGTCGCGGTCTTCTGCTTTTAAAGCGGTAGATTCCTGACCACGTTTTATAAACATGTTCAGGTCGCGGATATATCCATAAGTGCCCATATCCCAATATCTCCAGGCATCGTAACCGTACTCTAAGTTCTGGTGTCGAAAATAATCACCGCTGGCAGATGCAAAACCTTCGTCAAAATCTGTAAAAGTCCACCAGGCTTCAATGGTCTGGTAATCCGGATAACGGTCGTAAAGATCGCCAACAACGGTTAATACCAGATTAGGATCTTTCCACACCGCATCAATAGGCAGGGTACTGGTAGGTTGTTTATCTAAAAATGCTGAATCTTTTTTACACGACTGCGCAAAACTTAAAAAGGCAATGGCAGCAAATGCATATATAATTTTTTTCATCTGATTAGTCTTTTTCATGTTACAGCGTTAATTTAAGTCCGATGTTGAAAAACTTGTTCTGTGGGTACTGCAATCCGTTATCATCTGCAATTTCAGGGTCTACACCATAATCGCTTAGGTTATCGATAGAAAAGAGGTTGTATCCGTTTACATAAACCCGGGCATTCTGGATCTTGATTTTTTCGGCCCATCTTTTTGGTATGGTATAACCGATTTCAAGCGTACGGGCGCGTAGATACCTTACATTATGCAGCCAGAAAGTGGAGTTTTTGTTGTAATTGCTGTGTCCGCCATCATTAAAACGCAACGCAGGGTATTTGCCTGGGATCCATGCGCTGTTCAGGTCGTAAGGATTGGTACGGTGCCAGCTATCATCTGCAAAGTTCTGCAATAAAGCACCCGTATTCTGGAATGCCCAGCGCTGTTCCCAGTTCTGGTTCCACGAGTACATCGCACCGCCTGAAAAATCTGCTGTAAAATCAAAGTTCTTATAAGAACCACCAACGGTGAAACCAAAGCCGATATTTGGCTGGCCCGTTGTGGTATATCCGATTGGCCTTTGATCCAGATCGTTGATGACACCGTCGCCATTCTGATCCTTGTAAATTAAATCACCGGGCAATAACGAGCGGTTTCCCTGGCCATCAATATTTACTTTATAATTATTGATCTCGTCAATGTTCTGGAACTGCCCGGTTACTTCATATCCCCAAAAGATATCGGTATATCTTTGATTATAGCTGTTTCTGTAATTATCCCATGAGTTGCCATAACGCGGTTTGTACTGATCTAAAAATTTTCTCCGGCTAATGGAGATGTTTCCACCAACGTTGTAGTTGAATTCTCCAATCTTATCTCTATAGTTCAAAGCAAATTCGGCACCGAACTGCGCATCGCTTTCCAGATTTTCTGCCGCCAATGGGTAGCCGAGTTCGATTGGTACCAATACATCATTTTTAACCTGCTTTAAACCAGTACGTTGCCTGTAGAAATAATCTGCAGTTCCGCTAAGTTTGCTGTTGAACAATGAAAAATCAAGACCGATATCTGTAATTTTGCTCTTAAACCAGGTAAGGTTATTGATAACGGGTCCCTTATCCCTTGAAGTGGTGATATTTTTTCCATCCAAGATCACAGTACCCTGGTTGTAGCGGTATCCCGGAATATAGGCAAAAGGATCGATGCCCAGATCATCATCACCCAACACACCGTATGAGGCACGAAGTTTCAAATCAGTTAAGATTGTGCTTTCACCTAAAAGCGATTTTATAAATTTCTCCTGGGTAATTCTCCAGCCGATGGATGCGGAAGGGAAATAACCTACACGTCTGTCGGGAGCAAACTTCCAGGAAGCATCTCGGCGGCCAGAAAGTTCAAGGTAATATTTATTGTCATAGTTATAGTTTAACCTGGCCACATATCCGATACGGGCTTCTTCCTCCTGGATATCGGCGAAGTCCTGCCCGTCCATATCCGCAAATTGCAAAACAGGTAAAATATTGGTTTGTGGTACGGCATGCTGGAAAGTATAGGTCCTGAAACGGTCTAAACGCTCCGCTACCAAAACGCCACCAATAGTGTGTTTGCCAAAAGTGCGGTTATAGTTGGCCTGTAACTGATAGGTATTGGTGTATATTTTCTCGTTTCTACGTTCCCGGTAAGGATTAGAGCTTCCTACTTTTTCTTCATAAATACCAGTTTCGGGGTGGTAAGTATATACATTGTAGGTATACTCATGGCCATTGATTATATTATCGGCGATATAATAAGAATACAAACCCTTAATTTCCAATCCTTTGATAGGTGTATCATAACTTGCAGATAAATTGGTCTGTAAAACCCTCCAGTCTGATTTCCAGTATCCACTTAAGGCTTTACTCTGTACGGCAAACTGCTCGGTATTATGCCCGATATCGTTCGGATAATCAGGGTTGCCATTGGCATAAGCCTGCTCTGTTGGCCTGTTTCTCAATAATGCAAAACGAGCGGCCCAGTAGTCGTCTCCACCGGGTACGCCCGGTTGATCGCGGCTTTCTATACGGCCATTAATCAACATACCGACCTTAAAACGATCGGTTATTTTCGCTTCAATATTACTCTGAATATTGGTTCGCTTAAAATCGAACTCCCTGGCCTTTCCATATACCCCTTTCTGATCTAAGTGTGTGCCAGAAAAGTAATAATTTACCTTATCACTGCCCCCTGAAGCACTTAAATTAATAGAAGATTGTGGCGCATTGGGCGCTATGATGATATCTTTCCAGTTCTGGCTCTGATAACCATATTCTGTTCCTGCTTTCCACTTATCCAGTTCCGCCTGGGTAATATCAGTTTTGCCGTTTTGATTCAATTCTGCAGTAGCCTTGCCCAACATCCATTGATAAGCATCGGTTGTTTCAGGGAAACGTACCCAGTTCTGCCATCCGGTATAAGCATCAACGCTAAAGGTATTGCGCGTACTGTTTTTACCTCTTTTAGTAGTTACCAAAATTACCCCATTAGCGGCCCTACTGCCATAAATAGCGGCCGAAGCATCTTTTAGTACACTAATGGTTTCAATATCATTTGGAGAAATATTATTAAACTGACCGGCATCCTGCTGAATCCCGTCTATAACATACAATGGATTGCCCATGTTACGGATCTGGATATTGGCACTTGATCCCGGTCTGCCATCAGGCATCCTGAACGATACACCTGGCAATTTACCAGCAAGGCCCGTACTCACGGTTGATCCACCATGTACTTTTTCGAGGTCTTTACTACTGATGGAGGAAATGGCCCCGGTTATGGCTTCCTTTTTCTGTGTGTTGTAACCCACTACCACCACTTCTGAAAGATCGTTATTGGAAGGTTTAAGTTTAACATTAAGCTGCGAACGGCCTGCCAGTGGAATTTCCTGATTGGCATAACCTACATAAATGAAAATCAGGGTCGCATTTTTATCGGCCACCTGAATTTTAAATTTTCCATCTGCATCTGTTGTTGCCCCCGTGCTGGTGCCCTTAATTTTAATGCTGGCACCCACAACTGTTTCGCCCTTTTCGTCAGTAACAGTTCCCGTAACAGTAGTTGTTTCCTGTGCAATCAGCTGAAATGAAAATAAGAATAACGTAAGTGAGGTTAAAATAGCAGAGCGGATTTTGCTTTTCAGAAAGATCTTTTGAAGCAAGTACCGATCCGGGCTTACAAAGCCCTCATAGGAAAATAAACTTCTTTTCATATTTGGTTAGATTTGGTTATGACTGAAGTAAATGGTTTTAGTTGCATTTAATTCTTTTCAAAGATTCGGTTTTTAGTTTTTCATAGGGATATACATTTGTATCAATCTTTCTTCATTTTGTCTCGATTTGTGATGAGGAAAGCTTGTTTAGCCACGGAGGCTCAGAAACACAGAAATGCTGATCAGTGCGTCATCCTGAGGGATAATTTATGATATAAAAATCGATATGATTGACGTTTTTTCCTTCGCACAATTCTTGCCTCGGCTCACCGCCGCCGAAGGGCTCTTACTTTTTGGCATCAAAAAGTAACAAAAAATGCCGGCTGAAAATTTTTCTTTCAAAGCCAGTGTTATGGCTAGAACAGTGCAGTCCGAAAAATTTATTAGGCCGGTTTTAAGTAAAACGGTGATACGGTGCTATGGCCTAGCTATACGGAAATGCATGATGCCGCATTCTACTCCTTAATAAGTGATTATAAAATAACGTCAATGGTAGTTCAGCTTAGGGTCTTTATCAATGGATTAGCTTGATAGATTAAGAAACAAGTTAATATATAGTATGGTATCTTCATTCCTAACTTGATTGGGAACCACGGATTACTCATCGAAGATAATTGTGATACAATAAGCTTTTAGATTCTTGCCTGCTCCTATCATGTGGACACATCTTTTTTAAGCATCGTATGGGCATTTTGCTAACCAACTTTAATAAAGCATGGATTTTAGCTAAGGACGCTGTCAATCCCAAGAGCCAGGGAGATCAAAAAAACAGTAGCAGTTCAGATAAACTTGCACTAACAAACCTTAAACGCAGTGGTTTTGTGTTCATAACGATGATTTATTTTTTAAAAAAAAGATTGAACACAAACCCCGCAGAGCTCAATCAGACCAAAAAAAACACAAGCACAACTGATTAAACGAAGTGCCGCTGTTTTTTTGATGCGCATGGAATTGCGCAAAAGGCTCATTGTTGGATTGACGAAGCGCTTTGGGTACTTTGGCGCTCCAAAGTACTATGCCTCCGCGGCATAGAGCGGAAGAAAAATAGCATAATTAATTGTGTCCACACGGTAGGCCTGCGCGGGAATGACGACCGTTTTTTTAGAATTCGTCATCCTGAGGGATAATTTATTTTATAAAAATCAATATAGATGACGTAACTAATTACTTATGCCATACAGCCCAGTCTTGCCTCGGCTTACCGCCGCCGAATGGCTCTTACTTTTTGGCATCAA
>NZ_CAJYOJ010000080.1 GCF_913776295.1 uncultured Pedobacter sp.
TTATCCGCTGGCAATATACCATTAATACCGTTACCAGCCATGCCACCTAAACCCGACCGAAGTGGAAAACCCGCAGCCAGAGGCACGAAGGCGAGGATTTGAAACAAAGGGCGGGGCGATCGGAACCGAAAAGCACTGTATTTGCTTTCCAAAAAATGATCAGGCTAAAGATATCCCGATATTATCGATGCAGGAAGGCTAACAAAAAAACGGCCTGAGCACTGCTCAAACCGTTTTACCTAACCCTACATCTACCTAAAAACCAAGAGCGTTAATAGTTGAAGATGGTACAGGGTAAGATGGAAGGATAGCCATCACCATTTCCTATTCTACACCCTCATGCTATATCATCCATTTTCCATCTTACATCATCTGAAAATTGATCGCCATATTATACCTTACGCGTACCGGAACACCTTTATTTTTGCCAGGTTTCCACAACGGCGATTTTTTGATTACTTTAATGGCTTCTTCATCACAACCATAACCGAGCCCCCTTAAAACCTTAACATCCGTAACAGAGCCATCTCGCTCCACCACAAAGCTCACAAATACTTTGCCCTGTATACCATCTTCCTGTGCCTGATAAGGGTACCTTAAGTTACGCTCCATATATTTAGACCAGGCTTTGGCGCCGCCGTTAAACTCCGGGTATTCATCAACTCCTATAGCATCTATAATCGCATTCGGATCGCCGGTACCCTCACCCTCCTTTGCGGTACCTGTACCATCACCACTGCCTTTATTATCGCTGATCACCAGATTAGGCGCTACAATTCCATCCTGAGTTTTATCGCTGATTACGGCCTGCTCAATTTCCTTAATGGTAGGCGGATCTGGAAGATTTACTTTATTCACCACCACTACCTGTGATGGGAGCGCAATGGTTTTCACCTTAACCGGTTCAGCTTTTGCAGGTTCAACCTTCTTCTCCGGTTCAGGTGCTTTAGGTTTCATTTCATGGATCACCTGAGTCAAATCAATAACCTTCGCTTTTTCTACAACCACATTTTCTTGAGGAACCAGCTTACTATAAATCAAAGGGGAGAAACAGGCGAGTACAAATAAACTGCCGGATACAAAAAGCACCCTGGTCATAATCGACGATGATTTGGATCTTAAATCATAGGCGCCATAGTTTTTGTTGCGGTCTGCAAATACAAGATCGAGCCACTCGGTCTTGTATACGTTAATGGAAGAGTTGAACATAGCTTTAAATTTTATACCATGATGCAACTAAATATGCAATTCCATAACGCTACCTAAAAATCTATTTTCTTTGCAAAAAATGAAATTTTCCTGCCGAAAAACATTTTTTTATTTCATTTTCAATAAAATTGCTATAATTTTTGCGATTCTTTTACTTGAATTAATAAAATATACTATTTTTGACAAAAAACATAACGAATTAATGAAAAGCTTAAGAACCATCGCATTAAAAGAGGCTCAAAACAGAATTTCGCCTGAAGTTAAATCTCCTTCTGCTAAAATTTCTGACTTTTTTGGCGCTAATGTATTTGATAAGAAAAAAATGAGAGATTTCTTATCTAAAGACGTGTATGAGAAATTAATTTCATCTATCAACCAAGGTGAGTTAATTAATGCAGACGACGCAAACCAGATTGCTACTGCCATGAAATCATGGGCAATGGCTGCCGGAGCAACCCACTATACACACTGGTTCCAGCCTTTAACCGGTACTACAGCCGAAAAACACGATTCGTTTTTTGAGCCTAGCGGTGAAGGTGCAATTGAAAAATTTTCTGGTAGCGCTTTAGTTCAGCAAGAACCAGATGCATCAAGTTTCCCTAACGGTGGTATCCGTAATACTTTCGAAGCTCGTGGTTACACGGCCTGGGATCCTTCATCCCCAGCTTTCATTATGGAAAGTAAAGCAGGTAAAACGCTTTGCATTCCTACCGTTTTCGTATCTTACACAGGCGAAGCCTTAGATTATAAAGCACCTTTATTAAAAGCATTAGCTGCATTAGATAAAGCTGCTGTTGATGTTTGCCAGTATTTCGATAAAAGCATCACTAAAGTAAATGCCTCGTTAGGTATTGAGCAGGAATATTTCCTTGTTGACGAGTCGTTATTTAACGCCCGCCCGGATTTGTTATTAACTGGTCGTGCGTTATTCGGACACATGTCTGCCAAAGGTCAGCAATTAGAAGATCATTACTTCGGTTCTATCCCTGAGCGTGTATTCACTTTCATGGTAGATTTCGAAAACGAAGCTTTAAAATTAGGTATTCCTTTAAAAACCCGTCACAATGAGGTTGCCCCTTCACAATTTGAGTGTGCACCGATTTATGAAGAAATCAACTTAGCGATTGATCACAATCAATTGTTGATGGATTTAATGGAAAAAGTTGCCCGTCGTCACCATTTCCGTGTTTTATTACATGAGAAACCTTACGCGGGTATTAACGGATCAGGTAAACACAATAACTGGTCGTTAATTACCGATACCGGTAAAAACTTACTGGCTCCAGGTAAAACGCCAAAAAACAACCTGATGTTCCTTGCTTTCTTTGTAAATACCATTAAAGCTGTTAGCGAGCATGCAGATTTACTACGCGCAAGTATTGCATCGGTAAGCAATGATCACCGTTTAGGTGCAAACGAAGCGCCACCAGCAATCATCTCGATCTTCTTAGGTTCACAACTGAACGATGTATTAGATGAGATTGAACACTCACGTATCAGCAAAAAAATCAAAGAAGATAATGCACTTTGGTTAGGTATTCCTAAAATCCCTCAGATTTTACTGGACAATACCGACCGTAACCGTACTTCTCCTTTTGCCTTTACCGGTAACAAATTTGAGTTAAGAGCGGTAGGTTCTTCTGCAAACTCTTCTGCTCCGATGACGATCTTAAACGCGATCATGGCTGAGCAGTTGATTAAATTTAAAGCTGAAGTAGATAAGTTGATCAAAAAAGGCGATAAAAAAGACATCGCTTTATTAACGGTGATCAAAAAATACATCAAAGAATCTAAATCAATCCGTTTTGAAGGCAATGGCTATAGCCAGGAGTGGGAAGATGAGGCTGCAGCACGCGGTTTATCAAACATCAAAACCACACCGAAAGCTTTAGATGCTTATTTAACTGAAAAATCGGCTGATTTGTTTGCAACAACCGGTATTTACAGTTCACGTGAAATTCATGCCCGTCATGAAATCATGCTCGAAAACTTCTACAAAAAATTACAGATCGAAGCTCGTGTAATGGGAGAAGTGGCCAATACATCTATTATCCCGGCTGTAATTGCTTACCAAAACTCATTAATCGAAAACATCAAAGGACTAAAAGAGATTGGTATAGAAAGTAAATCTTCTTTAGAAATCGCTAAAAAACTATCTGAGCACTTAGATATCGTTAAAACCAATATCGATGCGATGTTAGAAGAACGTAAAGTAACCAACAAATTGGAAGACACCCGCGAAAAAGCGATTGCTTACGATGAGAAAGTTAAATCTTACTTCGATACCATCCGTTACCATGCTGACAAATTAGAGCAAATTGTTGACGATAGCGTTTGGCCGCTGCCAAAATTCAGAGAATTATTATTCATGAAATAGATTTTAAGCCTTAAGGTTTAAGGTATAGGGCGTAAGGTTTAACTTTACGCCCTTTCTTTTTTGTATAAGTTCATTTTTCATTGGTTTATTCGTACTGACAACTGCTAATGGCCAACTGCTCACTAACAATTGTTACCTCCCCCGTCTCGTCATCCTGAACTTCCGCCTGGCCGGTCGGACGGGTGTTTCAGGATCTAAAACGTATTGATTAACTGCTGCAGTTCTTTTTTGGAAAGCAATACCCCTGGTCATCGGCTAAGACAGTCCTGCTTTCCTTCCTGCTGTAGAATTTTTCTTAAACTAAAATTCATCTCTAACAGCATCCATTCAATCAGGTTTATTTAACACAAGGCAGTGCAAAGAAAAAACCGCTACAACGGAAATAACATAGTACGGGGCTGCTGACCGACATAAAAAACCGACCGTTCACTTCCAAAACCACATCTGGTTATTTACTTTGCACAATCGATTCCCGACTTTAGACTTTAGACTCCCGACTTCTAACTCCTGACTTCAGACTTTCTATCTTCTCCCCTTTTACCTTCCACCTTAAACAACTATCTTTGCGGCAACATGAGTGATAACAGGTACAATCAGCGTGGCGTTTCTGCCTCAAAAGAAGATGTGCACAATGCCATCAAAAACATCGATAAGGGAATTTTCCCAAAAGCATTTTGCAAAATCATTCCCGATATTTTAGGTGGTGACGAGGCATACTGTAATATCATGCATGCAGATGGTGCCGGCACCAAATCATCTTTAGCTTATGTTTACTGGAAAGAAACAGGTGATGTTTCTGTTTGGAAAGGTATTGCGCAGGATGCGATTATCATGAATATTGATGACCTGATCTGTGTTGGCGCTACCGATAACATCCTCTTGTCATCAACCATTGGCCGGAATAAAAACCTCATTCCGGGGGAAGTAATTGCAGCAGTAATTAACGGTACCGAGGAAATCCTGTCCGACTTACGCGAGCAGGGCATCTCAATTTATTCAACAGGTGGCGAAACGGCCGATGTAGGCGATTTAGTCCGTACCATTATTGTAGATTCTACGGTAACCTGTCGTTTAAAACGTGAAGACATTATTAGTAACGATAACATTAAACCCGGCGATGTCATCGTAGCTTTAGCCTCTTCGGGACAAGCCACCTACGAAACCGAATATAATGGCGGTATGGGTTCTAACGGCTTAACCTCTGCCCGTCATGATGTTTTCGAGAAATCAATTGCCAACACCTACCCGGAAAGCTTCGATCCGGCAGTGCCATTTGACCTGGTTTTCTCGGGTGGCAAAAAACTAACCGACGAGATTGAAATTGAAGGCCATGGCAAAATAACCGTAGGCAAACTGGTGCTCTCTCCTACCCGAACCTATGCACCGGTGATTAAGCAGATTTTAGAAAAACACCGCAATCAGATTAATGGCATTGTACACTGCAGCGGTGGCGCACAAACCAAAGTGCTGCATTTCATTAATGATGATATTCATGTCATAAAAGATAATCTATTTCCTGTCCCGCCGCTATTTAAGCTGATTCAGGAACAATCGGGAACCGACTGGAGGGAAATGTACAAAGTGTTTAATATGGGCCATAGAATGGAGCTTTACGTGCCGCAGGAAATTGCGGATAGCATGATCGAAATTTCAAAAAGTTTTAAGATCGATGCCAGAATTATTGGCCGTGTAGAAAAAGGTAACCAAAAGCAGGTAACCATTGAAAGTGAAAATGGAACGTTTGTTTACCATTAAACTTAAAATTATTCCCATCAATCATAGCCCTGAACACATTTTTTGGGGCTTTTTTTTTGCAATTTCCATCCCTCGTTTGAAAAATTTAATTCTCAATAGATGACTCTTGCTGAACTTCAATAATGCAATAAATCCATTACAATCTGCAAAAGTCATATCGGTATCATAAAAAGATTTATATTAGTTATACCAATCAGCAGAACATGAATGATAAAAAGACCGTCGTAATGGGCTTAATGGTTTGTTTTATTTTAAGCTTAAGCGCCTTTATGCCTAAACCCGAACCGGAACCAAAAGCAAAGAATTTAAAGGTATTGCCCAAAAATATCAGCAAGGAAGAACTGGATAAAGTAATGGACGATTTTAAGCTTGCCTTAGGTGTGCGATGCAGCCATTGCCATGCGCCAATGAAAGACAATCCCAAAAAGCTTGATTTTGCCAGCGATGAAAAACCTGAAAAGGAGACCGCCCGCGAGATGATGCGTATGACAGCTAAAATAAATAAAAAATATTTTCATGAGGCCATGAAAGAAGGCAACACCATTGCAAAAATCGCCTGTATCACCTGCCACAATGGTAAAACAGAACCGGCGAAATAATATGGTCCAATTGAAAAATTACTACAAAAGCAAAAAGCCTGATTGATTGATCAGGCTTTTTGCTTTTAATCTCTCGCTACGAATTTATGAAAGGTGCTTTCTTCTCCATCAGCTTTTTTTACTATTGGAAGAAGAAATACTTTCTGAAAAAATAGCTGTGTTATCTTGAAAGCAATTAAATCAAATTACATTATTCGAATAACATTGCAAGTGACAGTATATGAACCATCCATCTCGTTCATATTTTGGTCATACTGCTCATTAAAAATTTCAGATCCAAGATAGCATTCCGTAGTTCCCGCTGGAAGTGTAATAATTGACTCATGCACTTCATAGGTATAATTATGATTGTAGTATTCCTTTCGGGTGGAAATAACCTTTATCTTGATTTGCTTGGGAAGACTAATCTGATTTAAATTATTATCATAAAAGTTTATATGAGCATTTCTTGTCGACCTATTTACGTATTCATTAATTTCGTTAATATTTTCATCTGTAAAGAAGTAATTGAACTTAATTGGCGTGTACAAATAGTTCACACCATCTATATCACCTTGTGAAAGAAAATAATTATCACCCCATGTCGTAAAACCATCTTTCTTGGTCATTTGAGGAGATGTGTTACCTGCTATGCGGGCATCAGCATTGTTAGAGCGATAAAGCATTACGGAGTTGAAATCAAAAGGACCGATCTGCGATCCATTCCTGCCTTGAACGTTATATGTGTCATATTGCGATGTCCAGTTTGAATTAATATTGGAATAATTTACATTAATATACTGATCTCGGTCGGCCCTTGTTTGTTCGTGCATTAAGCCAACTGCATGTCCTATCTCGTGGATGACTACCGTTATGCCTACATTATGTATCAACCTAATCGCCTGAACACCTCCAACCATTCCTAATTGAGAATCACCCCCACCCTGTGATGGCTGACCAGAAAAATTAACGTAATTAGCCTGATTGGTTCTTTGCACAAAACGTATTGATGTATTTGCCTCCCAGTGATTGATGGCACTAACAATACTTGAGTAGTTGTTAGCGTCATTAATGGTATAATAAACAATGCCATCTGGCCACAGCTTTTGAAAATCAGCTGTAAATGTGCTTTCTGGTATTGCAACCTTATTATTACCAACCTTATTATATTCTAAATAAGCAATCTGATCTTTTGACAAAATAACATCTCCTCCAACAACATATTCTCCTCTGCTATTAATTTGCACGGTGACCTGTCCACCATTCTTCAAATGATAGGTAATAACTTTTCCTGGAGTGTTTTGTTCCTGCTGCACGGAAGTTTCTTTTTTACAAGCGCTGATCAAAATAACGAGCGCTGCAAGGGCGTAATAGATTTTTTTCATGTTTAATTGTTTTAAAAATTAATTCATATTAATTGATGTTAAATGGTAAAACAGTAAAGTTCTTCTGGAAAAGCACGAAAGTTTGGCTATGGAATTTAATTAGATCAGGAGAGAAAAACTGCTTAAAGCAGATGACAATCTAATCAGTGAAAAGAATATTTCAGAGAGAGCGTACATTTCATCATTTTTTGTTTTCCAGTTTAAAAATACGTATTTTCAATGAAGAAATTGTATCTTGAATTAAATAATTGTTATTACAAACAGTTCTACATAAAACGATCATTTAGTAGATAACCCTTTGTGATATTCTTTCACGTCTCATATTATTATAATGATATCATATGTTTTTATAGGCATACCGAATAAAGGTCTTTTCCGTAGGTATTATTGGAATATATATGGCGAACTGTGCAATAACGTAAACAATATACTGTAGATTTATAACCCTCTATCCAGACCAATTATTAGCAAAAAAAAAGCCCCGATCGTTTGAACGGGGCTTTTCTTTATAATCTTTGATGCATTAGTTAAACAAATACCTAACACCAACTTGTCCTTGCCATCTTGAAGAAAATGATTCTGACAAAATATTTGAAGGAGTTTCAGGTGAGAAAGTAAAACTTCCATTATTTGAGCTGCTATAGCTAATTAGCTGATAAGCTTGGTTAGTAATAAAGTATTGCCTTCCCCAATTTTTATTTAATAAATTACCTACGTTAATGATATCGAAAGACAGTTGCAGACGGTTTTTACTTGAACCGATCATTGTACCGATATCTTGCATAATTCTGAAATCAAACTGATGTTGCCAAGGTAATCTCGCTCCATTTCTTTGTGTGTATTGACCTCTTAATTTACTTAAGTAAGGATCATTATTAATAAATGCATCTAAAGCAGCCCATTGCTGAGCAGGTGTATAAACTCTTGCTGCTGTTCCTGTACCTACAGTTAAATTATTTATTATTCTTATTTCAGACTGGTTACGAGGCACATACAATAAATCATTTGAAAATGCTCCATCACCATTCAAATCTCCATTATAAAGATAAGTAAAAGGTGAACCTGAATTACCTACATAAAACAAGGATACCGTTGTTCCGCTTGCTTTGTTTTTACCGTAATTTAAAGTATATCCTAATGTACCTATTATTCTGTGACGGATATCAAAATTCGAATAAACTAATTCTGGATCATTTGCATTGCGAACAACTTGAACAAATTCCCAGTTTGAAAGTGCAACACTGCTGGCACCTGAGTTGACATCTTTAGATTTACCGTATGTATATGCAGTACTTGCAAATAATCCGTTATCAAAAGATTTCTGCAATTGAGCTGTCAGGCTATAAGAATCTCCTTTACTAGTGTTATCAAGTAAGTAGGCTCCAGTATAAGTACTACTAACTTTCGAACCATAGAAAGGACGTGTGTCAGCACCACCCGATATGATTGGATTTAAAGAAGCTGTAGACGGTTTAACATTTATGTCTTTATATAAAATATTATTTACAGTTTTACTATAAATCCCTTCTAAAGTTGCCACAATACCTGCAGGCAACTTCATATCTAAAGCTAAATTACTCCGAAATACTTGCGGTAATCTAAAATTAGGACTCATCAAGTTAACTGCATAGGTATTTCCCGCTGTTCCAACAGTCGATTGCTTTGTAACATCAGGCTGGAATCCAGTATTATTAGCAGTAGCACTAGACAATGAAATTGTTTTATAATCCAAGCCCGTATTTCCATATTGGTTGGACATCCATACAAATGGTACTCTTCCTGTAAATAGTCCAGAACCACCTCTTAGTTGAATTGAACGATTTCCGGTTAGATCCCAATTAAATCCAATACGTGGCGAAACCAATACCTGGCCACTTGGAATATTACTAGTGCCAAAGCCAGGGAAAGATGCAGCGACAGCTGCATTATTTGCTGGCTTATCGTTAAAAATAGGAACATCAACACGTAAGCCCGCAGTCATTCTAAAACTTTGATCAACCTGAATCTCATCTTGAAAATAGAAACCTAATTGAGCTGCCTTAAATTGAGCTGCAGGTAAAGTACCAGCTACAGCAGGATAAGTAATATCAATATTATTAGGTTTATTATCATAGAAATTCTGTAAAGAGGTAAAACGATATCTTCCGTTATAATTACTTACAAATAAGTTTCTGAATTTAAAAAACTCATTGTGTGTTCCCAATGTGAAAGTGTGATTTCCAACTAGCAACTTCAAATTATCAGTAAATTCAACGATATCTTGGTCTAACTCATTTTTAGTTGAACTTCTTTCAGATCCAAATGTAACGGTTCTACCAGAAATTCCTCCCCAATTCTGAATCTCAACCTGAGGAAATAGTGATCCTGCGGTTTGACGGCTATCTCTAACTCTAGAATAACCGATAATTAAATTATTAGAAAGGTTTGAATTAAACTGAGACCTTAGCTCCAACACACTAACGTTTTGGTTATTGTTAAATTTATAAGCATTATTTTCAAAACGAAATGCTGTAGAACTTCTACTAATATTATCATCAAATGCCTTGATGTAATTATGGCGTAATGTTAATTGATGTTTACTACTAATATTCCAATCTAAACGTGCAAAGATTTTATCACTTTGTGTCTTGGCTGGAATTTCAGCAGCTGATCCAATATCATAACCATATTTTGAACTAACGTAGTTGGCCAAAGTTTGCGCATCTGCTGTGCTGATTACGGATACAGCATCGCCAGCATTATTCAATGTTGGAGTTTTAATTCTGGTTTGCTCACCAGTAACAAATAAAAACAACTTATCTTTAACAATTGGAGCACCTATTCTCAAACCATAATTAGTATTATAAAAATTTGTGGCCTTTTCACCTAAGAAACTTTTGCCAACTAACTTTTGATTTCTACCGTAAAACCATGCAGAACCCTCTACCGTATTGGAACCTGATCTGGTAACTGCATTGATACCTCCACCTGTAAAATTACCGTAAGTAATGTCATAAGGCGCTAATACAACTTGAATCTCTTGAATTGCATCCAATGAAATTGGTTGAGTGTTTGCTTGCCCACCTGGTAAACCGGAGCTGGTTAATCCAAAAACGTCATTATTGACAGCACCGTCAATAGTTAAGCTATTGTATTTACTATTAGACCCAGCAAAAGAGTTTCCATTTGCTTGCGGAGTAAGTCTGGTAAAATCATTAATACTCCTACTTAAACTTGGCAAATTTTGGATTTGCTCTTTTGATACAGTTGTAGCAGCACCAGTTCTTTTACTATTCAAAAGAGGATCTTTTTTACCAGATACATTAACTTCCTGCAAAACGTTACTATTATCGCTTAACACTAAGTTTAACGCAAATGGCTCACCTAACTTCAGTTGAATTCCAGTAATTTTCTCTGGGTTGTAACCAACAAAACTAATTTCCACTGTGTAAGGCCCACCAACTCTCATGTTTGCCATACTGAATCTGCCATCATTATTAGTTGACACAGTATAAACAGTCCCGGTTGGGGTATGTGTTGCTTTAACACTTGCACCAGGCAGGGCGCCTTTGGCATCTTTAATCGTTCCTGTCATTGATGATGTAGTTACCTGCGCATCCGCACCAAAAGTAATACCTACAAATGCAACAATAACCAGTACCAATCTTAAAAGTAAAGATTTCTTCATACTTTGATTTTTAAATGTTTTTTGTTAATGATAGTTTCAAAGGAATTTTTCAGCTACAAATGTCCTAATAAAATTTAACAGATTTTAACATTCAATGTTAAATAATTATTAAGTCGGTCATAATTTTTCAACATTTAACACACATAATGACTATTACAACTTTCAGTTTATCAACACATTGATTGGAAAACTAAATTATTAACAACAAAACCATTAATTGCTTATTATTTCATCATGAAAATTAAATTAACATTGGTATTTTTCTAATAATACATATCAACAATTATTTTTTGAACAATTACATCGCTGTTATTCAACTTTTAAGCTACTTTTCCATATATAATTTTGCAAATCGAGATAATTTTAAATTTCACGCTTAGAAATTCAACCTTCACAATATTCAACCATTGTAAATTTTAACAGCGATCTGAATATTGACTTAGCCAATTGACATTTTTTTTTTAGTTTTGGACGATGGTTAATGAAGCAGTGTTCGTTAATTTTTGGTAATGTCAAAGTTCAGGTCACGGATTTTAAGATTGAAATAACAACTTACCTGCATCAGTTATAAATACAGAACATTAAGAAACAAATATCTTTAAGCAGAACGGAATTACAGCCTACATTCAATATTTATAATGTAGTGGCAAACTCCATCTGAAAGATAGATAACAAAATAGAAAAAACAGATGAATTACGACGTTATTGTTTTAGGCAGCGGCCCTGGTGGTTATGTAGCTGCGATCAGAGCTTCTCAATTGGGACTAAAAGTAGCCATTGTTGAGCGTGAATCATTAGGTGGTATTTGTTTAAACTGGGGCTGTATCCCTACTAAAGCACTTTTGAAAAGTGCTCAGGTTTTCGAATATATTAATCATGCTGCCGATTACGGAATTACCACTGCCGGTGCAACTGCAGATTTTGCTGCTGTAGTAAAACGAAGCCGGGGTGTAGCCGATGGTATGAGCAAAGGCGTTCAATTTTTAATGAAAAAAAATAAAATTGACGTAATTATGGGTACCGGTAAGGTAAAACCAGGAAACAAATTAGAAGTTAGAGGTGCTGATGGTTCTCAAAAAGAACTGAGTGCCAAAAATATCATTATTGCTACAGGAGCCCGTTCAAGGGAATTGCCTAACCTGAAACAGGATGGTAAAAAAATTATCGGTTACCGCCAGGCCATGGTACTCCCTGAGTTACCAAAAAGCATGGTAGTTGTAGGTTCTGGTGCTATCGGTGTAGAATTTGCTTATTTCTATGCCACCATGGGCACCAAAGTAACCATTGTAGAGTTTATGGAAAACGTGGTTCCGGTTGAAGATGAAGACGTTTCAAAACAATTGTTACGCAGTTTAAAGAAAACCGGTATCGATGTAATGACCTCAGCAAGTGTTGAATCTGTTGATACAAGCGGTGCGGGCTGTAAGGTTTCTGTTAAAACGGCTTCGGGTATGCAGACTATTGAAGCCGATATCGTGCTTTCTGCTGCAGGGATTGTGGCCAATATCGAAAACATTGGCTTAGAAGAAGTAGGTATCAAAACCGAAAAAGGTAAAATTGTTACCGATGAGTTTTACAATACTTCGGTAAAAGGTTATTATGCGATTGGCGACGTAGTTGGCGGACAAGCTCTGGCACACGTGGCTTCTGCAGAAGGTATTATCTGCGTAGAGAAAATTGCGGGCCAGCATGCTGAGCCTTTAGATTACAACAATATCCCGGGATGTACCTATTGCACACCCGAAATAGCTTCTGTAGGTTATACCGAAAAAGCGGCTAAAGCAGCTGGTTATGAATTAAAAATCGGTAAATTTCCTTTCTCTGCATCGGGTAAGGCTAGTGCTGCCGGCGCCAAAGATGGTTTTATCAAATTAATTTTTGATGCCAAATACGGAGAATTATTAGGTGCGCACATGATCGGCGCAAACGTTACCGAAATGATCGCTGAAATTGTGGTGGCACGTAAATTAGAAACTACCGGACACGAAATGATCAAATCTGTTCACCCTCACCCAACCATGAGCGAAGCGATTATGGAAGCTGCGGCTGATGCCTACGGTGAAGTGATCCACTTATAAGGCAGAAGGTTTAAAGGTAAAAGGCGTAAGGTGCCAAAAACCTAAGTAAAACCGATATATCCTAAAAACCCTTTAGTTAATCCTAAAGGGTTTTTGTATTTTTATAGTCCATCTTTCGTAAACCCTAAACCCTAAACCCTAAACCCTAAACCCTAAACCCTAAACCCTAAATGAATCTCCATACCATAAATACCGGTTTTTTTAAATTAGATGGTGGCGCCATGTTTGGTGTTGTGCCTAAGGCTATCTGGCAGAAAACCAATCCTGCTGATGCAAATAATCTTTGCACCTGGGCCATGCGCTGTTTACTGATAGAACAAGGCAATCAGTTAATTTTAGTAGATACCGGAATCGGAAATAAACAGGATGAGAAGTTTTTTAGCCATTACTACCTGCATGGCAACGATTCCCTGGAAAAATCACTGGCAAAGTTGGGCTTCGGAACGACAGATATCACTGATGTTTTCCTGACACACCTCCACTTTGACCATGTTGGAGGTGCCATCTTAAGAGCGGGCGAAAAACTTTTACCAGCTTTTAAAAATGCTAAATATTGGAGCAATGAAAAACATTGGCAATGGGCGGTAGAACCCAATGCAAGAGAAAAAGCTTCATTTTTGAAGGAAAATATTTTACCCATTCAGGAAAGCGGACAGCTTAACTTTGTGGCTGAAAAGGAAAATATAGAATGGCAAAAGAACATCAACATCACTTTCGCTTACGGCCATACTGATGCCATGATGTTGCCTAAAATCAATTATAAAGGTAAAACCATTGTTTATATGGCAGATCTTTTACCGTCAGTAGGTCATCTGCCCCTACCCTATGTAATGGCTTACGATATGTTTCCGCTAAAAACTTTAACCGAAAAACAAGCTTTTTTGGAAGAAGCGGTAGAAAACAGTTACATCCTGTTTCTGGAGCACGATCCCGTTAACGAGTGCTGTACCTTGCAACGTACCGAAAAAGGAATACGTGTGGCAGAAACTTTTAAACTCAGTGATATTTAATGATCAGGTCTGCCAAACCGGAAGATGCCCCGCAAGTTGTTCCTTTGTTACTCCAGGCGATGGGCGAACTCGCACCAAAGTTAACTCAAGCCAAAGATCAGGATACCATCGACCACATCTTTGAGCATTTTTTTCAACAGCAGGGCAACCAATATAGTTATGAAAATACCTTAGTTTTTGAAGAAGCAGGAAAAGTACTTGGTTCAATAACCGCTTATGATGGCGCAAAACTGATTGAACTTAGAAAACCCTTTTTAACTTATCTGAATCTGCCCGATGCAAAGGATAAGCATTTGGACGCAGAAACACAAAGTGGCGAGTTTTATCTCGACAGTATTAGTGTAACTGCTGGTGCCCAAGGCAAAGGTATAGGCAAACAACTCATTAAAGCTGGCCTGACCTGGGGAGAACAATCAGGACATAAAAATATCGGTTTATTGGTTGAGCAACACAATCACCGTGCGTTGAAACTTTACCAGCAGATGGGCTTTGAGATCCAAAATGAAAAAAAATTTATGGGTGGCAACTACCACCATCTGGTATTCAAAGTTAAATAGCATAAAGGAGGTCACATCGAAGTCCTCTTTGTCAGGCACCGAAAAAATCTTTAAGCCCAGGTAACTAGCCATCATATTAAAATTGTTCCGCGGCCGAAAAAACTCTTAAGATGACGACTCTTTTTAAGTAATAAAAACCGCTGAAGGAATGGCGACATTAAATTATCAATAACAATGATTCGATCAGCATTTCTTTCAATCCTTCCTTCCTTCCTTCCTTCCTTTCCACCATCCCCTAAACGCGATCCGCCAAACGCTAAAATTTTTTCATAATTTATTTGTATTTAATCTAAATAATGCCAATTTTTGTAACCGATGGAAAAAGCGTGTATAGATATTAACCAACTTGTTAACGTATTCTCAAATACCTATGGCTCAATTTATCAATCAGATAAGTTAAACTGTTTTTACGTAGATTTTGGTGGCAAGTTTGCACGTTACAATTGCCTGTCGCTTCAAAAATTAAAAGCGATTGTAGAGCAGATTGATGTTGAAGCCCTACTTTTAAATACACACAAAGCAGATTTTGAATTGGTTACATTTAACGGCTGCGAGCACATCTACTTATTAAGCGCACTGGAGATTATTGCGTTAAAAGATTTACTGCAGGGTACCTTTACCATGTTTAAGCTTAATCATATTATTAACGACTGCCTTTATAGATTGGTTTATTAGTTCAACGCTTCATTAGTGCTGCAATTTGCTAATTGATTTTAAACTGATTTCTCTATAGATAACGTCGTCCTGAACTTGTTTCAGGATCTGTCCACAATAAAACATTGCATAAGATCCTGAGATAAACTACCATTGACAGAACCCCTAAAAAAGTCGTCATTGCGAGGAGGAACGACGAAGCAATCTTTCAAGCTAATGATCCTTGCTACAAAGATTGCCAGCCTGTTGCCGGCAGGCTTCGTCGGCTGAAAAAGCCTTCTCGCAATGACGATCCCCGGAGAGGCTTATTTCCATTAACGCTGCTGTCATTTATATTGGTTTTTATATAATAAATTATTCCTCAGGATAACGATTTCATGTTGAACTGAAAACCGCCTACTGAAAATTGCAAACTGCCGCCTGAAAACTAATCGTTATCCCGCTGATCCTCAATCCCTATCCATTTGGCTTTATCCTTCCATTTCCCATCCTCTATTTCACCTCTTACATTATCCAACCTTCTTATTTAAACTGATTACAAATAACTAATTATCAGCAATTTAGACTAATTTCATATTGTAAATAAATTATAAAGACGAACAAATTCACTTTACATTTGTATTGTTATTAAAGCACAGAATTATGAAAGACTTAATGCGTATCAAATGTTTAATATCTCAGGATATCGAAACATTATTAAATCAGCAGATCAAAAAAGAAGCTCACTCCTCATCACTATATTTATCCATGTCATCCTGGTGCGATCAAAATGGCTTCGACTATTCGGCAGATTATTTCTTAAAGCAATCTGAAGAAGAAAGAGTACACCAGCTTAAATTATTTAAATATGTATTGGACATGGGTGGAAACGCCATCTCTCCTGAAGTGAGCGGAATCAAAACGGATTTTGCAAGTTTCAGAGAAGTTTTTGAAGATGCTTTGGAAGCGGAAATCGCGATCACTCAGAGTTTCAAAAATATTGCAGCCAGATGCCACAAAGAACAGGATTTTGTAACCATGGAATTTTTGAACTGGTTCCTGAAAGAGCAACGCGAAGAGGAATACAAAGCACGCAGAGCCTTAGAATTGTTCGAAGTCATCGGTGAAGAAGGCACCGGAAGATGGGAAATTGATAAACATGTAAATAAAATCTCCTATTCAGAAGAGTAACAACAACAAAACATATATTGAAAAGCTATCCGAATCGGGTAGCTTTTTTTATGCCCTTAAATTCCCTGTGAAGGATCGTCATTGCAGGGGAAAACAGCTTGTCCGAAAAGTCCGGTGAGGCTGTCGGCTGAAGAAGTCTTCCAGCAATAACAAATTTTCCCTGAAAATCCGCCATTTTACAATACCTCCGCCGAGATGATAAACTTTAAAAAAGAAAAGCCCCAATGATACTGGAGCTTTCTTGGTTTTAGGTTGTTTGGTTTATGTTGATTATGAATAAGTCTTATAATTTTTATAAAAAAAGCGCCGTTGCCAGCGCTTTTTTTAAACCAAATATATAATAATAATTAACGAGCATTACAAAAGTACAAAATTCATCCATAAAAGCAAGCTTTTTGAGTAAAAAAATATTTTTTCTCTATAAAAACATATAAAAATTAACACTTAAAAATAAAATAAACGCATACAACAGCAAAAATGAGGTAAATTTCAAATATTGACGTCAAAATTTGCTTATTATACACTAAAAATGAAAATTTAAAGAAATATTTAATCGAAATAATACAAGATTTTATAAAAAATTACTTTAATCATCCTAAAACTTACGATGAAATGTTTTTAGATGGCGAAAATTACAGAAATCACTATACAAGTTTCATCAAAAATTTCTCTAAGGAGTCTCTCGAAAACCTAAACAAAAAGGAAGAACTTGCTTAAAAGTTATTTATGAGTCAAGGCATAACCTTTACTGTTTTACGATAGTGGCGAAGGAATCGAAAAAATCTTCCCTTTTGATATTATTCCCAGAATCATCACCTCTTCTGAATGGAATTTTATAGAAAAAGGAATAAAACAACGTTTAAACCGCGATAAAATACTGCGCCCATGTATTCAACAACTTCGACTACATAAAGGGGATAACCGCTGTTGACACCACCATTGATGAAATTCTGAACCTTAAAGCAGGTGTTTGCCAGGATTTTGCCCATGTACTAACTGCCATGCTGCGTTTAACCGGGATCCCCGCCCGATATGTAAGCGGCTATATCTGTCCCAACAGAGATGGGATGCGGGGCGAAGGTGCAACCCATGCCTGGGCCGAGGCCTATTTACCCGAATATGGCTGGCTGGGATTAGATCCGAGCAATAACTGCATCGCTAAGGAAAACCATGTCCGCCTGGCAGTTGGCCGCAACTTTGCCGATTGCTCGCCCGTAAAAGGGGTTTATAAAGGAGGCTTCGAACACGTTATGGAAGTTAATGTATCGGTAGGTTATAATGATGAAGATTTAAACGATCAGGAAACCTACTTTCAGCCGAAAGAAGTAAACTACAGCAAACCTTCAGGAACCGTAACTACTCAACGAACCAAAAATAGCTATCAGCAATATATGGAAGCCATGCAGCAGCAACAACAGTAGGCAGTTTGCAGTTTGCAGTTGGCAATTAACAGCTAACAGTCTGAATTAACCTCATCCTAAAAAACTGAAAACTGTGTACCGAAAACTGTCAACTGATATGTTTTTTTTGCTAAATTTGCGCCTTTTACAAATAACAATATGATTAAGAGACAGCAAATTAAAGATTTATTAAAGTCGACAGCATTTGACACAGAAGTAACGGTTATGGGATGGGTAAGAACTTTCCGTAATAATCAGTTTATTGCCTTAAATGACGGATCTTGCATGGCCAATATCCAGGTGGTGATCGATTTTAATAATTTACCTGATGAGCTGTTGAAAAGAATCACAACCGGCGCCGCCATTTCTGCAACAGGTAAATTGATCGAATCGTTGGGTAAAGGCCAAACGGTTGAAATCAAAGCTACCACTGTAGAAATTCTGGGCGATAGTGATCCGGAAAAATTTCCTTTGCAACCTAAAAAACATAGTCTGGAGTTTTTACGCGAAATTGCGCACCTGCGTTTCCGTACCAATACTTTCAACGCCGTTTTTAAGGTGCGCCATGCATTGGCTTTTGCTATCCACAAGTTTTACAACGAACGTGGCTTTGTATACATGCACACCCCGGTAATTACGGCCAGTGATGCTGAAGGTGCAGGCGAAATGTTCAAAGTAACCACTTTGGACTTCGACAATCCGCCACGTACCGAAGAGGGTAAAGTAGATTTCTCGCAGGATTTCTTTGCCCGTGCCACCAACTTAACCGTATCTGGTCAGTTAGAAGGCGAACTGGCAGCCATGGCTTTCGGTAAAATTTATACGTTCGGCCCAACATTCAGGGCCGAAAACTCAAATACCACGCGCCATTTGGCCGAATTCTGGATGATTGAACCGGAATTTGCTTTTGCTGACCTGGAAGATAACATGCAGCTTGCAGAAGACATGATGAAGTATGTGATTAAATATGCTTTGGATAACTGCAAAGAGGAACTGGAATTTTTAAATAATCGCTTAGCTGAAGAAGATAAACAAAAACCACAAAACGAGCGCAGTGAGCTAAGTTTATTAGAGAAACTCGATTTTTGTTTAGCCAATGATTTTGAGCGTTTAACCTATACAGAAGCGATCAGGATTTTAAAATCTTCTAAACCAAATCAGAAGAAACAATTTAAATACCTGATTGATGAGTGGGGAGCAGATTTACAAAGCGAACACGAACGTTACCTGGTAGAAAAACACTTTAAAAAACCGGTAATCCTTACCGATTATCCTGCCGATATTAAATCGTTCTACATGCGCCAGAATGAGCCGGACGCCGAAGGCAGACAAACGGTAGCGGCAATGGATATCTTATTCCCGGGTATTGGCGAAATGATCGGCGGATCGCAACGTGAAGAGCGTTTAGATCGCTTAACACAGCGCATGGAAGCTTTAAATATTCCGCAGGATGAATTATGGTGGTATTTAGATACCCGTCGCTTCGGATCAGCCAAGCATGCGGGTTTCGGTTTAGGTTTTGAGCGTTTGGTATTATTTGTTACCGGAATGACCAATATACGCGATGTCATCGCATTCCCTAGATTCCCGAAAAACGCAGAATTTTAGCCTTTGGGTTCAGGGTTTAGGGTTTAGGGTTTAGGGTTTAGGGAAAACAAATCTTTCACCAAAGAAGTCAAGTTTTAAAAACTTGACTTCTTTTTTTTCCATTAAAACCTCAGACAAACTCAGTACGACGACCGAGTGAATATAATCCTGTACCAATTTGGACGATTTTGAACATTCTTCCCGTCGGGACGCCTCATGGGTAGCCAATTGTAAAATTGGCGTTTTCGTTGCGAAGGAATGTCTGTTGATTTAAACCTTTATCAGCAAGCCTTATCTTAAAGCGCTTGCATTAAGATCCCCAATCAAGTTGGGAATGACGATTTCCCTATGCATTTTATCTGCCTAAAATCTATCCATCACAGCTATTTTACACGGAAAATCTCCCTTAGGATGACCATTGAGAGAACAAATTCTTTCACAATGAACTTGTTTCGGTATATCTTATTAATTGGTAAGATTTTCTACAGACAGCCAATACCTACGTGTAAATTAATTTACTGACGGAGATTCAAAAATATTTAAAATAAAACATCGTCCCAGCAGGACGCCTCATGGGTAGCCAATTGTAAAATTGGCGTTTTCGTTCCATAGGAACGTTTGGTGATTCAAACCTTTAATCCCCCATCTATTGTAGCCACCTAAACCTGATTGACGCGAAAAGCCCGGAGCGTAGCGAGGACTTGCAGTAAAAAGCAGGAACTGCACCATCCTAAGTACTGTTGCCCCTGCTTTTTAAAAAAAATATGCCTGTACCAAACGCTGGCATTCCGGTTTACATAACCTTATTCCCTCTGAAAAGCTGCCGAAGAACTTATCTTCCCTCCTCATGCATGGTATCTCCGTACGGATTGGCATGCGAATAATCTACCGCCGAAACTTTATAATCCGTTGGCGCAAAACTTTTTGATGTACTTAAGGCCATACCCAGTTCATAACGGGTTGGATAAGGCGTTTTTAACAAACTACCTGCCGGGATGTACGGGAAAGTCTCTAAGTAACTTTGCATCAAACTAGGACTTACACGCCTGTTGATATATGCCCGGGTTAACTGGTGCGTTTCTCTTAAACCGGCGGCACCAAGCAGCTCAACCGCACTGGCCACGGTAAGGTTATGAAAGTTTTTAACCCGCACGGTTTTATCTTCTACCACCAAACCTTTCATCAGGCTGGGGTCTTGTGTAGCCACACCCGTAGGGCAGGTATTGCTGTTACATTCTAAAGCCTGGATACAGCCCAAAGCAAACATCATTCCGCGTGCTGCATTACACATATCCGCACCAAGGGCAATATTTTTAACCAGATCAAAACCTGTAGCTACTTTACCCGAGGCAATAATTTTAATATGCTTTTTCAGGTCAAAACCATTTAAAACGTCATACACAAAGGCCACCCCTTCGCGTAAGGGCATACCCACCGAATTCGAAAACTCCTGAGGTGCGGCACCTGTTCCGCCTTCACCGCCATCAACGGTGATGAAATCAGGATAAATCCCGGTTTCGACCATGGCTTTACAAATGGCATAAAATTCGCTTTTACGGCCGATACACAATTTAAACCCTACCGGTTTACCGCCTGATAAATCGCGGAGTTTTTTCACAAACTCCAGCAAACCAATAGGGGTATTGAAGGCCGAGTGTGCCGGCGGAGATAACACATCTTTACCTTCCGGCACCAAACGGATTCTGGCTACTTCCGGCGTCACCTTTTTGGCTGGCAGCATTCCACCGTGTCCGGGTTTGGCACCCTGCGAAAGTTTAATCTCGATCATTTTCACCTGATCAGTCTGCGCCCTTTCGGCATAAGCATCGTAATTAAAAGTACCATCCTCATTACGGCAACCGAAATAACCCGTACCAATCTGCCAGATCAAATCGCCTCCCGGCTGACGGTGGTAATCGCTGATCCCTCCTTCTCCCGTGTTATGGGCAAAATTGCCCATTTTGGCACCGCCATTTAAGGCCAGAATAGCGTTCTGACTTAATGAACCAAAGCTCATGGCTGAAATATTGTAGATACTGGCAGAATAAGGTTTCTTACAGTCTGGTCCCCCAACGGTCACACGCGGATCTAAATTCAATTCATGGTGCGAAATGGCAGCTATACTGTGACTTAACCACTCGTAACCGTTTTCGTACACATTTAACTGTGTTCCGAATGGGATCGTGTCGTTATCGGTTTTGGCCCGCTGGTAAATCAGCGAACGGTTTAACCGGTTATAAGGGGTACCATTGGTATCACTTTCTACAAAATACTGATACACTTTTGGCCTCAATTCTTCCATAAAATACCTTAAGCGGCCAAAAACAGGGTAATTCCTTACAATACTATGCTTGGGCTGGTATAAATCATAAATACCCAGCAATACAAAAGGACCCGTAAAAATAAAAGTCCACCATAAAAAAGGATGATAAAGCCCCAGCATAATAGTCAGGGCGATTAGAAATGCCGCAATGGCAACGAAAGCTTTTCTCATAAAATCAGATTAGCAGATGTTTTGTTTATACAAAGATTAAGATTATTAAACAACTGACACCACTAAATTGTTATTTTTACGCTATGCTTATTAAGATTTATCCCGAAAACCCCAACCAAAGGGCAATAGAACAGGTTGTTGAAGTACTTAAAAAAGGAGGCCTGATTATCTATCCAACCGATACGATATATGGTTTGGGCTGTGATATCACCAATCCTAAAGCGATTGAGAAAATTTGCAGAATCCGAGGCATAAAACCAGAAAAAGCAAATTTTTCCTTTATCTGCCATGATTTAAAACACATTGCTGATTACATCAAACCCATTGACAATACCACTTTCCGGGTATTAAAAAAAGCACTACCGGGCCCTTTTACCTTTATTTTTAATGCCAATAACAACGTACCCAAATTATTAAGTTCAAATAAAAAAACGGTAGGTATTCGTGTGCCCGATAATAATATTGCACGCTGTATTGTAAAAGAACTTGGCAACCCGATCCTGTCTACCTCCATTAAAGATGATGATGACGTCATTGAATATTCTACCGATCCCGAATTGATCCATGAGAAATACGAAGATCTGGTTGATCTGGTTATCGATGGCGGTTATGGCGGTAATGAAGCATCAACCGTAATCGATTTTACCACGGGCGAATTCGAAGTGATCCGTGAGGGTAAAGGAAATATTGAAGAGTATCTGTAAAAGCTCTACTGTATGAATAAAAAGGCAATTGATCTGCTTTTTTGGAAGTGGACGGCCCCGTTCCATGTGGCGGCCTCCTGCCCTGCTTTCCACTCCAAGTCCTCACTCGTGCCTCGCTCCGGGCTTTCCGTTGCATCCGATGACTCCTATGTTTACAATGTTTAATTTAGTAAGCATAAAGTGAAAAGGATTGAGAGTAGACCGATGGCAAAATAACTCATGAAGTATATTGACCGATAGATACTGCCTCTTTCCTTTTTATCTCTTAGAGTTTGAACAGAATGTAAGGAATTATGTATGTCATGATATCCAGGATATCCAACCAGGAGAAAAAACGAAGGGAGATTCATCACTTTATATTAAACTTAAAATGATGAAAAAAATATTGAAGGAAGTACTCGGTGTAGATGTTGCACAAAATGAATTGGTAGTTACCGCCGGCAGGATGTTGAATGATCTGAGTATTGATCTTTATGCCCATAAGGTTTTCAAAAACAATGAGTCTGGTTTTTTAGCTTTATTGGATTGGACAAAAAAACTTTCAAGGGATGAGTTTAAAGTTCGTTTTGTAATGGAAGCTACCGGTGTCTATCATCAAAAATTTGCCTTTTACCTTTATGACCGTGGCCGTGAAGTAACTATTGTTCTACCCAATAAAATAAGTAATTACATTCGGACACTAGAAGACAAAACCATAACAGATAAAAGCTGTTCTGCGGCGATTGCACAGTTTGGGCTGGAGAGAAATCTTGATTAATGGCACAGGCCCAAGAAAGTCTTTCATATGCTCCAACAACTTACCAGAGAGCGTGATCAGATTGTAAGTGAACGGGTTACGGTAAAGAACCAGATCCATGCTGAGAAGTCAGAAGTGGAGCCGAATGAACGCAGCCTGCAACGGTTCAATGAAAGGATTAAACTGTTGAACAAGCAGGAACAAGAAATAAAGGCTGATCTGAAAATGCTTGTCAACGGTGATGCTAATTTAAGCGGAGATATAAAACGTATCTGTAGTATCACAGGAATTGGGGAACTTACCGCTATCATCGTTTTGGCTGAAACAAATGGGTTCGAGCTGATCAGAAATAAAAAGCAGCTTACAGGCTATGCTGGTTTGAATGTGAAAGAAAAACAATCGGGAACATCAGTAAAAGGAAAGCCGAGAATATCCAAGAAGGGAAACAGGCATCTTAGAAAGGCAATGTATTTACCTGCCCTGGTAGCGGTTAGACATGATAAAAATTTTGCAGAAACCTATCTTCGGATAGTTTCAAAACATGGAATTAAAATGAAAGCACTTGTAGCAGTTCAAAGAAAGCTGTTAGAAATGATATATGTGATCTATAATAGCAAACAGGAATATCAAAAAGAATACTCAGTTTTAAAAGAAAGTAGCGTACTAAACCTAAAGCATCAGCACGCTACACTGGCTAGTTCTTGACCGCCAATGAAACAAAAATAAAATATTTTATTTGCAAATTAACACAGAATCTATCGGATCAGGCTTAGGAACAAAGTTGGTATCCTTTAGTTAAACTCAGGACGTTCTGAGCACATTTTAGTTTTATAGAACAATTCGTCATCCTCGCGCAGGCGGGGGACCTTACAGAACGAAATCAAGCCGCAAATCTTTCGAACTACAGCTTTTTTTTTGCTGTCATCCTTAGCGCAGCGAAGGATCTTTTTAAATCAGCTCTATTAACCACCCCCAGCCCCCCCTAAATTAGAAGAGGTGTTACCCTCATAGTTTAATATATCAAACAAAGTCCAAAGATTTGTCCTCGCCTGTACGGGAAGGCCTGTCCGCAAAGGCGGGCGCTACGGTCGAAATGACGATAACCTGCAATCAAAAGATCCTTCGTACCTACCATTGACGTTATTTTGCAATTGTCTATTAATGAGTGACTTGCGAAACCTATGCATTTCGGCGTAGCTAGGCCGTAGCACCGTATCTCCGTTCCGCTTAAATCCGGCCTAACAAATTTTTCGGGCTCCACTGACAAAGCCATCCCACTGGCTTCGAAAGAAAAA
>NZ_CAJYOJ010000081.1 GCF_913776295.1 uncultured Pedobacter sp.
ACCGCCGCCGAATGGCTCTTACTTTTTGGCATCAAAAAGTAACAAAAAATGCCGGCTGAAAATTTTTCTTTCAAAGCCAGTAATAGGGCTCGGTCAGTGGAATCCGAAAAATTTGTTAGGCCGGACTTAAGTAGAACGGGGGCACAGTGCGAAGGCCTTGTTAGACGGAAATACATTGTGCACAAGTGTCTAACTATCAAATGATAACAAAATAACGTAAATGGTAACTTGTTTCAGGATCTTTTATCATAAAGTTATTACCGTTATAATTGCTTAAACTAGGCCCTTGGATGAAACTGGGTAATTACTTCCCTCAAATAATCCCGATCAATATGCGTATAAATTTCTGTAGTGGTAATGCTGGAGTGGCCCAACATTTCCTGTACCGCACGTAAATCAGCACCTCCTTCTATTAAATGTGTGGCGAAAGAATGTCTTAAAGTATGCGGACTGATCGTCTTTTTTATACCTGCGGAAATAGCAAGGCTTTTAATCAGGTTAAATATCGAAATACGGGAAAGTTTAGCGCCAAAGCGGTTTAGAAAGACATAATCTTCATTTCCTTTCTTGATATTGGCATGCACCCGGACTTCCCTGATGTAAATGTCTAATAATTTAAGCGCTATACTGCCGATGGGTACCAAACGCTCCTTATTTCCTTTTCCAATGATCTTTATAAATTCGATCTTTTCAAACACATTTGAGATCCTTAATTCGGTTAATTCGGTTACCCTTAAACCGCAGCCATACAAGACCTCTATAATGGCTTTATTACGCATTCCGTCAGGTTTAGAGGCATCTATAGCGGCTATAAGTTCGTTAATTTCGTAAATATTTAAAGTATCTGGAAGTTTTCTGCTGAACTTTGGCGCTTCCAATAATGCAGTTGGGTCATTTTGAATTAGATCTTCGATCATTAAATAGGCGAAAAAAGCCTTTAATCCAGATATTACCCTGGCTTGTGTACTTGGTAACATTCCAAGTTCATTTAACCACGAAATAAATGATTTTAAATGGGTAACCGTGATTTCATCCAGCTTTGGTTCGAGATTCAGCGATTGGAAGTACTGGGTCAGTTTATTGATATCGTTCAGATAGGCATCAATAGAATTTCCGGATAATGACCGTTCCAGTTTTAAATACGATTTAAATCCTTTAATATATGATGACCAAAGCATGCTTTTATTTGAGATTTTTTATAACATTGCAACGTTACAACATTATATGATGAAAATACAAATTATTAACGGCCCAAACTTAAACTTATTAGGTGTTCGTGAACCATCTATTTACGGAAACACCAGTATAGAAGAATACATCAAAGAATTAAGAACGTTTTATCCAAACATTGGAATTGAATATTATCAGAGTAATGTTGAGGGGGAAATTATCAATAAATTACATGAGGTTGGTTTCAGTTATGATGGGGTAGTGCTAAATGCTGGTGGTTACACCCACACATCTGTGGCCATTGCAGATGCCATTGCTGCCATAAAAACACCAGTTGTTGAAGTGCATGTATCTAATATTTATGCACGTGAAGAATATCGCCATGTATCGTTAACCGGAAAAAACTGCCAGGGGGTTTTAACCGGCTTTGGCATGAAAGGTTACAAACTGGCGATTGAAAGTTTGTTGTCATAATTTGATTTTTTAACTAAGTGTTTCAGATGCTATATCTGATAACCCTCAAAAAAATTCGTCATTCACGCGCAGGCGGGAACCACGAAGTGATCAGCGAAGCTAATCTTAAAGCCTAAAGCATCGCGATTATATTGATGCACAAATTGTGGTTGCAATCGAGTTGTGAATCGCGATTCGCAACCTATTTTAATTTTGCAAAATATTGAATTTTCTTGATAAAGAATGCCCAAACGACACTGTTGTTGTACACCCCGGTGTGCTTAGCATAATCTTTCTGAATCGATTTGCGCTTTTTGTTTGTTTTTAAAAGCGATTTAACAAAATGCCAGTGGCCTTTGGTCACAGCCATCGTAAATTTTGGTTTTCCGGTCAGCAGGAAATGCCACCAGGCAATAAAATCAATAAACATTCGGATAATAATCCTGAAAATTGCATCACCTGCAGGAAGGTTTTTTTGCATGATGATAAGATTATTTCTGAAATTGAGGTAAGTCTTGAACGGATTTTCTGTTTGTAAAGTTCCACCGCCAACATGATACACTTCAGCATCCGGACAGTACATAATTTTATAGTTGAGGTTTTTCAAACGCCAGCAAAGATCTATTTCCTCCATATGCGCAAAAAGATCGGCATCTAACCCCCCGGCTTCTGCCCAGCATGAACTTTTAATAAAAAATGCAGCTCCACTTGCCCAAAAAACTTCGGTTGCGTCATTATATTGCCCCTCGTCAAATTCGTATACATTAAAGAGCCTTCCGCGACAGAAAGGAAAGGAATAAATATCCAGATACCCTCCGGCTGCACCTGCGTATTCGAATTGTTGTTTGTTTAACTGCCATTTAATTTTGGGTTGCGCCGCAGCAATACTGACGTCTTTCTCCATCAAGTCGATTACCGGTTTTATCCAATCAGGTGTTACTTCCACATCAGAATTCAGCAGGACAAAATAATCTGCTTCAACTCGTTCTAAAACCTTGTTGTAGCCTCCGGCGAAGCCATAGTTCTGGTCGTTCTGTATAATTTTAACGGCAGGAAAATTTTCCTGTAAAAATGAAACGGAATCATCGGTGGAAGCATTATCGCCCACAACAATTTGCAGGTTATCATATTCAGAAAGCAGGATTCCGGGTAAAAATTGCTTTAGATATGCTTTTCCATTCCAGTTTAAAATGACAACAGCTACAGATGGATTCATTCTTTTTATTCGGGTTTAAATTTCCAGCGCTTATGACTCCAGAGCCAATATTGGGGCTGTTCTTTTATAATATTCTCTAAAAACTTAAAATGCAGATCAGTAATCCCAAATTCGTGTATACTTTCCGGATTCAGGCACAGGGGCAACACTTCTACATGATAATAGCCTTTTTTAACCACATTTACTTTAAAATAATATATGGGCCTTTTGGTCGATTTTGCAATTTTTTCTACCCCCAGGAGTGCGGCTGTTGGCTGATTTAAAAAATCGGTAAAATATTTGGTTTCTTCTTTTGTAGGCGATTGGTCGCTCGCAAAACATAATAACGTAGGTTCATTTTTGTAAGCAGCAATTCCCCGTAAGGTTTGCCTCATGGCAATAAAAATATTCCCATACCTGGTCCGCATACAATCAAACCAGGTTTCGAAAATTTTATTTTTGATCGGTTTAAAAATAACCAGGGTTTTGGCCGATATGCTTAATCCAAGCGCAAGGGTACCCAATTCCCAGTTTCCATAGTGGCCGGTACAGGCCAATACGCTTTCTCCTGTTTTAAAGTGCTCCTCCAATTGTTCCAACCCCGTAAACTTTACCCGTTTTAATACTTCTGATCTGGAAATACTGGTCATTTTAATGATTTCGAAAATAAGTTCAGCCAGATACAAGAAAAATTTTTTCTCTATAGCCTTTATTTCAAAAGTGGATTTTTCGGGAAATGATTGCGTTAAATTTTGCCTGACAACTTTTTTTCGATAGCCAATTACGTAATAAAGCAGATAATATAGTAATCTTGCAAAAAAAAGGAGCAGGGGAAGAGGAAGCAGCGATAACAGGTACAAAAAAAATACGCCAACGTGCGCAATCCCTCTCTTAATCATTATTTTTAAAACGTTTCATCTACAAACATAAATTTTCAAATGCAGAATACAGCTATACTTCCATTATTTTATCTTCCGCCGGTAGGTTATTTTAGTTTATTGCAAAAGCTGGGAGACGATTTTTTAATAGAGAAACATGAGCACTTAGCCAAGCAGACTTACCGTAACAGGGCCAGCATTTATTCGCCCAATGGCAAACTTGACATCACTGTTCCTGTGGTGAAAGGTTCTAAAACACATACCAAAATGAAAGATGTGCGGATCAGTTACGATTTCAACTGGCAACGTTTGCATTGGTTAAGTCTGGAAAGCTGTTACCGCAGCTCTGCTTATTTTGAGTTTTACGAAGACGAACTCAGTCGTTTCTATACCAATAGATTCGAGTTTTTATTCGATTATAACCTCGAACTGTTAGATTGGCTGAACAAAAAATTAAAGTTAAATAAGCACTTTGAATTAACAGCTGAGTATTTTGATAATATCCGGCCTGAACTCGATTTCCGCGGAGCCATGAACCCCAAAAAACCGGAAGATCTGACAAACAATAAACCATATTATCAGGTATTTGAAGATAAACATCATTTTTTACCCAACTTAAGTATTGTTGATCTGTTATTTAACCAGGGCCCGCAAGCCCGGCTATATTTATAAAGTATATGGGAAAAAGTAAGCCACGTAATCGTCATAAGCACTACAAAGTTCCGGCTCCCGGCACTAGTCCGGGTTTATACGCCATTGATGAAGATGCGTTAAAACCAATTATTGTACTGCATACTTATAATGATAAGAGTTATAAGAAAACCGAACTGGAAAATATCAATAATATCGATAAACTGATCGAAAACAAAGATTTTTTTTACTGGTTTGACATCAAAGGCCTGGCTGATCCCAATATATTCGAAACTTTGTATGCCAAACTTGATATCAGCAGGCTCGTACTGGAAGATATTACCAGTTCTTATCAACGACCTAAACTGGATGAATACGATAATGATAAATACATTTTTTCGGTAAGCAGGCATTTATATTTGAGCGATGAAAATGTACTCTGTAATGATCAGATTTCTTTTATCTTATCAGAGCGGACCTTAATCACTTTCCAGGAAACTTATGCAGATTGTTTCGAGCCGGTAAGGAAACGTCTGGAAATAGGAAAGGGCAACATCCGCATCGGTGGCAGCAGTTATTTGATGTATGCCATCATGGATGTAATTGTAGATAATTATTTTGCACTGCTAAATTTCTGGGGCGAAGAATTAGATGCGATTGAAGACCGGCTATATGACCATCCCGATAAAAGGATCATGTATGATACACAGGCCATTAAAAGATCTTTGATTACGATTAGAAAAGTAACCTGGCCGGAAAGGGATAAATTAAATGACATTATCCGCTCAGACAGTCCGCTAATTTCCGATCTCACCAAAACCTACATGAAAGATGCTTACGACCATTGCATCCAGATCATCGATTTTATCGAGTCATTAAAGGAGATTGCTTCTGCTAACATCGATATGAATTTATCGATCATCAGTAACCGCATGAATGAAATCATGAAGGTATTGACCATTATTTCGTCTATATTTATTCCATTAACCTTTATAGCGGGTATTTATGGAATGAATTTTAGTAGAGAAGATCCTGCAACAGGAAAAATACTGAAAGATAACATGCCTGAATTGTATGTGGAGCACGGCTATTTGTACACCTGGCTGGTGATGGCAGTGATTGCCATTATCCAGGTGATTTATTTTTGGCGCAAAGGATGGTTTAAATAGCGTTTGCTTTACATACCAATAATTGGTATATTTAATTAATATGATGATTATGGGAAGGAACACATCAATTCTACTAGGAGATCATTTCGATAATTTTATTAATGAAAAAATTGCCTCTGGTAAATTTAATTTAGCAAGTGAAGTAATTAGAACAAGTTTAAGACTTTTAGAGGAAGAAGAAAAGCAGATTGAATTATTGCGTGAAGCATTAAAAGTTGGTGAGGAAAGTAGATTCGTAAAAGATTTCGACCCAGTTAAGCACTTGCAAGCGTTACATCGCAAGCATTTATAATGATTAAGTATCGCATTAGTGAGCCTGCACTGATAGATTTGGAAGATATCTGGTTACACACCTTTCAAAATTGGTCTAAAGATCAGGCAGATAGATATTATAGTTTATTGCTTAGTGAATATGAATATTTAGCTGATCATTTTGAACATGGAATGGTAATGGAACATATATCAAAAGTGTATAAATCTTCCCAGATTAAATCACACATCATATTTTTAAATTAGGTGATGACGGCATAGTGGAAATAATAAGGGTTTTACATCAAATGATGAATATTAAACGTCAGTATTTGTAAAAATCAATTGTTAATATTTGTAGCTTTATGGCATTTTGGTTTAGGTTATAAATGCAGTCATTCGAAATAGATAAAAGCGACGTACTCAAGGTTAAAAATGCGATTTTAGCTGGTGATGAGACTTTAAAATTAGTTTTACAGGAATACCATGCCTCGGAAATTGCGATTTTGTTCGAACGTTTGGATAAATCCGAACAGCGGCATATCATAAATCTTCTTCCTTCCGAAATTGCGTCAGAGATTATCTCTGAAATGGATGAAGAATCCCATCCGGAAGAACTACTCTTCGAGTTACACCCTGATAAACGTACCGAGATTGTTGAGGAGCTGGATTATGACGACGCAACGGATATTATTTCACAGTTGGAAGATCATGAGCAGAAGGAAATTCTGGAAGATCTGACGGAAGATCATGCGTCAGAGATCCGGAACCTTTTAACCTACGACGAAAAAACCGCTGGCGGTTTGATGAACACAGAACTGATCTGTGTAAACATTAACCTCACCAAAAAAGATGCAATTGACGAGATTATCCGACAGAGCGAGGAAATGGAAGAGTTTTATACCATTTATGTGGTAGACGACGACGAAGTTTTTAAAGGTATTGTTTCGTTAAAAGATATTATCAAGGCAAAACATAATGCCAAATTAACCGAATTGGTTAATATAGATGCAGTTTATGTACATCCTGATACCGACCAGGAAGAAGTAGCCAGCCTAATTTCGCAGTATAACTTAACCAGTATTCCGGTAATAGATGAACATCAGAAACTGCTGGGCAGGGTAACTTTCGATGATGTGATCGATGTAATGGAAGCGGAAAGTACGGAAGACATCTTAAAAATTTCAGGGGTATCAGAAGATGAGGAGTTGAGTGGAAATTGGGTAGAAGCCGTAAAATCGCGTTTACCCTGGTTAATCATCAACCTGGGCACAGCTTTTCTGGCCTCATCAGTGGTGCGTTATTTTGATCCTACAATCAAACTGATCCCATCATTGGCAGCTTACATGACGATTATTGCGGGTATGGGTGGAAATGCTGCTACCCAAGCACTTGCGGTAACGGTAAGGCGTATATCGCTATACGATTTAACTGATAAACAAGCTTACAGAACGGTATTAAAAGAATTTACGGTAGGCTTAATCAATGGCGCAGCTAATGGTTTAATTGTATTTATTTTTGCCTTCTTTTTTGATGGAAACCCTATGCTCGGTTTGGTTATCTTCCTGGCTATGACCGGTAATCTGATTATTGCGGGTATAACAGGTGCAGGTATTCCACTTATTTTAAAACGTGTAGGTATTGATCCTGCCATTGCATCATCTATAATTATTACTACTTTTACCGATGTTTTTGGATTCCTGTTAATTTTAGGATTGGCGAGCAAACTATTACTATAATCAGGACTTACCTGATCTAGTGCTATTAGCTTAATGCTTGCAAAACTAAATTTAGGGCCTATTAATTTAACTAAGACCACAAAAAATTAAATCTGTAAAATCTGATCCCAATGCAAACAACAAGACACGATTGGACAAAAGAAGAAATATACGAAATTTATAACAGACCATTTTTGGATCTGGTTTATGAAGCCGCAACCATACACCGTGAAAATAAAGACTACAATGAAGTTCAGGTCAGTTCATTAATTTCCATCAAAACCGGTGGATGTGCAGAAGATTGTAGCTATTGCCCACAAGCGGCCCGCTACCATACTGATTTGGAGGTGCAGCCCTTAATGCAGGTGAGCCAGGTGGTTAGCGCCGCGGTAAAAGCCAAAGAAGGTGGCGCATCGCGTTTATGTATGGGAGCTGCGTGGCGCGAAGTGCGCGACAACCGCGACTTTGATCGTGTAATTGAGATGGTTAAGGCAGTGAATGATATGGATATGGAAGTTTGCTGCACATTGGGCATGCTTACCGAAAACCAGGCACAACGTTTAGCTGATGCGGGTTTATATGCGTATAACCATAACATTGATACTTCTGAAGACGATTACAAAAGGATTATATCAACCAGGACTTATGACGACCGTTTAAATACGATAAAAAATGTAAGAAAAGCCAAGCTAACGGTATGTAGTGGCGGTATTATCGGTTTAGGCGAAACCGTAGAAGACCGCGTTTCCATGTTACAGACTTTATCAAATATGGAGAAACATCCAGAATCGGTTCCCGTTAATGCTTTGGTACCCGTAAAAGGGACACCTTTGGCAGATCAGCCACGCGTTCCCATCTGGGATATGGTCAGGATGATCGCAACAGCACGTATCGTAATGCCAAATTCGGTAGTACGCTTATCAGCTGGCAGAAACGAAATGAGTACATTGGAACAGGCATTTTGTTTTATGGCTGGCGCAAGTTCTATTTTTGCAGGCGACAAATTATTAACCACACCGAATCCGGCATTTGTTGACGATATGGCCATGTTTGAATTATTAGGATTAAAAACCCGCGATGCCTTTAAAAATGGCAGACCCGCCAATACCATTGTTGAACAGGAAGCTGTTTAATTCGTCTTCCGATGCTATCAGCTGTTTCCAACTGATAGCCATGTAGATTTCAAACCCTAGTGTACGATAAATAAGCAAGTCCTGGATTTAATCCGGGACTTTCTTGTTTATCGTATTATTTGCAATGCGAGCTGTTTCCAGCTTACAGCACAACAAATCGATAATTACCTTACACCGCCGTTACCCTCACCTCGATATTACCTCTGGTAGCTTTAGAATAGGGGCATGCCCGATGTGCTTTTTCTGCTAATGTTTGTGCTTCCTCATGCGAAATGCCTGGAATATGCACATCCAAATCGGCCGAAAGTGCAAATGAATTTCCATCTTTATTAAACGAAACGAGTACCTTAACTTGAGCTTCGCTAACATCAACACCTTCGTGTTCGGCTATAGAGCCTAAAGCTCCTAAGTAGCATGGTCCCCAAGCCGCGGCAAATAACTCTTCCGGGTTTGTAGCACCTCCTTGCCCTCCAAGTTCTTTTGGTTTTCTTAAATCGAAATCCAAAATTCCATCACTTGATTTAATGTGTCCGTCTCTTCCTCCGATAGCTGTAACTTCAGCTGTATATAACTTTTCCATCATAATTTCTGAATTGATTCAAGGTTAACAAATGATACTTGTCCTTGTTTTTAGTATTCGAAAAGACTGCCTAATCATACCATTATAGAGCTAAATGAAAATTAGTGAAGACAAATAAAGGCCTGTTCATGTAAAAAAATAATATCTCGATTATATCAACTTTTGTAAAAAACCAATATAAAATCAGCTTCCCCATATTTATCACCAATACCGTTTAACATGTAAAATATTTATAATCAAGGTATTAAATCAAATATTATTTACAAATCCTTTTCTTATAAATCTTCGTATACACATTTATGAGTAATAGGTTTCGTGTAAAAAACTATGACTTTGACTTGACATAAAATGCGCCAAACATGCCAAAACGATATTTTTATATCATAACAGCTAAAAATCATCCTAATGGCAAATAGATTGTATTTGTTGATGCTCATAGCAAGTATTGTTATGCCATCCAGATTAATTGCGCAGTCCGCTCCGGAGAATATCGGATTTGAAAATGGAAATTTTCAAAACTGGAAAATTTATGCAGGTTCTATTGCAATCGAGAATAACCATAATGTAGTGACGATGAATGAAGTGCCAAAACCAATTTCGGGACGGCATACCATTATCAGCAACAAAAATATGGTTGACCAATATGGCGGTTTTCACCTGATTCCACCTTCAGGAGGAAATTATTCTGTTAAACTGGGAAACAATGCAACCGGGGCACAAATTGATGGAATCTCTTATATGGTTAATGTTCCTATCGATCAATCGACATTTACACTAACTTACCAATATGCGGTAGTTCTGGAAGATCCGGATCACGAATCATTTGAACAGCCACGTTTTATTGCCAGGGTTAAGGACGTAGAGAAAAATGAATACATTCCATGTGCATCATTCGAATTCGTAGCGACCTCATCATTACCCAACTTTAAAAAGTCTGCGGATTATGAAAATGTTATTTATAAGGATTGGTCGCCAGTAACCATCAATTTATCCGGTTACCAGGGTAAAAAATTACTGATCGAGTTTATCAGTACCGATTGTTCAAGAGGACAACATTTTGGCTATGCTTACTTAAATATCAAAAATGTATTTGGGGATTTAATTACCGGTAATACTTATTGTGCCAATGCTGATGCTGTTAATTTATCGGGTCCGAGTGGCTACCAAACCTACAACTGGTATAGCGAAGACCGATCTGTAAAATATGGTTCAGGGCAATCAATCAACATAAAACCAAAACCTGCAGATGGTTCCCGAATCCTGCTGGATATGGTACCTTATGCAGGTTTTGGCTGTCCAAATACAGTAAGTACCGTTATTAAAGGGATAGGTTATGAATTCAATGTTCTACAAAAAGATATCGTATGCCAAAATGCGGAGATAGACCTTTTGTCTACAAAATATATTCTTAACAAAACGGAAGGTTTTACCTATCAGGTTTATGAAGATAAGGATTTAACCAAACCGATCAAGGGAATGGTCAAGATTGCTTCCGATCAAACCTTTTACATTAAAGCCAGCAATAATAAAGGCTGTGAAAGTGCGGTTCCTTTAGAGATCTCCGTGTTTAATGCGGCAAACATCAGTGTCAGAAATCCTGAAACAGTTTGTTATGCTGAATCTGTAGACATTACGGATGCCGCTTTATACCTCGGCAACCTGGAAGGAATTAACAGATCTTATTTTGCAGATGAAGCGGCTTCGCAAATCATTGCAGATCCACAGCACATCACTAAAACGGGAAAATATTTTATCAAATTTTCCAATCAATCGGGCTGCAGTAAAATTGTCCCGATTGAGGTGAACATCAAAAACAAGCCTGTTTTAAATGTAAACAATCCTAAACCAGTTTGTAAAGCCTCCAAAATTGATATTACTGCACCAAATTATTACATAGGAAGCGATGCGACGTTCCAATACAGTTTCTATGCAGATGAGGCATTAACCATTCTTTTAACCAATCCTAAAGAGATCGATAAATCAGGAACGTATTATATAAAAGCAACCAATGCAGATGGATGTACGGTAACGGACAAAATTGAAATAACCATAAGTGATATCCCTGTACTACAGATCAAAGATCCTGAAACAGCATGTTATCCAGATAAAGTTGATATTTCTAATCCAGCGCTTTATAGCGGATCGGGCGATAATTTAAAGTACTCTTTTTTTTACGATGCTGCCTTAAAAAATCCGATTAGTTCTCCTAAAACCATTACCAAAGCAGGCACTTATTATGTTAAAGCAGTAAACGATGGAGGCTGCTTTACCTCTGGCAAGATACAGGTAAGCTTTAATATCGCACCAAAGATAGTACTGAATAAACCAAAGGCCATTTTTGAGCAAAGTTTTATTGATTTAACTGATCAGGAAATTACCAAAGGAAGCAGCCCTTATGTAAGGGCAGGTTATTTTGAAGATGAAAATCTGAAGAGGCCTTTAGCGAACCCAACAAGAATAAACAAGGCAGGAGTTTATTACATTTCTATACAGAATGAACAGGGCTGTATAGCTTCTGCTCCAATTGAAGTTGAAATCTTACCTCAGCCAAAAATAGTTGTACCCACAGCTTTTACCCCGCAAAAAGAAACCAATAACCGTTTGTATCCATTTTTGGTCGGTATTCAAAAGTTAATCAGTTTTAAGGTATACAACAAATGGGGAATTTTAGTTTATCAAAGTGCAGATTTAGCAAATGGAGGATGGGACGGACAGTATAACAGCAAAATGCAACCTTTGGAAACGTTTTCCTGGTTTGCAGAAGGTATTGATGTGTCAGGTGATAAAATTCAATCAAAAGGAAAAACTATACTCATACTATAATGCAAAAATCGCTACTCATGTTTTGTTTTTGCCTTACTACGGTATGTTGTTGGGCACAAGATCCTAAGTTTTCTCAATACTTCGCTGCACCTTTAAGTCTGAATCCTGCATTTACCGGTTTTTTTGACGGCGATTATAGAATTGCCGCCAATACCAGGCAACAATGGGGCAATCTGGGCGATCCCTACAATACCTACAGTGTATCTGGCGATCTGAAATTGGTAGAAGACGAAAATTTTACAAATAGCTATTTCAGCCTGGGCTTGAGTGGACTGTTTGATGAATCTCTGAATAAAGCGTTAAAATCACAATATATTAGTGCGAGCTTTTCTTACTATCAGTATATGGACGAAGAGCATCGTTTTAAATTTGGTTTGGCACCACAACTAGCCTATGTTTCCAGATATCTGGATTACAACAAACTTACTTTTGCTTCTCAATACAATGGTACAGGTGGTTTTGATGCTTCTATGCCTAATTACCTCGATTTAAAGAATGATAAAACATCCTATTTTGATTTAAACATCGGTGCTAACTTTGCAGCCAATTTTGATTATTGGAGTGTTGCCCTCGGATATGCACAATACCACCTAACCAAGCCCAGTGAATCCATGCTCAGCAATAGCAACGAGGTGATTGCCGCGCGAAGAACCGTCAATTTAGGCTTGCTTTACTTAATGAACAATAACGTCGATTTAAACTTTACAGGAGTTTACAATGCGCAGAAAAATAACAGGGATCTTATTTTCGGTACCGTTTTAGGCTTAACACCCGGCGATGAAGCTAAAATGAAACTGAATGTTGGCATGTGGTACAAATTCAACGAAGCTTCATTTTATCCTTATATTGGCGTAGCCATAAAAAATGTGAGTGCAGGGATTAATTATACCGTTTACGGTAGTAAATTAATGAGTGCTACGCCACGTACATACGAACTTTCTTTAATCTACAGGCATAATAATTTTAAGGGCTTTAAGGTTCCTTGCCCTAAATTTTGAGATTAACCTCTCAGGTTAAAGCTTAATTTTTACCGAAAGTTTATAAATATCGTAGGCCACTTTTTGAATCAGATCAAACTGCTCTGGAATTAAATCTTCGCCTTTTGTGATCGCCAAACCATTATCATTTAACCTGATTAAAGGTACATTGTCTATTGCGCCGTTTCCCTGCTCCAGATTGTCAATAGAAGCATCCAACAAATAGTTGGTATTATTGGCGATAGGTTTCAAGGCTTCAAAACTCTCAAATATAAACTGGTGCTCTTTATTGTAAAGCGACAGCGTTGCAACATATGATGACAATAAATGGCTTAGTGCTGTAAACTGATGAACTTCTTTGATAAATAACTGCTTGCTTTTGGGTTCAGAGAACATCCTTTGAAATAAGGAAGCCAGATTGGCTGTACTAACATATACCTCTTTACGGGCCAGTTTATATTCCGTTCTGTTATAATTTTTTTCAAAATACAGTTTAATCACTTGATCATAATAAGCCTTATTGGCTCTTAGCATGTCGATCATGGCCTCTTTCAGTTTTTCATGCTCCCAGGTTGGGAATAATGAGTAACTGGCTAACAAAGCAATACCAGAACCTATAAATGTATCATAAATCCTTTCACGTGCCAGGGCTATTGATCCCATACCTAAAAAATCAAACAGGATTAAGATATAAGGAGTCATAAAGAGTACACTGACTACGTAGTTCTTCCTTTGGAAACTATAGCAGCCAATCATGCATATTAACAGGATTACAAACAAAGTATGGCGATCGTGGATATAGGTAATTACCCCCATACCAATAAAAGCGCCAACAGTGGTACCGATCAAACGCTGATAGTTACGTTCTTTCGTTAAACTGAATCCTGGTTTTGAAATAACGAGGATGGTAAGCAGAATCCAGTAACTATGCGAAAAATCAAGAATCTGAGCCACAATAAAACCTAATAACATCACTACAGTAACCCGCAACGAATGCCTGAAGGTAGAAGAGGTATAGGTTAAATTCTCCGTAAACAGTTTGAAATCAAATTTTTGCCTGGTGATAAATTTCTCCGTATCTACCTCAGCTTTTCTGATATCCTTGCTGTTTCTGATTTTGAAGTAGCTGAAAATAGTCTTAACCCTTGACAGGATATTTTCAATGTTCACTTCAATGTTTTTTAAGGCTATAATACCCAGGGTATTGTATTCCTGATTATGATTGTTTTTTTCCAGATTGTTGATTTTGACCTTTAACCTTTCAATCTCGATTAACAAACGTTTCGAAATCACAGGTATACCACCACTCTTTAACGCAAAGGCAACATCATCAAGGGCATACGAAATCCGTTTAATGGCCATTTCATAATCTGACAGGATGCCTGCTTTATCAAACTGATCGTGCAATTGCTGGTAATTATAGTAGGTAGACATTACCTGCTCAAACAGATCAACCATATCTACAAATACCAATAACAGAAACCTGCCTTCAGGAGTAGAATCTCTTACGATTTCGCGGGTCCGGAATAACAATTCTCTTACTGCATCTTGTTTTTCGTGAACAGAGACCTGAAGTTGCAACAGTTCAGAATAAGTTTTATCATAGTTATTATTCTGATGATAAAATTTAGCTTTTTCACGCAGAAATTCTGCAACCTCTAAAATAGAATCACTTAACGATTGCTGTACCAACCGAAAAGGACGCAACCGGTATACAAAATAGCTCAAGCCGGTATACCATAGGCTACCAGCCAGTACCAAAGCAGCATGTAGCAATACCTCCTGCCATGGCCGGATATCATCAATACTTAATACCATGATCAACAAAACGGCAGTACCCACCGATGCCGCCCTGATGCCATAGATATAAAACATGGAAAATACAAAACTTGATACGGCCAATAAAAAACCTATGAAATAATGATTTTTATTGGTAAGGCCCGTTATGATAGAGAACGTAAAGATAAGCGCCGTTGTAATCAGCATGGCGTTTCTGCGGTGCACCATTGGCCCCGGACTATCTACCACGCTTACACATAAAGCACCCAAAGATAAAGTCATGCCATACTTTAGCAAGCCAAACTGGGCAAAAATTAAAGAGGGGAGCAGTACGCCTATTGTAATACGGAGTCCATCGGCAAAATAGGTACTCAATAAAAAGTCTTGTATATTTCTAATGGGTTGCCTGATCTGCATGTTACAAAAATAACATAATAGCGATGTTTTTTGTTGGGATTAAAATGAAGTTTTTTCGCTTTTTCATGATCCTTAGGCAGAAAAACGATAATCACCTGATTGTTAAACACCTGAACAATGTTGATAGGTATATTGACCGTTATTGTTCATAAACGCATAAAATGCCAAAAAAAACCAAAAATACGAGCTTTATTCTAATTCAAAATGTTGATAACCAGCACTTTTAAGTGGATAACATTGTTCATAAAAACATTTATTTTCTACTTGACCATTAAGCGTTTATATGCTAAATTAGATCATATCAAATACGAAGTACTTTGAATGCTGACAAAATAATCCAAAAGAGATAAAGAACCAAAAGGGAAGTTATTTCGGATTTTTACAGGGAAAACGATTAATTTCAGAAAGGGTTAAACCGAGTAAGAATATATGTAACCATCAAAAGATCGGAAGATATGAAAGTCGCACAGACCCGAACAGCGCTTATGGAAAGCTAGGAAGTTTATGGACGGAAGAGCTGGAAATAAATTTTCACGTATCGTAAAAGTTGCAAAACCTAACGAAAACGGAAAAATCAAAGTAAACAAGATTTGATGCTTAAAATATAACTACGGTTATGTTGAAGTTAAAACGGGGAACTCAATCGAAAGAAGAAGGTCCCCGTTTTTATTTTCCCTGGTGTAATCGCACTGAACTTGATTCAGGGTCAATCTTCTGTCGTAAGGCGCTAAAATATCCTTAAAGGAATTTGCTTTATTTAATCCCTAAAACATTAAATTTACCAAATGGCCAAAAAAGGTAAATCAATCTCCAGTGTATCAAAAAAAATTTTCGTTTTAGATACCTCTGTTATTTTATATGATCATGATGCCATCAATAACTTTCAAGAGCATGATGTGGCCATTCCCATCGAGGTTTTGGAAGAGCTTGACCATTTTAAGAACGGTAGTGATACGCGAAATTTCGAAGCCAGAAGTTTTATACGGCTGATAGATGAAACCTCTAAACAAAAACTCATCAGCGATTGGATTTCTCTAAAAAGTTCGGAATCAGGTAAATTTAAGGTGGTTTTAAATGAAAAGCCATTAATTAAAAACGCTGAAGAAGTGTACGGTAAAGGAAAAACTGACCACAAGATTTTAAACGCAGCCTTAAGTTTAAAAGAAGAATACCCAGATAAAAAAGTAATATTGGTATCGAAAGATATCTGCCTGAGGTTAAAAGCAAAGGCCCTCGGTTTAAATGCAGAAGATTACGAAACCGGTAAGATTAAAAATGTAGATGAACTCTACGCCGGAAAGACAGAAATAGCTGATTTTTCGGTCGAAGTTATAGAGCATGTAAAAAAGCAATCATTTGTTGAGGCGGGAGAAATAGCCTTACCTCACAAAAATGCCAATCATTTTTATGTTTTAAAGAATAAGAGAAAAACTGCGAATGTATTTTATAACCATTATTTAAAAACGATTTCGGCAGTTTCTACTGATGCTGTATTTAACATAAAACCTAAGAATATCGAGCAGGCCTTTGCTATCCATGCGCTTTTAGATCCGGAGATTAAGCTGGTAAGCATACAGGGCAATGCCGGAACCGGTAAAACATTACTGGCCCTGGCCAGCGCTTTAGAACAGCGTAAAAATTTCAGGCAGATTTATGTTACCCGCCCGATTGTTTCGTTGAGCAATAAAGACATCGGTTTCCTCCCGGGCGATGCAAAATCCAAAACAGACCCTTTTATGGCACCCATTTGGGATAATTTACGGTTCATTAAAGAGCAGTTTGCTGGAGATGATAAAATGTCGGAAAAGATTGAGGAATTGATTACGACCGAAAAAATAGCCATTGCACCATTGGCCTTTATCAGGGGCAGAACCCTAACCAAAATCTTCTTTATCATTGATGAAGCACAGAACTTAACGCCACATGAAGTGAAAACGATCATTTCGAGGGCAGGGGAACATACCAAGATTGTTTTTACAGGTGATATTTACCAGATCGATACGCCTTATCTCGACTCGGAAAGTAATGGACTATCTTATTTAATCGAAAATGCGAAAAACCATCCGCTTTACGCGCACATTACCTTGCAAAAAGGGGAGCGGAGCGAACTGGCCAATTTAGCCAATGAGTTATTGCAATAATTTTAATCCCAACCAAATGATCGTTTCGGAGGATAACGAAGTCGCGATGATTTTTTATTATTGAGATAAAGCCTTTTTTGCAATTAATGATATTTCTTCAAACTTCTCAAACAGATAAACAACCCGACCAAAGTTAACACCGCACTTAAGATGAACGGTGCCCCGGGGAAATAAACCGGTGCTTTTCCCTCTATAAAATACGCAAAAATATGTGTCATTACCCAGGGCGCAAATATGGCTGCTAAACTCTGCAAGCCGGTTAAAACACCTTGCATTTCACCCTGCGCATTGGCGGGTACCTGATTGGAGATCAGTCCCTGCATCGCAGGTCCACCAATTCCAGCCAAGCCGTAAGGAAGCATAAAGGCAAACATCATCCAGCCTTTAGATGCGAAAGCAAACGCGACAAAGCCGATCACATATAAAATCAGACCGAAGTAAACGGCTTTCTTTTCACCAATTTTAGGCAAAATGATCCTGATTAATCCACCCTGTACAATTCCGATAACCAAACCTACAAAGCCCAATGAATAACCCACCCAAGCCGCGTCCCAGTTAAATTTCTCCATGGTATAGAATGTCCAGTTGGATTGAACCGAATGACTGGAAAAATACAACAAAAACAAGGTAGCCATTAAACCCGCCAATGCCGGATATTTCCCAATACTTCGCAACGAACCGATGGGATTTGCCCTTTTCCAGTCAAAAGCCCTGCGTTTCTCAGCTGGTAAAGATTCCGGCAATATAAAATAGCCATAAAGCCAGTTCACTAAAGATAAACCAGCCGCAACCATAAAAGGAACGCGGGTGCCAAAGTGGCTGAAAATACCACCTAAAACCGGTCCTAATATAAACCCGACACCAAAAGCAGCACCAACCAAACCAAAATTCTGTGCCCTTTTTTCGGGAGCCGAAACATCTGCAATGTAAGCCTGGGCAGTGGTAAAACTGGCACCGGTAATACCTGCAATGATACGACCTACAAACAACCATACAATGGAAGGAGCGAAAGCTAAAAAGATATAATCGATACCTAAACCAAACAAAGAACTTAATAAAATGGGTCTTCTTCCATACCGGTCGCTCATTGAACCGATAATCGGAGCGCTTAGAAATTGTACTGATGCATAGGCGAGGGTGAGCCAGCCTCCATATTCTGCCGACAAACCAAAACCGCTGCCGGTTAAGTCCTGTATAAGCTTTGGTAATACCGGGATAATGATCCCAAAACCTGTAAAATCAATCAGGAGGGTAACCATAATAAAACTCATTGCAGATTTCTTGTTGTTTGCCATCTTTAAAAGGTTGAAAAACAAAAGTATCAGAATTACTCAAAAATGTAAATTTTAGTTCTACAAAACTGAGGGATTTAAATCAGCATATAATACACTACCGCTGTTCATAAACAAGATATAGCGGAAAGCCCACAGCGAGGTACGCGGACCGCCACTACACGGTACCCTGCATTTCCTAAAAAATCATCAATCCAGGCAGGCAAACCAGTTAGATTTCTAAAATCTGACTGGTTCTAGATTAAAAGCTCTTAAACTGGCCTTCAATAACTTAAAATCCGGCCAAAAGCAAAAAACCTATAACAACGGTCAAAAATTTTCCACAATGCCTTAATCCGGCTAAATTTTGCTAAATTCGCAAGGTTATAGTAACACCCTTTTTTTTAATATCGTTTTAAGTAGCGAGAATAATAATTTATGGCAGAAGATTTAGAAAATCAGCAGAACGACAAAATCATTCCAATTAACATAGAAGAGCAGATGAAATCGGCCTACATTGATTATTCAATGTCGGTTATTGTATCAAGGGCATTGCCTGATGTACGCGATGGATTAAAACCGGTACACCGCCGTGTTTTATATGGTATGCTCGATCTTGGTGTAACCAGCAATAAACCACATAAAAAATCTGCCCGTATTGTAGGGGAGGTTTTAGGTAAGTATCACCCGCATGGTGATGCATCTGTATATTTTACCATGGTACGTATGGCCCAGGATTGGAGCTTGCGTTATCCTATGGTAGATGGTCAGGGAAACTTTGGCCACATTGATGGCGATTCGCCGGCGGCAATGCGTTATACAGAAGCACGTTTTTCGAAAATTGCGGAAGAAATGCTTGCCGATATCAATAAAGATACAGTAGACTTTCAGTTAAACTTCGATGATACTTTACAAGAGCCAACTGTTTTACCTGCGAAAATACCTAACTTACTTGTTAACGGGTCTTCTGGTATTGCGGTAGGTATGGCCACTAATATGGCGCCGCACAACTTAACAGAAGTAATCGACGGGGTAGTAAACTATATCGACAATAGAGATATTACCATAGAGGAATTAATGAAGTTTGTAAAAGCTCCTGATTTCCCTACAGGTGGTATCATTTACGGATACACCGGCGTTAAAGAAGCATTTGAAACCGGCCGTGGGCGTATTGTAATGCGTGCAAAAGCTGAAATCGAAAGCGTTAAAGACCGCGAAGTCATTATTGTTACCGAAATTCCTTACCAGGTAAACAAAGCACAAATGATTGAGCGTACTGCTGAACTGGTAGGTGAGAAAAAACTGGAGGGTATTGCCAATATCAAAGACGAATCGAACAAGGATGGTATCCGTATCGTGTACGAAATCAAACGCGATGCCAATGCTTCGATCGTTTTAAACAACCTGTATAAATACACTGCCTTACAAACCTCTTTCAGCGTAAATAACATTGCACTGGTAAAAGGCCGTCCGCAAATGTTAAATCTGAAAGATTTGATTGTACATTTTGTGGATCACCGCCATGATGTAATTGTTCGCCGTACCAGATACGAGTTGGCTGAGGCTGAAAAACGGGCGCATATCTTAGAGGGTTATTTAATTGCTCTGGATCATTTGGATGAAGTAATTAAATTAATCCGCGCCTCTGAAACACCAGATGAGGCCCGTTTAGGCTTAATGGAGAAATTCGGGCTAAGCGACCTTCAGGCCCGTGCTATTCTTGATATGACACTCCGTCGTTTAACAGGACTGGAACGTGACAAGATCAAAGAAGAGTACGCTGAATTAATGAAAACCATCGATTATTTGAAAGCTATCCTGGCAGATGAAGGTTTACGGATGAAAATCATTAAAGATGAGCTGGAAGAAGTAAAACAAAAGTTCGGCGATGAGCGTAAAACCACAATCGTTCACTCGGCTGAAGATATGAGCATGGAGGATTTCATCGATGATGAAGAAGTGGTGATTACCATCTCTCATGAAGGTTATGTAAAACGTACGCCGGCAAGCGAATTTAAAGCGCAGGGCAGGGGTGGTAAAGGCTCTAAAGGCAGTACCTCAAGAAACGAAGATTTTATTGAGCACATGCTGGTGGCCACCAACCACAATTATATGTTATTCTTTACCGAAGCCGGAAGGTGTTTCTGGCTAAGGGTGTACGAAATTCCGGAAGGTTCGCGAACCAGCAAGGGCAGAGCGATACAGAATATCATCAATATTCCGAAAGAAGAGAAAATTAAAGCTTATATCAAAGTTAAAAACCTTAAAGACCAGGAATATTTAGAGAACAATTTTATCATCATGTGTACCAAAAAAGGTACCATTAAGAAAACTTCTCTTGAAGCTTATTCACGCCCGCGTGTAAATGGTATTAATGCCATTAACATTAACGAAGGTGATATCTTGTTAGAAGCTTGTTTAACCAATGGCGAAAGCGAGATTGTAATGGCATTGCGCTCAGGCAGGGCCATCCGTTTCAATGAAAAAACCGTTCGTCCGATGGGTAGAACAGCTACCGGCGTACGTGGGGTTAGACTTGCACACGATCAGGATGAGGTTGTTGGCATGATTGCTGTAAACAATCCTGAAGTTACGGTGTTAGTAGTATCAGAAAAAGGATACGGTAAACGTACTGATATTGAAGATTACCGTGTAACCAACCGTGGTGGTAAAGGGGTAAAAACAATTAACGTTACGGAAAAAACCGGACAATTAGTTTCTATAAAAGACGTTACTGATAGCGAGGATTTAATGATCATTAACCGTTCAGGCATTGTTATCAGGATTCCGGTTTCAGCGCTGAGGGTAATGGGTCGTGCCACACAAGGGGTTCGTTTAATTTCATTAAAAGGTGATGACGAGATTGCTTCGGTAACGAAAATCGATCACGAGGAAGATGAAGAAGAAACAGTAGATTTAACGGATGTTGTAGTTACAGATGGAGAAGAACTGGAAGCAGATACTACACCAGAAGCCGATGATACTGAAGACGATGATGCCGAATCAGATAACGAAGCGGAAGAAGAAAATTAAACTAAAAATAAGATTAGAATAAAAATTATGAAAAGAGTATTTCTAAGTATAGTTTTAGCGGGTGCGGTAAGCGCTGCATTTGCTCAGAAAAGTGAGGTTAATGCCGCAAAAAATGATTGGAATTTATTCCAGATCACCAATTCAAGTGCATCAACTCCATTAGCAAAGAAACTTGAAGCTTTAGCAAAAGGTTTAGCCCACACAGATAAAGCCATTGCTGATGAAAAATCTAAAGTGATGCCTGAAGCCTGGTCATACCGTGCTTTATTCGCTTCTTCTGCGGCAATTTTAGATTCGACCAGTACTGCAAACGCTGATGCAAATCTGAAAATTGCTCAGGATGCTATTGTTGAAGCAAAGAAACTGGATACCAAGGGAGCAGAAAAAGATAATATTAGCTCAGCAGAGCTCAATGTGAGCAACGCCATTAGAAATGGTGGTGTAATTGCCTATAATAAAAAAGATTACAAAACAGCTTACGAAAAATTTGTGGCTGCCACTGTAATTAACCCACAGGATACGGCAATGTATCTAAATGCAGGGATTGCAGCCAGAAATATTGAGGATTATCCAGCGATGATCACTCAATTTAAAAAAGTGATCTCTTTAAATTCACCACAGTCTAAAGATTTATACACTGAGATTCTCAATGCGACCTTAAGCAAGCAAAAAGATACGACAGCTGCTTTAGCCTTAATTAAAGAAGCAACTGCAAAATTTCCTGAAAATACAGACTGGATCAAAACTGAAACACAGATTTATATCAATAGGGGTGATGTTGCAAAATCTGAGCAGATGTTAACTGCATTGGCTGCGAAAGAGCCAAACAATGCTAACTATCAGGTTTTATTAGGTAATATCTATTTCAGCCAGGCCCTAAAATTACAGGCTGATAGAAATAAAATTGACTCGAAAAAAGTGAAAGAATTTAACGAAGTAACCGGTAAAATGAATGCCTTGTTAGATAAATCTCTTCCTTTTTACAAAAAAGCTTTAGAAGTTGATGCTAATAATGAAGGTGCGTTAGAAACGTTGAAAACGATCTATGCCTTTAGAAACGATACTAAAAATTATGAAGATATCAAGAAACGTTTAGACGCGTTGCCTAAACAATAATTCTGATATCAATCTTAAAAAAAGAGTCCTGAAATTTCGGGGCTCTTTTTTTTATCTTTATTTTTATGGTTTATTATGGTTTACTATATTATTTTGGCTTATGCAAAAGTGCTTTAAAATATCATTAATAGCTTTAATTTTCATCTCTGTCAACGCTATGGCCCAAAAAAGCCAGATTTTAATCGCCCGAAATGCGGTTGGTAAACTGCAGGCGTCTATTGCCAATAAAGAGGATGAAAAAAAGCAATTGGGTATTATAAATGAAGGATTAAAGGCCATTGAATCAGCGGAGAAAGATAATAAAACAAAAAAATGGGCCGAAACCTGGTCGATAAAATCCTATCTGATGTCGTTTGCCGCTTTAATTGATACCGATCCGAACAATGCCAACAAATATTACGATAATGCGATTGAAGCGGTAGCCAAAGCGAAATCACTCGACCGATATGACGACAATTCAGGCCTCATCAAAGCTTCTAACCACAACATCCTGATCAAAAAACAAGAAAAAGGCAACGAAGCGTTTTTCAATAACGATTTTAAAGAAGCGTTTACTGATTTAAAAGAGGTTGGAGACAATTTCCCCGCCGATACTACATTAGCCTTGAACACAGCCATCTGTGCCTTAAATATCCAGGCCTATGATGAAGCTTTAACCTATTTTAAGCGCGCTAAAGAAAATGGAATAAAAAATCCATCTGTTTTTCAGAAAATGGCACAAATGTATGTGGTTAAATCTGAAAATGAAACCGCAATTAAAACCCTCGAAGACGGACTGCTGCTTAATCCGTTTAACCATTTTTTAACCAACGATTATATCAATCTGTTACTGGATACGGAAAATTTTAACAAGGCACAAGGCTTAATCGAGCGCAATTTAAAAGTAGAAAAAGGAAATAAATTGCTGTATTTTCTTTATGGATACCTGCAACAGGTAGGCGGAAACAATGCTACAGCGATTTTAGCTTACGAAAAGGCTTTATCAACCGATCAGAATTATTTTGATGCACTGTACCAGCTCAGTTTAGCGTATATCAATACTGCTAACGAAACTTTGAGTAAAAATGATGCGGATAAAGCCGCAAAATATAATGGGTTAATTAACCATGCGCAATTCGCTTTACAACGTGCAAATGAAATTAATCCGAACGACAAAAAAACAGTTCAGTTACTGATTGATATCTATAATAAAAAGAAAGCTACGGACAAAGTCCAGGAGCTAAACAGAAAACTTCAGGAATTATAATTGATGCTGTAAATATTACTTAACAAGATGGAGTTGGGAATATCAAATTAACATAATATTAATTATAAGACATATATTCTGATAGAAAATATTGGTTACATCACCGTTTTATAACTACAATTCTTACACTTTTTTCAATAACAACGATGGCAATACAATCTTAGATTCCGTTTGTTTTTCCTCGTCCTTCCAATACACTAGAAAATTTATTTTCGCAGCCGTTATTTTAAATCCTTGATCAAGGCGTTCTTGTAGCACAGTTTTGAACTTTTGTGAATATTTAACGATAAGCTCACCTTGGGCATTTTTCAATCCTTCATCTGAAGGCTGCAAACGCAAACCGCTAAACATTGAACTGATGCGGTTCTGTATATATTCGAAGTAGCCCAATTGTACATCTCTAAGGGTGAGATGCATGGTTATTTGGCGCAGTTCAGGGTATTGATTATCATCATTCGTGTAAATAAGTCCGTTTGCAGCAAAAGGCTGGAGATATTGACCTTGATAATGTATACTAAGATTGGTTTTAGCTCTGGTAATGGCTACATAAAATTGCCGCTTGTGCTGATCATTAAGGGGGTTGAAATGCTGCAATAAAAGGTATAAATTGTCAAATTCCTTGCCTTTTGCTTTATGGATAGTGGAAACGTATACCGTTACAGCATCAATATTTATAAAATTTTCTACTTTAGATTCAAAAAGAAATGCTTTCCAGTCGCTCTTGTACTTTTTGGCGTTATTTACCTCTTCAAATGCACAGATTACAGCATTGACAAGTTCTTGCTGCGCACTGGTTTGGATATAATCAATTATACGTCGCCTGGCTTCAGTCCATTCTTCATCTGTTACCAGTGGGCTATCTGAATAGGCATCAATCATATCAGAAAAAAGTCGTAGCTCATATAAATTTTGGAGGTTGAAGCCATCATTTGACTGAATAAGTTTAGCCTTCACCCCTTTTTGCAAGAGTAAACTACAAAGCAAGGTTGCTTCTTCATTGGTTTGAGTAAGCACACAGGTAGATCCAGATAGTTCTGCTGTAGCTATACTATCAGCTAATGGAACAACTATGTGGTTTTGGGCATATTGGGTAATATGGATCCGTCCATTTTGATGCGCGCTGGCAAAGCAAGGCTCGGTTTTGAGCCTGTGGCTGATGGTTGCTACCCATTGATTGGATAACCATACAATATTGTTTTTGCTACGGTAGTTAAGCGTAAGCTCATATTTAATGGCCTCTTTTTCAGTAATAAGTGCTTGCATATAGGCGGCATCTGCTCCTCTAAAACCATAGATATTCTGATCATCATCGCCAACCAATATCACCCGCATATCTTCATTTTGCTGCATCAAGGCCTGAATCAGCTCATATTCTTCTTTGTTCATGTCCTGAGCCTCATCTACCACTAATACTGTTTTAGTGATCCTGAAAGGCTCTATCTCTCCGGCCTTAATTTTGTCAACTGCCACTTGTATGATGTTTTCAGAAGCCGTCAAGCTACCTACCCTACCTAACAGATCAAAGCAATACGAATGGAAAGTGTTTATTTCGGTATAATGGGCTGCATTGCCAATGAGTTCCATCAGCCGCTTCTTAAATTCTGTAGCCGCTGCACGTGAAAATGTAAGCATCAGCAGCTGCTCATGTTTTACATCCTCGGCCATCAGCAAAGAAGCCAGCTTATGTACCAATAACTTTGTTTTACCACTTCCGGGTCCAGCAGCTACAACAATATACTGGCTACTGGTATCGTTAATAATTTTTAATTGTGTTGGCGAAAGCGCACCAAATAATTTCATGAATTTTGCAGGCGTAAGTGTCCGTTTTATTTCGTCCTGCCTGCTGCCGGGGAAATATTTTGAAAGGAAGGAAGGATAGTTTAGCTTGAAATAATCGTCTACAAATTTTAGCGCTTCGTTATAGTTACGGATCATTTTTTGAGCGTACTCCCCCACGATATGGATCTGTTGTACTTTTTGCTGATAAAACTGTTTTAACTTATCGTAGTCACTTTCCTTATATTGTATCCGGTTATTCTTTTCAATGCGCTCAATGGTAAGCTTATGATGTACAACCATAAAACCTCCTTCGATTTTAATGGCCCCTATGCGAGACAGGTAAAAAAGACTGTCTTCAATATCATCGGTATCAGCTTTTATCGAAAACATACCCTGCTCCTTTTTAACCAGCTCCTTAAGTTCCTGTACGGAAAATTCAATCAATACGTCATCCTCTTCCTTGTTATCCGATTTGAGGAGTGCTGATGCTTTTTTGTGCAAGTATTCTGTAATGATTCTGGCGAGCAGATGCAGCCTTTCCTGCTTTTCGATAAAGGCTGATTTATCCACCAGCAAAGCGATCTGCATATGGTTTTTTGTGTGTTCCAGATTGCGGCGACTGATCCATTTTTGTATCGCCCAGAAATTAATAATGGTCTTTAACCGGTTAAGCGAACTATCTTTGATGCCGGAATTTAAAAATACCTCAATGATCTCCTTTAAATAATAAGCATCTTCTCCATTTTTTAACTGTGATAATAAAAGTTCTTCCTGTTTTCTAAAACTTTCTACAATGGCGAGTGATCTGCTGGCAGATTCGGTTTTTTTGACAAAAGCCGTAAGGTCTTTCGTGTGGGCTAATATGTTTTCATCACGCATCAGTTCAATCGCACGAATAACTTGTTTTTTGTCAATCCCCAATTGATCGGATATGTAATCTATTCGAGACTCCGCCGCCTCGTCAGTTGATAATCTTTTACTTTTGCTCGAAAAAAGTTTTTTAATGATCCGCTCAGCATTATCACGCTGTTTTTCGGAAAATTTTTCTGATGCATAAATCTGCTCGATGGCCTCCTGGGCATTGTTACTTAGAATACTGGTGGCAAAAACGCGCGGCATGTTTTGCCCACGCTTCAAATAGCCAGCATCCTCCAGGGCAGCGATAGCAGTGGTCACCCTTGTTTCAATCTCACTGATGCTATCGTCCCAGCCTGCCAGCCTGGCTATCTCCAGTGCCGAATTAGAAGCCTTGTCCCTTGATCTGGTTAATTCCTTTATGGCTTTCCATACCTGATTAATCTCCTTGCTGCTAATTTTGGTTTGATTGAGGAGGATGAAGTGTTTATCCAGGTCTTCTTCACTAAAAAGTATAAAGCAATCAGCCTGTATCTGTTCATCACGCCCTGCCCTTCCGGCCTCCTGTACATAATTCTCCAGTGAGTCAGAAATGTCGTAATGGATAACTGCACCTACATCACTTTTGTCTACCCCCATCCCAAAGGCAGATGTGGCTACCATAATGTTGATTTCACCACTCATAAAGGCATTTTGATTTTTAGATTTTTCGTCTTTCTCCATTTTGCCGTGGTAGGCTTTGGCTACAAATCCATCATGATGTAGCTTTTCGGCTAACTTTCTGGCCCTTTTTGTACGTGATACATAAATAATTGTAGGACAATTCTTTTCCTCAATGATATCCCTAAGCTGATTGTATTTTTCCTCTTCGTTATCACGTTGATAAACCCGATAGTGTAAATTGGTGCGTGAAGCTTCGGCCCGGAATACCTTTAAATCAAGTCGTAATTTATCCTTAAAATAAAACCTGATGTCTTCAATTACCTTTTGTTTTGCAGTTGCGGTAAAGCATGATACCGGAATAGTATAATCAAGTCCTTTCTTTTGCTGCAGGTTTTTGATAAAATCACCAATATATAAATAGTCTACCCGGAAATCCTGTCCCCAGGAGGAGAAACAATGCGCTTCGTCGATAACAAATCGGGCAATTTTTCTTTTGAGCAGCAATTGTTCTATAGTAACTGAGCGTAGCGACTCGGGAGAAATGTACAATAAGCTTGCATGTCCATTTTCTATACGCTTAACGGCCTCTCTGCGATCCATAGGATCTAACATCCCGTTGATGGTAACGGCTTCGGTGATATCTTTCTTTTCCAGGTTATCTACCTGGTCTTTCATCAGAGATTGTAAGGGTGCAATTACCACTGTTAAAGCTTTTGCATTTTCGCCACTCATTAATGCAGGTATCTGGAAAGTAATAGACTTACCGCCTCCCGTTGGAAATACAGCCAAAATAGATTCGCCCCGGATAGCTGCCCTAACGGCATCTTCCTGCAGCGGTTCATCACCATATTTGCGAAAACCAGAAAAACCAAAATGCTTTTTTAGTGCCAACAACGGATCGTGAGCTTGCCTGCAATAATCGCATCCGCGCAAACAGGGATTATTTCGCAACAAAAAGAGCAAGCGCTCCACATCCGGGTAGTTTTTCAATACCCAGGGTGGCGTGATAGAAAACCGATCATCACAATGAAGCAAAGCCAAAGCATAAGCCAAAGCAACAGGAGTTGTATCTATAAAATGATCAACTTCACTTTCTGTGCAGATCTTACCTTGAAATAAGGTGCTGATATTGTTCTTCAGCTGTTCTCTATTCCCTTGTGGGGAATAATCAAGGTACCTGAAAAAATTATCGAAGCCAGTTTGATCATACAAAAGACCATATAATATCATCTTAAATGTGTCATCAAGCGTTCTAAAAGCGCTTAATTCATCATAAAACAGATCTCTGGCTTTTTTGGCATCATTTAACGGATTGTTTTTTTCTTCAGTTTGAACTTTATCATCCTTAAGCAGACGGTGGTAAGGCTGCCTCGGAAACAATAAAGGTGATAACAAAAGCGTATCGATAGCCTTATCAAGACCCCATTCAGCATGACCAAAATGCGCTTGTAGGTAAGCTATATCGTGTGCTATAATATTATGCCCGCAAATAAAATCACACCTTTCAATAAACGCTATAAATTCCTGAGGCTGGTTTTTATGAAAGCCCAGCCCATCTGATAAAACACAGCCAATATCAAGCAATTGCTTGCCATTTGCGTTTAGTTCAATATCAAAGAAGGCTATACTGCTCATTTGAGGTTTAATTCTGGTATATCCCTAAAATAGCTAAAGTATTGAAAATTAATAGTACTTCAATAGTTATTACACATTTATGGTATCGAAATGAAAACAAAAGCCATATCCCATCATTTTAATTATCAAAAGAATCAATGGTTTCATTAAGTATATCAAACTTAAACACCTTTAATTAAGCAAGTTATATTCAAATGATAAATTCAAAAATTAACAATTTGTATAATGTATACCACTAAGCATTAGTATTAAGATTACTTTGAAATATTTTAATTAATACTTTTATAATCCTGATTTAATATGTTACTGAAAATATTTTAGGATATTTACTTTATACTAAAACCATTTATCATGAAAAAGATCATTTCAATTTGTATGCTTGTGTTGGGTGTTGCATCTCTCGCCACATATGCCACACCAGAATTACCGAAACCAGTTAGCGGCACAAAAGCTCAGGTAGCCACTTACCATGTTCGTTTGGGATACCGAAATCTTGATGGCAGTGTAACCACTTCAGCATCCACAGAATCACCAGGTTTTACCATTTATAATCAGGAAACCGGCGAGGATTATTATGTTGAAAATGGGCCATCTTCGTCCGGAACATTTTTACCTTATCAATTACCAGGTATAATGAATGGTTTACCTGCAGGAACCTATGAGTTCAGCGCAGAAAGAGGTCAGGGAAACTGGACGGGTTATGGATCTGTCACCGTAACTTTATCTCCGGAGATGATAGGCGCTGACGGTTATGTAACGATCTACGTTCCTATTGCCTGGGAGGAATAGTTTTTCCGATTAAAGTAAATAGTCCTCAATCCATTAGGACTATTTACTTTAGAAAAGGTTCTTATACTTTTTTCAATAACAACGACGGCAACAAAATCTTTTGATTCCTTTTGCTTATCCACGTCTTTCCAGTACACTATAAACGATAATTAATTACATTTAAATATGAATCAATTAGATTTGCAATCGTTTTGGGAATTATTACCATTAAAAGGTTTAGGCCCTATTCATTTTTTGATGGAGAAATCTGATATACAGCCATATGACAAAATATTGGGAAAAATTATAGCCGAAGAAAATGAAAATCTTGAACAACGGAGACGGGATTTTCAGGATACAGCTAAACAATTCAGCGAATTTTTCAGCGAAGAAGATCTAAAAATTGCACTTGATGCGCTGGAGGAAACTATTGGCAATGATCGTGATGATGTTTCCACTACATTCATGGATTCAGGGATATCTATGGAGTTTAAAACAGATCGCTTGGTGGAATTTTTTGCCGACGATCGCGCAAAACTACTCCATTTTAAGGGTATGCCGATTTTTAGCTCGGAGCCATTTCGTTTGATCAGTGAAATCAGTAAAGAGTTAAATGAAATTCCTTTGATGAAAGATGAGGAAGTTGTTTTTCCGAACCATCATTTTTTCTTATTTTCTTTTTTAACTGAACAAGCAACTGGTCAATATCGCGAGGGTCCAAAGAAAAACCGGTCTGTAAGCTGGAGAGATTCTCCCAGAACGCATGCTGTTGATTTAGCGGATTATCAACCGCTAAAATTTTTCTGAAATTACTCCTCTCCTTTTCAACGAGCTTAATCAAAACAAATTTGCTTCTTTAACTGTACTGAAAACATGTACGACCATTACAATTTTGAAGAAGCTACCGCTTATCAGATCGAACTCGCCAGACAATTAAAGTTTCAGCAGCTCAATAATATTAAAACGATTGCTGGTGCTGATATTTCTTTCAACAAAAATAGTGCTACCATGTACGCCGGAATGGTGATTCTCAGTTATCCGGATATGGTACTGAAAGCTTTCGCTTTGGCAACTTACGAAACCAATTTCCCCTATAAACCCGGTTTTTTAGGCTTTAAAGAAGTGCCTGCCTTATTAAAAGTGTGGGAATCGATTAAACATAAACCAGATGTTGTGGTGCTGGATGGAAATGGTATTTTACACCCAAGGCGTATGGGTGTTGCTTCGCATTTCGGCATTTTGGCTAATCAGGCAACAATAGGCTGTGCCAAAAGCCTTTTATATGGCGAAAACCATGTTCCTGAAAACAAAAAATTAAGCATTGCAGAAATTAACAGCCATGGCGAAACCTTAGGTTTTGCTTTACGCACTAAGATTAACTGTGCTCCTGTTTATGTGTCTGCAGGTCATCTGATTACAGCCGATCAAAGCTTGTCTATCCTAAAAAACTGCATTGGAAATTACCGCATCCCTGAACCTACACGCTTGGCGCACACTATCGTAAATGATTTTAGAACCGGCAAACTAAAAGCTGGTTTTCATGAGGTATCAGCGCCGCTGACTTTGTTTTAATAGGCAATAAACTCAATAAATGTAAAAATAGATCTCTCCCCGCCTGTACGGGCAGGCGGGCATTGCGCTGCGCTTCAGTCGAACGAAAGTTATCGGTTTAGGGCAACGACAATTTTAACTTAAACCCAGTTAATTCCTTTTTTAAGCAATTGCAAAGTTTTATGTTCTTCCGAATCTACCGCTGGCTGAACATTATAGCCCCAGTTGGCCTGTGGTGGTAAACTCATTAAAATAGACTCAATCCGGCCATTGGTTTCCAGTCCGAATTTGGTTCCGGAATCATATACCAGGTTGAATTCTACATAACGGCTACGGCGTTGATACTGCCATTCTTTGTGCGCTTCAGTAAATTCTTTATCGCGGTTTCGGTCAATTAATTCCGTATAAACCGGTAAAAATGTTTCGCCCACATTGATAGAAAAATCTAAAATCTGTTCCCAGGAAAGCTGGGTGTTTTCAGGTTTCAGGCGATCGTAAAAAATCCCCCCAATACCACGGGTTTCTTCTCGGTGTTTGATAAAGAAATAGTCATCTGCCTGTGTTTTAAACTTCGGATAAAATTCAGCGCTGAAATCATCGCAAGCCTGCTTTAATTTGTGGTGAAAAAAACGGGCATCATTTTCAAAAACATAATGAGGTGTTAAATCAATACCGCCGCCAAACCAACGCGTTTCCTCATTGAGTTCAAAATAACGGATGTTCATATGAATAATAGGCACCAGTGGATGATTGGGATGGATCACGATGGAAACGCCCGTAGCAAAAAAATCTTCTTCGGTTACGTTAAAAGCTTTTTTTACCGATTCTGGTAGCTTACCATGTACAGCTGAAAAATTTACACCACCTTTTTCAATGATCGCACCGCTCTGCATAATCCGGGTACGCCCCCCACCCCCGCCATTTCTTTCCCAAAGTTCTTCTTCAAACCTGCCTTTACCGTCGGCGATTTCCAATCCCCTGCAAATTTCATCCTGTATTTGCTTATAACTTGCTGCTACTTCTTCTTTGAACATGATGATTTTTTCTATTTCCATACAAATTTAAAGCTATTCAAGCAGCTATCTTGATTTATATTTATATAGTACATTTGGTTGACATTGATTTTTAGTACCGCCTTACTAACACTAATGTTCCAGATAGTTGAGGTCTTTATTAAAGCTCTCTTTTAAGTAGGCAACGGAAATCATGGCAATGACGGTGACTATGCCCATCACAATAAAACCGGCCGAAACAATGTTGTAACAATGTACAAAAAATTCGAAAACAAAGGTGATTGGAATTAACGCACCGCGTACAAAGTTCGGTGCGGTAGTGGTAACCGTTGAACGGATGTTTGTACCAAACTGTTCTGCAGCAATCGTTACAAATGTTGCCCAATAGCCAACCGCAAAGCCCATAAACAGGCAAATTAAGATAAAATTACTTTCGGTTAAACCTTTACTGGTTAAATAAACCAGTACCGTAATTACAGATAAACTTTGGAAAATAAGCACTGTTTTCTTGCGTGATCTTAGAACCTGTGCCAGTACCCCACACACCACATCGCCAATGGCTATGCCGAAATAGGTATACATAATGCCGGTGCCCGCATTCAATGCGTCCTTAGCACCCAATGCTTTGCCTATTTCTGGCGACTGCGTTACCAAGATACCTACTATAAACCATAATGGAAGCCCCAGGCAGATGCAGGCCAGGTATTTCAAGAATCGTTTACGATCGGAGAATAGCATAAAAAAATTACCTTTCGAAACCTCTTGATCCTGCTCCGCATGTTTAAACATACCCGATTCGAAGGTACCTACACGCAGGAGCAGTAACAGCAGGCCCATACCACCACCAACAAAATAAGAGGTTTGCCAGGTAAAATGTTTTCCAATGGTAGCGGCTGCCGCTGCGCCCAGTAAACCGATGCCAGCAACCACCATGGTACCGTAGCCCCGTTTTTCTTTATCCATGGTTTCGGTAACGAGGGTAATACCAGCGCCTAACTCCCCTGCCAAACCAATGCCTGCTATAAACCTGATAATGGCATAGCTATGCACATCAGTGGCAAAACCATTGGCTATATTTGCAAGCGAATACATCAAAATTGATCCGAACAATACTTTGATCCTGCCGTATTTATCGCCTATGATTCCCCAGAGTAAACCTCCGAGCAACAAACCAAACATTTGCATATTGATAACATACTCACCTTCTGTTCGCATGTGTGCTGCGGAAACACCGATGTCGGTAAAACTTTTTACCCGCACTACAGAGAACAGAACAAGGTCGTAGATATCCACGAAATAGCCCAAAGCAGCTACGATCACTAAGAAAATTACATTTCGGCTGTTGGTTTTTGTTTGATGATCCATCTAATTATTTGGTTTAAGCGCTGAAAGTACACAATAACACAAATATTTAAAATAGATTTCTAAAAATAAAAGCCACCCTGTTCGTGGGTGGCTTTTAAGATGCTACATCGTAGGATTTTTTTTTGTCGTGTCAGGTGGCATTTTTGTTGTCGTGTCCGGCGTAGTTTTGGATGTTGTATCCATTGGTGCCGTAGTTGTCGAATCCGTTCTGGTACTGTCTGATGAACCAGCCATATTTTTTGACGAATTGCATGCTGAAGTGGCTATCATAAGAGAACCTGCAAAAGCAAGACTTAAAATTATTTTTTTCATAGTTTTCAATGTTATCTATCATCCAAAACAACCTGATCATCATTTAGTTTTATTTTTTTTTCTAAAAAAAGAATATTTTGCGTTAATGAATAATGGACTGTTAAGTGCTTACCGAGATGATTACATGTTTTTTGCGATAGATTTTAATTTTCTTTAAAACACTGTAATGCAATCTATTATAGTTATGCCTAAAAACATGTTAATTTCAGAATAACTTGAGTAAAAATAACGATTTTCAGAAAAGTCTCAACAATGGGATGATAACCAGACCTATCAATAAATTGCAGAAAATATGACTAAAACAAAATCCTTTAAACTTTAAAACGTGATAAAACTTTCGGATATTAGTAAGTATGATTATTTCTCAAAATACCCTTAAGTGGGTAATGCGTTTTTACCCACCCCTATTTTTTCAACGCATTTGGGTTCAGAAATTTGAAAATGAATTTAGAGGCTGTACGGTTAAACTGAGTAAGAGTTTTCTGAATAAAAATTACAACGGTTCTATTTTTGGAGGTACCATTTATGCCGCGACTGATCCATTTTATGCCCTATTGTTTGATCAGTTGATGCAACGTCGGGGGTTCAAAGTTCGTGTTTGGTTAAAAAGCGCCTCCATACAATATTTAAAACCCGGACGTTCGACCTTATATTTTACCATACGTGTAACGGATGATATGATTAATGAAGCTGAACACGCTTTAAAAACAGTTGGAAAGTTTGTAAAAGCTTACCCTATGGAAATCACCAATAAGCATGGCGAACTGTGCGCAACTGTTATGAATGAAGTATACATCCGAAACCTGCATCAGGGTGAAGAACCCAGGGTTGCTTACTAATTTTTTAGATTATGCCGAGTATTAAGAGTTTAATTTTGCAGGGTGAGGGCGTGATGCTCGATTTTAAGAAAACCATTACCAGTACCGAGAAAATAGCGAAGAGTTTGGTTGCTTTCGCCAATAATAAAGGAGGGAAGTTATTGATCGGCGTTGCAGACGATGGTGCTATTAAGGGTGTAAAATCAGAAGAAGAAGAAAAATATATGATCTTGACTGCTGCACATCAGTTCTGCAAACCGGCTATAGAACCGCACTTCGAAGAAATTTATGTGGATGATAAACTGGTTTTGGTAGTTGAGATTCCCGAAAGCGATACCAAACCGCACTATGCACTGGATCATCAGAAAAAATGGTGGGCTTATATCCGCATTGATGATAAAAGCGTTTTAGCCAGCCGGATCATTCTTGAAGTGCTTAAACAGGAATACAAAAACAAGGGCGTGCTCATATCCTATTCTGATAACGAAAAAAAACTGCTCGAATACCTGGAACTGAACGAAAAGATCACTTTAAAAGAATTTAGCAAATTGCTGCGCAGTTCATATCGCAAGGCCCAAAAAGTATTGGTTAATTTAATTCTGACCAATGTAATTAAATCACATACTACAGAAAAGGAAGAATTTTTTACTGCGGTGAAGTAACGTGCTTTTTCTCGATGGCCGTCATCCTGAGGAATAATTTATGGTATAAAAATCAATATAAATGACGTAACTGATTTCTTATGCCATACAGCACAGTCTTGCCTCGGCTACCGATGAAAAATCGGTACAGGTCCGCCGCCGCCGAAGGGCTCTTACTTTTTGGCATCAAAAAGTAACAAAAAATGCCGGCTGAGAATTTTTCTTTCAAAGCCAGTAATAGGGCTTGGTCGGTGGAGTCCGAAAAATTTGTTAGGCCGGACTTAAGTAGAACG
>NZ_CAJYOJ010000082.1 GCF_913776295.1 uncultured Pedobacter sp.
AGTCCGAAAAATTTGTTAGGCCGGACTTAAGTAGAACGGAGACCCAGTGCGAAGGCCTTGTTGGATGGAAATGCATATTTCATAAGTGACTAATTATCAAATAATTAAAAATTAACGTCAATGGTAGGCATAATTTATTGGATAAAAATCAATAGCAATGACAGCTGATTTAGCAATTTGAAAGGCCGAGAGGCATCGTCATCGCGAGAAGGCTTTTTCAGCTGACAGCCAGCCCCGGCTTTTCGGGGAAGCAATCTTAAAACGATCGCTACCAGCGCGCGCATTAAGATTGCTTCTTTCCTCGCAATGACGATTTTTGTATTGGAGTCTGTCAATGGTAGCTTGTCGAAGGACCTGCTTTAAATATTTAACAGGGCGTTTTTACAGGCTTAACGTGACAAATTAAGCGTAGGGCACAATTTATGATACTGCATCTTCAAATTTGAGTTTAAAAAATGCTGTTTAACTTTGCTCAATTTCCTTCAGACTATTCATCTTTTTATAAGCTAGGAATCCTTTGATATCCTCAAAATGTTCCCGAACCCGTTTATGGCCAAATTCAAATACCTTTTGTACCAATCCGTCTAAGAAATCACGATCGTGCGATACCAAAATCAACGTTCCATCGAAATCTTTCAATGCATCTTTGATAATATCTTTGGTTTTCATATCCAAATGGTTGGTAGGTTCATCCAGGATCAATACATTTACAGGCTCCAACAACAGTTTAATCATCGCTAAACGCGTTTTTTCGCCACCAGAAAGCACTTTAACCTTTTTAGTGGTATCATCGCCACTGAACATAAAAGCGCCCAAAAGGTCTTTAATTTTTATCGAGCCGTCACTTAATGGAATCTGATCAATGGTTTCAAAAACCGTTAGGTTCTCATCAAGTAGCGCAGCCTGGTTTTGTGCAAAATAGCCAATTTTGGCATTGTGTCCCACTTTTAAACCCCCTTCAAAATCAATCTCCCCCATAATGGCTTTAATCATAGTCGATTTACCTTCGCCATTTTTACCCACAAATGCCACTTTTTCTCCGCGTTCGATGACCATTGATGCCTTTTCGAAAACCACATGATCGCCATAAGTTTTAGTTAATTCCTCTACCATTACCGGATACTGACCTGAACGTGGTGAGGGTGGAAATTTCAGTCGCAATGCGGAAGTATCTACTTCATCAATTTCGATTATTTCCAGCTTTTCTAACATTTTTACGCGCGATTGCACCTGTAGAGTCTTAGAATAAGTTCCCCTGAAACGATCGATAAATTCCTGGTTATCGGCAATAAAACGTTGTTGCTCTTCGTAGGCCTTTAACTGATGGATCCGACGGTCAGCACGCAGCTGAAGATAATGGCTATATTTTGCTTTATAGTCATAAATCCGACCCATCGTTACCTCAATGGTGCGGTTGGTGATGTTATCCACAAAGGTACGGTCGTGTGAGATGACCATTACAGCCTTGGCCGAATTGATCAGGAAATCTTCGAGCCACTGGATACTTTCAATATCCATATGGTTGGTAGGCTCATCCAATAGAATCAGATCAGGCTTCTTTAATAAAATCTTCGCTAATTCAATACGCATACGCCATCCACCTGAAAACTCAGCAGTTTGACGGCTAAAATCTTTACGCTCGAAACCCAAACCTTTTAAAACTTTCTCAACTTCCGCATCGTAATTGGTTTCTTCAATGGAATAAAATTTTTCGCTCAATTCCGATACACGTTCAATAAGCTTCATGTAATCATCGCTTTCATAATCGGTACGGATGGTAAGCTGTTCATTCAGGTCATCAAGCTCTTTCTGCATCTGGTTTACCTCTGCAAAGGCTTTCATGGTTTCCTCAAAAACAGTAACATGATCCTGCGTGAGCAAGTGTTGTGGCAGATACGCAATTACAGCTTCTTTTGGACCCGTTACGCTTCCAGAAGTAGGTTTAGCCACATCGGCAATTATTTTTAGTATGGTCGATTTACCTGCACCATTTTTACCCATAAGGGCGATTTTATCGTTCTCGTTTATCGAGAAAGTTACATCGCTAAAAAGCGTAGTTCCGCCAAATGAAACGGAGATATTATTTACATTGATCACGAATCGGGAATATTAAATCAGCGGCAAAGATAAAGGAAAGCAGTTAAATTTCAGCCAGAAATAAAACACAGCAAAAGGAGCAGCTATTGCAAATATTGATAACCCGTTGATGAATGAGCAATTTAACGTTAAAACTTACAGGTATTTTTAAATTTGGTGAAGTTTTTATCCCTGATGATCAGTGAAACTTCAAAGGTACGTGGTTTATAAGTGGCTATATTATTGGTGAACAAAGAATAGTTCATTCCGATGGCAATATTGTCTACATCAAAACCTATAAACGGAATAAATGCTTTTTCGTTAGTCTGGTTCCATAAACCAAAACTTAACCTGAGTTTTGATTCGATATGTGGTTTAAAGCCCAGTACCGCACCAGCTACAAAATCCGTGCTTCGCGCCTGGATCAGGTAATGCGCACTCAGGTTAAAGTCAAGGAGATCATTCGATTCGTACCTGAACCCGGCATTGAGCGTATGCCGATAAGGCAAAGTCACCTGATTGTTCTTAAAAAAGGAATCCTGCGGACGTGTTAAATGATATATTGCATAGCCGATATTGGCAGCGATCCGATCTGATGTGAAGCCGAAATTGGTCCCTAAATTTAAATCAAGATAGGAAAAATGACCTGACTGCAGATCAAGACCATTTGGCAGTGCTGTATTAAAAGCACCATCCTGATACTGTGATGCAACCGTAAGAGCATTGTAATTAAGTCGCCTCGAAACATAAGAAAGCTGGGGCGAAAGCCCGAACCTGAATTGATGATCAGCATCAAAATACCGGTAATAGGAAATACCGGCAGAATAAGTATAGGACTTAATGAATTTATTGAACGATTCCTCCAGCAATCCTCCTACGGCAATTGTGAAAATATCGTTATAATAATATTCATCCTGCAATTTCATTTCCCCTGAGGCACTATAGGTATTGTACGGATTTCCAATATTACCCCATTGCTGGCGGCTATTAACGGCCAACCTATAATCTCCATCAAAATAGCCGGTCATTGCTGGGTTTAAGGTTAATGGCGACGCAAAATATTGTGAAAATTTAGGGTCTTGTGCAAACACCGTTTTTCCTAATACCACCAGTAAGACCAACAGACAGCTTCTCCTCATGGCAGTAATATGGTTTTTCCGGTTTTGGTAAAACGTTCATCCAATTCGTTAACGGCATCAACAAACCAGGTATAGGTTTCAAATGGTTGCAACTGGTTTTTACAGGTCCCGTCCCATCCTTTATCCATGTCCATCAAATTGGTTTCGAACACCATATTTCCCCACTTGTTAAATACCTTAAAGCTATTTAGCCTTTTTATTCCCTCATAAAAAGGGAAAAGCGTATTGTTTTTTTCTTTAAGCGGGGTAAACACAGTGGGTACATTAACCTTTGGCCGTTGCACCATCACAACATCTACGGCCCCAAAGCTCAAACATCCTGAAGCATTATGCAACGAGATATAATATCTGCCTGACCGTGATATCGATTCGGGGTGTTCAAGAGTCTCCGTTAAAGCTGCATTCTTCCAATAGGAAATGCTGGTGTAGCCACTGCTTCCTTTTAAAATGACCGGGTTGGTGAGATCTACCTTATCCGAGATAAATACTTTTCCGGGCTGGGTGATCAATAGTTTAGGCATTTGATAGATGACTACATCCATTGGTTTTGTAAGGGTACAACCCTCATTATTTTTAACAGATATGTAATAAGTACCACCTTTAGCAACATGCCGGGCATCATTTACAACAGCACCGGTAGCATCCATAAACTGGTAGCTTAACCCATCATCATCACTCCCCTGGTATAGATCCGGATTTGTTATATCAATTGTTGCTGGTTCACAAACGGGTTCAGGATTGGCAACCGTTAAAATTAATGGTGGGTTAACGATCGTTTTTACTGCTGAAACAACACTGCAGCCCCTATCATTTACGGCCCTGATATAATAAACCCCGCTATTTTTGATTTTAGTAGGATCTGCTACCGCTTCTGTGCAATTTACATCCATATAATAACTGAAGGTCAGATCAGGATCGCTCCCATCCCTGATGATAGCTTTCGTTAAATCGATGCCTTCTGGCAAACATACCGCAGCGGGATTAGTAATTTTCAAGTTGGGTAATGGATTGATTTCCAAAGCAACTTTCTTAATAATTATGCAATACGGAAACTGGTATCGTATAAAATAGTCGCCGGATGTTGAAATCTGTCTGGGATCTGTAACCGGCGTTTGCAATGATACATCGCTAAAATAAGATACTTTGGCATTTTGGGGTACTTTTTTCTGAATCTGGCCTGAGGTGAGATCAAGGGTTTTACCACAGGCAGAAAAATTCGGCAACACCTCTAATGCACCTAAAAGATGAAAAGTGATGGTTACACTCTTGGTAGAAATACACCCATCCGGGGATTTTGCTTTCACATAATATACTCCGGAAACATTAATTTTTTGAGGGTCAGCAATCTCCTGTTGCAGGGCATCATCGGCATAGTAAGCATAACTCACCTGGTCAGATTTGTTCAGGATAAACTGGCTGCTCGTTAAATCAACCACTTCATTTTCGCAGGAATTGATCGTGGGTATTAAATCAAGCTGGAAATTATAGGTAGAAATGGTAGTGGTTACGGTATTGGGGCAGCCAAAACCCGCAAAAGGGCTTAGATCCAGTAATACTTTTGTCCCCGAGGGCAGTGCGGGGCTCATTTCCAATGTTTCTCCCTCGCCATACAATTTACTTTTATCTTCGTTATACCACTTGTAGTATTGATATCCGCTTGGTCCTTTCAACCGGGTTGACTGCGCGCCTTCGCAACTTACATTTCCAACAATAACACTTTCACATTGCTCATCCACATCCACATAGGCGTAACCAAAGTGTCCACCCTCTGTACAATCTGCGGTGGTGAACTCCAGCGATAACGTTTTACCTTTGTAACTGCTCAGATCTATGGTAACCGGTGTCCAATCTTTATAAATGACGGTTGGATCGATGGTAGAGGCTTTAAAACCTGGGATTCCGGATGTTGCAATGTATTTAAATGAAGCGCATTCGATATACGCTCCGGTACTCACATCAAGCAGTTTAACATCAAACCGGGGCTGCTGTTCGTCGGTATGGTTGGGTGCCTGAAAAACAACTGCATATTGATAAGTAATGGTAAAATGATCTACCTGATCAGGCACATTGATTAAATAGGAAATGCCTTCGGCTTGTTTACCATTGGTATTACTGCCCAGTTTAACGGCATGCCCGCTTCCGTTGGGTGATAATACCGGAAATCCTCCGTACATATCATGGTCGGTAGCCGATGTCATCATTGAATGTCGCCCCGCTATAACAGATGAGGGGCTTAATACTATCGTATTTTTCCCTCCGGAGAGTGAAACTGAACCTGTAAATGTTTTCCAGTTTAAAAAACTGCCCTTTTCAAAACCGATATTCTCGGGACAGGTTTGACCATAAAGTGATGTGCAAAAACAAATCACAATAATCAAATAAGCCAGGAATATCCTTGTTAAAAATAGAAAGCGCCGGTTTAACATATGAAGTAATCATCTGGTGGCTGATTCAGTCTAAAAAATTACCACATTTATACTGTAAATATAGTTGTGCTCAATGAGTATCGGATTAAAACGAAATTAATTTTTCTTCATATCCAAATTGCATAAAAAAGTCTAATCTGCGTTGGGCAAGAGGCAAAAATTTCTGACTTTTGCTCCAAAACATCAGCAACAATTAATAAAGCGCCCACCGAAACTAACGGTGAAGTTTTTTTATCCTTAGATATTCGATAAGTTCCTTTGGCCGGTCGGTCTGGATCAGGTTGGCTTTGTGGCTGATCAGCCAGCCCCAGCTTTCTTCCTTTTTATTTTCTTCAACAGCCATATCATCATCATGACCACCATTTTGCTCTGGCCATAAACTGTTGATCCATAAGCCGTAGTTTTTCCTCAAGCCAGCGATATTTTTTAAAACCGACAAGGTATCGGTACTGAAGTTTGCCTGGATAATGGTTTTAGGATGAATCTTATAACTTGCAATAATAGCTGATGCATCGGCTCTTTTCATATCCACTATGGGCATAATGGTAATGTCTTTTTCAATTTTACCTACCTCTTGCTCTATTAAAGGTAGTGGTGTGTTTGCCTTTACATTCACAATAGCCTGACCGATCATTCCCAGTTCGCGCAGTTCTTTAATTACCTGCGGATAATAATCGTAACCTTTATCCACATCAATAATGATCTTATTTTTCGCGATGGCCAATATCTCCATAAAGGTGGGCACACGGTGCTTAGTCGGGTGTCCTGTACCTGAGCGCAGGAAAAATGTTTTGATCTCTGCCAGGGTGTAATCAGAAACTTTGCCTTTTCCGGTGGTAGTTCTATCCACGTTCTGATCGTGCATTATAACCAGATATCCATCCTTTGTTTTTTTCAGATCCAGTTCCATAATATCTACGCCCATAGCTATACAGTTTTTAAGGGCTTGAATAGAATTTTCCGGCGTATTGCGCCAGTCTCCACGATGAGCTGTAACCAATACCCTTTTATTATCCGGGTTAAATACTTCTTTCAAGCTAGCTTCTGGTCCTGGTTGAGCAAATCCACTTAAAGCAATAAATAAGATGGATAGTTGCAGTACAATTGTTTTCATTTCGTTTTATTTAAGATTAAAATAGTGATATGGATTTTGTTTTAATTGCCGGATGTGTATCAATCTGGCTTTGCGGAACAGGTTGCGGAAGGTCGCGTTCAGTAATGCCCATCGTTATATTTGCGTGGCAAACCAGGTATTCATGAACGAAATGGCGGCGCCTGTTTTAAGCAGATCAAACTATGGATGACGTTCACCTATCATTTCTCCTATGGTACGACCTTGTAAATTGGATCGAAAAAACACCCCTATTGGGCAAGGGGCTGTTTTGAAATTGATGCTTTACCATGAAGAATTAGATTGGACAAAAATACTGATACAAAAATATAGCGAATATGTTAACTCTATATTAAGCTTCTGAAGGGGTGCTTCACAATACTTTTTTTTACGTTGAAAGGAATAATCGATGCAAAAATCTGATCTTGAATTTTCCTGCATCGCAGGCCCGAAATTGAAAAAATATATCTGAATATCAGTAAAATAAAAAAAAGCGTCATTAAAAAAAACACATTACATTCATTTGCTGTTGTATACCCTAAATTCAAACACATAACGAGCGCTATCAGGCAATGATTGAGGAAAAATCAAAAACAACGGACCTTGCGGCGCATATTCATGCCAAGTTGAATCATAGCAGACTGGCGATGGCTACTCCCCCTTTAATCGTTCTCGAAGAACTTTTCGAGTGTCTTTTCTACACGTCTATGAGAACAGAAGAGGGAGAGCTGACCAAGGTAGCCGTAACACTCATCGATCCTGCCAATCCAGATCCCACTCCGCCGAGGAAAATTGTTTCTGAAAGATGGAGCTGTGTAGAATTTGCCCAACATCTACCTCTTGATATCAGGTCTTTGGCCAAGCTCTCAAAGGCAGCCGATCCATCCGGCACCTCACTTGCCGTTTATTATGATCAGGATGGAAAACTCTTTATCTGGGGAATGATTGACCAGGCCATGCACTACCAGAGTTTTCTGAATTACGAATCTGAATCAGGATCTGAACAGCCAGGGTTGTTTCAGGTATTTATAGACGATATTGCCACACTTAAGGTGATGTTCGACTACGAACTGCTGGCTACTTTAAAACAAAACGTACTGGTTACCCGCTACCTGGATGTATTTACCATCGGACCGGTATCCAAAATCATCAGAAAAAATGCCGGTGCAATCAGGGCAGAAATCAAAGAGTTCCTGTCTGTGTCGCATCCCGAAGAAGATTTTGCAGATTGGGAAGAATTTGTAGATAGTATATGGACCCAAACATTGTCCAGGTTACTGCTAAAAATCCAAAACTACCATCATGGCGGGGCGGTGCTGATCTCAGAGGATAGTAGCGATGTTGATATTAAATATGCGGTAAACTATAAAAGATTGCTACTGGCTATCAGTGACTATCTGAAGCAGACCATCAATAGCTATGTTACAGAAAACAGGATTGACCAGCGGCTGGCCTCTGGCAAACAAACGGTAACAAAATTGCTTTATGAGCAGGAAACTATTGCCCTGCATGCCAAAACAGAAGTAGCCAACGAAATTAAGGGTTCGGTAAGTTTCATCGCCTCTCAAAGCTGCGTGGATGGCGTGGTGTTATTTGGCCAGGATATGGTGGCACGGGGATTTGGTGGCGTAATCCGCTCGAAAAAGATACCGGGAAAAATCTATGTTTCATCCACCGCCACGGCAACCCCTAAATCATTGATCCCTACGGATCCTAAACATTTTGGTACAAGGCACCGCTCCATGATTGCCTACTGCTGGACACACCCCGGCAGTTTGGGCATTGTGATTTCTCAGGATGGAGATATCCGTGTATTTTCCAGAATTGAGGACAAGCTGATTATGTGGGAGAATATCAAAACGCAACAGTATCAAAAGAGTGGAAAGCTCAAGGCAACAAGAAACTAATACCCATAAATTAACGCTACATTTATAACGATTTGAACAATATAGCAAAACTTCCCGAAAACGAAAAGCAGCGGCTAGAGGCCCTAGAATCTTATCAGATTATGGATAGCCTGCCGGAAGAGGATTTCGATGAGCTGACCAAAATGGCTTCGCAGATTTGTGGAACGCCGATTGCACTGATTACCCTGGTAGACAGCTCGCGACAGTGGTTTAAGAGCAAGCTGGGCATTGATGTGCAGCAGACCCCAAGGGCGCATGCTTTCTGTGCGCATACCATTATTGATCCAACCGGTGTAATGGTGGTGAGTAATGCAAAGGAAGACCAACGATTTGCGGAAAACCCCTTGGTTACCGGCGATCCTAACATCGCATTCTATGCCGGAATTTCATTGCTTACCCCGGAAGGGATGCCACTAGGTTCGCTATGTGTGATAGATACCGTTCCCAGAACGCTAAACGAGCAGCAGCTATGGTCGCTCAAGGTATTGGGCAAACAAGTGATTGCCCAAATGGAACTGAGAAAAAAACTATCGTTGCTCTGTGAAACGAACAGACATCTTGCTGAGACCAATCAGTTTATGCAACAGTTTGCCACAACGGCTGCCCACGATATTAAAAATCCATTAACGACCATTTCTATGAGTGCCGAATTATTAACCAGACACCTGGACAATAGCGGTGATAAAAAAGGGCATAAATTGGCGTTGACCAGCCTTAATGGTATAAAAGCCCTTAGGAAACTGATTAACGATATGTTCGACTATTCGATCAGGCCAGAAATGCTGACAGCCCAACACGAACTCATCAACCTGGGTAGTTTTCTGCGCAAAACCGTATCTATGCTTAGCATTCCGGAAAATGTAAACATCTGCTATCCGGAGGCGAAGATCGAGATCAGCACTTCAGCTATTGCACTCCAGCAAATCATGATTAACCTGTTAACCAACTCTGTACGGTACAATGACAAACAGAAATGCCTGATCCATATTGACTGTGTAATTATTGACGACCAGGCCAACATTACCGTTAGTGATAACGGAATGGGCATCAGAAAAGAAGAGCTGGAACGCATTTTCCAGAGAAATGTTACCCTAAATACATCTGACCGTTTCGCCCAGAGCGGGACAGGAATCGGCCTTGCAACGGTGAAACTTTTGGTTGAGAAACTTGGTGGACAGATCAGTGTTCAGTCTACCCCGGGCATAGGTAGTGCCTTTACTTTTACAATCAGATCAAAAAAAATTAACGTTCGCAAAGATTTGGAAGTCGTTGAAAAATAAAGAGTCTGTATATGACACCATATTTCTTGTAAATCGATAAATAAACTTCTCTAAACAAAAACGTCTGTCGAAAACCGACAGACGTTTTTATGCTACTGGTGGTACCAGTAATGGTCAGAATAGATTTATTTTTTAACCAGCATTCTTATACACCACTTCAAAACTTCCGTACATAGCCATTTCCGCACTGTGCGCCACGGAAAGCTTTAATTTTAACTTTTCGATTACTTCATTTGCAAAAATGATGCTTTTATTTAAATCCTTTATCCCGCGGATCTCTATTCCCCTCGATAAGCGCTTGAACTTAGAAGGTTCAAATTTTTCAATGAATTTTTCGATATCAGATGTTTGTGTCATTTTATTCATAGCGTTATGATTTTACCAAAGCAAACCTATCTAACAAGGTTTTGTTTGCCTCCTGCCTTGGAAAAATATTAACAATTCAACAATCTGAAAGCCATTAAACTGACAGTCAACTCACTAAACAATAAAAAGCGTTAATAAGTCTTCACCTGTAAAAAATCATTACTCATCCGTGATTAATGATTTCTTAAAACATATCTTAAAACCGTTTTATGGAGTTCAGCCAAAGCGTCGTTACGATTTTCCATTAAATACCACATTTATTACAAGTCTCAATGGTGTTGAAGCATGAGACCCATCGTCACCTATCCATTAATTGCTAAATCATCAAACAGCGGATTGATTAACGATAGGCTTGATTATTCCTGGAAAAGAATGGAACGATGGCCAATACAATTCCAAATAAAATTTATCCGAATTATTTTTGAACTGAAATAAGCATCTGCCAATCAAAACTAATCTTTAAAAAGGACCCTAGTACAAATTCTCCAATTACAATTATTTTAAATTTTCACCATCCTTAAAATGTAACCGCCTAAATACAAAACCTGATAGTATAGTCAAAACGCCCACTACAAGAAAGGTGTATCTGAATGCATTATGGATATCATCATGGATGAGTTTCACGTCTCCCCTGAATATTTTTAAAATAATAAGTCCAAAGGCTACACCAAAACCAATCGCCAGTTGCTGATTGACGGAAATTAATGAATTACCACTGCTGGTATGATACTCGCGCAGATCGGCAATTGAAATGGTGTTCATGGCCGTAAATTGAATGGAGTTAAAAAAGCCCATCAACACAATAATTGGTATATAATAGTAAATGGACGAACTGATGGCAGGTATCGCCATCGAACAGATCAGGCATCCGATGATAAAAGTATTCGCCATTAAGGTGGTTCTGTAACCAAACCTGTTCAAAATTTTTATGACCTGCGATTTTGCAAGAATAGCAGTTAATGCCATGGGCGCGATAATCCAGCCTGAAACTACTGCAGATTGACCATAAGCAATCTGAATCATCATGGGCAACAATAGTGGTATTGCACTGATACCTAACCGGGTGGCAAGGTTGCCAAGTATACCCACCCTAAATGTTCTTACCTGAAATAAATTCAGTGGAAAAATAGGATTATTGTCTGTTGCGGCATGTCGGTAATAAAAATAAAGCATCAATACACCAAGTGATAAAATAGTCAGAGCGGGTGAAGTGTATACCTCATCTCCCAGAAGCTCCAGCGAAATGGAGAGCAACAATGAGGCAGCAGCAAATATCAGAAAACCGCGTAAGTCAAAATCAATTACATCAGATCGATAATCAGGCATGTAACGTAAGCTGAGCACAATACCCAAAATGCCCATTGGTATATTAATTAAAAATATCCAATGCCATGATAGATAGTCTACCATATACCCTCCAACAAGCGGGCCTAAAACCGGGCCAATGAGCGCAGGTATAATGGCAAAATTCATCGCTTTCAACAAATCTTTCTTTGAAAAACTCTTTACCAGCGCTAATTTACCAACCGGTGTCATCAAACTTCCCCCCACCCCTTGTATTACCCTTGCAATGACCAGTTGAGTTAGATTTCCGGAGAGCGAGCAAAAAAGTGATCCCGCACTGAAAAGCAACAATGACAGTATAAAAACCTTCTTGGTTCCGAATTTATCAGATAGAAAACCACTTACCGGCATAAACACCGCGAGTGTTAACACATAACCGATAATGGCGTTTTGCATATTCAATGGAGATTGATGGAGATCCTTAGCAATAGCCGGCAGCGATGTATTAAGTATGGTCGAATCCAGCATCTGCATAAAAATAGCAGTAGCCAGTATCATGGGCAAAACGCGTTTTGTAGCCTCTATATTTTTTGATGGTAAATCTTGCGGCATAACTTAATTTTGAGTCTATTCTGATGAAATATAACTAATCTTCTTTGTGTTCGATGTTCAAAACTGTACGATGTATCACCTAGATTAGATATTATTCCAGATCAGCAATAGCATTCTTAAAACTTTATTTTATCAAAAGTAGTACCTATTAGTAGGCTGCCTAATAAATTTAATGTCATTATTTAATCTTAAAGCTTGGTAGCGCAGATTAAAGTGTCTAAATATTCCCTTTACCAGCTCTTGAACGTTTCAGTAAGTAAAAAGTTGAGTTGAAATTTATTTTACTCGAATACACAAAGAATATTCAGACCTTTATATTTTATCTTGTATCATCAGAATTTATCAGTAAGCTAAATCTGAGTCCATGCTTCTCACTATGGAGAGATACCAAATAGGATAGGTTATGAGCAAGAATTGCAAATTTTAATCCAAAACGGGCAGCAATCTCGCCCTTGTCGTGATGCTAATCACAATAACCTGCATCAAAAAATTATTTATAGGAAAATCAGCACTTATTGAGGTGTTCTTAAACTATGTTAGCCACCAGGTTCACTGGCAAAGAAACCGAAAAGCTTCTTTACAAAAGAGGTGCATTTAATATTGAGTTAATATGTGTATCGTTTCTGAATTTTAATTTTGACGCGATAATTTATGGGCGAAAACAATATAGCCGGATTTAACGATAGTAAAGGAAAGAAGTTTGATGAAAAAGCATTCGCGGACCTTTATCGCCGTATGTACCCCACACTTAAAAAATACGCTATTTATCTGGTAAAGGATATTGAAAATGCCCAACTCATTTTAAATGATGTATTTATATCCATCTGGAAAAACGGCACAATTATCTCAAACGAAAAGGCTTATCTTTTCCGGGCCATAAAAAACGCAGCTACCAATTACCAAAAAATGTCTAAAGTAAATATCTGGCCTATTGATAGTGAAGAAGAAGCAACTGAAATTATCGACCTGAAAGAAACCCCTGCTCAGGCTTTCCAGAATAAAGACCGCAACCGGGTACTTTACAGTCTTATTGACCAGATGCCCGAACGCCGCAGGCTTATTTTCTATATGTACCGGATTGATGGCTTCAGTTATAAGGAAATAGCTGCTTTATTGGACATATCGGTACGTACAGTTGAAGATCATCTGGTAAAAGGTTTTCAATTTCTCCAACAAAAAGTATTACAAAACAGATCCGAATTCAGATAAAACACCAGTTAACGATTTTTTAACGCAAAGTTAACTTTTTTGGGCCCGTAGCGATCCTTCCTATTCTTGTCTTGTAAGTATAAAAGCATGTGAATGGATCAGGAAACCTGGAAATTGGTACTCGAATATTTGGCGGTAAAGGAAAACGCTCGCAGCAGCAAGGCCGAAATAGCCATGCTCAAACAAAAGCTTTACGATTGGGCAGGTAACGATCGGGCACGGATGGAGCAGTTGGAAGAGGCAATATCATTATGGGAAAATACTGCAGAGCTTCCGGATGACGGATCGTGGAAAGAAAGTTTTGCCACTATCAAACAACAGCTGGATAAAACTCCGGTAAAAAAATTGAAAATAGCAAAGTGGTGGCCTGCTGCAATAGCAGCAGCAGTAATTGGAGCACTGCTATTTTTTGTTAACTATGATAAAACACCATGGGCAAATAACCAGAATACCATTATATGGACAACCAAAACTGCTCAACCCGGTAAAATCGTTGATATAATGCTACCCGATAGTTCAGAGATCTGGTTAAACTCCGGAAGTAGCATCAGCTTTCCTCAAAACTTGAAACACGCTGACATCAGAACAGTTAAGCTCAATGGGGAGGCTTTCTTCAAGGTAAAAAGAGATCCCGCACATCCGTTTATCGTAAAAAGTGAAAACATACAAACCATGGTATTGGGTACCAGTTTTAACATCAATGCCTGGAAAGGATACAGTCCGCAAGTAACTGTGCTGACCGGAAAGGTAGCAGTATCAAGAGATTCGGCCGGTGTACAATCGGCAGCAGTTCATCTATTACCCAACCAAAAAGTAGTTTATGATATTAAAACAGCACGCCTGATGCGCGAAAATGTTGATGATGCAAAGATTGCTATCGACTGGAGAACGGGAAAAATGAATTTCGACCAAACGCCTATGGAAGAAGTTTTTCAGACCATCTCGAGAAAATATGCCATCAAGATTATTTCTGATCAGTCTTTTAAAAGCTGCCAGCTTACGGCAAAGTTCGATAATGTAGCAATTAATGAGGTAATGAAAACCATTAGTCTCACATTCGATATCCAATACACCATAAACAAACAGACTATTTATATAAAAGGAGGCAAATGTAATTAAACAACGATTAAAAGATAGCTGCAGCATGTTGACGCATGCCACAGCTATGAAATTTCAATTTTATTTTAACCCATCAAGATTAAAACATACAAAGTTATGAAAAAGTCAGCAGTGACTAGTCAATTAATTTTTAGCGCAATGCGTTTTTTAACCCTTATTTACTTTATGCTCTCGGTAATGCTTTTAACAGGGCAGGCATCACCAGTAAATGCACAACAATTAAATACAAAAATTAGTATCAATTTAAAACAGGGGAGCTTAACCGACCTTTTTAAAACCATCGAAAAAAAAACAGGCCTTTATTTTGTGTATTCAAATAAAGATGCAGTAGAAAAACAACACATTACCAGTTTAAAAGCAGATAACGAAACCGTTGGCAGCTTATTGAACCGGATTTTAACCCCGATGCAACTTACATACCTGATAGAAAGAAACCAGGTGATCATAAAAAAATCCGTCCGCATTAACGGTCAGGTAACAGACGAAAAAGGTTTACCCCTGCCTGGAGTAAACGTAATCGAAAAAGGAAGCAGCAACAGTACCAGCACCAACCTTAATGGTGAATTTAACCTGAACGTTAAGGATAAGTCAGCTACGCTGGTTTTCAAAATGATCGGTTACCGGACTAAGGAAATAGGACTTTACAATCAAACCCAGTTAAAGGTTAGTCTCTCACCTGATGAAACCGCTCTTTCTGACGTAGTCGTTACCGCGCTCGGTATTAAACGTTCCGAAAAAGCCCTGGGTTATTCTATTGCTACCGTAAAAGGCAGTGATGTGAATACTGTAAAAGAAGTAAATGTAATCAACTCACTTGCCGGTAAAGTAGCCGGGGTAAATGTAGTAAGCGCCGGTTCCGATCCCGGATCGAGCGCTTTTATCACCATCCGTGGACAATCGTCCATCGCTACCGATAACCAGCCCTTATTTGTAGTTGACGGCGTTCCTGTGGCACATTCGCTTCGCGCTACATCAGAGGTTGGCCGATCATCAATCGACTATGGCAGCCCCATTGCGGATATCAGTCCGGACGATGTAGCAAGTATAACTATCCTGAAAGGTGCAAGTGCAGCAGCCTTATACGGCAGCAGGGCCGGCAGTGGTGTGGTATTAATTACTACCAAAAGCGGTTCGGCAAATAAAAAAGGTTTGGGCATCAATTTCAACTCAAACGCCATGTACGATCGGGCCTGGATGTTCCCGCATTTTCAGCATACCTTTGGTGGTGGCGAATACACCGACGATCCGGCTTCCTCTACCTCCTCGGCATGGGGACCAAGACTTGATGTTGGCACAAAACACCTGCAATGGAACAGTCCTTTGGATGCCAACGGAAAACCGATTGCCACCGATTGGGTATCACACCCGAATAATCCACAGGATTTTTACGAAACCGGTGCAACTTATACCAACAACATTTCCATCAGCGGCAAAAATGCTGATGGCAGTTACCGTTTATCATACACTAACCTCAGCAATACAGGGATTGTACCCAATACCGACCTCAAAAGGAATACGCTTAACCTTTCGGCCATGTATGTGCTACACCCTAAATTAAAAATCAGCACCAACATTGGTTATGTAAACAATAAAAGCGACAACAGGCCATCGGCTTACCGGGAAAGTGTTACACAGATGTTGTATTCACTTCCGCCGAATATGAACATCAACGACCTTAAAAACTATTGGAAACCGGGAAGGGAAAACATAGAACAATTTTCTGCAGATGATTCAGACAATCCCTATTTTGTAGCTTACCAACATACCAATGGTTATGACCGGAACCGTTTAACAGGAAATATTCAAGCGGTTTACGACATTACCAAAAACTTAAGTTTAATGGTGCGTACAGGGTTGGATATGTACAACGAAGAACACGAAACCAAGCGTCCCTTCAGTTCGAAACGTTTTAAATTTGGTGGATATGGGGTAGATAATTCTTTCTTTAAGGAACAGAATAGCGATTTTTTACTGAGCTATAAAAAACTGCTGAATCAGGATTGGTTGTTAAGTATTTCTGCAGGAGGTAATCAAATGAACCAAACCAACCGGTTTACCGCGCAGAAAACAGAGAGCCTGAGCATCCCGGGCGTATACAACATTGCCAATGCACAGGCCGGTACCATTGTAAATTCGCAGTATAACTCGCGCAAACGCATCAACAGCATCTATGGCCTTGGGCAGGTATCATTTAAAGATATGGTTTTTCTTGATGTAACGGGCAGAAACGATTGGTCGAGCACATTACCTGAAGGCAATAACTCATATTTTTATCCGTCTGCTTCGTTAAGCACCATTGTAACTGACGTATTCAAAATCAAATCTGATGTACTTTCGTTTCTTAAACTTAGGGCAAACTGGGCACAGGTGGGTAGTGATACCGATCCTTACCAGTTGTACAATACCATTCCTTTTAACCAGGACTGGGGAGATGTGAAAAGGGCAACCATTGAATTTAACCTTAAAAACAACTTCCTTAAACCCGAAATTGCTACATCTTACGAATTCGGTGGAGATTTACGTTTTTTCAAAAGCCGTGTAGGTATCGATTTAACCTGGTATAAAACGAATAAGCGGAACCAGATCATTAACATTCCTACCACTATTGCATCAGGTTCTTCAAACCGGTTGATCAATGCCGGAAACATCCAGAACAGTGGCTGGGAAATCAGTTTAAATGCCGTGCCTTTTGATGGTGCCTTTAAATGGGAAACCAATGTAAACTTCACCAAAAATGAGAATAAGGTTATTGAGCTCTCAGAAGGCTTAAAAGAATACTCAATGGGCAGTGCCGATGGAGACAATATCCGCTACTTGATTAAAGAAGGCACCAAAATCGGCGATTTTTATACGCCAAGCTATACCAAGGTAAGCAGCGGGCCAAATGCCGGAGCCGCATTACTCGACAAAACCGGGCACTACATCCGCAACAATACCGAGTACCTTAAGGTAGGAAACTATAACCCCGATTTTACCATGGGTTTCAACAATACTTTCAGTTACAAAAACTTCACCTTAAATGTGCTTCTGGACTGGCGCAAGGGTGGTAATTTTTACTCGTACGTAGTAAAATCACTCATCAATGCAGGTTTAACTGACAACACTTTGGTGGGCAGGGATGCAGAAACAGGTGGTTTGCCATGGACGGATTCGCAGGGTAGAAAACGTAACGACGGAATGATTATTCCGGGCTATATTGCCGATGCTAACGGTAACCTTACCCAAAATACGGTAATTATTGCCGCTTCTGATTTTTATAACAACACCTACAACAAATACTACGAAAGATTAACCTATTCGGCCTCCTTTCTTAAAATCAGGGAAGCTTCTTTAACCTATGTATTTGATAAAAAACTAACGCGTAAACTGCCCATCAGTAACCTTTCGTTGTCACTTATCGGAAGAAATCTCTATACCTGGACCGCTAATGGGCTGGGTTATGATCCGGAAACGACCATGAGTGTTACCGAGGGATTTAAACTGGGCGTAGGCCATTGGACACTTCCCGGAACCCGCTCTTTCGGTTTTAAATTAAGTTGTAACCTTTAACCTCTACAAAAATGAAATTCAAATATACAACGCTACTCTTCTCGCTACTGGCTTTGATTACCAGCTGTACTAAAGATTTTGAAAAGATAAATACCAATCCCAATGCTCCTGAAACCACCAATACCGAGTTTTTAATGTCGGATGTATTGGTTTCTACCGCTTATGCCTATCAGGAAAATGCTGTGAACCGAAGACCAGCCTCTGCAGCGCGTTACCTTACCTTGGTACGCAATACGGGTTACGACCTGTTGGACTGGGGTCCGGTTGATTGGGATGATATTTACGCCCGCTTAGCCGTAAACAAAACCTTTATCGAAACCGCACAAAAACGTTCAGAAAACCAATACGTAGCTATCGGTAAAATTATGAAGGCTTTTAACTTTGGATACCTAACCGATTTATATGGCGATGTTCCCTACACGCAGGCACTTAAATCGAAAGAGGCCAACGTGATTTATCCTGAGTACGATCAGCAGCAGGCTATTTATCCCGATCTGTTGAAAGAGTTAAGAGAAGCCAACGATATATTAAAAGGCAACACCCAGGAAATAAATGCCAAAGCTGATATAATGTTTAAAGGGAAAGCGCTTGCCTGGCGCAAGTTTGCCAATTCACTGCGCTTGCGGATGTTGTTGCGGATCTCAAAAAATTATACACCAGCCTTTACCCAAATGCAGGAGATCCTTAATGATAAAACTACCTTCCCGATTTTTGAAAGCAGTGCAGATAACGCAGAGGTAGCTTATTTAGGCAATATTGCAGCCTACAGCTGGCCCGGCGGTCCTTTGGCCATGATCGATTTCGATTACCAGAAAACCAAAGCAAGCAAAGAACTGGTAGACAGATTGACACAAAGAAATGACCCAAGGCTGCCTGTTTGGATAGAACCTGTAAAAAGTACCACCGGATCAACTGTCGACCTGAACCGCTATGTGGGCGTACCCAATGCCATCGATGCACCATCTGCCTATAACGGTGGCGAAGATCATGTTTCAGTTTTTTCCTCTGCCTTTTTCAGAAAAAATGGCGGTACTTCCAATGCATTACTAAAAGCCAGTCTGGTAACTTATACCGAGCAGTGCTTCATTTTGGCTGAGGCCGTACAAAAAGGCAAACTTAACGTAAGTGGCGAAACTGCAGAATCACTTTATTATAAAGGCATCAGGGAATCGATGAGCAGCTATGCTGTAAGCGCAACACAGACCTATTATGATCAACCTTTGGTAAAATACGATGGCACACTTGAACAATTGATTACCCAAAAATGGCTGGCTATGCTATTTAAAGGTGCCGAAGGATGGTTTGATCAGCGCCGTACCGGCTACCCTGCTTTTGTCACCGGTCCGTTGGCAGCCGGAAGAGGTATTCCCAAACGTTATACTTACCCTGACTCGGAAAGTGCAAAAAACCGTGCTAAGTATCAAAAAGCCATTTCCATTTTTGGAGCCGACAACCAATATACCCTAATGTGGTACCTCAAATAAATTAATTCCTTTACAACTGAACAAAATAACATGAAATTATATATCAAAGCTTTTTCTTTTTTATTTGCACTCTCAGTTTTAACCATTGGTGTTAAAACATATGCCCAGGATTTCAAACCTGGGCATTTTCCCGACCGCATAATTTTAACCTGGGCGGGAGATCCTGCCACGAGCCAAACCGTAAACTGGCGTACCGATACCACAATTAAAGCTTCAAAAGCACAGATCAAGGCCGAAGATTCTAATCCGGCGCTTGAACAATCGGTTACCAGTTACGATGCAATTTCCACCTTGCTTGGTAGCGGAAATAATTACGAAATAGCAAGATACCACCATGTTACTTTTACCAAGCTTAAACCGGCAACGGTATATGCTTACCGTGTTGGCTCTGGCGAACACTGGAGCGAGTGGTTCCAGTTTACCACTGCATCGGTTAAAAGTACCCCATTTTCTTTTATTTACCTTGGTGATGCACAGAATGATATCCGTTCCAAATGGTCGCGGGTCATCCGTAAGGCATTTTCGCATCAGCCCGATGCCAGGTTTATCATCCATACGGGCGACCTGATCAACCGTTCGAATAACGACCAGGAATGGGGCGAGTGGCATTATGGTGGTGGTTTTATTAATGGTATGATACCGAGCATCCCCTCGCCGGGAAATCACGAATATGTACGCGACGATAAAAGAAATCTGGTACTCGACCCTCATTGGGGTGTACAGTATACTTTTGCAGGTAATGGTCCGAAAGGATTGGAAGAATCAGTTTATTATGTAGACTATCAGGACATGAGGGTCATTTCCCTGGATTCTCAAATGATTATCCTGGATGAAGCATCGGCAAAAGCCCAATACGAGTGGCTCGAAAAAGTATTAATGGAAAATACTAAACTCTGGACGGTAGTTACCTTCCACCACCCTATTTTCTCAACAGCAAAAAGCAGAGACAATAAGGAATTCAGGGAACGGTTTAAACCATTATTTGATAAATATCATATTGATCTGGTACTGCAGGGCCACGACCATACCTACAGCCGCGGCCAAAACCTGCCAAGGGGATTATCGGGAAGGGAAGTAAGCGGACCGGTTTACCTGGTTTCGGTTGCAGGCCCTAAAATGTACCAGGTAGATGGTGCCAAATGGATGGATGTATCCTTAGAGAACACGCAGCTTTTCCAGGTCATCCATGTTGATGGGGTGAACCTTAAATTTGAGGCCTATAAAACCTCAGGTGAACTTTTTGATGCCTTCTCCTTAAAAAAAACCGGCAGAAACAGCGCTGCTGCATTTACAGATATGAACCCTGCACAAAAGCCTTAACCATGAACATACGGATAAAACCATTTTTATTGAACATCTTATTCAGTTGTCTCTGTATACCGGCATTCTCACAACAGGTGAAGAGGAAATTGCCAAAATCAAAAAATACTTTTATTGTGATTGCTCACCGCGGTAGTCATTTAATTAAACCCGAAAATACAATAGCTTCCATTACGGAGGCTATTGCTTTGGGTACAGATTATGTGGAACTCGATCTGCGTACTACGAAAGACGGGCATCTGGTACTTTTGCATAACGACCGGGTAGATGGCATAAGTAATGGAAAAGGACTGATTAAAAACCTCGATTTTGAATCAGTTAAAAAGCTCATTCTTATAGGCAGGGATAGCAGTTTGCACCATATTGCCAGTTTTGAAGAGGCGCTAAAAGCATGTAAAGGAAAAATAAATATCTATTTGGATTTTAAGGCAGCCGAAGCAGAAAAAGCTTATCAAGCCATTAAAAATGAGGGAATGGAGCATCAGGTATTGGTTTATGTTAGTGGAAATAGCGATTACCTTTCCTGGCGGAGAACTGCACCTGAAATGCCATTGATGTCGCAATTGGATCCAGGTATTACTACAGTACAAAATTTGCTGGGCGTTTTTGCAGAAACTCCACTAGAGGCAATCGATAATATTCCTAATGAAACGCTGCTGCCAGTTTTAAGAAAAATGGGCATTAGTATTTTTCCTGATGTTCAAAAAGCCAGTGAAACTGTAAAAGATTGGAACAAGGTAATAAAGTATGGTGTGCAGGGACTGCAGACTGATCATCCCGAAGCACTTATCAAATACCTCCGATTGGCTAAGATAAGAGTTAACTAATTATCATTAAGGCGTTACTGAATTGATAAAGACCAGGAAAAGTTATACCGGATCAGAAACAATTTTAATCGAAAAGCATTCATTAAAAATTAACACCTTAAACCGGCTTTTATCAGCCTTGACATTTCATATATCCATCAGAAGAAATTCTTCATCATATTATTTTCGCCCTGGCTTTTAGGGTTTGTAATTTCCAATTATTTTAGAAGACCGAAACAGCCGGAACCTGCCCCTGTAAATCAGTAATTTCTTCAGGTTAACCGTAAAAAATGTTATAGTTATTTTAGTGGTGAGCTTATATCACACAGATGGATTGATAATCCGCCTGAAAGTCAGGTTTACCCTTGGTCCGATATGTTGAGTAGTCTTGGCAATCCGGTGTTCCCATCTGGCCTGCAAATCACCTTTCATGATTAAAAGAGACCCATGTTCTAGCCTAACTGCATATTTCTCCCGGTGATTTTCTTTTTTTCTGATATCAAAACTCCTCACTGCGCCAAAGGACACTGAGGCGATAACGGGGTGCGATCCCATTGCCGTTTCCTTATCGCTATGCCAGGCCACCGAATCATTGCCATCACGATAGTAATTGAGCAATACACTATTAAAGGTTATTCCAGAAATAGGTTCTACCGATCTTTTAAGTTCCAATAGTAATGTTGTCCATTCTATTGGCGTGGATTTGCCAAGGGCGCCATAGTCAATACCGGCAACATCACCATACCAGGCAGTAAGCCTCGGTGTAAGTATTTCCCGGTCGTACATTTTTACAAGCCTTTGCTGCCAGGGGGTGTTTTCAACAAGTGTTGTCAGCAACAGATCGCTTTGTTCCTGATTGATAAAACCTGCACGATATTCGAGCACATCTGCGGGTAGTCCGGCAGATTGCCCGCCAGGTGCAAAAAGAGTCAATTGTTCCATTACCTGTCCACCTCTTCCCATCCAAATGATTCTTTTTTATAAACCAGTGGCTTTGCAAGCAAGGAGAAATCATCCGAAAAATCATGGTTGAATACCTGGAAATTTATCGCCCATTCATCCTTGAGCAGACCTGGCACAAATCTCGAAAATATAGCTTGAAAGCTGTTCAAATTAATCCCTTCTTTGCAGATGATCATATAAGCCGTATCAGACCTTAACACTACTTTTTCTACCAGATTTGGCCAACGCGAACTGATCTCCCCGGGAAGGCAGTTAAAATGCTGTGCATCAATATGACTGGTAAGACCGATCAGCAGATCGTCGCTAAGTTCATCACCGCTTTGCAGTTTCCATGTACCTTTCCATTTTTTCATACTGCCAATCAATTCACCGTCACGCACAATCTTCCAAGGCTCCCCAACCCCAAAACTGATCAATTGATAAACCACTGATAGGCCATTTTCATCCTCAAAAAAATATTCCAACTCCGTCATAAAAAAGATCCTTTTCTATTTTTTAAAGATCAAATATACTAATTTATACTAAATAAATTAGTATTTATTAACATTTTTCAGAGTCCAAAAGTTTAATTATGATTATTTAAAACCACAATCAGATAAATTTGTTCACATTTAAGAGATACTAATATTTTTAGCATTAACTTTGCAAGAGTGGTCTCGAGATTATTTTCCCTTGCCCTAGTAAAAGGATATGGCGGCTGTTAAAAAGGATATTATAGGCAAACTTCAGGAACAGATCCTGAATCTTCAGGGTGTTAAACCTGGAAGAAATGCTCATGCAATAGACTTTGGACTGGGCATCATTTCAAATGCTTTCCCGGGTAATGTATTTCCGCTGGCTGCCCTGCACGAATTTTTAGCCACAAATCTGGAAGATGCAGCGGCAAGCGGTGGTTTTATATCCATATTGCTTTCTACCCTGATGAAAAAGAATGGTGTTTGCCTGTGGATCAGTACACAACGCAAAATCTTTCCACCGTCACTGATCAATTTTGGCCTGTCGCCAGAGCGTATCATTTTTATTGATCTGCAAAAAGAAAAGGATGTATTATGGGCCAGCGAGGAGGCGCTAAAGTGCGAAAGCCTGGCTGCAGTAGTAACCGAACTGGATGAAATCAGTTTTGCGCAAAGCAGAAGGCTCCAGCTGGTGATCGAAAAAAGCAGGGTTACCGCCTTTGTGATCCGAAAAAATGCTGAAAAACTCAGTTCTACCCTGGCGGCCGCCAGGTGGCGCATATCTGCTATGCCCAGTGGGGCAATTGATGGATTACCCGGACTAGGCTTCGCCAGATGGCACGTTGAACTGCTTAAGGTTAAAAATGGAATACCGGGCAGCTGGATAATCGAATATGCAGCCGGAGTTTTTAAACCGGTAAAAGAAGTACCTGTTAACGATCTGAAAATCAGGAAGGCGGTATGATGCAAAAAAGATACATGTCTATATGGTTTTCTACCTTGCTTACCGACTGGATCCGCATCAAACAGCCAGCGCTAAGGGATTTGTCGCTTGTTTTTTCAGATAAGGCCGGCAACCGGATGGTGATTACCGCTGCCAGTAAAGAAGCTACTTTGCTCGGTATCCATTTAGGAATGCCGCTGGCTGATGCCAGAGCGATTGCTCCTGATTTGGAAGTCATTGAAAACCAATGCCACAAATCCAAAAAGCTATTAGCCGCACTTGGCAGGTGGTGCATCCGTTATACGCCATTAGTGGCTGTGGAAGAAGATCAGGGCCTGATTTTAGATATTAGTGGCTGTGCACATCTCTGGGGAGGTGAAAGGGAATACCTGCGAGAAATCGTTAACCGCTTACGTGGGCTGGGCTATCAGGTCAGGGCTGCGATTTCAGATACCATGGGTACCGCCTGGGCCGTATCGCGTTATGGCAGGGTTTCTCCCATCATTAAAAGCGGCGAAGAACTGAATGCGCTTCTGCCTCTACCGCCAATGGCGCTCCGCATTTCGCCCATGGCCAGTCAAAAATTGATCAAGCTCGGTCTAAAAACCATCGGCAGCTTTATTTCCATGCCCCGATCGGTACTGCGCAGAAGGATTGGCGAAGGCAGTATGGAAAGAATAGAACAGGTTTTAGGGCAAAAGGAAGAATTTTTTTCACCAATTACGGTACCCGAAGTTTATAGCGAAAGATTGGCCAGTATGGAGCCGATCAGAACGAGAAAAGGCATTGAAATCGCCATAGAGAAACTGCTGTCGCAACTCTGCGCCAGCATGCAAAGAGATGGAGTGGGACTTCGTTCGGGCCTTTTGCAGAGCTATCGGATAGATGGACGGGTAATTAAAACCCGGATTGGTACCAATAGCCCAAGTATTAATACGAGCCATCTTTTCAAGCTGTTTTCACTCCAGATCGATAACATTGAGCCAAAGATGGGCATTGAACTTTTTACCATGGATGCGGTAAGCTTTGATGAGCTGGATCCGGGCCAGGAAACTTTATGGATAACAGAAAAAAGTATGGGCAACCAAAAAGTCATTGAACTTTTGGATAGGCTGGCCGGAAAACTGGGTGCACAGGTCATTCAACGTTATCTGCCACAGCCACATCACTGGCCGGAGCGATCCATCAAAAAAGTGGATTCAATTACAGAGCCGCTTTCTTTACCCTGGCGTACCGACCGCTTGCGCCCGGTACAGCTACTTAAAGTACCTGAGCCTGTACAGGTTACTGCACCTATTCCTGATTATCCCCCCATGCTCTTTCGTTATCAGGGTATTACCCATCAGGTAAAAAAGGCAGACGGGCCGGAGCGCATTGAACGTGAATGGTGGCTGGAGGAAGGTGAACACCGGGACTATTACCAGTTGGAAGATGCAGAGGGAAAACGATACTGGCTTTTCAGATCGGGACATTATAGTTCAGAGAAAGCCTCTAAGTGGTTTATACACGGTTTTTTTGCTTAATAAAATGGAATATATAGAACTTCAGGTAACCAGTAATTTTAGTTTCCTTAGGGGGGCTTCACACCCGGAAGAACTGATCGATCAGGCGGCGGCCATGGGTTACCGCAAGCTAGCCATTACCGACCGCAACACCCTGGCAGGAATTGTGCGGGCACATGTAGCGGCCAGAAACCACGCTATCGAGTTGATACCAGCCTGCAGGCTCGACTTACTGGATGGACCATCGATATTGGCTTATCCAACAGACAGACAAGCCTATTGCCGTCTTTCTGCTTTACTTAGCCTGGGCAATAGCCGGGCAGAAAAAGGCAGTTGCCACCTTTATCAGGCTGATGTGTTTGAACACAGTGAGGGTATAAATTTTATTGTAATTCCCCCGGATGAAATGAATTCCATTTTTGATTACCTGGAAAACTTTAAAGCTCAACTGGCAGATTTCAGAAAAAAACTGGGCGGTAATCTGTTTTTAGCTGCAACCATGGGTTATACCGGAGATGACCACAAAAGACTGTTCCGGCTAAACCAGTTATCGCAGGTGCTGGATATTCCGCTCATTGCCACCAATGATGTACATTACCATCATCCTGATCGCCGTGAACTGCAGGATATCCTGACCTGTACCCGTGAAAAATGCACGGTCCAGAACGCCGGATTTTTGCTCCATCAAAATGCAGAGCGGCATTTAAAGGATCAGGCAGAAATGATCAGACTCTTCCGGCAGTATCCACAAGCGATAAACAACAGTATTTTATTGGCTGAGTCCTGTCAGTTTTCACTCGATAGTTTAGAATATGTGTATCCGGAAGAAATTACTTCGGATGGAAGATCACCGCAGGAGGAGCTTAGCTATCTCTCCTGGAAAGGTGCCAAAGAGATGTTTGGTGAAGAAATCCCTGAAAAAATTGCTGCCAACATCAGGTATGAGCTTAAATTCATGGAAGAAATGAACTATGCTTCCTATTTTCTTACTGTATATGATATTGTCAGGTTTGCGCGTTCAAAGGGTATTCTATGCCAGGGCCGCGGCTCTGCAGCCAATTCTACGGTGTGCTACTGCCTGGGCATTACTTCGGTTAATCCCACCAAGTTCGACCTTCTTTTTGAGCGCTTTATTTCTTCGGCCAGAAATGAACCGCCGGATATCGATGTGGATTTTGAACATGAACGTAGAGAAGAAGTGATTCAATATATTTATCAGAAATACGGCCGCGACCGGGCAGCCATTGTGGCTACCGTAACCCAGCAGCATCAAAAAGGTGCGATACGTGATGTGGGTAAGGCCATGGGCCTTTCGGTAGATACCGTGGCTAAATTATCTGGTGCAATCTGGGAGTTTACCGATGAATGGTTTGAAGAAGCGCGGATACTGGAAGCGGGACTCAATCCAAAGGATCCGCTTTTAAAAAAGGTGCTGCAGCTCACCGGACAAATGATGGGTTTTCCCCGCCAGTTAGGCCAACATACCGGTGGATTTGTAATTACCCAAGGAAAACTGACAGACCTCTGCCCTATCCTGAATGCGCGTATGGCAGACCGCACCAATATTGAATGGAACAAAGATGATGTCGACGCATTGGGTTTTCTGAAGATCGATGTACTGGGGCTGGGCATGCTCACCTGCATCCGGAAAGGATTTGATCTGGCTAAAAAACATTATAACCTGGATTTAACCCTGGCGAATATTAACGCAAAAGAAGATCCTAAGGTATATGAGATGATCAGCAATGCAGATACCATTGGTGTTTTTCAGATCGAAAGCCGGGCACAACAGTCGATGCTGCCACGTTTACGCCCCAATTGTTTTTACGACCTGGTGATCGAAGTAGCCATTGTACGCCCAGGGCCTATTCAGGGAGATATGGTACACCCCTATCTGAGAAGAAGGAATAATGAAGAAACCGTTGAATACCCATCGCCTGAACTGGAAGAAATATTGAAGAGGACATTGGGTGTGCCTCTGTTCCAGGAACAGGCGATGAAAATTGCCATAGTAGCTGCAGGTTTTTCTCCTGCCGAGGCAGATGCTTTAAGGCGCAGCATGGCCACTTTCAAATTTAAGGGGCTGGTCAACCAGTTTGAAAAAAAACTCATCGAAGGGATGTTGGAACGCGGCTATAGTGAAGATTTTGCCAAACGCATCTTCAAACAGTTAGAGGGTTTTGGAAGTTACGGTTTCCCGGAGAGCCATGCCGCGAGCTTTGCACTATTAGTTTATGTGTCCTGCTGGCTGAAATGTTATTATCCGGATGTTTTTGCAGCGGCACTGCTCAACAGCATGCCCATGGGCTTTTACCAGCCGGCACAGATTGTGATTGATGCCAGGAACCATGGCGTAGAGGTCCGTGCGATAGATGTTAATTATTCGGTATGGGACAATATACTGGAGGAAAAAACCGGAAAATACCATGCCATTCGCCTGGGCTTTCGCCAGATCAAGGGCATTGCCACAGAAGAAGTGGAATTACTTGTTAAAGGAAGAACGGCCTGCTATAAAATGATCCATGAGCTTATGGATGCCGGTGTATCACAACACACACTGGAAATTTTGGCTGATGCGGATGCCTTCCGTTCACTTGGAATGGACAGGCGGCAGGCACTTTGGGAAGTTTCGGCATTGGCAGACCGTCCGGTAGGCTTATTCGAAAAACAAGCCTCTGAAAGCGAAAAAGAACCTCAGTTATCACTCCCACTCATGCGTAATTCTGAACATGTAGTACATGATTATGCCACAACGGCACTATCGCTCAAAGCACATCCTGTAAGTTTTGTACGTGAGCAGCTGAGTTTACTTAATATTCTTTCTACCAAAGAAACAGCAGCATCCTGGGATGGCAGATTGGTGAAAGTTGCAGGCCTGGTGCTGGTACGCCAACGGCCCGGAACTGCCGGCGGAGTCTGTTTTATCACGGTTGAAGATGAAACAGGAGTAGCTAACCTGGTTGTTTTCCAACATCTTTTTGAAAAGTACCGGAAGGAGATTCTGGGCGCAAGGCTTCTGATGGCAGAAGGAAAACTACAGCGTGAGGGTGAGGTAGTGCACATCATTGTTAAACGCTGTTTCGATCTGACCAAACTGTTAAAAGGACTTACCGATACAGGGCAGGAAGAACTCCCTTTATTAACGCTTTCAAGGTCAGACGAACGCGTACCTTACCCCGCAGAAAACAAACGTACACAAAAAAGAGAGCAGGCAGATAAAACAGTATTCCCTCCTGCCAGGAATTTTAAATAGTTTCAGGTCGCCAGCGTTAGCATTACCAATCTGAAGTGGAAAAGCATAGCATCATACCAATTATAATTCAGCCTTACCGATCTAATTAAAGTGGGTAAAACCGGAACTGATGATGTAAAATCCAAATAAAGAACCCTGGGAGACGACGCCCCAGGGTGATCAGAATGTGCGCCAAACAGCTCTATGAGAGGGGCTGAATAGTACCAAATACGGCACAGCAAACTTTACTTTTCCAAAAGGGCGGCAGTACACCATAAGTATGGCGACTGCCCATGCGAATCACCCACGTTTCTAGGGCGGTCGTAATAATATTGTTTATCATTTTTCTTATTTGTACCTACACATACTTCTGCAACATCACCCTTTTCGTTGATGTAAGGCACTAATGCCAGCCAGGCCTTCCGGGCCACCGGTGCATATTCCTGTTTATCAAGCCAACCTTGTTTCACCCCGCTAATCAGCGCATAGGTAAACATGGCCGATCCCGATGTTTCCGCCCAACAATCTGGTTCATCAATTAACTGGTTCCACATGCCACTTGGCCTTTGGTAATCTTTCAAACTTTTCATCATTATTTCATAACCTTTCAGAATCCGCGGGCGGTCTTTATTGTCCTTTGGCAGCAAACGCAATAGTTCAGTCATGCCTGCTGCCATCCAGCCATTGCCACGCCCCCAGTAAAAAGGCACATCGGGTGCATGGTAAAAAAGGCCGTTTGGGCGCTGTAACTCATCCAGATAAAGTACCATTTCACGGGCAGCGCGATCGATATATTTCTGGTCGCCAGTGGCTTTATAGGCCTGAGCCTGAACAATGGTAATCATATACATATCATCAATCCATAGGCGCGTTTGCCAGGAAAAACCTTTATCTGCCCATTCTTTCTGCTTTTGATCAGCATTAGACGGAAGCGTCCATTGCGTATCTGCATAAGGCATACCCAGGTCGAAATAACGTTTGTCTTTAGTAATCTGATAGAGTTCCAATGGCAGACTACCAAACATATTCAAATCAACATGGTTCATAATCGGTAAAAGCTGTCTTTCCTGCGAAGTAAGTTTCTCAAACCTTTCTTCCAAAAGTGACAGGAGCTTTTTATCTTTTGTTAATTTGGCGTAGCGAAGCGCCCCCACCCAATTAAAAGTTTCAGGATAGCTGATCCATTTGCCCGCATGGAGCATGTGTTTTCGGTCAGGAAAGCGGTATGCCAGGCGTTTGCCGACCTCTTTTGGTCCGAATCCTTCAGGAAAATCTTTAAGCAGGTTACTCTGGGCAAACAGAAACTTACCGGGAATTAAGAATAAAAATAAGACAATTGATTTTTTATACATATTAATTTATAATTTGATTAAAAGCATGTTCAGTAGAAAAATTTGGTTAAAAAAATAAAATCAGATATATGCTTTGATTATAACCACTCCTGTTCTGTCCTGCTTTCTAAGCATTTTTCTAAAATGACCCACCAATGATCAGTAGCCAGGATTCTGTTCCAACTTAGCACCGTTGTTACGCTCAATTTCGGAAGCGGGAATAGGCCACAGGTTGTAAGTGGTTAATATATCGTTATAATAAGGATTACATTTTTTTACACGATCATAAACCAGGCCGAGTCTCATCAGGGTAATCCGCCTTTTCTCTTCCGATCCCAGTTCACGCATCCGTTCGTCTAAAATATAATCGATGTTTACATTGGCCGGCAGTACAGGAGATGCATTTGATCTGGCACGTACCACATTGATGTCGGCTGCGGCCTTATCCAGCTGGCTTAAACCTAAATAGGCTTCGGCCCTGAGCAAATAAGTTTCAGCTAACCTGAACATGTATTGGTCGGCATAGGTTCCGCCTGCGCTTGCCTTAAGCAACAGCTGCGATTTATCCTGAAACATACCATCAGGATGGTCGCCGGGAGTAGTTACCTTTGATTGAAAAGCATAAAAATCTCTTCTTGGTACCGTAATACCCGCAGGCGGGTTGATGGTGGATATGGTTTGCCCAAAGCGTGGATGTGCCGGATTGGTTACTTTAAATTCGCGCACAAAATTGAATGGTGCGTTCCTGAGATCGTTATTAAAATCGCTCTGCCAGATGACATCCGAAAAATATTTGGTGGGTATTGCCCAACCGATTCCCCTACCGCCGGTATAATCGCTGATGGGGTATAAAAATGGTTGAATACTGCTGCCCGCAAGCCTGAAAGTAAGAAACTGTGGTGCGAAATGTCGTTCCATCTGGTAAGAACCGCCAATTCCTGTAGAAACAGCTCCACCGCCAGGTACATCAGTTTCAAACTGGATTACCCATAGGCTCTCCCGGTTTGTTCCATTTTTACGATTTTGGTTACCGCGCTGAAAGAGATCCCAGTACACATTTTTTGTAGCATCTGACGCTTTCACCCCAAACCTGGTCGTCATCAGGCCAACATTGGGGTTACTGATCACCGTTGAAGCGGCATCTGCCGCATTTTGAAACTGCCCTGCCGCCAGGTAAACTTCCGACAGGAGATGATATGCGGCCAGGTTATTAATTTCACCATCCTGTACCACGTTGATGGCAGGCAGGTTGGCTGATGCAAATTTAAGATCGCTGATGGCCTGCTCCAATACCGCGGTTTTCGGCGCCCGTACATAATCTGTTTTGGGCGATACCACCTCGGTTGTGTTTAAAGGTACACCACCGTATAGATAGGCAAGTGTACGGAAAGCCATTCCCCTGAAAAATTTGGCTTTGGCTTCCATTAAGATTTTATCTGCCGGAGACAAGGCAGAAGCAGGAATACGATCGATAATGGTGTTCGATTCCGCAACAATTTTATAAAGAGATGTCCAATGAATCAAAGGGATTTCGGTACTCAGCGGCGAATAGGCTGCAACCATATTGGTGTGCCTGGTTGTAGCCGGCTGACCGTCAAAAACAAGATCGCAACCAAATACATAATCGAAAGGCCGTTGCTCGCCACTGTTATAGAACTCGCTTCTAACCCGGCTATACAAATTGTTCACGGCAGCATCAAAGTCTTTAATATTATTGTAGGCATTTGTGGTGCTTAAAAAATCCAGTGGTTCTTCATCCAGAAAAGATTTTTTACAGGATAAAAACGTCATGAACAGGGTAGCAGCTATAATCGTAAAGGTTATCTTTTTCATTGTTTTTTTATTTAAAATGTAACATTTAGACCTACAGAATAACCTTTGAATACAGGCCTCCCATCATTGGTCAATCCCTGGTTAGTTTCCGGATCCCAACCATCCCATTTGGTCCAGGTAGCCAGGTTTCTGCCACTTATAAATACATTCAGGTTCTGTAATTTCATGCGCTCAATCAGCTTCCCGCTGAATTTATAAGACAGCGAAACATCCTGTAGCCGCACAAAACTGCGGTTTTGGAAAAGTGGCGGGTTTAAGGTTGCAGAAACAATAGAACGGGGATACTTGCCATCGGGGTTATCTGGCGACCAGAAATCGATGCCGCTGAGGTAATTGTTCCGGATGGAATTATCATCCCTGATCAGTCTTGGGGTATTGCCGGCAAGGTAAGATTTATCTCCCCCCTGAACTGAATTTAAGAATATGCTCAAGGTGAAGTTTTTGTACTGAAAATTGTTCAGCAAACTGATCCTATAGGCCGGGGCTGATGATCCCAATACCGCTCTATCGCTTGCATTGATCATCCCGTCGCCATTTTGATCTACAATACGGAAAGTGCCCGGAGAATAACCAGTTGGAATTTTCTCGCCTACCTGCCAGATCCCATTTACCTGGTAATCGTAAATTACAGCAGTAGGCTGACCGATGAAAAGGCCACTCTGAGGGAGATCGTCTTCCACACCATCTCCGTTACGATCACCTAACAGCTTTACCACTTTGTTTACATTCCTGGCAAAATTTAAGGAAGATGTCCATTTAAATTCACCGCTATTGATGTTTTTTGAGTTTAAAGAAACTTCCAGGCCTTTATTGTTCAATTGGCCAATGTTGGTGAGTATATTGCTAAAACCGGTAATTACCGGAATGTTTACCGAATAAAGAAGATCGGTTGTTTTGGTATCGTAATACTCAACTACACCCGATAACCTGTTTTTAAACAGGGTAAATTCAAGACCCACATTGGCGCCTGTTGTGCGCTCCCACTTTAAATCCGGATTGGATAAGGAATTCACCTGCTGGCCAAATTGTGTGGAACCGCCATCACCAAAAACATAAGAGGCACTTACACCCACGTTGGCCAGTGATGAATATCTGGTCGTCTGATTTCCGGCAACGCCATACCCTATCCTCAGCTTCAGGTTATCTACCCAGTTAACTTTGAAAAAAGATTCTTTAGAAATATCCCAACCCGCTGATACCGACGGGAAAATACCGTATTTATTGTTTTCAGCAAAGCCTGAAAACCCATCTCTCCTAATGGTACCGGTAAACAGGTATTTGCTGTCGAAATTATAATTTAGGCGGAACATCTGATAGTTCAGGGTTTCTTTCCAGGCATTGGATATCGCAAAACGGTTGGTGCCCTGCTGCAGGTTATCGTAACCCAGGGTTAACCTCGAAAAACCTGTGGAGTAAGCCCTGGTATAACTGTTATCACGTTCTATAGCACCGTAAAGCAAAGTTCCGGTAAAATTATGTTTACCAATCACCTTATTATAAGTTAACAGGTTATCAAAAGTATAATCATAATAAGTGGTATTTTCTTTCGAAGCCTGCCCGGTAAGGTTGCCATCGTACATATTTGAAATGTTTTTAAAATCGAGGCGGTAATTATTGCCAAAACTGATCTTATAACTCAGGCCTTTAACAGGCAATTGAACGTTACCATACACATTGGCAAAGAAATAATTGTGGCGATCGTAGTCTTTTGCCTGGTAATTTAGCAACGGGTTAACCACATTGGTATTGAAAGGATTGATTTTGAGGTTCCCATTATTGTCCCAGGGCAAAATTAACGGCGACATGAGATTGATATCTACAAAATTTGGTTCTACGCCATCTTCATTTACAAAAGTACCAAACGATTGCAGGCCAATGGTAAGCCAGTCTGTGGCTTTGGTTTCAATATTCGCCCTGATGGTTTTCCTTTTAAAAATATCATTATTGATAAAACCTGAATTCCGGGTTAAACTGCCCGATAACAGGTAATTAATTTTGTCTGTTCCACCTGATACACTGAGCTGATTATCCACTATTGAACCCGTTTTAGTCGCTTCATCATACCAGCTGAAATCATTGGGCAGCAGATTACCCTGAGCATCTTTCATTGAGGCATCTACTTTACCTATCAGATTAAATGCAGGATTAGGTCTGGTAAAATCGGGGGCAAGAAAGGCCTCATCATAATATAAATATCTAATGTGATCTAAATATTCATCCCTCGCCATGGGTTTTAAATCGATATTAGGTTTTTGAGTGGCGTATTGAGTAGAAAAAGAAATTCTCGTCCGGCCGATGGCCCCTTTTCTGCTGGTGATGAGGATTACACCATTCGCGGCTTGTGCACCATAAACCGCAGTGGCACTTGCATCTTTCAAGATATCAATAGAAGCAATATCATCCGGATTGATAGAAGTTAAGGAGCCATTGTATTGTACCCCGTCCAAAATAATCAATACGTTCTGGTTGCCTCCCAAAGTATTTTGCCCCCTAATGCTGATACCTGGTGTGGCACCAGCACGGTTTACCTGCCCCACATTTAATCCTGGTACCGTTCCCTGCAAAAGGTTGGCTACATTGGTAGTAGGTGAATTTCTGAAATCGTCAAGATTTGCCCGCACAACCGATCCGGTCACATCTGCTTTTTTCTGTGTTCCGTAACCAACCACCACCACCTCGTCCAGATTGGCCTGTGCCGACTTTAACACCACATTGATATTTTTAAGATTACCTACCGCTACTTCCTGTACGTCGTACCCGATATAAGAAAATACCAGCACCGTTTGGGCATCGGGTACACTAATTTTGTACCTACCGTTTTCATCGGTTACAACAGTGGTGGTTCCATTTTTTACCTTAACCGAAACTCCGGGTATCGGTGATTTCGTTTTTTCGTCTGTTACCTTGCCTGTGATGCTCATATCGACCTGGCTGAGGACAGCAAGTTCAGGTTTTTTATTTAGCAACACAGCTGCAATGCTGGCGTTTGCTGCTGTGAAAAAGGCCAATACCAGGATCTGCAAAAAAATGATGGCTATAATTCTTTTGGGTAGAATTCTATATCTCATATTTGGTTAAAATTATTGAATGTACGAACCATTGTAAATGGGCATTATTGGCTTAGCGAAATCAACAAAGCGGTGATGCAAGATTTTATATCTGGTTTCCGGGTATCAAAGTAAAAAAATGCTGTTTACAAAAAATGTTCATTCCTTTGTCGTTTTATCTCAAAATGATAAGGATGATGAGTATTGTTCAAACCTCTTATTCGCCCACCGGTACCGGAATATTCACCCCTGTAGCTGTGGCCGTTCCAAAATTTGGTGAGCCATCTGCATTCCAGGTCAGTTTTTGCATCCTTGGTGTTCTCGATCCGTTGCTGGTATTGGCTACGCTACGGGCATGGTAAATAAACCAGTTTTCGCTATGCAATACCCCGTTCGGATCAGTGTAGCTACTGGTAAAAAAACCATTGTGGCCGGGACCATAAACCCCATTGGCATCGCTTTTAACAAATACCTGTTTTTTATTGATCCAATCGCCTGCTACCATCGGGTTGCCCCCATCTTTCAGCTGGATCTGCGCCAAACAATAATTATCACTGCTGTAGCGGCTGGCAGAATATATAATAAATACCGGACTGCTGACATCTTTTCTGAGCATAATGGGGCCTTCGTTAACGCCCGCCCCTAAAGCGCCGCTCGGTTCATATTTTTCCCAATTATTGGTTGGCGATGATATTTTTACCCTGTCGCTGCTTATTGTCCATGGGTTAGACATTTGAGCAATGTAGATGTATTGTTTGTATTTGGTGGCCACGTTCTCCCATCCCGACCAAATGAAATAGTTTTCAGTTCCAACGGTTAAAACCGATCCGTCAATCGCCCACTGATCGCTTGGATCGCTGATTTTCCCTTTAAATGTCCAGGTACCTGTAGTAGGATCAGCATTGGAATTTTCAAGTACATACATGCGATGGGTGACATCGCCCCCGTCATTAGCGGCAAAGTAGAGGTACCATTTCCCGGAGAGGAAGTGCAATTCGGGTGCCCAGATATTAGAAGAATAAGCTGCACCTGCAGGAGGAGTCCACACCACTGTTTCGGCTGCCGTAGAAAGTAAAGACATTGTTTTGGTTTTCCTCAAGCCGATATTATTTCCGCGGGTATACATGAAGTAATAATAACCATCTTTTTGAGCAACATAAGGATCAGCTCTGCTCGCATTAATCAATGGATTCTGGAAGTTGGTATCATGAAAATTAAACATTCCCTGTGTACCGGTCAAGGTCGTTTTCTGCCTGATTTTGGCGCCAGGCGTACTGCTTTCGGGATCGACGGCCATTTTCATCCCGGTGGCCTTATTGGTAAGCGTATATACATTATTACTGCCGGTATAATCAATAGCCCATTGTTGCGCATCGCTGCCATCATCGGTACCTTGTTGCAAAATATCGCCCGAGGTAGCCGATGGCGATTTGAGGCATTTACTGCTGGTCATATTCACCAATTTGTAATAAGTGGCATCGATTTTTATCAGTTTCCATTTTTGGCCATTGTTGGGAAACCACGACCATTGCTGAATAGCGGCATTTTCTGCCGTGGAGTTACCGGTAACTTCTACCACAGGCACGTTGGGTAAGGATGAAGTTCCGCGGATGCGGTATATTGCCCCATCAATCAAAGTACCCAATGGTGGTGCAGCGGCGATTACATATGAGGCAGATAGTTTTCCGATTTGGTTTACATCAGCTCCTTCGGATGATGGCCCTTTCTGGCAGGAAGCGGTTAAAACAACAAGGGCGGTAGCCAGATAAATCAATAAGTTGTTTCTCATAAGATAAATGTTAAAACTGCAAAGGATTGGTTAGCAGGCAGAATGATTTGCAGTCAGGTTATTAATTTGGTTAAATCCTATCAAAGTAAAGAAATGATGGTTGTAAAATTTGTTCATCTTTTTGTCGATATGTCTCAAATCACTTTTACCACACTATACAAATAGCTGATAATCAGATAATAAAAAAACAGCTATTCAAAAACCGGTAAAAAGGTTCCTAAATATGGATTACACCACAATTGGATTTATATATATTTGAGATTACTCGAATATGCGATTTGTATTATTTTTTCTGTCAGTGAATCTGTTTTTTGCAATTTCTACCTGCAAGGGGCAATCCCATTATTTCCGGCAGTACCAGGCCGATGATGGATTGGCACATAATTCAGTGAATACGGTTATACAGGATAAAAAAGGCATGATCTGGGTGGGTACCCGGGGCGGTTTAAACCGCTTTGACGGTTATACTTTTAAAACCTTTAAAGATGAAAAAAGCAGGTTCGGAAACATTGGCAACAACATTATTGTTAGCCTTGCTGAAGATAAAAATGGCATATTATGGGTAGGTACCGGTCGTGGTATTTTTAAATATGACCCCATTAAAGAGTTGTTTACGCCGCTCAAGCCCGACGTAAAAAAATACATCAATGCCATCCTGGTCGATCATGAAAACAACCTTTACTTTTTAGCAAACAGAGCCCTGTTTAAATATGTACAGCAAGATAATAAGATCATAGACTTAAAAATAAGTGCAGCCTGCATGGCCATTGATGAACATCGGAACATTCTGGTTGGCACTGATAATGGTGAAATGGTTACCTACAATCCAGGGGATGGATCAAAGACCTTTGTAAAAATTATCGGAGAGCATGTACCGGCAAACCTTCGGTCAATCAGTAAAATATTTCCAACAGACAACGATAATATACTGGTAGGATGTTTTAAGCGTGGATTGAAAAGTTATAATACCAAAACCGGTAAGATCAGATCGCTGATCCTTAAAAATAGCGACAATACAGATATTTATGTACGTGACATCACCGTAGGTGAAAAAAACGAGTATTGGATTGCCACAGAATCGGGTATTTATATCTATAACCTGGCCACCAACACCAATATCAATCTGCGTAAACAACCGGGCGATCCCTATTCCATTCCTGATAACGCTGTATATACGGTTTGTAAAGATAATGAAGGTGGCATGTGGGCCGGCACCTATTTCGGGGGACTGGGTTATTTCTCCCGGAACAATGCACGGTTCGAAAAATATTATCCGTTATTGGGTACCAATTCTATTTCCGGAAATGCAGTGAGGGAAATCTGTCCTGATCAGAAAGGCAATTTATGGATCGGTACTGAAGATGCTGGTGTAAACAAATTCAACCCAAAAACCGGGCTTTTTACCAATTATAAAGCCAATGGCAAGGACGGCAATCTATCGTACCCAAATATTCATGGTCTGCTTGCTTTGGGTAATCAATTGCTGGTTGGGCCGTTTTTACACGGCATGGAAATTATGGATATGGATCAGGGAAAAGTAATTGAACGTTTTAAAACCATTGGCGAAGAAAATGAAGAAACGAGCGATTTTGTACTTTCCATCCACCAAGCTAAAGATAGCACCATTTACGTAGGTACAGGCTATAATATGGGTTCGGGGCTATTTATTTTTAACCAAAAGAAGAAAACATTTAGAAGAATTAAAGAGATTCCTGTTAACTCATATGTATACGATGTCTGGGAGGATCGGCTAGGCAATATCTGGACTGGCAGCGTTTCACGCGGGGCATTTTATTTTCACCCTAAAACGGGTAAACATGGCAACATTTCTTTTGGCGAAAAGGTTAACAATAAGACAATCCATGATTTTCCGGTATGCGGCATTATGGAAGACAGCAATAATGCCATGTGGTTTACTACCGAGGGCGGTGGACTGATCAGGTTGAGTGCAGACCGGAAAGTACTGAAAAAATTTACAACCGAAAACGGACTGCCTACCAACATCTTGTTCCGGGCTTTAGAAGACGACTCAAAACACTTATGGATCAGCTCGCTTAAAGGGTTGATCTGTTTCGACCTGCGGACCGAAAACTTCAAAATCTACACCAAATCAAATGGACTGATTACCAATCAGTTTAACTTCAGTTCGGCCTATAAAGCACCAAATGGCAGAATGTATTTTGGATCGGTAAGGGGAATGATTTCTTTTGATCCTAAAGATTTTGAGCACAAAGACACTGCCCCTCCTACTTTTATAACCGGTTTTCAGCTTAACAATAAGGAAGTTCTCCCTAATGTTAAAAATAGTCCGCTGAGCAAATCCATTTCTTATACCGATACCATTATATTGGCCCATCATCAGAATAATTTTAGTATCGAATTTGCTGCGCTCAATTATTCTTCACCTGAAGTAACCAGGTACGAATATGTAATGAAAGGTATAGACCAGGCCACCACTTACCTCAACAATAACCGAAAAGCCTATTTCACGGATTTATCTCCTGGTAACTATACTTTTTTGGTCAGGGCGAAAAGCAATGTAGATAGCTGGACGGGCAAAGAGCGTCGTCTTTTTATTCAAATCCTTCCGCCATTTTGGAAAAGCACTACGGCTTATGTTTGCTACCTGCTGATGATTGCAACAGGCCTCTTTCTATCTGTTCGCTATTATCATCGCTATATTGAACGGAAAAACTTCAATAAATTACAACTGTTCGAACACGAAAAGGAAAAAGAGATTTATCAGGCCAAGATTGAATTTTTCACCAATATTGCCCATGAAATACAAACGCCGCTTACGCTAATTTTAGGTCCGGTGGAGATGATGCTGGAAGAAGCGCAGGAACAGCCCTTCAAAAGCAGTTTGCTGATGGTCGAAAAAAATGCAAACCGACTGGCTAAACTAACCAATCAGCTACTGGATTTCCGCAAGACCGAGATGCACCAGTTCGGCTTAAACTTTGTAAATACCGATATCAGCAACCTTTTAAAAGAACAGGTAAATGCTTTTCAACAGGAAGCCCTGAAAAGTAATATTTCGCTTGCTCTCGAATTGCCCAAAACCCATATCATTGCATTTGCCGATCGTGAAGCATTGATCAAGATCTATAACAATTTAATTTCTAATGCCATAAAATATGGAACAAGTGAGGTAACCGTGCGCCTGAACGCCGACGAAATCAACGGCCAGTTTACAGTTACTTTCAGTAACGACGGAAAAGGCATCCCCCCACAGTACCGTTCTCAGATTTTCGAACCATTTTTCAGGTTATACGGCAAAGATAAACCAGGTACAGGCATTGGGCTTTCGCTGGCAAAATCGTTGGCAGAACTGCATAATGGCTCACTGCATTTATCGGAAAGCGATGCAGACAAGATCGTTTTTGAATTGATCTTACCTATACACCAAAAGTTTGAATTTAAATTGAGCAGTTGGAAAAAGATAAAACAGCCATGATGGAAAGCATTTTAATTATCGACGATAACGAAGATATCCTCGAGTTTTTAACGCAGGTATTCGGAAACACCTATAAATTGCATCTGGCCATTAACGGCGAGCTTGCTCAGGAAATTCTGGATAATGAAATCGTTGACCTGATTATTTCGGATATTATGATGCCCGGCATTGATGGTTTTGAACTTTGCAGGCTCATCAAATCGAATGTAGAATATTGCCACATCCCTATTATCCTGTTAACCTCAAAAAATACCTATAAAGCGCATATTGAAGGATTGGAAGTGGGTGCAGATCTGTACATTAAAAAGCCATTTTCGCCACAATTGTTACGGCTACAGGTAGCAAACCTGCTTCAGAACCGTTTAAAAATAAAGGCCCACTTTGCCAGTTCTCCTTTTGAGGATGTAAGGGTGGTAGCCAATTCTAAAATTGAAGAAGCATTTTTAAAAAGGCTGGATGAATATGTGCGCAAGAACATTCAGGATCCTTATCTGGATATCGACCAGATGGCCGAACACATGCACATGAGCCGTCCAACCCTTTACCGTAAGATAAAAGCTATTTCTGCGCTATCGCCTAAAGAACTCATTGATGTAACCCGGCTCAAAAAAGCAACCAGGCTGATTGCCCAAAACGAATTCACTTTTTTTGAGATTGCGAAAATGGTGGGTTATAGCTCTCAAAGTTTATTCAATAAAAATTTTCAAAGGTATTTTAAGGTAACGCCACAAGAATATATTAATTCGCTGAGTAAAGATACCAGGGAATAAAATCTGGTATTGGAGTAGCTAATAAGCGTAAACTTTTATGTGAAAGGTATGTGAGGACACATACCTTCGCTGACTACCAAGCTTAGGTAACTAATTTGGTGATAACGAAAAGGCTTTTTCAGCAATAGCATTGAGGAAATATCTTTGTCACTATTGCACCATGTAAGAAATATAAGAACATATCAGCTGATGTGTACCTTAAATGTCTGATATGGTAAAAACTAATGGCAAATAGTTTAATAAGGTCTGTGGAGACACAGACCTTGGCACTTTGTTGTTGAGGCTGTTAATATTTAAAAACTTTCCCTCCAACCATTACTTCCTGGCGGGTGGCATCAAAGGTGGCTTTTCCCCCGGTTCGTACTGCGGCATTGGTCATAATGTTTGCAATGGAATGCTGATAACCTGCTTCTACCGGGGCGTTAGGTTCTTTTCTACTTCGGATACACTCCAGCCAGTTACGCATGTGGTTGGAACTTAACACATCGGCACCTGTATTGGCCGATGCCGCAGCAGCAGATGGGGCTGCAAGTTTGATTTGGGGCAATAGGTTTGGTTTCATTTTCATGGCCGCTGCAGCCCTTTCATTTAACCCCCCATGTGGCGAAATGGTATTGGTAATCAGGTTCAGCTCACCGCCGTTGGAATAATAAATCTCTGCCGGTTTTTCGTCGCCATTGTGCATCCTGGAACTAAATACTACCTGAAAACCTTTGGTAAGGTCATCTAATGGCCCGTAATCAAAAACAGCGGTGGTGGTATCCCAGTTTCGGCGACCATCTTTCCATTGATAAATGCCGCCGTTGGCAGTTACGCTGCGCGGGTGCGATAAACCCGTAAACCAATGCACCGTATCGATCTGATGACTCATCCACTGGCCGGGCATACCGGAAGAATAAGGCCAGAAAAGACGGTACTCCAGGTAAATCCTCGGATCAAAGGTTTCGTATGGGCGGTTCAACAAAAAGCGTTTCCAATCGGTATCTTCCTCTTTCAGTTTGGCTACCAGATCAGGACGGCGCCACCGGCCCGGCTGGTTTACATTCCAGCTCAGTTCTACCATGGTAATATCGCCAAACTTACCCTCCTTAATAAAATCGGCAGCGGCTTGATAATTCTGTCCACTGCGGCGTTGTGAACCGATCTGCAGAATCTGTTTAGAAGACCTAACCGCTTTTAAAGCAGCGCGGGCATCATCCATGGTTTCAGCAAAAGGTTTCTCGCAATACACATCCTTTTTATTTTTAACTGCTTCGATGGCGTGCAAGGCATGCGCAAAATCCGGCGTACTGATAATTACGGCATCAAGATCTTTCAGGGCATAAAGCTCATCATTGTTTTTACAGGAAGTAATGCCATGGCCAATTTTGTTTTTGATATGTCCAGCACCTAAAGCACGACGGTAATTCCAGAGATCGGAAAGCGCAACAATATCAAAGTTAAGTTCCTTATGGTGGTTTAGAAAGCAGGGGAAAAGCGTATCCTTGAAGCGGTCAGAAAAACCTACCACCCCGACCCTAACCCGATCGTTGGCACCGATAATATTTGCATAACTTTTGGCCGACATCCCTAAGGTACCAACATAAGTTCCCGCCGCCGCAATTGCAGCCTTTTTTATAAAGTTTCTTCTCGATTCTTCCATCATTTCCGGTTATTAAAGTGTTTTGATTCTGATGTTCCGGTAAGAAACCGTGTTGCCATGATCCTGAATAAGTATATGGCCTTTTTTGGCTTCACCAAAGTTTTTCCATGTTTTGTATTTACTTGCGGCTACCAGTTTTCTAAAATCTTCTGAACCACGCTCATACTCCACCACTTTTACGCCGTTTAACCAATGCTCTACATGGTTGTTCGGATAAACCCGCACTTCGCCACTGTTCCACTCGCCGATTGGTTTAATTACCGAAGCAGGTTTGTTTGACGGGATCAGATCGTACAAAGAGGCCAGTTTGCGGTTACCGTTTTTGCCGAGTTTTGCATCCGGATGTTTTTCATCATCCAATACCTGAAATTCGAGGCCAATGCCTGAAAGATTTGTTTTTTCTTCTTCGGTTACAAAATATTTGATCCCGCTGTTTGCACCTGGGCTAAGTTTGAAATCAAATTTTAAAATAAAGGCCGAAAATTCATCACGGGTAACAATATCGCCGCCGGAACCTTGCTCCTGCCCGTTTGACGCCAATACCGTTAACACTCCATCGTTCATTTCCCAGCCTTTGGATGGAAACTGCTCTTTAAATATGGCTCGCCATCCTTTTGCATCCTTACCATTCCACAATAGTTTAAAACCTTCTTTTTTTTCGCTTTTGCTCAGTGTATTTTGAGCATACGTTGGGTTCAAGGTAAAAATGCCTAGTAACAGCATGTAAATTGACCTGTAGTTTTTCATTGAATTTAATTATTATAATTATTGATGTGTTAGTAGTGAGTTTTGAGGGCAGATTTGATACCTATTCTAAATGAAGCCAGCCAGGTGAGCCGATGTCATCATTATCCTTGATAATGGCCATAAATATTTGCAGCTGATGCACTTGACAGGTTTATAATTGGTTCTACTGCCAAAGTAAGCCAATGAACTTTGTAAAATATGTTCAATTTATTGTTGATTCGTCTCATTTTGCCTGATCAAAAAACAGAAATGGAGCAAAGTATCCGGTTTAAAAACGGCTTACACAAAATATAAGAAAATGCTAACAAATAAAATCAACAACCTAAAAATCAATTTTTTACAATAAAAAAATCTTCTTAAAAAGAAGTTAAAAAAAGATAAATAATGTGGCTTTCACCAATAAGAAATGATGCATTTAAGCATATTCATTTCATTACAGCAACCTTTTTGTCATCATATAATTGTTTATTTTCGGACAAATAACCAAATAAGCAACAAGACAATTTACACCCTTATATACATGCTCAATTTTCGATTATCTACCTTCTTTAATCCATCTCCAAATGGTATGGAGCGCATACCAATTCAAAAAAATCCAGTTTCAAAAGAGCCTTATACTTTTACGGTTCAACCATTTGGCACCTCTTTGGCTGTTTTGCTGATCAGCTTTTGCCTCTTTTCCTGCGGATTAAAAAAACCGCAATCGGTTAATCCGGATACAGGACTTCAACAACACATATTGGTAAATCCTGCCTTACCCGGCGATAATCCGGATCCTTCTATCATCAGGATTGGAAGAACATATTATGCTACTTCTACCACCAACGAGTGGGCTCCGTATTTCACCATTTATAAATCAACCGATCTTAAGAACTGGAAACTGATTAATCACGTTTTCCCGAATGGATTTAAGGATATGAAAAATCAGTGGGGTGAGAATAACTTCTGGGCTTCGGAACTGGTTTATGACCAAAAACAGAACCGGATTTATGCCTATTACACGGCGCATAACCGGGAAACAAAAGGTAACCCGGGTTTACAGTGCGGAACGGCATGGATTGATGCAGATAAAATTGAAACGGGTAAATTTACCGACAATGGCCCTGTGATTATTGAAGATGAATGCGGTGCCATAGATGCATTTGAATTACAGCAAAACGGCAAAATTTATGCTTTCTGGAAAAACGATGGTAATGGTTGCGGCAAAGAAAGCTGGATCTGGAAACAGGAAATTAACGAGAGCCGTACCAAATTACTGGGGCAAAAAAGCAAAGTATTTACCAATAGCCAGCCATGGGAAACCGGACTGGTGGAAGGCGCCTGTTTTTTTACTTTGGGAGAATATGTATATAGCCTGTATTCGGTTGGGGGTTGTTGCGATGCCAAATGCAATTATAAAACCGGCATTGCCAGAACAAAAGATTTAAACAGCGGCTTATGGGAGAAATATGGCAAAAACCCGATTATGGTGAGCAATGATCGTTGGAACTGCCCCGGCCATGGCACAGTAGTAAAAACTGCCGATGACAGGCTATTTATGCTTTACCATGCTTTTAACAAAAATTATGATGTTTTTGTTGGCCGGGAAGGCATTATTGAGGAATTGATTGTAGGGGCTGATGGATGGCCCGTATTGCATAATGCCACCCTCCCCAACCGTCCAAAAGCTGATCTTGATTTTACCGATAATTTTGAAAAGGATCAAACACTTGATCTCGCCTGGCAGTGGCCTTCCAAATCGCAAAGACCATTGATGTTTTTAGATAAAGGCTTGAAATTGTCGGCATCTGATGAAAACCACGCACTTGGCACCTTTTTAGGCCAGTACATTAAAACGGTAAATTTCAGCATCAGTGCAGAGGTAAATCCCGGGGAAGCAAAAACCGGCATTTGCCTTGGGGGAGCCATATTAAAAAGTAAATGGCCTGGCGAACTTGGCGGCATAGGCATTACAGCCTCGAAAGATGGATTTATTGTTTTTGACAATTTTGAAGGTACTTACAACGTTCTTAAAGCATCGACAGAAAGTTTAAGCACACCGGTACAGTTGAAAATGCAGATTAGCAACGATGGCAAACAGATCGATTTTTTCTATAAAAAACCAGCAACAGAATGGCTTAGTTTTTATCGTACGGATTTTTTAGCCGACAAATATGTACCCTGGGGAATGGGCTACCGGGCTGGCATTGTGGTGAAGGGAGATACTTCTCAGACAGGGACTTTTAGTAACTTTAAGCTAATCAATAATTAGTTATGCTTTCTGTTAGTTGGTGGACACCAACCAACAAGTAGATATATTTTTTATGGTGGTCGGTGCCACACCGACCACCAGATGTACCTGATTAAGGTAGTTTACCACTGAATCTGCTGATCTTCATCCGGTATCAACGTGTTCAGGTCGCGCTGCATAGACAAAGTTCCCTCTACTTTATATTTCAATCGTTGTCCAGGAACGGTAGTATAATCTTCAAACTCGTACGACAGATAAAGAGTGGTGTAAACATGCTTTAAATAAGGAAGTTTCGGATCCATGGCCTCATCCCTGGTGTAATAAGATTGTGTTGCCCCTACCTTGAACTTATTATTCACCGTGTTGTCGCTCCAGATTTCCAGTTTTTTCTTTTGAAGATCTATTTTTTCATTGGTAAATTTGATAAAGACCTTATAATTTTTGCGGTCGAGGTAATCTATATCCCTGATCCCTGCGTAGAGAAAAATAGTTTTATCATCTACCACAAACGTCCTGTGGGTATTCAAGGTTAAAGGTTCAGTATCTCCCTCCAAAAATATTTTGTACAAGGTACCGCCGTATTCGCCGGAGTAATCATTAAAGGGGGTAATGCGGAGCATTGTTCTTCTGTAATATTTATTTGGGTTCGCCTGGTAATCATAAGAAGGATCGCTTAAAATCTGCAACGGCAAAACCCATTTATCCGCCTGATCGAGGTTGCCCAAAGTAAAATCAATCGGTATGGTTACCGTACTTACCCCTGTAGGTGCCGTTATGCTTTGTGGCATAGTATAATAATTTTTATCCAGTTGCTTAAAATACAGTTCCTGCCGGTGGCCATATTGTTCCTGGTTCAGTTTGGCCAGGGTATCAGGATCCAAACCGATGTGGATTGTACGGTCTTTAACATTTGGGGTAGAGCCGCTGATAATAACCGGTAAATTGAACCTCAATTTCCCCTGGGCATTATAACGGATATAACACCAGGTTACGCCCTGGGCAGTTGGGTTTGATTTAAATGATGCCATCTGGACGAATTGTTCTTCTTTCCACTCATCACGACATGATACACAGCATATTACTGTTGTTACCATAAAAATTAATTGATATATACGTTTCATTGTTTTAAATGCTAATCGGTTATTCAGGATTTGTCCAGCCAGGGTTTTGCGTAAGGTATTTATTCCGTTTTAATTCATCATAGTGAATAGGCCAGAACCACATTTTAAGCGTAAAGATGGAAGGCAGAGATGGCGTTTCTACAACCGTATGAAAAAGGTCTGCCTGTGCTTTGGTGGCATAAGCATTGTATCCATAAACCGGTGCAGATTCTTCCGAAGGAGCGTCCGTCCAGCGGCGCAAATCGAAATAACGTTGCCCTTCTGCAAAAAACTCGATCTGCCGTTCTCTTTTTAATTTGATGCGGAACTGGTTCGGATCAGCATATACCTGGCTGGTATAGTCAGCCAACCCTGCCCGGATACGGATGGGCTGTATCCCTTTTTTCATTTCTAAAATGTTGCGCGACATGGCATGTGTCCGGCTACCATCCCATGATGGGATATTGTAAGAACCATTCAGCTCATTTAAGGCTTCTGCATAAATCAGCAATACTTCTGCATAACGGATGGCAGGATCAACTTTTTGCTTCATCCGACTTTGATCGTAAGCAGTAACAGCTACATTACTGATATCGTCCGGGTGTATATATTTTTTGATGCCAACGCCTGTACGGGGCCAGTAAGAAGTATTTTTGTAGCCGTTAGGATCGCCACGGTAATAAAATATCTGCATATTACTTTTTTCGTCTTTTACGCTTTCGGCATTCAACAAATTCCAGGTAGAGCCGTTGTACGAAACCGAAGCATAAAACCTGGGCTCGCGACGGGCAAACTGTTTGTTTACGCCTACGCCCAGTGGACCTAATTCCGGATAGCTGGCCAACTCTTCTTGTTTGACGTAACCCGAGGCCCTCGGTGCTGAATTGTACCGACCTTCGTAACCCGGCCTACCGGCATACATGCTGTTCATACCGGGTATATCACTACCATTGTTCATGTAATAGGCATCTACCTGCTTCTGCGTCATGCCATGCGAGTTATAACCTTTCCCCTCCAGGCGTGGTAGCTGGTGTAATACCAGCACATTGATCCCTTCGCCACCCTGGTTTTGGCCATGGGTAAAAATCAGTTCCGGATTTTGGTAAGCTGGCACCGTTCCATTAAACAAAGAGCGATAGGATTCGAAAGGGTCAATATCACTCCAGCCGGAAGGCCAGGCACTATTAGAGAAATTACTGTCGAACGGCGGGGTTACCGTTGCCGGGTAAGCAGCATCGCCCGTTGCCTTTTTATAGGCCACATATAAGCGGTACTGCCCTAAATCCATCACATCTTTTGCCGCGGCAGCTGCCCTTGCCCATTTTGATTCATCGTAACTGCGCGAAAGTAAGGGCTTCCCATCTTTGGTCACCATTGCTGCCGCTACTTCTGCGGGCGCTTTTCCGTTAGCCAGCGGACTTGCGGCGTACAACAATATTCTGGCCCGCAGTGCCAAAGCGGCACCACGGGTAGGCCTGGCAATCTGTTGTATACCCTGTTGAACAGATAACCCTTTGGCAGCCTCCGCCAGCTCATTAGCCAGGTAAACCGCACATTCTTCATAAGAATTTCGCGGTTGGGCAATATCATCATATTCTTTAGTATAGTCGATGCCTTCGCTGGCTATAATGGGTACAGGGCCATAGGTACGCAGCAATATCCAATAAAAATAAGCCCTTAAAAAGCGTGCCTGCCCTTTTAAATCAGCAATTTCTTTCGCTGAAAATTTGGTATTGATATCAATATTATTGATAAAAATAGAGGCCTGCCTGATTCCTTTATAAGCGGTATTCCATATTTCCCTGCTTTCACCGTTCAGCCCGTTCTCGGTATACTGCCCGTTTTTCCATCTTTTATAGCCATCATTTTCGTCGCCATAATACATGTCATCAGCAAAATTAAAAGGTACGGTTTTCTTGCTGCTTACCTCCTGCATGTAATTACTGCCTAAAAAAGAGTACGCCTGTGCAAGCCATCTGTTTGCATAATCGGGGTTGGTAAAAACCTCTTCTGTGGTTAGCCTTTCATCAAAAAGATAATCGGAGTCGAGAAATTTCTTACAACCGTTAATGATGGTAACAGCGATCAGCAGGCTTACTGCCATCGCTGTTTTTTTCAAATTTTTCATTGCTTATAAATTAACTGATACGCCTAATGATAATGTTTTGCTCAAGGGATATACTTTCCCGGTCGAACTTCCTAACTCCGGATCCCAGAGTTTAAACTTACTGAAAGTAAGCAGGTTGGTCCCGATCAAAAAGACACGGACATTGTTTAAATGTGCCCTGTTCACCAGGGTTTTGGGTAATGAATAACCAATATCCAATGTTTTTAAACGCAGGTAGGAACCATCCCTTAGCCAGAATGTTGATGCCCTGTAATTATTGGCATTCGGGCCATACGTTAAACGCGGATAATCGGCATTGGGATCTTCGTTAACCCCTAACATCCAACGGTTACTATCAGCAATATCGCTTAAGATATTTCCCCAGTTCTGGCCTAAGCTGAACATATACACCGAAGAGCCATTGATAAAGTAAGTAGACTTTCCTACCCCTTGAAAATGCACATTGATATCCAGTCCTTTCCAGCTGGTTGAAATACCAAAACCATAGGTAAAATTAGGGCGTGTGGTTGCACCAATGGCCACAATATCGTTATCATCAATTAAACCATCTCCGTTAACGTCCTTGTATTTGATATCGCCCGGCATCACCTCGCCAAAGCTTTGCCTCGGACTGTTACGGATATCATCATAATCAGTGAACAAGCCTAAATCGATCAGTCCCCGCGCCTGGTCTACACGATGTCCTTCCTGAAGTTTATAGCTGTAAATCGTGTTTTCTTCATCCCGTTCAATAATTTCATTTTTGCTATAGGTGGCATTGCCCCTCAGGGTTAAATCGACATTATTGATCTTCTGTTTAAAAGTAAAACTGCCATCAAATCCATGGGCTTTTACCTCACCAACATTGGCTGATGGATTGTTCTCCAGGCCTACAAATCCCGGCAGGAAATTCCGGCTCATATAAATGCCGTCACGTCTTTCCCTGAAATAATCCACCGTCCCGCTGATTTTATCATGAAATAAAGCATAATCTATCCCTAAATCCTGTTTGGTAGCTACTTCCCACGTTACATTTGGGGAGGCTACTGATGAATAACGGATTCCTGTCCAGGGATTTGACGAATCGAAATCACCGAAATTGTAACCAACTGCCGACATTTGTTCCAAACTGTAGAGATAAGGAAACCTGATATTACCTAAATTATCATTCCCGGTTTTTCCATATGAATAACGGATTTTAAACATATCTACCCAACCCAGTTTCTTTACCAAGGGTTCCTCGCCTACATTCCATGCACCCGAAATGGCAGGAAAAAACCCAAACCGGTAATCTTTATGAAAATTCTCGGAACCTGTGTATCCGAAGTTAAAGTCTACATAGTAGCGTGAATTCCAGTTATAATTCACGCGACCTGCAACTCCCTGGTTGCGGCGGGCAATTCCGTTTTTGAGATCGGTACCGATATTTTGGGTAAACACCCTGGAAGCCTGCGTGTATTTGATCACCGCACCAAAATTATGCGAGGCAATGCTTCGGTTGTAATGGGTTTCCCATTCGAAAAATTCATTTTTGTTACCATCCGAACCGGCCGTCTGCGTCATTTTCTGTTCTTCTTTAATCCGCTTGAATACCAGTTCGCCTGCTGTATTCCGGTAACGGCTGGCACTCCATAATTCAGGAAATTTATACCGTTTGATATAATTGTTGTTGTAGGTATCATACCCGAAACGGCCCACAAAACGGAGTCCTCTGGTAATAAAATCGAGTCCCTGGTTCAGGTTTAGTGTGGTTTGAATATTGTTGCTCCAGCTTTCATTGTAGCCTGTCATGGTACCCTGTACCCAGGGATTAAAACGATCCATATCGTTGTCAGGATTAGTGTCGCCGTCATCACTGGCCGGGATTTTCCCATCCGAGTACTGAAGTGGTGAAGTGATGGCATTATAGCCCATCAGCGCTGTCCAGATGGCATCACTGCCCACTCCTGGGTCGTTCTGTTTACGCAATGAGCCTGATACTCCAACGGTTAACAGGGTAGATTTGGTGATGTCCATGTCTACGCTTAAGCGGTAGGTATATTTATTGAAACTGGCATTGGTATTATAATCTTTTAAAGCATCGTCTACCTTGTACATTCCCTGCTGGTTCTGGTAACTGCCCGATAAATAATAACGTGCCGTTTTTCCGCCGCCGCTCAGGTTAAGCATACTGCGTTGGCTCCTGGCTGCGTCCCGGAGTACCACATCCATCCAGTTTACATTAGGAAAGAGGTCCGGATCGAGTCCCAGGCGCAGAATTTCAAGCTCCGAACGCGAGAAAAGCGGTTCCTGATTACGTACAATCTTGGCTTCATTGGCCATTGAGGCATACGTATAGCCGTCTACAAACTGTGGAAGTTTAGTGAGCGTGTTGTAAAAACCTTCCACTTTAGCATTGATATTCACCTTACCTTCCTTCCCTCTTTTGGTTTTGATCAGGATTACTCCGTTGGCGCCTCTGCTACCATACATCGCGGTTGCGGAAGCATCTTTTAACACTGAAAAGGATTCTACATCTTCCACATTGATTTCATTCATATCACGCTCAAAACCATCAATCAATACCAAAGCAGCATTACTGGCTCCAAAAGTAGAAATACTGCGCACCCAGAATTCGGAAATACTGCCTGGCCGTCCCGAAGTTTGCATGGCCTGTATACCCGGTACCACGCCGGCCAGGGCATCAGCCATTGATGTGGACGGATTGGACTTCAGCTGATCAACATTTACTGTGGTAATGGCACCTGTAATGGCAATCTTTTTTTCGGCACCGGTAGCCGTTACCACCACTTCGTTCAGTACACTGGCATCCGATTCTTTTAAGGTAACATCTACCAGGCGTTGCTCTTTCACCAAAACTTCTTTCTTTTCGTAACCCACGTAAGAAAATACAAGGGTTTGATAGGCAGGCATTTTAATGGTGTATCTTCCATCTCCATCGGTAATGGCCCCTAATCCGGGCAGGTTACTTACCGAGATGCTCACCCCCGGAATCGGCAGCTTTTTCTCATCGGTTACGGTACCTTTAACGATCACCTCCTGGGCCAGGATATTAATGGAAATCCCAAGCACCCAAAGGCAGGTCAATAAAATAAATCTCATCATTATATTGTGTATTTATCAGTTATTCTTCTTTAGCAATTTTGCGGATCAGCCAGTTGCCTGTATCGCCGATGTAAAAGCATTTCCTGGTTTCATCATAAGTAATGGCCTGTGGATTATTGAAACGGGCCTCTGTGCGTAAATCGCCATCTGCGTAGCCACTTGTGCCATTGTTACCGCGCCCGGCAAAAGTGCTTACCCTCCCCTGTGGCGTTAAAGTGCGGATGGCATGATTGGCTTTGTCGCAGAAATAGAAATCGTATAGGTCTCCTCCGGTAGCTTCATAATCGGGGTTTTTCACAAATACGCCCTGTACCGGGTTATTTAACCGGGCGTTGGTGCCAATTCCATCGGCATAACCGGCGGTACCTGCAGCACCACAAATGGTATAAGGGGTTTTAAAAGTCCTCGTGGCGCGGTCATAATCGGTACGCATAATAAAATGCTTATCGTACTCAACCAGATAGGCATAGTCGCCCGAAGGGTGCATCACCATGTAAACGGCTACAGCGCTGTAAGGATTGGAGAAGACCAGTTTATCCTCTTTAGTATTAAAATCATACCTGCGGATATCTCCTGCCCTGAACCTCGAATAATAAAGTTCACCATTCTGAGGGTGTATCATCGTTCCGTTTACCCCGCGTGCATAAACTTCGATTGCTTTCTTTTGCAGAAAGCTGGATTCACGGCTAAAGATATAATTACCATATTTGGTATCGCTGGAGTGATTGTGCGAAACAATCATGTCCTGATTGCCATCAATTCGCCAATTGATAATGGATACCCTGTCGAGATCAGTCCTGAAATAGCTCACATATTTCTTTTCGAAATCGACGAGACGGCAACTGTTCACATCGGCTGAAAAGTACAGGCGATTTGGATTTTTCGGATCAAGGGTGAGCCAGGTAATGCCTTTAAACGCCCCGCAATCATTAAACGGGCCTTCTTTTTCTTCAAAATTAGAAGCCACCTGGTAGTACTTTCCTAAAAATGTAGAAACCAGTAATTTTCGGGTATAAGAAAAGACTTCTTTCGATATAGCCTGTGCAAGCTGCTGGTTGTTGCCATCAATGATGGTGATTTTGATATCGCCATCATAAGCCTCTTCAGGAATAATACAATAAATACTATTGTTTTTTACCCCGATCACTTTAGCCACTTTTCCACCAATGGTCACTTTTATTTTCGAAATATCATTACCGAAATTATGGCCATAAATAACGAGGTTATTCCCTACTCCGCCTTGTTTTGGGTAAAAATCAGTAATCAGCACTTCTTTTGACGGATCGTAAGCATCCTCCTGCTGCAATTTTTCTTGTTTACACCGCGTTAACGAAAGTGCAATCAGCCCGAGCAATATCCATTGGATTTGCCAGGGCATGGTTTTTACATTTTTTTTTGTTTTCATATATACCTATCGCTTTTTCCGGATCAAACCGGCTTGCATAATTAAATTGTTAACCACTTTTGGTACATGGGTTCCTTAGATTGAGGTATGTTGGATATATCCGTTTCCGGGGAGATTTCAGAAAACTATTGTTTAATATTACAGCAGCCGGTCAGGAAGCAGTTTAAAACTGCATGGATGAATTTTTGGACAAAGAAATCCCTATCAGCCTCAATGCGGTGCCGATGGCAGGTGTAAACTGAACCTGCTGGTCTTGCCTGATAATGATTGCATATTGCCCATAATATGGTTACTATACTGCAACATGAATCTCAAAAAACACTAAAACGTTTTTACAAAACAAACTCTTTATGTGATCAAATGATACTTATCACTTGATAATGATCAAAAAATTAACATTGACTTGCGCCTGGAAATAATTTTTAGCCTGATTTGTTTAGGCCGTAAAGCGACGTCATTGGTGATTAGACCATGAGGTTATCGTTTTACGGAACAATAAACGTGTTTAGAACAGATAGGTAAGTGTTGAGCATCATATTAATTTAGTTTTCGTTTCCCTGGTTAGTAATATATTAAAGTATTTGATAATCAACTGTCTGAAATAAATATCTGTTTTCTCATAATACATATTGAAACTGCAAAAAGCATGTGTTGCCTATCGAAGAATTGCAGTAAGGTTTGTTATTTGGTTAATTGAAATCAAAGTAAAGCAATACTGATTTTATTATCTGTTCAATATTTTGTCGATTTGTCTCAACTTTGGCAAAATTCCCTTAAAACTTTATAACTTTTCTTATATAAACGCAAAACACGGACATTATTAGTGTCTAGCTCAATCAAACCCGTATCATTAGGGTCCCTTTGACACACCTGTTGCAGACAGCTATATATCAAGCCCTATACAAGTCTGCAGAAAGGAACTTACCGGTATGTGTTACAACAAATATGACAGCCAAAACCAATAGTTAAAATCACTGTTCTTTAAGGATGGAAATACATGAAAAGTTTATGGCTAAAGCCATTGCATTATCGGAGCAGAACCTGCGATCGTTGAAAGGAGGGCCGTTTGGGGCTTTAATTGTGCGCGACGGTAAAATCCTGAGCGCTGAGGCTAATTCAGTTACGCAGGACTGTGATCCGACGGCCCATGCTGAAATAAATGCAATCAGGCAGGCAGCAAAAAAAATAGGGAAAGCCGACCTGTCAGGCTGTACGATTTATACCAGCGCAGAGCCTTGCCCCATGTGCTTAAGTGCAATATACTGGTCCAATATTAAACAGGTATACTATGGAAATACCCGAACAGATGCGGAATGGGCAGGCTTTGGTGATCAGTTCATTTTAGACGCCTTGCAGGAACCGATAGAAAAACAGCCGGTATCATTTGAAAGGATTATGCCAGGAGAAGCCATAAAAGCATTTGAGCAATGGCGTGCGGGAGGCCAGATGCTGGAAGAGAAAGTGAAAGATGGATCGTTGTAGCTGCCTGGCAATTTGCAATTAAGAGGTTAAAGACTACGCCTCTGAAGATGATAGGTTATTATAAAAACAGAATATAAAATTGATTAAACACCCCGCCCTAAGGGCAACCCCTCCTTAATAAGGAGGGGCGTAAACCAATGTATGCTGTGACCTATTATCACAGGTTGAATCCATAAGAGATTTCAGATCTGAACAACTATCAATCCGCTTTTAAAGTATAAACTGAAACCGAACCTGCTTCACAATAAAATTCTGCCCATCCATCCTGGTCTATGGTAATTTCTCTGTCGCAATGCCCCAGATAATCGCTAAAAGTTTTGCCTGCAAACTCAGTACCCATTTCCATACGCTTATTTCCCGCTTCACCATTTGATAAAACCACTGCAAGGCCCGAACCCTGGTGTTCCTCATCTCCCGAGCGTGTCCAGCCAATACAACTTGGATGATCAAAATAATCGCGTTGAAAACCATAGGCGAATGTTTTTCTCAATTGTAACAATGCCTCTAACTGAGGAAGTGAGGCCATGGTCACTTCGTGGTCTTTTCCATCATTCCCTTTGTCGGTATAGGCCGATCCATATACATCTGCATAAAAAACGCATGGGTAACCTGCTTCACGGAGTAAAATGATTGCATAAGCATGTGCCCGGAACCATGGTTCTACTGTCTGTTCGAGCGATTGGAGTGGTTGGGTATCGTGGTTTTCAACCAATGTTACGGCTAGTTCCGGTCTCATTGAAACCAGAGATCCGTTTAATATGGTACTCAGGTCATATTGTTCGCCATCTTTACTGGCACGGGAGAAATTAGCCTGAAGGCTGGCATCGAATAACGACATACGGCCCTGTGTAGCATCAATATAATCCAGCATGGACTGCGGATCGTATGGCGACCAATATTCGCCCACCGTAAACAGTTCTTTGCCTGTTTCAGCCCGAAGATAATCCAGCCATTCATTATAAAAATCAGCAGGCATATGTTTAATGGCATCCAAACGTAATCCGTCAAAACCTGTAGTCTGGTAAAACCACATTCCCCATCTTTTAAGTTCCTCTCTTACAGCAGGATTCCTAAAATCGATATCGGTAAGCATCAGGTAGTCATAATTTCCATTTTCGGTATCGAGCACATTCTCCCATCCTGCTCCGTATTGGTTTTGAATGCTGTATACTGCCGACTCCTGGGTACGTGCATCGTAATCTACCCCCGTAAAGCACTGGAAATCCCATTGAAATTCAGAATATTTTCCACCACGACCCGGATAGGTAAATTTGGTATAAGCATCAATTTCAAAGGGTTCTGAGATGAATTCATTTCTGTTCTCCGGATTTACCTTGCGTACCATAACCGGTTCATGATCGTCTGCTCCGCCCAGATGGTTCAGCACAATATCTACATAAACATTTATACCAGCCTCCTGAGCAGCTTTTATTGCCTGCAGATATTCTTCTTTAGTACCATATTTTGTAGCAATACTTCCTTTCTGATCAAATTCGCCGAGATCGTATAGATCATAAGAATCGTAACCGGTTGAATCTTTGCCATCCATACCCTTGTGTGCCGGTGGCAGCCAAATGGAATCTATTCCCATTTCTTTTAGTTTAACAGCATCTTGCTGAACTTTCTTCCAAAGGCTGCCATCATTAGGATAGTACCATTCGAAGTACTGTAACATTGTATGATTTTCCATTTCTTTCATGAATTTAGTAGTGGATATACCTGCTAAACAGAGTGATTGTTTTAAATTTGATCAATCCATACTGAATTTATTTTATAATGGACAATTTTGAGATACAAATGAATGATATCAAGACATTATTGATGTATCACACAGATAGAATAAATATAACCGGATAGTTAACGACCGATGGATTTTTCCACTTGGAAAAACTGGCTTTGATGTTGGCTGGAAAAAGTATGCCCACTCAATTGCAATCCAATTGAATTGGTCAGGTTGAGCCTCCGGAAGTTCAGAACAGGTAGTTAGGGTTTTAGCAAACCTGTACCGATTAATTAAAATTTTACATCGGCTTGCTCACGGCACCTATCCGGGGATGGTAACTATTTTTGATCTGCATAATCATTATCCGGCAAGCTGAATGGTAAATACGGTACGTGGTTTAGTTGTTTTCAAAGAAAAACCGAAACCATGGTTGAGCAGTATTTCTCTCACCAGTGTTAATCCAATGCCCTGCCCATCTTTCTTCGTGCTGAAGAAAGGACTAAAAATTTGTGATGCATTTTCTTCAGAAATACCTTCTCCATTGTCGTAAATATTGAGCTGATGTTTAGCAGCATTCAGTTCTATTTGAATAACACCATTTTTTTCTATCGCCTGAATTGAATTTTTAAGAATGTTTATCAGGGCCTGCTCCATTTGTTCAACATCGGCAGAAATAAAATATGATGACGCTGGTAAGTCGAGTTCAAACCTGATTTGTTTTTCGTTTGCAGCGAAATACATCAATTCTGTTACAGATCTGAGAAGTTCTGCCAGATCTGTTTTCTTTCTGTTCGCTCCCGGAAGTTTCACCAGATCGGCAAAATTCCGGATGAATATGTTTAGGTTCTGATTACGTTCAACAGCAATTTTCATGGCATTTTTTAATAGCTGCTCTTCCTCTTTCAGCCATAAATCATCTTGAGCCAATGCCGTATTAATAATTGAATTTACGGGACCAACTGTATTGTTCACCTCATGTGCCATCATTCTGATTACCTTACTGTAAACGCTTTTCTCGGCCGAAAAAATTTCTGCCGTTACCTCTTCCATCATGATAAAAATCCGTTCGAAACCTCTGTCTATAAATCTCGACTTTTGAATTTTGTAGGTATGCAGTCCATCCGTCCGGAGCATTTTTGACGTTCCGGTTTTCATGCCCTGAATCTGATTTTCGAGCAAATCCGGATTCTCTTTGATAATTTCCAACGCCTTTGGATTGATCTGCTTGAGCTTTCCATCATAATCAAGAATAATAATTCCCGTTGGCGAAGTCTGAATAAGCTTTTCAAGAAAAAAATGCTGTTCTTCCTGTTTCGTTCGCTCGGTTCTTAATTCCTCGATCATACGGTTATAAACATCTACCAGCTCATCTACCTCTTTTTTTCCGGTCAATAAAAATTTAACATTAAAATCCCGGTCTTTTATGGCTGCAATGCCTTGTTTTAAATAAGTAAGCGGACTGATCAGCTGCTTATAAAGGCTAATTGATATCACAACGGAAACCAGTACAAATGCCTCTGCCAGCATAAATATGAGCTTGTTTTTTTCAAAAATAAAATAGCTCATCACCAGGCAAATCACGTGAAGAATAACGATAAACAGGATATACTTAGTCTTCAGTTTCATGAAATGGAATCTGATATTTTTCCAAACGGCGATAAAGGGCATTTCTGGTAATCCCCAATGACGCCGCAGCTTTTGTAATTCTGTTTTTATGAAAATTCATGGCCTGCTTAACCATTTCTGCTTCCATCTGGTCTAAAGTCATGGTACCTACCCCCGGCAATCTGATCTTATCATTTTTTAATGGCGATAAATTTAACTGGGATTGAAAATCATCAATCGTTAATTCATTTGTACTGCTGATCAAAACCGTTCGCTCCACCAGGTTTTTCAGCTGGCGGATGTTACCGGGCAAAGGCAGTTGCTGTAACCAGCGTAAGGCACCGGGCGCAATTGATAACGCTGCCCTACCGTAAATTTCTTTAAGATTGTTGATAAAGAAGTTAACCAGTAATGGAATATCAGACGGTCTTTCCCTTAACGGGGGCAGATGGATAGTGATCAGGTTGATGCGGTACAATAAATCTTCCCTGAACAAGCCAGCGGCTACCCTTTCGTTTAAGTTTTTGTTTGTTGCACAAACTACCCTGGTATCTACTGTTTTAGTTCGGCTACTGCCTAAAACTTCATACGTACGGTCTTGTAAAACCCTTAATAATTTCACCTGACCTGATGCTTCCAGATCGCCTATCTCATCCAGAAAAATGGTTCCCTTATTCGCCATTTCAAACCTGCCGGTCCTATCGAAACGGGCATCAGTAAAAGCTCCGCGAACATGACCAAACATTTCGCTCTCAAACAAAGAAGAAGAAATTCCGCCCAGATTAACTTTCACAAATGGTTTGCCCGAGCGGTTACTATTTTCGTGGATGGCCTCTGCTATCAGTTCTTTACCCGTTCCGCTTTCGCCGGTAATCAATATTGATGCATTTGTCGAAGCCACGCGGCCAATGGTTTCCAGTATATTAATCAGGATCGGGTCTTCACCGATGATCTGCTTAAAATTATATTTCTTATCCAGTTCCTTTCTGCTGCCTGAACGCGGTTTTTTACCGTTTATTTCTAATAAAGTTGCTACCGACTGCAGTAAGTATTGATTGTTCCAGGGTTTATTGATAAAATCGTTCGCACCGAGTTTCATCCCCTGAACAGCAAGTTCTATACTCGCCCAGCCGGTAACTAAAATAATCGGGACACCGGTATCAACAGTTCTGATTTTTTTCAGCAAACTCATGCCTTCTTCCCCTGAGGTATCAATAGAAAAATTTAAATCCAGTATCACAAGTGCCGGCTTTTGGTTTTTTACATCTTCAAAAGCCTGCACAGCGTTATCGGCAGCTACAACCTCGTAACCCGCCCCTTTTAAGAGAAGCGAAATGGAGGTTCTAACGGCAATGTCATCATCAACTACTAAAATCATATACGAAGTTAACTATTTAGTCTTCATGCAAAGCAATGGCCGGATGAATTGCAGCAGCCTGCCTGCCCGGGTACAATGAGCAGGCAATAACCAGTGTGTAAATAAATAAAACAGAAAGGAGAATGGCAATAAGGTAAACGCCCGAAGCGACATCAAACACATTTAACAGCGGAAACTGAACAGCAAAGAAACAGCCGATCAGAACAGAGATTGTGGCCAAGATTAACGATTCGAGTACCATTTGCGTAGATACGGAAATGCCACTTGCACCAATTGCCCGCCTCAGACCAATTTCCCCTTTCCGCTTATTAATGTTGTACCATAACACACCGAAAAGACCAAGGGCAACATTAATTATCAGGAAACCCGCAACGATGATGAACAATAACATCGGGATAATGGTTTCCTTGTTTCTGGCATCGCGCATTTCATCAACGTGCTGAATTTCGACTGCACTACGCATCATTGTGGCCATAAACTTATATAGCTTGCTTTCAAAACTGGCACCGGCAGTTTCCCGTACCCTTATTAAAAGTGTACTCGCCCACTTCAAATTCGTTGTATCCAACCGACTAAACATCAGATTGTTGGCAGGAACAAAATCGCCGTTGGCCTTAAAATCGTTAACGACACCAATAATCTTAAATTTTCTCTTATCGTCAAAATCGCCGATCAGCTTGCCTGCAGTCTTTGCGGTTCCGAACATCTCTTTGCTAAAGGTTTCGTTAATAATAATTTCTTTATTTTTGCTGATTAAGTCTTCCGGAGAAAACCATCTCCCGTCAATGAGTTTGATATTCCAAACTTTTTGATAATCGCTTCCGACGTTAAAATCGCTGATTTGATTAAATTTCTTTCCTCCCTGCGTTAATCCGGTACTCATAAAACTGGATGAATAGGGATAATTCGAACTCGAAAAACTTATCGCTTCAATTTCGGGCATTGCTTTCAATGCTTTGTTCAGATTGGTGTAAAAGATATTCAGGGAATCAGCATTTTTTGATAATTGATCACTATTATAGCTAACCGCCCACACCCTATCATAATCAAATCCAAGTGGCTTGATATAATTTTTATAGTAATAGGTCAGATAAGAAAAAACAGCAAATACAACCAGAAAGGAAATCAAAATCTCAGACAGAAAAAGGATATTCTGTTTCCTTTTGTTCCATATTAATTTAAACAGATGTTTATACATAACCGTATTTTATTTTGAGGCGTTAAGCCTTTAATGCTTTAACAATATTTAATTTCGACATTCGCCATGCGGGGTAAACTCCTGATATCAACCCAAATAAAAAACAGGTAATCAAACTAAAAAACAACACCGTTAAATTCATAGTGAGATTGAAGCTTGATATGTAATCTGATTCGTTGATGAGGTAAATAACAAGCAGGGACAAAAAGACCCCAATAACACCGCCGATAAAAGTAAGAATCAGGTTTTCTACAATAAACTGGTAAACCAGGGTTTTTGATGAGGCACCAAAAGCTTTACGAACGCCGATCTCTGAAGAGCGCTCCATGATCCGGGTAATATTGATGTTGACTAAATTCATGGTTGGCAGCAATAAGAACAGGAGTACAAAAATTCCGCCTATAGCGATTACTTTTGTGATCCCGTTACTGTTCGAATCTCCGGCCATTCTACGGGCAATGCTGGTTTTAAACCCATCTGCATTACAATAAATCTTATCAAAATCTGGTGGGATCGGCAATTTATTAACCATTTGCGTAAATTCTTTTTTCATCCTGGGCACATCATCTGCCGTACGGCCTAAAAGCACCGCATTATAGGAACCCATTAATTCTGTATTTTTGCTGTCTTTAGCAAGCGTATAAGGTAGATACATATCGCCGGTAAAATTGCGCGCAGCACCTGAAACATTATCAACCACTCCAATTACCCGATAGTTGATGTTATCTGCAGAAATGTATAAACCGATTACCGATTTTTCATCACCGAAATAAGCCTCTTTTGTTTTTTTAGAAATCACGGCAACCTGTTCTGCGTTTTTAATTTCCCTTTCACCATAAGGTTTGCCTTCTAAAAACCTGTATGATAAAACATTCCAGTAATCTGCATTGGTGTACTTGTAACCTATTACCAGCTTTTTATTGTTCAAATAAGCATTTGATGATTTCTGCGCTGATGAAATGGCCATTTTATAAACCGTTTTCAACCTGGAAACATAATGTTCGAAGAAATAAAACGACAGGTTGCTCATATTCATCCAGCCTTCTTTGGTATTTTTTATTTCTATACGTTCTACATAAAGCGAACGGTGTTGATTATAATCAGGATATCCCGGATTAAACATTTTATCTGCAAGTGCAGTGGCTACCATTAAGATGGTGAGCGTAAGGCTGATGCCAAATAAGCTGATGAAGGTGAAAAATTTCCTTCTTTTTAAAACAGCTAGGGCTATTTTGAAATAATTTTTTAACATAGCTGAAATTTACTGAACCTGTGAACCATCAAAAAGACGAACCAATCTGTGTGTTTTATGGGCCATGCTTTCGTCATGTGTTACCATTACGATAGTTGTACCTTCATTTTTATTCAGATTGATGAGGATTTCCATAATCTCATTCCCCATGGCACTATCAAGGTTTCCGGTTGGCTCATCAGCGAGGATAATCTGAGGGCGCCCGACAATGGCCCTGGCAATGGCAACACGCTGGCGTTGCCCTCCTGAAAGCTGCGTAGGGAAATGTTTCAAACGGTTACTCAGGCCAACTTTTTCCAGGGCTTCAGTTGCTAGGGCCTTTCTTTCTTTCGCAGATGAATTGCGGTATAATAAAGGTAGTTCTACATTATCCAACACCTGCAGATCATTAATCAGGTGGTAACTCTGAAAAATAAATCCGAGCTTCTCATTTCTGAAATTAGCCAGCTTTTTATCAGAAAAACTGCGAATGTCCTGGTCATCTATTTTAATATCTCCTTTAGATGGTTCATCGAGCAAACCCATAATGTTGAGCAAAGTACTTTTTCCGCAGCCCGATGGTCCCATAATGGAAAGAAACTCACCCCTTGCAATGTCGAGGTTAATACGGTTTATCGCCAGGGTTTCCACAGTTGCTGTACGGTAAACTTTTTCAATGTTTTTTAAGCGTATCATCATGTATAGTAATTAAGATTTATTAATAAGTTATTTTTATGTTTTTTTCAAAATCGTAAAGAGAAAGATAGCGAAGCTGATAGTAAGCGCCCCAAAAATCGCGCAGTGAAGAAACATAATCGCGTTTTGCTGCATCATTTTCCTGGAAAGCAATGCTTAAATCAGTAATACTCAGGTTGCCTAAAACGTAGCGTTCGCTGGCTATCTTATATTTTTCAGCGGCAATTTTTTCGGCAGCATCTGTAAGTTTAATCTGTTCTTTCATCATATTAAAAAGCGTTACCTGTGTTACGATCTGCTGTTTAAAAGTTTGCTTATCCTGCTCAACAGCATAAGTGACCAGTTGCTCGTTTGCCTGTGCCGTTTTTGTTCTCGATTTAGACCTGCCCCAATCCATCACCGGAATAGACAGCTGCAATTCTACAGTTTGCTGATTTTTCGGATTCCGGTAAATATCGAAAGCACTTAATCCGGCATTGGAAAATCCCAGATTTGCCCTTAATGTGGCTTTCAGTCCGTTTTCGCCCTTTGCTTTGGCCACATCTCTTCTGGCTTCTGCCAACCGGCGGGCAAAACCGATCGCGTCAGAACGGTTTGCAAAGGCTTCGGCCAAAACCTTTTCAGTTGCCACCGTCATCTGCGCAACCGCCTGTGGCATATCCAGCTTTATCCTGTCGTCACCCTCGATGCCCGTGTAACTGCGAAGGTTGAGCGTGGCCACTTCTACATCTCTTTTAGCGGTTCCAACAGCTTTTTGGGCATTAAGTACCTCCAGCTGAAGCTGGAGGATCTCATTTTTTGAAATCTTTCCCAATTCAAATTTGGTATCTGCAATACTCAGAATTCTTTTGGTATTTGCGTAATTTAAATCAGCAATATCAAGGTTAACCTGCGCCAACAGTAAATCAAAAAAATATTCGGTAACGGTAATCGAAATTTTTTCCTGCGTTTCGATAAAAACCTGTTTACTTTCACTGTACTTTAACGGTTCAATTTTCTTATCCCATTTTAAGCTGTTAAACTGTAACAACGGTTGTGTGTAACCAATTCCATACGGGATACCATTATAAAGCACACTGTTTCTATCAAAATCATCAAACCGCTGCAATTGGGTAGTTCCGTAAATGGTGCCTCCCGTTGCGGCAATACTTTGGCTAAAATTTAGTGTCAAGGAGGAATTATCATAATGTACAGGCTGGAAAAGAATGCTTCCGTTGGGTTGCTGTACCTGGGTATAAGTTTTAGTATAGCCAGGCAGAACACCTTCTAGAGCCAACTGTGGCTGGTAATTTGATTTGAAAGTACGCCACTCCCAGTATTTCGTTTCTTTAACGGTTGCGGCCTGTTTTGCCGCAATAGAATTGGCCCTGGCCATTTCAACTACCTTTAGCAGACTGAGTTTAAGCGTATCGGCCAAAGCAAATACCGCATTTACGGAGCTAAGTGAAATCACTAATCCAACAAGTACAATTCTCTTCATCATCTTAATGGCTTATTGTTACTTTTTCCGAGTTTTTAAAATCGCCCATATCCGAGGTAATAATTTCGTCTCCGGCCTTTAATCCGCTTAAAATTTCAACATAGTCAAAGTTGCTTAAACCTGTTTTCACGGTGCGCCTTTCGGCAATACCGTTTTTTAATACGAAAATTTCCTGCAAATTCGAACCGTTAAATGCTGGTCCGTTCGCCACTCTCAAAACACCATTCCGGGTATCCGTTACCAAAAAAACATCAACTTTTTGATTAGGCCTTAATACTTTACTGTCTTTTTGATTTAACTGGATATCAAACGATACTGTGGTATTGGTTACTGCGGGCGAAATGTTTACCACTGAACCCCTCAGTTGCGTATCACCAATTCTGATGATAGCGGCCATATTATGGTGGATTTTATCCAGTAGATTATCAGACATGCTACCTGCGACTTTAAAGCCGCTTAAATCGGCTATCCGTACCAGGGCATCACCTTCGTGTACGCTGGAGCCAATATTTTTATTTACCCAGGTAATTACCCCGGGCCTGGTTGCAGTTACCTCAGCCAGATCGAGTTTCCGTTTCAATGCATCCAGATCATTTTTTTGAATGGCCAGTGCAATTTCAGCCTCCCTGATTTCGATTTTCATGGTCTGCTGTTTGCTTTTAATTTCATTTTCAAGCTGTAGCTTCTCCAGTTCGGCAACCTTTAAATCAAGCTCAGCCCTTTCCACATCCTCTTTGGTTCCGCCACCGGCTTTAAGTAATCGTTTCGCCGATGAAACAGCATCTTTAAGGTTGCTGATCCGTAACTGTTTGATGCTGTTGCTCGATTTAACATCGAAAAAGCTTTTTGCTAAATCGAGCTTCAGCTTACTTATTTCATTTTGTTTGGACTCCATCTGGAATTGTAGCTTTCCATAATCGGTTTGGCTTACTGATTTATCCAGCAACAGAATCGATTGTCCTTTATTCACTTTCTTTCCGGCATCCATCAAAACATTTTTTATAGATGCACTGATCGGACTCGTTAATACCTCTTCAAATTCTGGTAACACTTCACCCGTAGCATTAATCGTATTTTCAATTATTCCGGTTTCTACTTTTGCCGTCGTGATATCAGCTGCTGTAAGTGTAGCCTTAAAATAAAACCGTACTAATAAGATACTGGCTGTAAGCAAAACAAGGATAATAGAAATCAGTAAATAGTTTTTTTTCTTCTTTTTAGCTAAAACTTCTTCTTCAATAAGTTTGTCCATTTAAACATTTTTTGGACAAGCATTTACAAGGGGAATGCCAATATTAAGTACATGATAATCAGTTTGTTAGGATTTTTATCAAATCTAAAAATGCCCGATATCGAACGTTCTGCCTGTTATCGAACGGACAAAAGTTGTATTCGGCAACAGTAAAAGTCTTTCTTTCCAAAAGATACTGAAATGAGTTTTTTTAGGTATGCTAATAAATGTGCCGACTTTACCATAGCAGATCAATAGATAAGGAAAGAAACCGAGGAGTTACAGTCATAACGACTGTTCCCTATTTATACTGACAACTTTTGCCACTGATAGAGAATAGAAAAAAAATTCGCGCCAAAAATGCAATCTACGCAAACATTCACCTTTTAAAGAAAGTTTGGTAGATATGGAACAGGATCAAAATATAAAAACAGCGGCCAGAACAGTCGTTATCACCGGCGCATCAAGTGGTGCCGGCCGGGCTATTGCGCTGGTCTTTGCGGCAAACGGCGACAGCGTAGTGGTTGCTGCGAGAAATATCGATGCGTTGAAAGACCTCGCTACCGAATGCGAACGTCTTGGTGGAACGGCAGAATGCGTCGCTTGCGATACATCAGATTATCACCAGGTGCTCAACCTGGCGGCAACAGGTGCAAATATTGGTACTGGTATTGATGTATGGGTCAATAATGCAGGTGTACTCGCTATTGGCAGTTTCGACCAAACACCCATGGAAGTTAGTGAGCAGGTAATCAAAACCAATCTTTTAGGTTATATGTATGGTGCCCACGCGGTAATACCTTATTTTAAAAAACAGGGTTTCGGAATCCTGATCAACAATATCTCCATCGGCGGCTTTCTGCCTGTACCCTTTGGTGCGGGTTACTCTGCTGCTAAGTTCGGACTCCGCGGCTTTTCTGCCTCATTGAAATCTGAGCTTCAGCAATACCCTAATATTCATGTATGCGATGCCTTTCCCGGCTTTCTGGATACACCAGGCATGCAGCATGCAGCCAATTATACCGGTAAAGCGCTCAAACCGGGCCCTGTAGTCTACGACCCCAACCGCCTAGCCCATGAAATATTTAAACTCTCACTAAATCCCAGATCGGAGAAAATGGTGGGTAGTTTTTCGGTATTGATGCGTTTATCCCGAGCCTTGTTCCCAAGCCTGACCACTGCAGTCGCAGGAAGCGTGATCCGTACCTACCTGAAACATGCCAAAGCGATAGCGACTACAAATGGCAATATTTTCAGTCCGGTAGCCTATGGCAATTCCGTACATGGCGGATGGAGAATTCCCGGAAGGCCAAAAGCGCACCGTAAATATGTAGCACTCGGCGCAGGACTACTGCTCAGTGCATTACTCATTAAAAGAAAATGGTAAATGGAGAACAAAATTATTTTTTTTGGCGATAGCCTGGTGGCGGGATACGGACTCAAAGACCCTTCTTCAGAATCCGTTCCGGCCCTTATCAATGAAAAATTAAAAAAGCTCGGACTAAAATACAGCGTCATTAATGCAGGTGTAAGTGGCGATACCACCGCGTCTGCCCTATCCAGGCTTGACCGTGCCCTAAATGAAAAACCTACAATTTTCATCCTCGAACTAGGTGCAAATGACTTCCTGCGCGGCATTAGTCCCGTGCTGATTTTATCCAACCTACAGCTCATCATCAACAAAGTTAAATCTACCATTCCTTTAGCATCCATATTACTATTGGGTATCGAACTTCCAGATTGGGCAACGGGCTTGCATCATGGCAATTATTCGGATATATTTTCGGCACTGGCTGAAAAAAACAGCATTTCATTGGTACCATCATTCTTAAAAAATGTGGCAGGCATACGCACACTGAATATGTACGATGGTGTTCACCCGCTTAAAGAGGGCTACCAGATCGCGGCGGAAAATATCTGGCCGGAGTTGTACAGGATTATTCAGGAGCGTAAAGGTTTTTAAAGAAACTCCACTATATGTGACTGGCATAACAGTATCAATCCGTAATTCAAACTATTTCGTGGATGAGTTGAATGAAAACAGGCAATTTTTCAAACTCACAAAAAAATCTGATAAGGGTTACTCCTGTAAGAGCAACCCTTATATTCAAACTTTATCTGTCTAGGAGCATTTCCCCAGTAATTATTCCAGTGAAAAAGTTTCCCAGTCAGAAATAGTCGCCCTATTGCATTTCATGGCTGATTGGCCGTTTTCTGAAGAAATGTATTTACCATTATTTCCTTTAAGAGAAATTTTACCGCTAGCGTTCACCACCCAATCAAACTTCTCCCAATCGCTAATGCTGGTGCGGTTGCAGGTGATCCCGGTTGCGGCGCCATTTTCTGAAGATACATATTTGTTCATGCTTTTCAGAGCAATTTTTCCTCCACCAGCATCAACAATGGTAAAGGTTTCCCAATCTGAGGCGCTTGCACGGGTACATCTCATGCTTACTTCACCGTTTTCGCCGGAAACAAACAAGTTATTGGAACCTTTGAGTTTAATTGTCTGACCGATTGGAGGTTCGGCCTGTATTTGCAGATTGCCCAATTCCAGCCAGCCGTTTTTAAAGGTTCCGGTTACGGCAAGTGCAATACCAGGTTTGTTTGCATTTGTTTTATCGACGATGGCCACGCCCCATTTGTAACTACCCGCCGGCAGGTTAATGGCTGTTGTGGTAAAGTTGTAACTCATGGGGTTATCTTTTATCCATTTAGAGGGTTCACCATTTTCATCGATAAAAAGTTTTTTAACCACACCGGCAGTATCCAGAATGGCAAAAGCCACTTTATACTTATAATTCCATTGCGGAATGTTATTAGGACAGTAACCCCAGCCCATATTTCTCCAGCGATGGCTGAGCGTAGCGGTCGAGCCATTGGCAATCTCATTGGGTAATGATACCTGATCAGGATAAAGACGGTAGCCTCCTTCGGCATTGAAGCGCTGTACCAACGGAAAACTGGTTTGAAACCAGGAAGCCACTTCTCCGACTCTAAAATCCATCATATTTACAGCCGCCTCTGCGGATCTTTCAAATTCAGCTTTTCTAACGTCTTCAGGATGTCCTTCGCGATATTGGCCACTCGAATCGATCCAATAACGGTGTGTACCGGTTACAATCCATCCCCCCTCCATAATAATCGGGCGTTTATGTTTCCAGGTTGCCGCAAAGTTTTTTTCCCAACTCTGGTAATAGTCGGTCATTGCAAAAGCATCATGCCTTAAGCTATATCCCTGATTTATCGCTTTCACCAGCAACTGGTTGCTGTTTGGGTTTGCTGCTCCCCAACTCGTCGGATGGCCGATTAACCGATGGTAATTGATCACGAGTGGCACTTTAGTGAAAGTCCTGTTGTAGAGCGCCATGATCCAGTCCAATACCTCTTCCTTTACCGTTTCCGTTTGTGCAGCCGTTAATACACCTGGTGCAGCATATACCGTATTATGGGCTTCACCCCATTTGCCTAAACCATAGGCATCAATAAAAGAGGTGCGAACCGGATCATTGAAGTCTTTGGCAAGCTCTTCAATAAACGTGGTATAATATTGCCTAAAGATTGGGTCTTGAGGAAAAGGAGTTTTCTGTGCTGGCACTGCAGGGTTTGATAACCAATATTGAGCACCCGCCGTGAATACAAAAGAAGGGGTATTCTCACCCTGGTCGCGCCCATCTACCACAATCCGGAATGCAATGGGCAAGCCCCTGGTTTTAACACCATTGATGAGTTTACCAATCTGCGAGTTGGGGTCTCTCCACGCATACACACCAGCGCTTGGGTTGAGCGATCGCCAGCTGGTGCGGATGTAACAGGCAGAGGCGTAATCGATCGCCTTTACATTGGCACCTAATTCGGGCACAAAAAACTGTGTGTCCCAATACGTTTCAGTAGCATCACGTTTGCCATACATTACCCACCCGTTTAGTGGATTCCGTAACACCGCCGTACTGTTATAAACCGGGTTAATCAGCACGTTATTGGCAATAACAGCCAATTTCTGTGGTCCCTTATCAAAGGTTTCTGAAAGATTTTCTTCCACCATTTTGGAACAGGAAAGCGAATGCAGCCCCAGAAGAGCAAGCAGTGTGACCTTTCCGGTCCAGCCGAAAATAAGTTTTTTCATAGTAATAAATATTAAATTTTAGATTAGAGGTTTTGCTATTAATACGGCACCTATATTGGACCCGGGATTAAATTGTCTTTACACTAAACTTTTTTTTCCTGTAGCAATGGGAGAAAAACGCCTATCAATTTAAAAAAGACTTAACCGCAGACCTTAAAGGTTGAAATGGTAATTGGCGAAGCGGATAAAATTTGTCCAGTCATAAATATTGAGGTCGTGTTTTCCTTCTCTGAAATGATAACCCATAGCCGAATGGATGACGGGTCTGTTCGCATCAGGCATATTTTCAGGTAGCGTTACTGTCTTGCCGTATAGATCATAAACAGGTTTGGCATGTAACAACGACAAAAAAGAGCCATAGGGATCTGCCCAGCGATCTTCTGTAGCATTCGTGGTATAAACCGGCCTTGGCGCAATTAAACCGATGAGCATGTGCTGATCAACAGGCAAGCCGTTTACATCATTGCTATACTTTTTGTAATTATTGTTAAACCAGTAACCAAACTGTTTGGTAATCAAGCTTACGGTTTCTCCATATTTACGCCTGGCCAGCGACGCGCCCGTACTGCCAGAGCAACTGCTGAACACCATTGCAAAACGTTGGTCCTGGGCTGCCGACCATAAAGCGGTTTTTCCACCCCTTGAATGGCCTACCAGCGCAACCTTGTTAACATCGATATCTTTATCCGTTTTGAAGTAATCCATTACCCGGCTTGCCGCCCAGGCCCATACGCCAATGGCTTTCATGCCATTATCCTTTTCGAGCTCGGCAGGAAACAACTGTTTTAATACGCCGTTCTGATAACTATCTTTCCGATCGGGAGCTACATCTGAATGATGAAATGCAGCAATGGCATAACCGCTGTCGATTACCATTTCGGCTGGCCAGAATGTACTTTTTTCCACTCTGCCCGGATCCGTATTTCTGCTACTGCGGTTGTTGATTAGCAAAAATACCGGAGCAGCTTTTGTTCGCTTGTTGGGAATAAAGAGCACTACAGGAAAAGATACTGAATGACCATGGTTCCACGCTGTAATTGTTACTTCTTTCAAATGTGCTTTTCCAGCCATGGCAGCCGCATTCTCATTGGTCACCATAAACTTTACACTATCAAAACTGCCTGGTGTTTTTCCGTAAACGTGTTCTTCAAACTGAGCTAAAAGCTCCGGTCGGCGCTGCTTTTCCCAGGTAGAGACATTTTTAATCTTTTTGCCCTTTGCAGTTAGCAATATATCGGGCAATTTATAAGCGGGCACGGCACTTTCATCGTAATTGACGATTTCTCCCATAAAGCGATCTGTTTTCTGCGCATATAATCCGGCCGATAAAGAAACCAGACCCATTAAGCAGACCGATACTCTGATGCAATTATTAAATCGCCAAGAGCATTGTTGAACAAAGGATTTTACGCGCTTCCTCATACTCAATACCCCGGGTTTTGAATGAGTTTATTCGCCTTATTAATCTCTGATTGCTGAAAAGGATACCAATAGTTTTTACTGGTAAAGGTCCTGTTTTCAATTATAAATGAGCTATAGGTTAACGTAGTGCCTACTTTGGTAATCTTCATTCCCCGAACGGCTCCGTTAAAATTACTCTCCCCATCCTTCCAGCGGCGGACGTCAAAAAAACGTTGTTCTTCAAAACACAATTCCACCCTGCGTTCATTTTTAATCCTGTCGCGCATCTGCGATTGTGTTAATCCGGCCAGTGCAGGCATTCCGGCGCGGTTGCGTACCGCATTTACGGCGTTGTAAACCTCCAGATCCGGACCTCCAGATTCGTTCAGCGCTTCTGCATAAATCAGTAAAATTTCTGCATAACGAAACAATACCCAGGGCCTTCTTACACTCGTGGTACCCGTGATGTTGTATGTAGCATTACCGCTTAAAAACTTCCGCAGATAATAACCAGATTTTGTACTGTTTACATTGGAAGGTACATTATCACGTCCACCTTCATAAGTCTCTACAGCCCTGCTTAGGCTTCCTGTTTTAAAATTTGCACCGTTAACTACAATAAACTGGTTTAAACGCGGATCTCTGTTCACATAAGGGTTTTGCGGATCATAGCCTGATGTAGGGTCGGTTATGGCTTTGCCGTTGTTCATTTCAAAAGCATCTACCAAATTCTGTGTCGGGTTTGTTCTGCCCAACCCTCCGGTGAAGCTAACGGGCGCATTATTGGCTTCGATGGCATTCGTATTACTTGCCGGTGTGGCAAAGATCACCTCATTATTGTAAGAGGTTGCCGTGTTGGTATAATCCCACAGGTTAGGAAATAAGGCCGTACTCAATAAGCTGTGTTTATTTAAATCGATTAAATCTTTAGCCGCATTGGCCGCATTTTGCCAGCGTTGCAGATCATTGCCCGTGTTGTATAACGGACTTGCGTAAACCAGCAGGGTCTTGGCTTTTAGTGCCATTCCGGCAGCCTTCGTGGCGCGTCCGTAGTTTGCAGCATCCCAATCTTTGGTGGAGGCTGCAGGAATCTGGCTGATGGCCGAGTCGCAATCCTTAACAATCTGTTTAACTACCTCATCAGCAGAATTGCGTGGAATATTCAGGTCTTCTACCGGCGAAAAGGAGCGGGTAGCAAGAACAATGCCCCCATATCTTTTAAACAACTCATAGTGTAACAAAGCCCGCAGAAAAAAAGCTTCTCCCCTTAGTCCGCGAAGATCGCTAGCCGGAAAAATCACCGCTGTGGGCGACCGTTCCAAAAATGTATTCACTACCCATAAACCGTTGTAAAGGTTGGTATACTGCTCATCAAAAGTCCTTAAACTACTCCAGTTGCCATTATTGAAAATGTTTATATTGCTGTTCAAGTTCGAATTTACGGCTTCATCACTTCCACTGGCCATCAATGCACCTGAGCCATCAACATTATACCTGGCCAGCATATAATTATAGCCGTTATTTAAATATTCGCGCACGCGCCTGTCGGTATTCCAGATCGCGTCTTCGTTAACAGGACCTTCACTGTACGAAGGTTCAAAAAACTCATCCTTACAAGCACTAATGCCAACGAGCAAAACTATAAGAACGATATATATACCATATAAATTCTTTTTCATCTTCATTTTTGAATTAAAATTTAACATTTAAGCCTATTGCAAAGGTTTTTACGTAAGGGTAAGACGAAAAACGACCTGCATTGGGGGTTTCGGGATCAATGCCCAGCTCATTGAGTTTGGAAATTGCGAAGATATTATTGCCACTCACAAAAATCCGCGCACCTTTAAAACGTAAGCGTTGGTTAAAGCTTTGTGGCGTACTATAGCCGATCTCAGCAGACCTGAGTTTTAAAAAATCTCCTGAATACAACCAGAAGGTGGAGTTGGCTGTATTGTTCCCGTTGTTTGAAATCCCGATACGGGGATACTTTGCGGTCGCCGCTGTGGCGGGAGTCCAGCTGGCTAAACTGAGCTGGTTTAATCCGTTCGGACCTGCGTAAAAAATGTCAGAAACATCTACCGTTCTGCCCGCAAGGCCCTGGAACTGCGCCCCGAGGTCAAATTGTTTATACCGGATATTAAAGCCAAATCCATAGTATATTTTTGGGATATCGGTATAGTCGCTGGAAACGGCGTCGTTTGCATCAATGATGTTATCATTGTTCACATCCCTGTATTTGAGATCGCCAGGCACCACCAGGCTCGAAAGGGTTTGTTTCGGGCTGGCATTAATCTCTGCCTGACTCTGAAAAATACCTTCTGCAATATAATAATTTCCGCCATTCACGTACCGGCCTATGGTTGACTGATTGGGCAATACATTTTCCGTCCTTTCCAAAATAATATTTTTAGCATAGGTAAAGTTGGCGTTGGTACTGATCAGCACTTCGCCAATTTTTTTATTGAAAGTTCCGCTGGCATCAAATCCTTTGCTGCTTACCTTGCCTGAATTTACCTGAGCGATGGCTATCCCGAGTATGCCCGGTAAATTTGCAGGCCCAAGAATGTCTGTTCGTTTTTCGTCAAAATAATCAACAGAGAAAGAAAGTGCACCTTTAAAAAAGTCGACATCTGTGCCCAGGTTCAGGCGGTCAATTTTTTCCCAGGTGGTTAAAGGGTTACCTGCAGGGCTTACCAGCCGAGCCGTGGTCGACGTAGAAAAAGTAGAGCCTAGAAATGGTCCGGCATCTCGGGTAAACAGCGTTCGGTATGGCAGCCTGACTACATTACCATTGGCATCATACGTTGGGCCAATATTACCCGACCGGCCATAAGATCCGCGCAGTTTAAGGTAACTGATCACTGTTGCATTTCTCATAAAATCTTCTTGTGATATTAGCCAACCTGCGGATACAGCTGGAAAAAAGCCAAAACGTCGTCCAGGTGCATAGTTTTCAGATCCGGAGTAACTTCCCGTAAATCCCAACTGGTAACGTTGCTTAAAGCTGTAATCTGCCCGCCCTACAATCATCCGTGAGCGGTAATCCAGGCGGTCTACCGCAGCACTTACATATTGCTGCGCCCGTACATTTGCCTTTACCTGATGATCTGTAGCAAAGGTTCTGTTGTAGTCCAGGCCAAACCAGAGTTCATTATTTTTGGTATTGGTTTGAAAAGCTGCTGTACGGTAAGCAATAACCGCCGGCGTACGATAAGTTTGTACAGGCGTTACGGTTTGATTGAAAACTGCATAATTTTGCGTTAATCCGTCGCCATAATTACCATAACCATCATAAGAAAAGAACAGGTTAGCAGAAAGGCCTTTGGTGATAAAATCCATTTTCTGATCGGCCATGATACTGGCGAGCAAGATATTGGTGGTGGTTCTGGAAAATCCGGTAGATTGTAATTGGCCGAGCGGATTATTCTGAAAGAGTGAGGTTCCGCCGAAAGATCCATCTGCATTTAAAATCGGAAAGGCATTTGGAGGTAAGTTATACAGGTTACTTAATACGGTACTGGTGCCGTCACCAACGTCATTACGCACCTCACTCCTCACGCCTGCCAACAGCGTCAGCGTAAGCGTTTTCGTTACATCATAATCTAAATTGATACGGAAATTATAACGTTTATAGCCATAATTGGAATCATAATTGGGTGTTTCTGTCTCCTTAAAAAGCCCCTGCTGATTGAAGTAACTCACAGCGCTGAAATAACGTACGCGGTTACTGCCGCCGCTAAAGGTAAGCGCATATCTTTGGGTAGCTGCCCTTTTGCCCAAAAAGCGGTCTAAGTAGTTATTATCTGGATAGAGGTAGGGATCAGTATGGTTTTTATAACCTTCGAGGGCCCCATTATTATAAGCCGGTGCCTGCCCCACATTGGTTAAGCCCTGATTATATAGGGTAGCAAAATCAAACGAATTTAAGGGCTTGATCAGGTTGCTGGCAGACTGGAAACCACCCTGCGCATCAAAGGAAATGAGGTTTTGTCCTATCTTCCCTCTTTTGGTGGTGACCAGGATTGCACCATTGCCGCCGTTCAGGCCATACCAGTTTAAAGCCGCGGCATCTTTTAAGACCGTTACACTTTCAATTTCGGTAATATCCATATCTTCAAAATCACGTTCAATTCCGTCTACCAGAAAAGCCGGCGTAGCGCCCTGCGCATAAGATGATTTTCCTCGGATTTGATAGGATACGTTTCCACCGCCTGGCTGATTGCCTGTCCACCTAAATAAAAAGCCGCTTAACCTGCCGGCCAATAAACCGGAAAGGTTACTGATGGGTACTTGCGTAAGCTGCTGGTAGCGAAGAGAGCTTTGGGCATAATTTAGTTCCGCTCTGCTACGTGTCGCAAAAGGAATTTCTATTAATTTATCTGTCGAGTCTGTGCGGTTAGCTTTCACAATCCTAACGGTATCCTGCTTACCACTAGTTTGTGCGAAAGCCGTGCAGGTTAACAGATAGCTGATGATGCACGCCATAACGCCCGAACATTTAATATATCTTGTCATTTCTTATCTTTTAAATTGATGTATAACCCAAAAACTACCAACCCGGATTCTGTTTCAATGCTCCACTGGTCTTGTTCATTTCTGCCCGGGGAATAGGATACAAATACATGTTATTATTAAATACTTTTTTAAATGCGGGCAATTCGACTACATTATAACTAAAAGAGCCGTTGGCATTTTTAATCACTTTCATACCCTTCATTGGCTGGGCCACAATTTCAGGCCCTTTTTTCCAGCGAAGAATATCCCACCAGCGCATATCTTCGAAAGCGAACTCGATGGCCCTTTCGTTTCTGATGCGTTCGCGCATTTCAGCCTGGCTGAGACCAGCTGGTAAAACCGGCATTTTAGCGCGCAGGCGAATGGCATTTACCGCATTATATACTTCTGCGGTTGGCCCTGATTCTTCATTTAAAGCTTCTGCATAATTAATCAGGACTTCTGCATATCTGTAAAAAACATAATTCAATAATGCTGATGCGGTTGAACCCGAACGGGAAGCCTCCGGCCAGAGCCTTTTGAGGTAATAGCTTGTTTTGGTTATTGAAGTAGCTGTACTGATATCGGTTCCATAAGTAACAATACCCTGTGCGTTGGGTTCAGATTGCCAGGTTTGCACCGCCCGCCCCTGCCAGCTAGCATTGTTATAAAGGATATTCACATAAAACCGCGGATCTCTGTTGAGATAAGGATTTTGCGGATTGTACCCGGAAGTGGCATCAGTAATGGCTTTACCATTGGCCATTTCATACAGATCAACATGATTCTGAACAGGTGAAAGATTAGATTGTGCCCCTCCATAGCTGGTAGGAATCAAAAAATCGCTCAGGTAAGTACCAATAAATCCACGGCCACCGCGTGGCCAGATCCGGATGTATTCGTTAGAATTTGCTACAGTAAGCACATTGGCGTAATTGGGCTCCAGTGAAAATTTATTCAGATCCATAATTGCCTTTGATGCCTCTGCGGCTTTTTTCCATTTGGCCAAATCATTTTCCGGATTGTTTAACGGGCTGGCATCGAAGAGCAGCGCTCTGGCTTTAAGCGCCATCACCGCAGCGCCCGTAGCCCGGTTAGATTGCGCTGCCGGGTTAGGCCAGTCGGCATTGGTTAGCGGCAACAGCGTAAGGGCTTGGTCAAGATCAGCTAAAATCAATGCAAAGGTTTCGGCATAACTGCTACGTGGAAGATCTGTGGAAGCTTCGGTAAAGTCTTGTGGTTTGGTTAGGATCACAACTCCTCCAAAACGCCTTAACAGCTCGAAATAGAAATAAGCGCGGAGATATAGTTGCTCACCCTTGATATAACTAGGGTTATAAAGATCGGTCCAGGGAACTTTATCCATATTGGCCAGCATCAGGTTTGCATTTCTGATTCCACGGTACATTTGAGCGTAAATGCCTGTCACATCAGAAGCTCCCGGATCCAGAAACTGGCCACTGTTCATCGCCGCCACCTCGATCTGACCATTGTTGGCAATAGATTCATCAGTAAATTGCGAGGTCATTCCCTTGTATCCGCTCAGGCGGCCATAATCTGAGATGGAAAAAGTATAGGTAAAGTCGCCAAAACGGGAAGCCGTTAAAGGGTCTTTAAAAACTTCTTCAAGATCACTCTGGATGCCCACATCACGCTGTAAAAAATCCTTTTTGCAGGAATAACCAATACAGAGAACAAATGAGAGCAAAAGATATATGAATTTTTTCATGACGGTAACCTTTAATTAAAGTGATAAATTGAGGCCAAAATTGAAAACCTTAGTAGTAGGAATAGTGGCGATAGAAGAGGCATAAGCATTGCCCGACAAACTGTTTTCGGGATCTATTCCGTAAAAATTTGTCCAGGTGATTAAATTCTGACCACTAACAAATACGGTAAATCCATTTAACCGAAGCCTGTTTACCCATTTTTTAGGCAAACTGTAACTGAACTGCACATTCCGTAATTTGATATAAGAGGCATCCTGCAGGATGAAATCGTTGAGGCTTTCATTAGGATTGGCATTGAGGCCCGGACGCATTACCGGCCAGCTGGCATTGGTATTATCTGGCGTCCATCTGTTTAACATTGGCGCGTAATACTGGTTAAGCCCACCACTTTGAAATACCACGTTCGAACTCACGTTTGTTACCCCATTAAAAAGTGCCGATAACTGAAATCCCTTATATCCAAACTGCATATTCAAGCTTGCATTGTATTCCGGAATATTAGGATGCCCAATGGCGATTACATCTTGGTTATTGATGATTCCATCGCCGTTAACATCCTGATATTTAAAATCGCCCGGTATAGAAGGGTAAGCCGTAATTTTGTTCAGCGGACTGCTATCGATATCTTGTTGACTGGCATAAAAACCAAGTACGTGGTATCCGAAATAAGTACCTATCGGTTTACCGGTTACCCTCAGATTTTCAGCAAGGCCAGGCGCTTCGTCCAGTACCCGGCGTTCATTTCTGGCATAACTCAGGTTTCCTGTAAAGGAATAGGTGAAATCTTTGATTTTGTCGCGGTAAGTTACCGAAAGCTCATATCCGTGGTTATAATTAATACCATAATTGGTGCTTGGCACGGTGGCGCCGTAAGTGGCAAAACTGGTTGCCGAACGGGTGGTTAAAATATCCGAGCGCTCGTCATCAAAAAGGTCGGCAGTGATATTAAGCTTGTCTTTGAATAAAGAGAGATCCAGTCCGATATTCCGTTTTAACGACACCTCAAAAGTGATAAACGGATTGCCATATTGTAACTGGGTATAGGTAGGCGCGCTAAAGTTACTGTTCGGATTTCCGAATACCACGTTTGATCCGGCGCCAAACCTGTTCTGATAATAGAAACGGCTTGTACCGGGACTTGGAATCCCTACCCTTCCAATCGAACCTCTGATTTTAGACATGCTGATCCAGGTAAATTTTTTCATCCATTCCTCATTGGCCAGATTATAACCCAGCGTTGCTGCCGGAAAAAACCCGTAGCGATAACCTTTTGCATAATTCTCTGAACCATTGTAGGTGGCACTGGCTGTGAGGAAATATTTATTTCCGTAGTTATAGGTAGCCTCCGAAATAATCCCCTGATTGGCATAAGGAGCGGCCGCCGCAGCCGAGCCCTGAAGTTCGCGCTGACCAATCAGATTGGCACTGATGTTATGCTTGCCAAATGATCTGCCATAAGTTAAAAACAACTGCAGGTTGGTTTTGGTAAAACCACTTCTGGAATACGCAGGTGCCCCGAAAAAATCATTATAGGTACCACCCACCGGTGTTAGCGCCAGAGTGGCCCTGTTGAGTTCGAGATAACCGATACTTCCGCGCTGCAATTTCCCTGATAATTGTGTGGCATCGTAACCAAACTGCGCTTTAAAACTCAGGCCCTGCGTTACGAAATCAAGTTTTTGCTTTACGGTGAAAATCGATTCGGCGATGTTGTTATCCGTGAAGGCATATCCACCATAAGTAAGTAAGGCGTAAGGATTAAAGGCATTTACCCCGCCCAATCCATAATTTACGATATGGTTATAGTTTCCATCCAGGGCAATAATCCGGGGATCATCGGAGTTGATGTATTCTTTAAAGAACGGCGCTGCCCATGAAGGCATTTTCAACGCCCGGCCCACAAGCCCTTCAATACCATTGCTTACTACCCCGGCAGGGTCGTTATATTCGCTCATGCCTGCCGGGCTGTAACGATGCTCATTTCTGCCTGCAAGGTTCACCTCAAAATTGGTGGTCCTGGTCAGGTCTATGCCTACCCTGGCCCTGAAATTGTAACGGCTGTAACTTGGGGAAGTTGAATAATCCAAAGGTGTTTTAAACTCCTTAAAATTTCCTTCTTCACGCATGTGGCTAAATGAGGTAAAGTATTTTACCTTGTCACTACCGCCTGATATGGTTAGGTTTTGCTGGTTCTGCATCCATTGGTCTTTAACCAGTTCGTCATACCACTGCACGTCCGGATAAAGTAATGGATTACCGTTTCCGGCCTTAAAAATCGCTAAATCCTCATCGGTAAAGGTTCTGGATTCACCCACGTTGCGCTGCCCTTCGCTTAACAGCATAGCACTTTCATAAGCGCCAAGAATTTCCGGACGGGAGGTTGCACTGATGATGCCCAGATTACCAGAAAATGTTACTCTCGCCGGCCCCTCCACTCCTTTTTTGGTCGTAATTACAAATACGCCGTTTGCACCTTTCAAACCATATAGCGCGGTAGATGAGGCGTCTTTCAGTATGTTTATACTTTCAATTTCATTGGGATCAATATCACCGAAAGAAGTACGTTCTACACCATCCACAATGATAAGTGCTGTAGCGGAGGGCGAAACCTGTCCGCGGATATACAAAGCAGCACCGTTAATGCCCGGACGACCGGAAGTTTGCTGAACCACCAGGCCAGGCACGCGGCCAGCCAGGGCATTATTTACGTTAGTAACAGGAGCTTTTAATAAATCCTGACCTGAAACGGTACTGATGGCAGCAGTAACGGCTGATCTTCTTTGTGTAGAATAGCCATTTACCACGACTTCACTGAGCGAGCTGCTTGCAGAGACCAGCGTAATATTGATTACGCCAGCAGCGCCTATGGTTACCTCTTTACTTTCAAAACCAATGGTTGAAAAAACCAGTACCTGACCAGTGTTGACATTGATTTTATATTTTCCATCCAGGTCGGTCTGAACGCCCGTAGTGGTACCTTTTATTCGGATGGTTGCACCGGGAATGGGTTGGTTTTTTTCATCTTTAACGGTTCCGGTTATTTCCTGAAACCGCTTCGTGGAGCCTTTGTCAACATAGCTAACAGCAATTTCTATTGGCCTGGCCGGCAACGCCTGTGCCTTACACCAAAATGCCGCAAACAAAAGAAGCCAGCCTTTAGACTTTAGGGTTATGTTTTTTATCATCTATCGGGGAATATGGTTAGAATTAATTTTTAAATATTTCTGCTTTTTGCGCAATACAAATCTCCAGGACACGCGGATGCGTACTCATTAATTCCCCAAAAGGGTGCCGGCTTCGCGCCGAATTAAAAATGGAGCTGTGAAAGCATCAAAAAGCGTCTTGATCCAGGAATTTGAACTAAACCTGATTCCGGGAAATGCCTATCAGGTAAAATGGCATTTGCGACGTGGAAGCTCGTAATTCAGGTCTGGAGTTTTCCTCATTAATACTGATGGGGATGGTTAAGAAATAGCTTGTCATCATATTTAGGTTTTTATTTGGTTACCACAAATCTATATGCTTAGCTATTTCAGAGGGTTCACTTTTGTACGGAAATGGTTTGTTTTTGTACGAATGGATAATATTTGCAGTTTATTTTTAAAAAGTTTCCGTTTTGCCAACCAAATGGCGCAAATAGACTAATGGTCGGCATCTGCAATTATTTTATCGATTCGCTTTTGATATGGTTTTAGCCGCCACTTTACGAAGGTATCGGGCAAACTCTCCGGAAACATTTTCCGGCTTAAATCTGATATCTTTAACCGAGTCGTTAAACAAAATCCCGTACCAGATAAGTCCACCCAGATATTTCCCCGCAGCATTGGCATGGTTAGGATCAAATACCAGCTCTTTTTTATTCCAATAGTACCCCACATTGATCGAATGGGTCTGATCTGGCAGATTTGGGGCCACGGGATGATCGTAGTTAAATGAAAAATCAGGTTTAAAACCATATTTCCTGTCATTGGCTACAATTTGGAAAGCATCACCTACCGGTAAAACCGGGGCATTGATCCGCTTTGCCAGGAGATAATATGCCGCACGTGATTTCTGCCACATTTCCTGCTGGTTCATCGCAGATTTACCTTCTGCTATACGCCCAAACTTTTTTGCATCGGTACGGTAAGCCCAGGTTTGGTGGATAACAATACGCACCTGGGGTTGCAACGCTTTCACATAAGCAATGAGTTTGCTGGCATAGGGATAATAGGTTGAAGAGTCTGCTGAAAGATAAGAGTACTGTTGTATAGTAACGATATCCCATTTCCCCTGTCCCAACAACATCTTTAGCGACTTTCCACCGTAAGGTTTTCCCTTGGGATCGTTAGGATCCGCTTCTGCTTTTTCTACATAGCTCCAATGCTGCTCAAGAGAATGCCCGCCAAGTTCAGCACGCCCGATGATGAGTGTTTTCCCGCCTTCTTTTGCCAGTTGTGGCAAAAAGGCGGATGCATTTTGAGAAAAACTGTTGCCTATTATAAATAAACGCAAGGTATCTTGCCGGCTTTGGGCAAAAACATTTGTGCCCAGGCAAACCAGCAAAAGGGAATACACACTCAGCTTAAGCAGCGTTGAGCACTGTAGTTTCATATTCATCTTCATATTAGTTATCTTGGTATGTCTTTTTTGGCTTCTTTAAATATTCATACAACTGTGTTCCGGCCAGTAAAAATGCACCCACGCCATATACCTCGGTACTGCTGGCATTTACAGCATCCGGACTTGCACCAATGGGCTGCACATACCCTAGCATACCGTCTTCATGCACAGCTGAAACCATGGCTTTCCATGATTTTTCTACCACAGGGAGGTATTGTTGCTTTTCTAAGACACCGTGATGTAAGCCCCAGGCAATGGCATAGCAAAAAAAGCCGGTACCACTCATCTCCTTAACCGGAAAACTTGCAGGATCTAATAATGAAGCATGCCAGCTGCCATCAGGCTGTTGCAATTCTGCTACCCTGGCCACCATATCTGTATAAAGCGCAATTAGTTTATTTCTGTCGGGATGGTTTTTCGGCATATTTTCCAGCACCCTAACCAGGCCCGCCAATACCCATCCGTTGCCTCTGGACCAGAATATTTTTTGTCCGTTTTTCTCTCTTTTATTGAAGAAACTTTCATCTCTAAAAAACAGCTTCTCAGAAGGGTCATACAAAAATTCGGTTGTCTTCCACCACAATTTAATGGCCGTATTCAGGTACTTTTTATCTTTAGTAGCCGTGCTCAGATAAGCCAAAGACGGCGGCCCCATAAAAAGTGCATCGCACCAGGCCCACTCTCTTTTCTGGATATTATTTTTCCAGTTCAAAGGTTCGTTATGTGGCTGACTAATAATGCTATCGGCCTGCAGTACAAAAGGCGTTATCATCTTTTTTTGCTTAAATTTGCTGTAGAGCTGCGCATAAGTTTGTCCTACACAATAATCATCTGCGTAAAAGCGCAAATGTCCGGTATTCCAGCCCAGCTCATTTCCAATATCTACCAGTGTCTGTAAATAACGTTCGTTGCCCCGCAGGTTACCAAAAGCAAAAATACCGGTGTAACAGGCACCATTGGTCCAATCCGCTTTTCTATGGTTAAAGCCTTTGTTTCTCCAGGTATTTAATTGCCAATCTGCAACCCGCTGCATCGTTTTAAAAATTGTTGCGGTTGCCAACATAGAATCGCTTTTAACAGTTATTTGAGCAGAAAAGGCATTCAATACACCATAGCTATTCAATAGCAAAACAAAAAGCAGTCGTTTTAAATTCATATCGTTCATTTCTTAATTGATTATTTTTGATACACCCTTACATAATCCACTTCAAACCTGGCCGGGAAAGTGGTTTTGGAGGGATCTCCGCCCTGCTTACCTCCTATTGCCAAATCAAGCAAAATATAATGCGGTTGTTTAAAAGGATTAATATTCGTTCCGTTCTGGTTGACCAGCTGGTGTAATGGCACCTCATTTAAAAGCTCGTCATCTACGTAAAGCGCAATGCTGTTTTCATCCCAATCCATTCGCCAGATATGAAACTGATCTGCCCATGCCTGGCCGCCAAGGGAATCGATATTTTTCTCGGTACTAAACCAGGCGTCTTTTCTGTCTGCTCCCATAAAGGCGATATTGGCGAGCAGTTTTTTCCGGTAATATTCCATGATATCGATTTCACCGGTTGCAGGCCAGGATCCTTTGGTTCCCAGCGTCCACCAGGCTGGCCAGATGCCATCCCGGATATCAATCTTGCCTCGCATCACAAACCTTCCGTAAAGCCAGCTGTGTAATCCTTGTGTTTTGATACTGGCAGAAGTATAATTTGCTTCCTTCCTTTTCGTTCTCCAGTCGCTGCTACCTTCCTTGAAATTGGGATTTGACTTTTTCTCTCTTCTGGCTTCCAGAATCAGTTTTCCGTTTTCGCATCTTGCATTTTCCTTCTGGTACCATTGATATTCCTCGTTACGCTCAAACCCGAGTTCATAAGTCCAGTTAGTCGAATCGGGTGCGCCGTTATTGTTAAATTCGTCTGCCCATACGAGCTTGTAACCATCAGATTTTAGCGCTGGCGGCTGAGAATGCCGGGTTTGTTGGGCTATTGCCGGTAGGCTCATCCATAACGCACAGGCAGGTAATAATAACTTGGTTACAGATTTTTTCATGTTAAATATTTTATTGATATCCATTTAATCGTAAAGGCATTAGGGTTGGAAATGTCCAGGCATAATCGTGTGTGGTATACATGACGGGACGATATGGCGCCAGATACCCATCATATTTCGGCGAAGGATAAACGCCATTCATCGCCTCCAATAAGTTGGCCGGCCAGAAACCTGTAGCGGTATGTACATTGCCCGTATCCGGATTTTTGAAAAATTTCCACTCTTCGGGATGTTGATTGTAGTAAAATAAATAATCGAGTGCCTTTTTGAATGATGCTCCATCCCGCGATGCTTGAAAAAGGTTTTCGCTTGTTTGGTTAAAAATCACCCAGCTTGATGCGGTAAGTGGCGCCAGAGAAAAATAAGTATACCAAATGCCTTTACCTTGTCGTTTTACTTCTTCAACCATGTGACCGTCCGTGGCAATTTTATCGAAAAGGTCTTTTTTGATCAAATTTATGTTTTGCTGCATATCTTCGCGGTCTTCCAGGTAGGTGTCTGCCAGGATAGAAGCCAAACGAGACCAGTCGCCGGAGTTGTTGTTCCGGTACCGGATGCTGTTTGCTGCAGCACGAAATACATTTTTAGTCCACCATCGAAATTGTGTTACCTCTTTAGGCTGCCATCTTTTATAACCTTTGAGCAAATCGGCACTGATCATTAAGGCGGTGCCGGAATACGACATCACCAGTGAGCCATCCAGTTGTGAATATTTTTTATTGACCTTTGCCCAGGCATTCAGAAAATAAATGGCCTTGTCTGCATATTTTGTTTTTCCACTCAGCTGATAGGCTAAAGCACAGCTATAGGCCGAAAAACCATCTACCTGAAGCGCCCTTGAAGTGCGGCGATGGGTCTCCTTATCAACGTAAAACCCGGGAATACTGAAATCTTCTACCGCATGTTGTGCAACCAACAACGCGGAATCTGCTTTAACCAGCAAGGCTTTATAGGCCGATAAATAGGGCTCCTTTTTGGCTTTAAGCTGTTTTTTGACAAAATCGATCTGCTGTTGAGGATGCATCCCCTTAAGCCGATGTTGTGCAAAGGCTTCGTGCCGGGGCACTATGCACCACATGAAAATTGTCAATAAAAGGATAAGAAAAAACTTCAAATGGTTCATATGTTTTATTTGGTTGATGATAAAAACTTCAATTTTTCGATGGTGTGCATGCTCAACAGTAATTTCTTAAATGTGGTTATTCTCTGTATTAAAGCGCTTTTTATATTCAGACGGGCTGGTTTCAAATTGTTTCTTAAAACATACACTAAAATATTTGGCATTATTAAATCCGGTTTGATAAGCCACTTCTGCAACCGTTAAATCTGCATGCTCCAATAAGTAGGCACTCCTTTTAAGCCTGATATTTAGAATAAATTCTTTGATAGACATCCCCACAATATCATTGATCTTTTGATACAGAATGGTTCTTCCGGTATTCATGTCAGACACAAAATCGTCTACCGAATAATTCGGGTTAGCCATGTGCTGTTCAATAAATTTCATGGCCTTAACCAGCAACTCCTCATCCATCGAAGTAATGGTTACCTTGGCAGGATCAACCACCAGTCGTTTGCTATACAGTTCCCTCATTTCCTGCTGGTTTTTCAAAATGGTATCGATCTGCTGAACCAGGTATTCCACTTCAAAAGGTTTATCGATAAAAACTGTTGCGCCATGCTCCAGCGCTTTGGTTTTATTCTGGTTTACATCGCCCATACCCGAAATCATGATGATGGGAATGTGGCTGGTTTTAAAGTTCTGCCGCAAGTGGTTACATACCTCAAACCCATTGGTATTGGGCATCATCAGGTCGGTAATGATGAGTTGAGGATATATTTTTTCGGCTTTGATGATGCCCTCCTGGCCATCGCTGGCCAGATAAACATTATACTTTTCAGACAAGCGGCGTTCCAGATAGTTTCGTAGGTTAGGATCATCGTCAATTAATAAAATGCTGGTCGATTTTCTGGCGTTCTTTGGTGATAGCTCCGGTTCTTCGGCTTCTAAAAGGATTTCATCAATTTCGGAAATGGTGTAATCGTATATGTTGGATTGCATATCGCCCGATCCTGCTTCTTTTTTAAGCGGCAGCATCATCGTAAAAGAAACTTTATTGGTTTTGTTTACCATCCAGATTTTTCCTTCGATGGCTTCTACCAGTTCCTTTACAATGGCGAGGCCAAGACCTGAACTTTCTTCAAAGGTAGGCCGATAAGAAGATAACCGGTTAAAAGAGGTAAATAATGTGGCAATCTGCTCTTCTGAAAAGCCGATACTGGTATTTAACACCTCCACAGAAATGTATTCCCTTTCCAGAAGATCAGGCTCAATAGTTAATCTTGAATGCTCCTCTGTTGTAGATGGATAAATCCTAACGCCTACATAACCTTTGTTAGAGGTATACTTTAAGGCATTGGAGAAGAGATTGGTCAGGATTTTCTCAATAATATCATAATCGAAGGCCACAAACAACTGGTCAGCATGCGCAGTAAAATTGGTTTCTATTTCCTTTTTGTTTGCGTATAGTTCAAAAAGTCCAAAAACATCATGCACAAAACTGATAAAATCGCCCACCTGCGGATTTAAGGTTATTTTTTGGCTTTCAATTTCCCTGAAACGAAGTAACTGGCTAATTGACCGCTGTATGCGGGCAACATTTTTCTCAATCAATTGCATATAGCCCGCCGCATGGTCATTCTTCTGAACAGTTTCTTTCAGCTGCTTCAGCGGTTCGAGCACCAGGGTAAGCGGGGTTTTAAGGTCGTGAGAAATATTGGTAAAAAAATCAGTTCGCGCCTGGTTCAAATCCCTCATGTTCTGTTCTTTCAGGGCTTCTAAAGCCAATCGTTCTTTAAAAACCTTTTTATTGGTATAATACCGCATGATGAAGAATAAGAGGCCCAGTACGATTAAAGTGTAAATGGAGTAAGCCCACCAGGAAAGGAAAAACGGGGGATTGACATGGAAATAAAGCCTTGAAATTTCATCGCCCCAAAGCCCGTCATTATTGGAGGCCTTGATTTCAAAAACATAATCGCCACCTGGTAAATTAAAAAACTGAACAGCGTGCTGATTAGGATTTAGCTTCATCCATTTATCGGTTAAGCCAAGCATGCGATAAGAAAATTGATTCTTATCTGCCGACAAATAGCTGTTTGACGAAAAACGGATTTCTATATTCGACTGGTGACTGGAAAGTTTGATCTTCCCCTCATCATGATTGCTTAAGGTAGAAATATCTTTGGTTAAAGGTGAATCTTCGGTTGTATTACTTACCAGTTGGTTGTTAATTAACAAGCTGGTAAAAAACACTTTCGGTTTCTGAATGTTTTTGTTGAGGTATTGCGGATCAAAAAGTACAAATCCGTTAGTCCCCCCAAATAAGAGTTCTCCTTTTTTAGTTTTATAGGCCGACCTTAAATAAAAAGAGCCGCAACTATTTGCTTTATAAAATCTGGCTTTTTCAAACTTTTGTGCCTTTTGATCGAAAAAGTATAGGCCATCGTTTGTACTAAACCAAATATTTCCTGAAACATCATCTTCCAGAATGGCAAAAACGATTTTAGGAGCAAAACCATTGGTGCTGTTAAAATTTAGGTAACGTCCATCTTTCTTTAAAAGATTTACGCCCCTCCCCGAAGTACCGAGCCAGAGGTCTCCATTTGATGCTTCATAGTAACAGCCCAGGTGGTTTACTGCATAAGGACCATCTTTGATGACATAGTGATGCAGCACTTTAAGCGTTTGGGGATCTGCGATATAAAGCCCCTGATGAGTAACCAAACGAAGGTGCTGCTGTTGATCGAGCGAAATCGCCTCAATCTCAACATCCAGCGGCTGTCCGTTTGCAGCAATCAGTTTAACCATTTCCATTGCCGCTGCCTGGTTCCGCTTGCGGTGGAAGAAGTTTTTATCAGGATCGGTCATCCACCAGGTCCCCCCGGCATCACGTACAAAATCATACACCGTCAGAGGCTGTTTGCTTCCGGGCAAAAGCATGTTAAGGTTACTAAAACGCTTTGTAGCCATTTCGTAAGCAGAAATGCCTCCGTTGAAAGAAGAAATAAAGAGATTTTTTCGATCTGAATCAAACTTCAGGCGCTTAACCATGTTGGAGCTGATGGAATTGGCTTCGGCCTTGGTAAAATGACGAAAGCTATCATCTTTCCGGTTCCAATAGTTGAGCCCGCCACCCTCTGTAGCAATCCAGATATTGCCCAGATCATCTTCCTGGAAACCACTTACGATGGGATGATTAAGTCCGCCGGGACTGGTAGTAAAATAGCGTACATAAGCATCGTCAAGTGAACAATAAGCGATTTTGCCTCCATAGGTACCAATCCAGGCGCCCTGATCAGGGTCGCCGTAAATGGTCCATATGGAGTTATTGGGCAATGAGAACGCATCATTTGGATTCATTTTGAGCAGATTGCTCACCTGCGTGTTAGGATCATAAAGCAGCAATCCGGCTTGTGTGGCTACCCACATGATGCCTACCTGATCAGTAAAGATTTTCTTGGCTAACGTAGTCTGAAAACCCGGACCAGTGATTGGGATATTTTTTTTAATTACCCCTCTCGCATCGGTCACAAAAATGCCACCCCTTTGGGTAAGAAAATAATAATCGCCCCCATAGGCCACCGCATCATTCACTACAAAGGAGGGTTGACCCAAATTAGTAAAAACTGCGAAGCGCGCTGTCTTCGTATCAAACCTGTAAAGTAAATTTTCCTGCGATAGGTAAATATTTCCCTTCAGGCTGATCACACTATCAAAATACCTGTTGGTAGGAAGCTTGATTCTCTTGAATACCTTTTTATCCGTGCCAGATATAAAGAGGCTATCGCCAGAGAGCATATATAACTTACCATCATCATGCACACAGATGGATCGGATTTTTCCAGGGAGAATCAATTCAAAATTAAATTGGCCATAGTTAAACTTCAGTAAACCATGATTGGTACCCAGAAATAATCCACCTTTTTTATCGGTCACCAAACTGCCATAAGCCCATTTTACCTTAGGGTTGCTCTTAGAGGCCAGGTCATTCAACTGATAAAAACCGTTCCCATCATACATAAAAACAGCATCCGGACCAGTATACCACATCCTCCCCAAACTGTCTTTGGTGATGCTCTGGATACCACTGTAATACGATGTTTCGGGCATAACATGGAACCGATACCTGGAAATATCAATTGCGGCGGCACTTTTCAGCAAAAAAGCAACAAAAACCAGCAGCAAACACAAGATTTTCCGGATATCCATAAGGTTAAAATGCATAGGCAGGTATTTTAATCATCATTTAAATTTTCCATCTATCAATCTATTTGGATCAATTGTGAAGGGAGGCTACTAAAATAAGCGTTATGATTGCCATGGTTACGCGCAGATATCATAAATTGTAATTCCTTTCGGATTTGTTACGTTGAGTTTAATATTGTAAATACCATTGACGTTATTTTATAATCAATTATTTGATTGGGTTGTAGGTCATGCTAATCCACCTAGCGGGGCCATGGCACAGTATCTCCGTTCCGCTTAAGTCCGGACTAACAAATTTTTCGGACTCCACTGACCAAGCCAGACCACGGGCTTTGAAAGAAAAATTTTCAGCCGGCATTTTATTAATGTTTGTCTATTGCTTTTTATCTGTATTAATGAGCTCGGCAATGCCTCGGTTTTGCTTCTTTTTGATGCCAAAAAGAAGGAGCCCTTCGGCGGCGGCGAGCCGAGGAGAGACTTTTGCCAAGTCAAAAAACGTCATTCATATTGATTTTTATAAAATAATCACCTCTCAGGACGCCCATTCAATAATTTATAATATCCTTACAATCTTTTCTTCAAACGACTCAGCGCCTCCAGATAATAATAATCTGCATAGGTTAAGGGTACATCTACCTCCGATTTAAAGGGAAATGCTCCGGTGCTGTGCATCAGGATAAAATTTCCGTTCTCGCACAACTTTGCGGTGTATTCAACAGAAGCGAGCGTCCGGATTTGCTTTTCTACTACTTCCATGTATCTCTTTTTAATGTCGGCATCTACAAAATCACTCAATTCGGTTAATGCAGAAGCCATAATACAGGCAGCTGAAGCATCTCTTGGCGTATCAGCCCGCACCGGAACATCGTAATCCCAATAAGGAATAAAATCTTTGGGCATTCTAGGATGATTAATTAGAAAGTTGGCGATATGCACAGCCTGATCCAGGTAACGTTTTTCCCTGGTTTCACGATAGAGATAAGTATAACCATAAAGACCCCAGGCCTGGCCACGGCTCCACGCGGAATGATCAGCATAGCCCTGATGGGTTTGCTTTTTATGCGGAAGACCTGTCTGTCGGTTATAGGAAACCACATGGTAAGAGCTGAAATCGGGCCTGAAGTGATGCGTCATGGTTTTATCCGCATGCGAAAGTGTAATTTTCTTTAGCTGCGCATCTCCTGATTGCTTGCTTGCCCACAACAACAATTCCAGGTTCATAATATTATCGATAATCACCGGATACTGCCAAATGGTTTTATTATGGTCCCATGACCTGATCAGGCCCACTTTAGGATCAAAACGGGTAGCCAGCGATTGCGCGCCTTTGAGCAAAACAGCCTTGTAAGCGGTATCGCCGGTTAAACGCAAGCCATTGCCAAAACTGCAATACAGCATAAAACCTACATCGTGGTTATCGGTGGTAAATTTTTCGCGTTCTACCCTGGCCGTATACATTTTTGCAAAGTTTAACAGCTCTGGATTTTTGCTATGCTCATAAACATACCATAATGATCCCGGAAAAAATCCGCTACACCACCAGCGTGAATCAGACACCGTGTTTTTGCCCGCTTCGAACGAACGCGGTAATACACCTGGTTGATGCTCGTATTTTTTAGCCATCAACAGGCTTTGCTGTTCGGCAAAAGCCAGGGCTTGATCAACAACAGATTTCAGGCTTTGCGCATTTGCAAGGTTGCTCCCTAATAGCCAGGTTAATAACAGCGCTAAAAAATATCTGCTCATAAATTTTCTTTAATGTTTTTATAATAATCAGCAATCACATACCAGGCTTTTTTACGAAATCCCTGATCAGATACCAATCCTTTTCTATTCCAGCCATCCTGATAAGTGGGGTGAAAGCGAAATGGCGACCGAAAATCAAACAATACCCAGGGCGAGATGCCATTGAGATTGGGGATATTTTTAAACATATCCAGGTTATCCCTGTAAAGCCGGGCCTGATAGTCTTCGCTCCATGAACTGGCTGTATCGCCATCACCGGTTTTACCATACAAAGCTTCAGCACCAAATTCTGAAATGATCAAAGGTTTATTGCTGGCTACCTCCCAAATAGCGTTTTTTGGTGCAACCGGCCAGGGATGGTACCAACCCATATATTTATTAATGGCTACCACGTCTATTTCGTTGATGAACGGGTCGTCCATTACAAAGCGTTGTTTATCTGCATTGAACCTCACCAGATCAAATGCAGCCGTAATTAACCGCGTGCTGTCGATATCTTTGGTGCATTTGATCAGGTATTTCAGGAACTCGTTCCGGACTGCAGATGGTTGCGTTTCATTGGCCATGCCCCAGAAAGAAACGGCACATCGGTTTTTATCCCGCATCACCATTTCCCTGATCATATTGCCTGCCTTCTTTTTAGTTTCCTGGTTTTCAAAATCGATGCCTTGCCATATTGGTGTTTCCTCCCACAACAAAAAGCCCATTTTTTCGGCTGCACGTACCGTATATTCATTTTGGGGATAATGTGCCAAACGGATCATATTGCAACCCAATGCCCTGGCTTCAGATAACAGCATCATCGCATCGGCCTCAGAGAAAGCCCTCCCCTTGCGCTGTGGAATCTCTTCATGAAAACTAATTGATTTTAAAAAAATGGGCTTTTCATTCAGGTAAATCTGTGTTCCTTTTACCGCCAGGTTTCTAAAGCCAATTGATTCTTCCACCCGATCTTCTTTTGTAGAAACAAACACCTGGTACAGTTTGGGGATTGCCGGCGACCAGCGCTGTATTTTTTTTACGTTGGCGATTGACCTATTCGCAATACCCTGATCATCGGTAACGAGGTTTTGCCTGATATTCAGTTCGGGAATCTCAACTGTTACCGCTACATTTTTTTGTTTATCAACAACTTTAACCTTCACATTAATCTGATCCGGACGATGTTTGTCCAGCTGAATAAAATAATCCTGGATAAAAATTTTCGGAGTCGATACCAGCAGCACATCACGTGTAATGCCACCATAATTCCACCAATCAAATGATTTTGCCGGAATGGCATCAGCAGTTCGGGTATTGTTTACTTCCAGGGTTAAAAAATTGTTTGCCGGCTGTACCAGATCGGTTACTTCAACCTGAAAAGGTGTAAATCCACCTTCATGTTCGGCAATTTCTTTCCCATTAAGGTAAACCTTACAACGATAACTTACCGCGGCAAAATAAATAAATAGCCGCCCCTGATGTGCTTTTGGCGCATCAAAATGTCTGGCATACCAAACCGTACCCTCGTAGTATTTAAGTTCAGGCAATTGACTGTTCCAGTCTGAAGGCACGTTAAGTTTCAAGCCACCGTCAAAGGCATATTCATAAAAATCTGTCTTTCCGGTTGGTTTTTTATTGAGGTAAATTTTATTTTTCCGTCCCTGATCGTATTGATCTACAATCGCTTCCCATTTCCCGTTAAGGGTTTGTGTTGCTCTGCCGTACACGTTAATCAAAGTCTCCTGCGCCGAAAGCTTCGACAACAAACAGCATAACAGTAAAAGCAAATTGAAAATTGTTCTGGTAGGTTTCATAAATACGGTCTTCATTTTTTAAAAATCTTCATCGCGAAACCACCACCCTGAGCCATTTGAATGGATAACTTTCGATCGGCAGGGATTTCTATCTGCTTCTTTCTGTAGTCGGTAGCGATTTTATTGGCATTAATGCCATCCTGATAAATCTCGGCAGCATAATCCCCCCTGTCAAGAAAGCTAAGATCAAGAATAAGTTTGCGCGCTTCCCAATTGGTTAAAGCACCCAAATACCAGGTAGTGCCCTTTTGGCGGGCGGTGGTAATGTATTGCCCAATCTCACCGTTGAGTACAAGGGTACGGTCCCAAACTGTAGGAATCGCGCTGATGAAATCGGTGCATTCCTGCTCTTTCGCATAATTGTCGGGGCTATCACAAAGCATATTTAAAGGCGATTCAAAAACCACATATTCTGCCAGTTGCCTGCAGCGGGTTCCCTGACTCATGGGTTCATCATTTATTCCCCTGTGACTGTTCCTGGTGGCGTTACGCATGGCGCCCTGGGTATAATCTACTGGTCCGGCAATCATCCTGATGAAAGGCATAGTCACATCATAAGTAACCATATCCATCTCCGGCCCGGTCCATTTCATCTGCTCCAGACCATTTACCGCTTCATAATTAATTACATTCGGGAATGTCCGGTTTAAGCCTGTTGGTTTATACGTTCCATGAAAATCGACCATCAATTTATATTTAGCAGCTGTTTCTGCCGCACGGTAATGAAAATCGACCATTTCCTGATCATCTCGGTCCATAAAGTCGATTTTAAAGCCTTTTATCCCTAACTCCGAATAATGCCTGCACACCTTTTCCAGATCTCGCGCAAAGGCATAATAGCCTGCCCATAAAATAAGCCCTACATTTTTGGACCTGCCGTAAGCAATCAGTTCTTTCAGATTAATTTCTGGTACAACCTCAAACAAACTTGCCTTTTGGTTTACCGCCCAACCCTCATCCAGGATCACATATTCAATTTTATTTTTGGAAGCAAAGTCTATGTAAGTCTTATAGGTTTCCGTATTCACGCCTGAAACAAAATCTACCCTGCTCAGTCCCCAGTTATTCCACCATTCCCAGGCTACTTTGCCAGGTTTTATCCATGAAATATCCTTTAACCGGCTGGGCTCTGCCAGTTTGTAAACCATATCATTGTCAGCCAAATCTTTATCGCTGGTGGAGACAATGGCTATACGCCATGGAAATTTTGTTTTTGCCTTACTTTTAGCAAGATAAGGCTGGCGCGCGGTGACGATTTGCTGCAGCTGGTTATGTCCACCTTGCACCGTAGCTTTTGGATAGGGAGCAAAGTTGGCTTCCAGACGAGTTTCGCCAGCAGGATTATAAAGAAACATGCCCGGATAGCTTTGCAGATCAGCTTCAGCCAGACCTACTTTTTTACCATGATCCAACTCAACCACCAATGGAGAAAAAGCAAGCTTCTGCTGATCCATTTTAGTTAAAGGCCCATAGGTGTAGGTATTTTCAAACGAATTGAAATATTGGCCCGCTATTGTTTTTTCTTTAGTTTTTACATTGGGAATGTATGCTTTATAATCTTTTTGGAAATGGAAAGCGGCCAGCTCTTCATTCACAATAAAATCCTGCTTAGCCACAGATACAAAACGGTAAGCCATGCCTTCATTGTAAAGTCGAAAAATGAGTCTAAATTCTTCCCTGAATTCGAGTGTCAGTTCGGCATACTCGTCGTTTATCAGGTTTCTTTTGTAAAAATGAGCAGGAATATTTTGTTTAACGGTTATGGTTTTGCTTTGTTTTAAGTGAGATTTGATGCCAAAGCTTTTTCCATTGCCTAGTTTCATCGCTATGGCACCAGAATTCAGTATGCTTTCTCCATCGTGCGTCAGCTGAAAATGGATACTATCGGCAATACTCACATCCACCTGCAACCTCCCGTCAGGAGACTTGATACTCAGCCTCTTTTGGGCGGTTGCGGGGATGCTCAGGAACGTTAAAAGGAATAAATATAATATGTTTTTCATAGGTTTATTTTAAAACGGTATAGCTGTACAGCACAAAATCATTTATGACAGGTAAAGCTATTTTCAGGGCGCCTTTTCGGCCTGTTGTCTGGATCATCTGCTTCCCCCTGCCCAGCAGTGGCTTTAATTGTATTTTAACCTTTTCGGGTAACCAGGTTTCCAGTATGCCCGTCCGCTCAGGGGTATTTTCCCTGAACACGATAAAATAGCCCCTGTCTTGTTGAACCGATTGAAAACCTGTCCATGATTTGCCCGAAGGTTCCTCACCAATTGGTAAAATGATTCCATGGTGGAAATCGTGCTGTATCTTTTTATACTTCGCAACTGATTCTCCCAGTTTTAAGGCTTCTTTGGGCAAACCGGTACCTTCAAACCAGGCCAGTGGCTGGGCGGCCATGGTTATGGCAAAAAGATATTCGAAGGTATAGTTGGAAGGGGCAAATGGATCACTGCCATACTTTTCCGTATTTCTCCATTTGTTTAAAAATTCGATCTGCAACTTCTCTGCCGGGACATATTTAGATAGTTGCCATAAGTTGCGCAGTGTCAAGTAAGGATAATAATTTTGCCAGTCGGTATACCGGTTTTCGAGAAAAATATTACCGTATTCGGTAAAAAGATGGTAGCCGCCTCTGCGGCCTGCCGTAGCATCGAGATTAAAAACAGCCTGGTTTTCTGTTTCGCTCAACACCTTGTTGAACATTTTGGTTAGATTAATTTCTGATTGTTTGTTTGGAATGGAGAGTCCATCAATTTTAAATGTTCTGATTCCGTACATCCGGTATAATTCGGCCATTGCCGAAGCATCTTTCTCCCAGTCTGCATAATCATGCTGAATACTGGGATTAAACCACAAGCCAATTTCAATACCCAGTGCTTTACCCCTTTTTACAATCGGAGCAAGTCCATTCGGATATTTTACCGCATCAGGTTTCCAATAATTGGGGTTACTCCAAATATTAGAAAAAGATCCCTTAGCCATGGCAGAATTCGGGCTTTTTCCCTGTTGCCATCCGTCATCGATCTGAAAATGGGTAATGCCAAGTTTGGCTGCAGCTTCCAATTCCAGCAAGCTAAACCTTTCGTTAACTTTAGCATCCTGACTCCTATCGCCCCAGGTGTTCATCATTACCATTTCGTCTCGCCCAGGCTCATTTTTACGGATGGTTTTCTGGTAAGTACGCAAGGCTTTCAGCTGGTTAAATTCCTGTCCGCTGTAAACACCCAGCACTACCGTATAGGCTTTGCGCCACTCATCTTTATGAACATCTGCTGCATTCAGTCCCAATCCGTTCACGGCAAAATGTCCAAATTCAACCGTAAAATCCTGACCGCCATAAGCAAGCTGTGTAGCGGACCCAGGCGCCTCTTTTAAAAGGAAAAAACCGGCATCTTTTTCCTGGTTATGTGCAAAAAGCAGGTTGCCCCGATAACTCTTTTTTCTGTAGGGAATAAACTTATTCTCCAGCACCAGATTGTTGTTCCAATCGGTTACATCAAAAAACTCGACAGTTTTAACCTGCCAATGGAAACCGTCCAGCTTTAACTGATCTAAAATGGCGGTTGAGCCATTCACCTTCATGTCCTCCGCAAATTCAATGTTTTTCTGATCGGCGGCATTGGCTGGGCGTTCCCCTGCTATGCCCGCTAACTGTCCTTTCAGATAGGTTTCGCAGGCAATAGATGCGCTTTTAGCGTTGATCCGGTAAACCCGCCTTACATCAAGCGTACCTATAGAAAAAGATACAATGGTTTCCTGTGTGGCGATGTGAATAGCATTGTCTTTCCTAACCAATACTTTATACTGCCCATTTTGAGTTTCGGTGGCAGCCTGAATGTAAAAATCAGGTTTTCTGAGTTTGTTAAACCAGGCTTTCCCACCTTTCTTATCGATTAGGCTGTAGGTAATCACGTTTCCCTTGTTCCAAATAAACTTACGCTCAATGAATTGATTGCCTATCGTCAGGGTATCTTTGTCCAGGCGACTATAACATCCATCCTGTGCGGAGCAAGGCACAGCGGCTGCTAAAAGCAAAAGCGATAGTAAAAATGTATAAACTTCCACTGTTAAATTGCTTTCGATTCTTGCAAAGACCGGTACTGGTATCACTTTTGGAGGAGGATGACCGAAACTTAGCGGAAAACACCGCTCATTGATCTCATAATTTATAGCTGTCATATTTGGAGACTCCAAAACTAGCTACTTGAACTTAAGGAGGGGTTCAGTTTTGTACGGAAATGGTTCAGTTTTGTACAAATTAACATCTATGTAGCTGTTTTAACTTCAAGCTTTATGAAATACATGCGGGCCACTGCTTACGAAAACTGGTGCAACCCGATTCACCTGTGTAAAAAGACTGAAACGATTTAGGGTAAACAATTACATTTATTTGGATTTATTCTAAATAAATATACCTTTGCAAAAAAATGCCACAGCGGGACCTGAACTCCCGTGTGGCATTACCGGATTTTAACCCGATACCTTTAACATCTAATTAAAAGTAAATGCAATTTAAGAAAATTTTATTCTTAGGCATGTGCTGCGCCGGAATATTTGCAGCTCAAGCCAGTTCTGGTACTTCACGAACAGGAAGTTATGCAAATGCTACTGATAGCCTCGTTCAACACCGCAATGATGAACAAACCGGTACAGTGAGAGGAAGAATTACTACTGCCGATGGAAGTGTAGCTGCAGGTGTAAGCGTCGTGCTGAAAGGAACCCGTTATGGCTCGGTAACTGACGAGGATGGCCTTTATCAGATCAGGCGTGTGCCCGTTGGCAATTATACACTGGTAGTTTCGGCGGTTGGGCTTTATCCAAAAGAAAAACAGATTCAGGTTTCCTCACGTGGTACCGTCATCGCTGATTTCTCTTTAAAAGAAAACCGTTCTGAGTTAGACGAGGTACAGATCAGCACGAACAAAAAAAGATACAAGGTGGATAAAGTTTCCCCTTCCTTGCGTTTACAATCTCCGCTGATTGAGGTACCACAGAATATCCAGGTAATCACCAGTAAAATACTGGCAGATCAGCAGGTATTTGATATTGTTGATGGCGTAACCAGAAATGTGAGTGGTACGTTACGCGTTGGCCATTGGGATGCCCAATATGCCAATATTTTTATGCGTGGTACCAGCATTCCGGCATTCCGGAACGGCATGAACCAAAAAATGCCATGGGGTCCGCTGGCAGATGATGCCGCAACGATCGATCGCATCGAATTTGTAAAAGGTCCCTCTGGCTTTATGATGACAAACGGCGAACCTGGAGGTATTTATAATGTGGTAACCAAGAAGCCTACCGGCCAAAACCGCAGTTCAGTAAGTGTGGCCGGTGGAGGTTATAACCTAGGTCGCGTAACTGCCGATTTGGACGGCAAGTTAAGCCGCGATGGCCGTTTACTGTTCCGCCTGAACGTGGCCGCACAAACCAAAGACAGTTACAACAAATACAACTACACCGATAAATATATTATCGCTCCCGTAATCAGCTACCAGGTAGACAGCAACACCTTAATTACTGCAGAATATACCACCCAGCATGTGGAAGCGCAGGCATTAGGTTCATACGGTTTTTCGCCAAAAGGATTTGCCGATACCGACCCTAGTTTCTTTCTAGGCGATCCGGCGCTTGACCCTGCAAAACTATATGACCACAACGCCACTGTTTATGTGAGTCACCGTTTAAATAATGACTGGAAAATTAATGCCCAGGCGGCCTATCTCCGTTATGGTTTAGATGGAGGCACTCCATGGCCGTCGAAAATTGCACCCAATGGCGATATGCGCCGCTACCTGAATATCAGCGAGGAACTGGCCATTAATAAAAATATCCAGGTAAGCCTGATGGGCGACCTGACTACGGGGCCTGTTGTACACCGTATTTTGGCCGGACTTGATATGGGCAACCTGAAAACCTGGGGTGATTTTTCAAGCGTGCAGCAGCCAGATCTGCAATTGGCAAACAATGCTACCTTTAATATTTATAACCCGGTTTATGGTATTCCTTTTGACAAGATTCCTTTCTTCGATCGTTCGCGCAGCATTCAGAACCGTTCGGGATCGAATGTATATGCCACTAACCTCACCTATACCGGCGCCTACCTGCAGGATGAGCTCCGCATGCTGGATGGACGGGTTCGTTTAACCCTGGCCGGACGTTTTACGCATGCCGTAACCGTGGGCAAAACTAACCTTACGCAGATTTCTGATAATGTTTTTAGCCCTAGGGCCGGTTTGAGCGTAACCCTGGCAAAGGATTTCAGTGCCTATACGCTCTATGACCAAAGTTTTCTGCCTGTTGCAGGTCAGGATTATGCCGGAAACCCTTTCAAGCCGATTCGCGGCAATAATATCGAACTGGGTGTTAAAAAAGATTTCTTTGACGGTAAATGGAACGTAACCGCTGCTGCCTTCCGTATCAAGAAGAAAAATGTACTGACTGCCGACCTGGATCCGGCACACCTTGCGCTGAATCCGAATGCGCAGATCCAATTGGGTGGTATCATCTCCAAAGGTATTGAACTTGATATCAATGGCGAAATTACTCCTGGATTAAACGTAGTGTTAAATTATGCGCTAACAGATGCCACGGTAAGTGAAGATGCTAAACCAGAACTGATAGGCAGACATACCCCTAATTCGGCGAAACACATTACCAATGGCTGGTTATCTTATCGCTACCAAAAGCCAGGGGCTTTTTTAAACGGTTTTGGGTTGAGTGCGGGCTACCAGATCCAGTTGGATCGTTATGCCGGATCTACTTCAGTTCCATTGATGTTGCCAGCTTATTATCGTTTTGATGCCGGGGTTTCTTACGAAAAAGGTAAAATAACCATTGCCGCATTAGTGAATAACCTGTTAGACCGCAGGCTGCTGACCCAGGGATCATATACTAAACTGGCTACTGAAACGGCAACATCCGTTTCGTACTACACCTATATTTATGAAGTTCCGCGCAATGCAAGATTGAGCATTACTTACCGGTTTAAATAATCCATATCCGATCAACAAAACAGGCACCATGACCAAGACCCGAAATCAAGGAAAAAAGAAGCAAAAAGACACGGTTTTTAAGCGCATCAACAATTGGCTGCACTTGTGGCTGGGTTTGATATCTGGCGTTATTGTACTCATCGTGTGCCTTACAGGATGCATTTGGGTATTTAATGAAGAAATTACCGGGCTGCTGGAGCCCGACACGAAAGTAGCCTGGCAGGATAAACCTGTGGTTAAACCTTCAGAGTTGATGCAGCTTGCTGCGAAGCTGCATCCGGAGAAAGTACCATCTTATGCAAATTACCAGCAAGGCAGGGCAATTAACCTCAGCTTACGGGCCGCAAATGCCAGTCCGAAGGATCGACGTACGGGCAATACCATACTGAAAGTGAACCCTTATACGGGTGAAGTAATCCGTACCGAAGTGCATCAACCCGGTGAATCAGATTTCTTCAGGTTTATTTTAAACGGACACCGGTTTCTCTGGATGTCGCCTAAAATTGGTCGGCCAATTGTGAATTATGGCACCCTGGTTTTTGTTGTTTTATTAATTACCGGGCTAATCTGGTGGTACCCCAAAAAATGGAACCCATCCACGCGTGATAAAAGTTTTAAGATCAAATGGGGTGCATCCTTTAAGCGGGTAAACCTCGACCTGCACAATGTGCTCGGCTTTTACGCTTTACTATTCCTGCTGGCCATAGCCCTTACCGGAATGGTGTACGGCATTAAATGGTATAGCGAGGGGATCTACTGGGTTACATCGGGTGGCGATAAGCTGGCAGAATACAAACGCCTGGATTCAGACTCTACATTAAAAGGAAAAGGTTACAACCCAGAAAAAGCGATGGATATGGCCTGGAACCAGGTCATCACGCGCCATCCTGAATCGATGGGATTTTATTATAGTTTTGCCGATACGGCAGATGCCAAAGCCGCCATCAACATTACCGTATATCCCAATAAAGGGCAGTTTTACAACAGCCAGGGCTATACATTTGACCAACATACCCTGAAGGAACTAAAGCGGGAAGATGCCTATTCGGTGGCCTATGCTCAAGCCTCTTTCGGGGAGAAATTGCGGAAGATGAATTACGATATCCATGTAGGCAGTATTTTAGGCTTTCCCGGCAAAGTATTGGCCTTCCTGGCCTCACTTATTGGTGCCAGCTTACCGATTACGGGATTTTTGGTATGGTATGGAAGGAAGTTTAAGAAAAAGAAACCAGGAAAAGCTTTGGCTAAACAGCCTGCCAATATTTCTGAGGAACCAGCGGAACAATTACTTGCGAAAATTTAAAGATGAAGTCCCGGATTAAAAAAGCTGTGGCTTCGATTTTAAAATCTGAACTCAAAAATCAATGATGGATTTATCGCTCTTGCCGGCCGTTGACTATCAAACTGAAAATAAAAAAGCGGAAAAAACCAAAGGCTCTTCCCGCTTATCTAAATTAACGCTCTCTATATCTAAACACGACTACTGGCAATATGTTTTGTAAACTTAAAAAATTTGAATGGGCTATCGCCATCCGAGCCCTGGCGCTACGTGTTCCAGAATGGAAGATAAAATATGTATATTATAATCGACACCAAGGGTATTTGGAATGGTCAATAATACGGTATCCGCTTCCTGTATGGCTTCGTCAGCAGCCAGTTCCTTAACCAGCTGATCAGGTTCAGCAGCATATCCCCTGCCGAAAACTGCCCGTTGGGTCGGCTCGATATAGCCAAAGCTATCTGTCGCTTTTCCTTGCTGGCCAAAATAATACCTGTCCTGATCGTTCATCAGTGCAAATATAGAGCGACTCACAGACACCCTTGGCTCGCGATCATGCCCCGCTTTTTTCCAGGCTTCCTTGTAAAGCCTGATCTGTTCAGCTTGCTGTACGTGGAAGGGCTTGCCATTCTCATCAAACTTTAAAGTGGAACTCTGCAGGAACATGCCGTTTTCTGCCGCCCAAACCGCAGTGGCATTGGAAGCAGCTCCCCACCAGATGCGTTCTCTCAGTCCCGCTGAATAGGGCTCTAACCTTAAAAGCCCCGGCGGATTTGGAAACATTGGATTGGGGTTGGGCTTTGCAAAACCTTCACCTTTGAGTCTTTCCAGGAATTCCAAAGCCTTTTGCCTGCCCATATCAGCATCGTTTCCTCCTTCTTTTGGTGAGAAACCGAAATGCCGCCACCCCTCAATCACCTGCTCGGGCGATCCCCTGCTGATGCCTAGTTGTAACCTGCCACCAGAAATCAGGTCGGCTGCACCAGCATCCTCAACCATATACAAAGGATTTTCATAGCGCATATCGATAACGCCAGTTCCAATTTCAATTTTCGAAGTTTTTGCGCCAATGGCAGAAAGCAGCGGAAAGGGCGACGCCAGTTGCCTTGCAAAATGGTGTACCCTGAAATACGCGCCATCAAGCCCGATCTCTTCGGCCGCGACCGCCAGATCGATGGATTGCAGCAAAGTGTCACCCGCGGTACGCGCCTGATATGATGGATGTTCGGACCAATGCCCGAACGATAAAAATCCTATTTTCTTCATTTCATTAATGCTAAATTCAAAGTTAGCATTACTCGCCTAGCGCAAAGGTCATCCTGTAGTCATAACCTATACTACCATCTGGCAAACAATAGCCTGAGCCGATTGTTCAAAAATCAATCATGTCGAGAACAAAACAGATACGATCAAAAGAGCAGTTTGCCGCTGCGCTCGAACTGGAAAGATCGGGCGATCATGCTGGCGCACTAAAACTTTACCGGAAATCTGCCATGACCGATCCTGCCAATTCACACGCTTGGAACAGGCAGATGGTACTTTTTCGCAAAACCAAATCAAAAGAGGATGAGGTCAAACTTATTAAACAGGCCATAGCGGAATACCGGAAATCTTACGAAATCAAACAACAAGACTGGTTGAAAGAAAACCAGGACAAAGCAAACAGCACCCGCGAACTGGCTCATGTTCTCGGGCTTTTGGAACCAACGGGCCTTCCAAAAAACGACGATGCCACAGTCGAGAAATGGCATACCAGGCTTTATTTGCTTGAATACCGCATCAAAAATGCGCGAAAGAAGAAAACCGCGTCAAAGAAGCCTTTAGGTAACTCATCAAAAAAAACAGCATCTGCAACTAAAAAGCGTAAGCAAAAAGCCGTTACCAAACCCAGGCTTAAAAAAAATAATAAGACCAATCCAATCTGAAAAGGCATTTATCGCCGCTAACATCCGTAACCACCGTACCACATTTTAAGCCAAATTCCATTGGGATAAAACATAACCATAAGCCGATATGTTGCTAAGCTATGCCATCAGCAAGAAAGCCATCATATCTCGATTTTGACCTGGAAACATACCCATGGAAGCAGGATATCGATTATAAAGAGCATCCCGAAAAATACCGTGTTGGCAAGGGTGAACAAGGCGTCCTGATCTGTGAGCCTTATAAATCCAAGATCGGCCAATTCTGGAGGTTTAAAACACCAGAGGTTGCTAAAGCAAGTAGTGAAAAGATATTGGAGATGTTTCATGAATACATCCTGGCAAATGATTTTGTGGGTGCCGATATGGCCAGGAAATACTTGCAAATGGGCTACACCCGCGCCAGGCGATATGCCAATTATAAAGGAGGAAAGAAATACGACAAAAATCAGGATTACAAGCCACTGGAACGTGGTACCGGATCAGCGGAGAAAGCCGAATCTGCTGCGATATTCTACGCTGCTTATAAAATGGCAGAGGCACACCCGATCTACAAATCACTAAAGTCAGACTGGAAAAAACGCCTGGGATAGCAAAATGCAATTGCACCTTTAACTGGAAGCGAAATCTGCACGATAATATTATGGATTGTTTTTCAAGAATATAATTGCTGTTCGTCAGTATAATAACTGGTTCTTCCGCCTATTTTATCTGACTTCACTACCGCTCCGGACGGGGATTTTTCCAGCTTTGCACTATGCACTTTCATGAAGTCGCGCAATTCGCCACTAAGCTCATTTCCGTTCTCTTTTGCGATAGCTTTAATGGCTTCTTTTAGAACAGACCCCAAACTCCTGAACAGTTTTTTAACTATTTTTTCCGGTATGGCCGAGCTGATTGAAAATGGCGATACCCTGGCATCCCATAGGATCTCGTCAGCGTATGAATTACCTATGCCCCGCATCTTTTTTTGATCCATCAGCACCTCCTTAACCATTTTTTTGCTCTTGGAAATCACCCCGATAAAATATTCCTCGTCCATTTCCAGCGCATCTGGTGCCATAGCAGCATCGGGGTTTAAGGTAGGTGTTGCTGCACGCAAGATATCTACTACGGTAAAACCTTCGCCACCGGAAAAATGAAAAGCAAGGATGGTGTATTTTGGTAACGCCGAATCTTTCTCAATCGCAGCTAGTTCTCCCCGAAGCATCAGATGAACTTGTAAAACTTCCTTACCAAAATGAAAGTGTAAGGTTTTTCCAGAGCGCAAAACCTTCAAAAGCTTCTTTCCTTCAAGGTTTTCCTTTAGTGATGAGGCAGTTACGTTCAGCTTTTTCGCCACCATTATTTCCAATTGTTTCAGGGATCTTCCCTTGAACTTACGCGAGATGATCTGTGCAAAAACTTCTAAGTCTGGTAATTCAGCCATAACGTATTAAAAATTAAATACTCCTGTATTTTTTGATATTCCTTACCGAACTTATTGATTGATTGCAATAATGAAACATTGTTCAGGTACAAAAAGTTTAGGACTGATGCTCAACAAATACTAATAGGTATCTCTGACAATCTGCCGCAACATGTTCAGGTTGGCATGTGCCTCCCCCATTGTATTATTAAAATACACAAATACCTTTTTGCCTTCTGACAGCCAGTCCGTAACATAACTTGCATACTCATAAAGTACATCATCAGCATAACTTCCTCTGTAGTTTCCTCCCGGACCATGAAACCTGATGTAGATAAAATCAGGATGGCTTTCCTTTACCGGAGAACTGGCAGGCGATTTATCGTGTATCACCATGCCAAGCCCAAATTCTTCCAAAAGCTCATACACCTCATCTATATATAAAGAAGCGTGCCGAAATTCCAAAGCAATTTTCCAGTCGAAAAAAGGATCATTCGCTCTAAGTACCGACATGAGATAGCGCAGCTGCGCAAAATGAGAAATCCTTACGCTTGGCGGGAACTGTACCAAAAGACAAGCCTTTTTCTCCCCGACATGCGAAATGACCGAAAAAAATTTAGATACCATCTCCGGATCAAAGGCCAGATCCTTATTATGGGTAATCTCCTTAAAAAGCTTAAAGGTGAAACGAAATTTATCGGGCACATCCGCCGACCACTTTTTCATCGTAGAAGCCTGCGGTATTTTATAAAAAGAAGAATTGATCTCGATAGAATCCATCAGCGAGGCATAATAGCACAGCCTGCTCTTCTGTTGAAATTCTTCCGGGTAGTGCAATTTATTGGGAACGGGTAACAATAGCCCGCTGGTACCCGAATAATAGTTTTCAAAGGCAATGTCCATATCAGTTAAACCACCGGAACAGAATAATTGTTGAAGGGCCTGATCGGAAGAGAAGGATTGCCTCAAAAATCCCCTAAAAACAAAAAAAGCAGCTCTTTTCAGAACTGCTTTAAAACTCGGGGTGGATGATGGGGCTCGAACCCACGACCCTCGGCACCACAAACCAATACTCTAACCAACTGAGCTACATCCACCGTGATTTTGATGTCACAAAAGTACGACTTTTAACATTCCCTGCAAATATTTTTTTCAATGTTTTTACCACAAATTTTTAATTCCTTAACATTCAATTGTTTGAATTTCAAAAAAAATTTCTGCAACCGATTAGATAGACGATTTTAAACCTAAAAACATAACTTTACCACGTTTATGATCGAAATTTATACAGACGGAGCTGCTAGCGGAAACCCCGGTCCGGGTGGTTGGGGCACCATTTTAAGGGCAGGGCAACACTATAAGGAATTAAGCGGCGGTTTCAGGATGACCACCAATAACCGCATGGAATTATTGGCTGTAATAAAAGGATTGGAGGCACTGAAAAGCTTAAACCAGGAAGTAACGGTTTATTCCGATTCGAAATATGTGGTAGATGCCGTAGAGAAGAAATGGGTTTTCGGCTGGGTAAGCAAAGGTTTTAAAGACAAAAAAAACAAAGACCTCTGGTTAAGATTTCTTGAGCTGTACAAACTTCATAAAGTCAAATTCGTTTGGATTAAAGGCCACAACGCTCATCCGGAGAATGAACGTTGCGACCGTTTGGCGGTATTTGCTTCTCAAGACAAGCAAAACTTAGCCATCGATACTGTTTTTGAGGCAGAAAGAAATAAGGCAACCTTGCTTTAATCCAACCCGCCAATTACATGCAGATTTTCCGGTTTAGCATCTACATTATTTTCGATAGCTATTGATTTTTCCGTATACAAGCTCATCATTTCTTCCGCTTTTTCTACCATATTTTTGGAGCCGATAAAAATGGGAACCCGTTGATGTAGTTCGGTCGGATTGATATCCAGGATCCGTTCAAAACCCGTACTGGCCTTGCCCCCGGCCTGCTCAATAATAAAGGACATCGGATTACATTCGTACAACAGCCGTAATTTACCATTCGGCGAACGTGAAGTAGTGGGATAAATATAAATGCCGCCTTTAATCAAATTCCGGTGGATATCGCCAACCATAGAGCCAATATAACGCGAAGTGTAAGGACGTTTCGTGGCTTCATCTTCAACCTGGCAATATTTAATATATTTCTTTACGCCATCCGGAAAATGTACATAATTCCCTTCATTGATAGAGTACAGGTAGCCCGTTTCTGGCATTTTCATTTCAGGGTGCGACAGGCAAAATTCACCTATTGATGGATCAAGCGTAAAACCGTTAACACCTTTGCCGGTGGTGTAAACGAGCATAGTAGAAGAACCATAAATAACATAACCGGCAGCTACCTGTTCAGTACCTTTTTGAAGTACATCATCTAAACTGGCCCTGCCCTCAAACGATTTCCGCCTGTAAATCGAAAAGATGGTACCCACCGCAACATTTACATCCGTATTGGATGAACCGTCAAGGGGGTCGATACAGACAATATATTTTGCATTTTGCGACACCGGCGATTCGATATGGATCACATCATCTTCTTCTTCTGTAGCAACCAGACAACATTCCCCACCGCTGGCCAGGGCTGCAATAAACTGCTCGTTTGCATAAACATCCAGTTTCTTTTGTTCTTCGCCCTGTACATTCGTGCTTCCGACGTCTCCTAAAATGTCCACCAGACCCGCCTTGTTGACTTCCCGGTTTACGATTTTAGCTGCAATGCCAATATCGCGCAGCAGCCTGGATAATTCACCCTTTGCATAGGGAAAATCTGCCTGTTTTTCAATAATAAATTGTCCTAATGTCTTGACGCCACAAACCATACTTAGTGTATATTTTACATTATCTACCTGATAATTCTATGACCGCTAAGGTATGAATATTTTCGTCAGTAATGCAAAACCTAATCAAGGTTCGTACTTTGTGCCAACCTTGTTTTCCCGCTGCACCGGGGTTTATATGCAAACATTTTAGTTTTTCATCAAACATCACTTTCAAAATATGCGAATGCCCGGTAATAAATAATTTCGGAGGCTTAGTGTAAATTTCTGGTTTTACCAAAGCTGAATATTTTCCGGGATACCCCCCTATGTGCGTCATCCATACCGGTACATTTTCGCAGTTAAAGCGGTTGTGTTCGGGAAATTCGCTTCTGATTACAGCATCGTCTATGTTTCCGAACACCCCACGCAAAGGTTTAAAGGCCGCCAGTGGTGCAGCTACATCCGGACCAAAATCGCCGGCATGCCAGATTTCATCACAGTCATCAAAATGTTTGAAAACGGCGTCATCTAAAAAACCATGGGTATCTGAAATCAATCCTATTTTTTTCATCAGGTCAACTTAATGGTATGTTTATTTTACAGGATAATCTCCAAAGTAAAAGCAATAAAAATTTAATAAATGAGGTACATAGGTGCAAAAAAAAAGTCGCAAAAAGCTTTTAATCGCAGAACAAAATACACCATTTTGAACGTACAATCTTGATATCTGTTCAATATCAATCAATAAGCCAAAAAGAAATCTTTAAGCAGTATTTTATATTCAGCTGTATGCACTTTCAAATCTTCATATAGATAAAAATCACTTTCCTGTATTGCTGTTTTATTTTTACCTAAACTTATTATCTGCCTGAAAGCAGCTTTAGACCGATCAGAATGAATATGTATTTTTTCCAACAGCTCCATTCCGTAATACCCGGCCTCCACAACCACCTCATCGGCCTGCTTTATCGGAAGGATCAGCCAAGCCTGGCCATCAGCAGTCAATAACTCACTGATCTTTTTTACCAGCATGTTGAAAAAACCATCTTCGGCATGCCTGGCGATGCCTTTCCTGATCTCTTCATTTTTAAGGTCATTTACAAAAAACGGCGGATTAGATACAATTAGCTCAAATCTATCAGGCGAATTATAATTTTCAATTGCTATATTGCCAATAGTTAAACGATGATGGAATGGCGATTGTTGAAAATTCCTTTCCGCAGTTTTCGCAGCTTGTTCATCGATTTCTACTGCATGTATCTTTGCATCAGGAAAACGTTGTGCCAGCATCAGGGCAATTACACCTGTACCGGTCCCAATATCCAGGATCTTTTTAGGATCCCGCTGGTTAGCCATAGCTGCAATTAAAACGCCATCCGTATTGATCTTCATGGCGCAACCCGTCTGGTCTACCTCAAACTGCTTAAACTTAAAAACACTCATCCTAAGCCTCGTACAATTCCAATGGTAAACCGTCAGGATCGGCAAAAAAAGTAAAACGCTTATCTGTAAATTCATCAATCCGGATCGGTTCCGTAATAATTCCTTGCTTATTTAACCGGTCAATCTCCTGTTCCATATCGGCTACTTCGAAAGCCAGATGGCGCAACCCCTGCGCTTCCGGCCGCGAAGGCCTTGCAGGTGGGTTCTCGAAAGAGAAAAGTTCGATCTGGTAAACACCATTCACCGCCAGATCCAGCTTGTACGATTTCCGTTCTGCCCGGTAAACCTCAGCAAGTACAGTAAAGCCCAGTTTATTTACATAAAAATCTTTCGATTTTTCGTAATCAGAACAGATAATGGCAATGTGGTGGATTCTTAGCATATATAATAACTGAATTGAAAAATGAGTGCATAAATGAATAATCTGTAAAGTTCTGCATTCTCTAATTCAAAATTGAATCATTTGGACATTATTTTAAAATCGTTCAAAATTCTACATTCAATCCTTCATTCCTTCCCTCATTAAATTTAAAAACGCTAAATTTGCGACTTCAAAAAAAAAGCATGATTCATTTCTTCTCTAGTCATCCTGAGCCTGTCGAAGGGCAATCCCAGACAATCTTTGTTTTACAAACAGACAAAGCGCTTTCTACCACTGATATTACTAAACTCGAATGGTTATTTGGCGGCGCCAAAATATCGCAGGAAACAGCTCTGCAAGGCTATTTTGTAGGTCCAAGGGCAGCGATGATCACGCCATGGAGTACCAATGCGGTAGAAATTACCCAGAATATGGACATACAGGGCATGATCAGGATTGAAGAATTTAAAAAGGTTGACGAAGCCTTTTCCGATTACGATCCAATGCTTTCTCAAAAATACGATAAAATTGACCAGGATATCTATACCATCAACATCAAACCTGAGCCAATTTTGGAGATTACCGATATAGCGGCTTACAATAAACAGGAAGGACTTTCTTTAAGTGATGAGGAAGTTGATTATCTAAATATATTAGCGCAAAAATTAGAGCGACCATTAACTGATTCGGAAGTGTTTGGCTTTTCGCAGGTCAACTCAGAACACTGCCGCCATAAAATCTTTAACGGCAAGTTTGTAATTGATGGTGTAGAACAACCTACCTCTTTATTTAAACTGATCCGTAAAACTTCTGAAGAAAATCCGAACGATATTGTTTCGGCCTATAAAGATAACGTTGCTTTTATTAAAGGACCTAAAGTACAGCAGTTTGCACCTAAACGTGCCGATCAGCCTGATTTTTATGCCTTAAGCGATTTCGATTCCGTAATCTCCCTAAAAGCAGAAACACACAATTTCCCGACTACGGTTGAGCCCTTTAACGGTGCTGCAACAGGTTCGGGCGGCGAAATCAGAGACCGTTTGGCTGGTGGCCAGGGCTCTTTACCTTTGGCCGGAACAGCGGTTTATATGACGGCACTTTCCCGTTTAGAAGAAAACCGCCCATGGGAACAAGGTGTAGAGGAAAGACAATGGCTGTATCAAACGCCAATGGATATCCTGATCAAAGCCTCAAACGGGGCTACCGATTTTGGAAATAAATTTGGTCAGCCGCTCATTACCGGATCGGTGTTAACTTTCGAACACGAAGAAGACAACCGTACCCTTGGTTTTGACAAAGTGATTATGCTTGCGGGCGGTATTGGCTACGGCAAAGCCAGCCAGGCACAAAAACTTAAACCACAGGAAGGCGATAATATTGTAATCTTAGGTGGCGAAAACTATAGAATTGGAATGGGCGGCGCAGCGGTTTCATCTGCAGATACCGGTCAGCACGGCAGCGGCATCGAATTAAATGCCATCCAGCGGTCGAACCCCGAAATGCAAAAACGTGCGGCAAATGCCGTTCGTGGTTTGGTAGAAAGCGATCATAATCCAATTATTTCCATTCACGATCATGGTGCAGGTGGCCACTTAAACTGTTTATCAGAACTCGTAGAAGAAACCGGTGGTTTAATTAACCTGGATAAGCTTCCCGTGGGCGACCCTACCCTTTCAGCCAAAGAAATTATCGGTAACGAATCGCAGGAAAGAATGGGATTGGTAATTGGCAACGACCATATCGAAACCCTTCAAAAAATTGCCGATCGCGAGCGTTCACCGATGTATACCGTTGGTAAAGTTACCGGCGATCACCGTTTCACCTTTAAATCGGCCACTACCGGTTTAAAACCTATGGATTTGGAACTGGCGGCCATGTTTGGCAGCTCGCCAAAAATCGTGATGGAAGATCATACGGTAGACCGTAAATACAGCGAGCTGAATTATGATGCCAGCCAGTTAAATGCTTATTTGGAGCAATTGCTTCAATTAGAAGCTGTAGCTGCTAAAGATTGGTTAACCAATAAAGTAGACCGTTGTGTGGGTGGCCGTGTAGCCAAGCAACAGTGCGCGGGTCCGTTGCAATTGCCGTTAAACAACTGCGGGGTAATGGCATTAGATTTTCAGGGTAAAGAAGGTATTGCCACTTCAGTTGGTCATTCACCGGTTTCAGCACTGATCGATCCGGCTGCAGGTAGCCGCAACGCCATTGCCGAATCACTTTCAAATATTGTCTGGGCACCTTTAAAAGATGGTTTAAAAAGCGTTTCACTTTCTGCCAACTGGATGTGGGCCTGCAAAAATGAAGGCGAAGATGCCAGGTTATATTCAGCCGTAAAAGCCTGTTCTGATTTTGCAATCGATTTGGGCATCAACATTCCAACCGGAAAAGATTCCTTATCGATGAAACAGAAATACGCCAATGGCGATGTAATTGCGCCCGGAACCGTTATCATTTCTGCCGGCGCCAATTGTGACGATATCACTAAGGTAGTGGAGCCGGTACTTCAAAAAGATGGTGGTGCCATTTATTATATCAATCTATCAAATGATAGCTATAAATTAGGTGGTTCATCTTTCGCACAGATTTTAAATAAGGTAGGTACCGAAACACCAGATGTTAAAAATGCAGATCAATTTAAAAACGCATTTAATACTTTACAACAATTAATTAAAGCAGGCCAGATCCAGGCCGGACACGATATTGGCAGCGGTGGTTTGATTACAACCCTGCTGGAAATGTGTTTTGCCGACCGCGATTTAGGTGCTCAACTCGATTTATCAGCCTTGGCAGAGCAGGATAGCTTGAAATTGCTTTTTGCCGAGAATATTGCAGTCGTTTTCCAGGCTGATGCTGCCGCTGAAGCTACATTGACCGAAAATGGTGTTACTTTCCATAAAATCGGCACAGTAATTCCGTCGGCTACCCTGGAAGTTAAAAACGCTGCTGACAGCTTTACTTTTGATATTGATCACCTACGTGATGTCTGGTTTAAAACTTCTTATTTATTAGACAGCAGACAAACCGGTAACGGATTAGCCAAAGAACGTTATGAAAACTATAAAAACCATGTTTTAAATTACAGTTTCCCGCTAACTTTTAATGGTAAAAAACCGGTAATCGACAACGCCAAACCCAGACCAAAAGCAGCCATTATCCGCGAAAAAGGAAGTAATTCTGAACGCGAACTGGCAAATGCCATGTATTTAGCCGGTTTTGATGTAAAAGATGTACACATGACCGATTTAATTACCGGCAGAGAAACTTTGGAAGACATTCAGTTTATCGGTGCGGTGGGCGGTTTCTCCAACTCCGACGTTTTAGGATCGGCAAAAGGTTGGGCAGGTGCATTTTTATATAACGAAAAAGCAAGAATTGCTTTAGAAAAATTCTTTGCCCGCCCTGATACTTTATCTGTAGGGATCTGTAATGGCTGTCAGTTATTTATTGAATTGGGCCTGATTAATAAAGACCATACCGATAAACCTAAAATGTTGCACAACAAAAGCGGCAAACACGAAAGTATTTTCACTTCCTTAACGTTACAGGAAAACAATTCGGTAATGTTATCCAGCCTTGCCGGCAGCACTTTGGGGGTTTGGGTATCGCATGGTGAAGGAAGATTCTCCTTACCTTATGCAGAAGATCAATACAAAATTGTAGCCAAATACGCTTACGAAACCTATCCGGCCAGTCCGAACGGTTCTGATTACAATACTGCCATGTTATGTGATGAAACCGGCCGTCACCTGGTGATGATGCCGCACATCGAACGTTCATTGTTCCAATGGCACTGGGCCAATTATCCGGCAGGCCGCAAAGACGAAGTTTCGCCATGGATGGAAGCCTTTGTAAATGCACGTAAATGGATTGAAAACCAAGGGTAATATTTATAGAGTTGTCAACTTTACTAGCATGGTGGCAAGAAAGATGACAACTCTTAATCATAATGTTGATGGATGATGGAATTAAAAACCATCATCCATTTTTTTTGTCATCAGGAATAGATTTGTCAACTTTACTAGCATGCGGCAAGAAAGTTGACAACTCTCCCGCTACTGATAAAAATCTGAAGATCCGAATACAACTCTATTATAATTTTTTTGTTAGAAAATGAGCGTTTTGCTTTTCATCGCAACTGTACTCCCGCCATCGCTCATAGTCCTCGTTTCGCTGCGCTACACTGCGGGCTAACCGCCCTGTCGGGTTTATTGAACAAAAGCCTGTTATCTCACACAAAGCCTGTTTATCCGCTGGCAATATA
>NZ_CAJYOJ010000083.1 GCF_913776295.1 uncultured Pedobacter sp.
ATTAATAGTGTGTAAAAAAAGCCCTTCTATAAACTGGAAAAAGTTCGCCTTCCTTTATAAGGGCTGACATAAAGATACTGGTTAAATCCTTTCTTTGCAATGTTTTTCCTTAACTTAACGACATTGGTCGCCTGCCTGCTGCAGGCAGGGGTTTATTTAACTGCGGGCCGTTCTTCGAAGCAAAGCCTGTCCCTTGCATTCGCTATAAAACCTTTAATAGTATAACCAGCCTTGCCACCTAACCCCAGGATCTGAGTGGATGCTCCCGATCTTCATCGGAGCAGGAACGGGAGCAGGGCTATCGAAACCGATCAGCACTGCATTTGCTTTTCAAAAACCTTCTTAATTTGAAATTCAGCACTCTTTGTGCCTTTTCTTCGCGCGCTTTGCGGTTAAATCACCTCTTATGGCAGGCTTAGTGTTCTCTGTGTTTCATCTCTGTTGCCTCGGTGGTTAACCATATGCACCCAACTTTGCATTCTTCGCTGTTAAACCCATCACTTAATTTTTAAACCACATATTTTTTTCTAAATTGTGCCCATGAAATATTTATTCCCATCTCTTTTACTTGTATCCGCGCTCACTTCTTTTGCACAGGATACTAAAACGATTAATCAATCTGGAAACCCCATATTTCCGGGTTGGTATGCAGACCCTGAAGCCGCTGTATTTAACAATAGGTACTGGGTTTACCCAACCTACTCGGCCAGGTATAAAGAACAGGTTTTTTTGGATGCTTTTTCTTCTGATGACCTGGTAAAATGGAAAAAACACCCCCATGTTTTAGATACCGCTGCGGTTAAATGGGCCAACAAAGCCATGTGGGCACCGGCAATTGTGCAGAAAGATAAAAAATACTATCTGTTTTTCGGTGCTAACGATATCCAGAGTGATCATGAGGTTGGCGGAATCGGTGTAGCAGTGGCCAATCAACCAGAAGGGCCGTTTAAGGATCATTTGGGAAAACCTTTGGTAGATAAATTTCATAACGGTGCGCAACCTATTGATCAGTTTGTGTTTAAAGATAAAGACGGACAGTATTATTTAATTTATGGCGGATGGAAACACTGTAATATTGCCAAACTGAATCATGATTTTACCGGCTTTTTGCCTTTTGATGATGGTAAGATTTTCAAAGAAATCACGCCTGATCATTATGTGGAAGGCCCTTATATGTTCATCAGAAATGGTAAATACTATTTCATGTGGAGCGAAGGCGGATGGACCGGACCAGATTATTCGGTAGCCTATGCCGTGAGCGATTCGCCATTTGGCCCGTTTAAAAGGGTAGGTAAAATTTTACAGCAGGATCCTACCATTGCCAGGGGGGCAGGACACCATTCTTTAATCATCAACGAGAAGAAAAATAAATATTACATTGTTTACCACCGCAGGCCATTAACCGAAACGGATGGAAACCACCGCGAAACCTGTATCGATGAAATGAAATTTGATGCAGACGGTATGATTTTACCGGTAAAAATTACCAAAGAGGGTGTTAAGGCACAGAAATTTAAGTAATTTTTTTCAGCTTAAAGTTTTAAGTTTACCGTTGGCAAGTTGCCAATGGTAAACTAAATTGTTTTTGATACCGCTTGCTGCTGGCGTTTATCCATGAGGCTAAAACCATAAGCGCAAAGCAATAAAATACAGGCCAATCCAAACCAGAGCCAGTTATAACCGAGGTGTTTGGCAATATAAAAACCTGCCAGCGGGCCTACCACCTGCGCACAAGACCAGCTTAGCGTATAACCTGCTGCATATAACCCTCGGTTATGCTCGTTGCTCCTGCTAATCACCACGGTATTAATAAAGGGGAGCACAAACATTTCGCCAACGGTAAAGATTACAATGGTTAACACGGCCGATAGCACATGGAAAATAATCGGTGCACTTAACAACAGGTAAGATACGGCAAATAAGATAGAGCCGATAACGATGAAGAAGATGGGCGATCTTTTCTTTTCGATCTTATTGATCATGATCATTTCAAACAGCGCGATGATGGCACCGTTTAAGCCGATAATAATCCCGATGGCAAATTCGCCTATATGCCATTCCTCTTTAAAAAATACCGGTACCACCCTGAACATCAAAAACGCACAGGTAATAAAAAGGGTAGTTAAAAGAATAAATTTTACATAGAAACCATCTTGCCAGGGCTTTAAAATCACCATGGTGCTACGCTTTTCTTTTGCTTTTTTAATAAAATCGTGCACTTTAGGCAATAAAAGCAAAATCGATAGTCCAACCAGGATACTTACCGAACCTTCCACAATAAACAAAAGTTTGTAGTTAACGGAGGCTATGATCCCCGCCAAGCTAATCCCGGCCGACCATCCGATATTTACCGCCAGGCGGTTTAATGAGTAGGAGCGGGTAATGGTGTTTTCTTTTGCATAGTGGGCCACAGCCGTGAAATTGGCCGGCCTGAAGGCCTCAGAAAAGAAACTGATCACCACAGCCAGCACACATAGGGTAGTAAAATGGCTGATGGTTGAGAATAAAATAAACAACAGCCCGCCAATAACGGAGGAGAGGATCTGTACCGGCCTGAAACCGATTATATCAGTTAGTTTTCCGCCTGTTGCAGATCCTAAAATAGCGCCTACACCAAATAAAGTAATCATTAAACCCGCGTCCATTTCCGATCGGTGGAGGCTTTGGGTTACATACAAGCCCATAAACGGAACGGCCATGCTTCCACAACGGTTAAACATCATTACAATGCTTAAGAGCCAGGTTTCTCTGCTGAGTCCGCTAAATGAGGTTTTGTAGGTATTAAAAATTAGTTTGAACATGTTGGGTTTAGATGCCGTAAAAGTACCAAAATCCGGGTGTTATTTAATCATCCCCATTCAATTCTTTCACCAGGCCCTGGTTCATTATTTTTCTGTTATCCCTGAGCGCAGCGGTCGTCATTCCACCGTAGGCGGCAATCTTGATTCGTCCGCTATTGTCTTGCCTTCGATCCGGTTTTATTCGGCTACCGATGAAAAATAGGTACAGGCCCATCGCTGTCGGGGCCAACACTTTTTTTTCAGTGTGTGGATGAGATTATTTCACCAGCCGAAATCACAGAAAAGGACTACCAAACCGTTTTAAAGTTGAAATAATTTCCAGGGTAAAGCAGAGACTCCCATCAGCTATATTCGTCCAAATAAATGCCAGATTGACTGAACATGCCCATAGGGGACATGCCCTTTAAAAAAGATTTTTTTTAGTAACGGATCGGTACATTTCAATCTAACCGGAGGATTTGCGGATTCTTTCGGGAGTATCTATAAAGTTGGTCACTGGTTTTTATATGCTTTCAGATACTTAGCGGTTTTACTAGCTGAGATTTTGCACAGGCTTTCGGGGAGACCCGAAAACACCACTTTTCCGCCCAGGTCTCCGGCCCCTGGTCCGATATCAATTACCCAGTCGCTTTGTGCGATCACCTGCATATCATGCTCCACCACAATAACGGTATTTCCGCTATCTACGAGTCTGTTCAGCTGCAAGATCAGCCGCTCTACGTCAGCCGGATGAAGGCCGGTGGTAGGTTCATCAAGGATGTACAGCGAGGAGCCCTTACTATTTTTTTGCAGTTCTGTAGCTAATTTAATGCGTTGCGCCTCCCCGCCAGATAGTTCAGTGGCCGACTGTCCGAGCCTGAGGTAACCCAGGCCGACCTCCCGTACCACATCCAGGGCCTGGTAAATCTGGTGGTCTTCATCAAAAAAGTTGCAGGCTTCCTCAACCGTCATTTCCAAAACCTGGGCAATGTTTTTATCTCTATAGCTTACCTGTAAAGTCTCGGGGTTGTAACGGGTACCTCCACAGGCCGGGCAGGGGGTATATACACTCGGTAAAAACAGCAATTCTACCATCACAAAACCTTCACCCTGGCAATTGGAACAACGACCCTTAACCAGGTTAAAGGAAAAGCGTCCAGCGTCATATCGTTTTTTTCTGGCCGCTGGTGTGTCGGCAAAGCGTTTGCGTATATGGTCGAAAAGTCCGGTATAGGTAGCCAGATTTGATCGGGGTGTTCTGCCAATGGGACGCTGATCAACTATAACCAATCTGGATATTTGCTCCGCTCCACTGATTATTTTACCACCAGCCGGCTTTGGGCTGTCGACGAAAGAACCCTCATCTCCAGGTTCGCCATCGGGTTCAGTCATCATTCCCAGTTGCTTTGAAAGTAACTCCACCAGTACCTGGCTTACCAAACTGCTTTTTCCCGAACCCGAAATTCCCGTTACACTGGTCATTACACCCAGGGGAAAGTCGACATCCATCCCCTTCAAATTGTGTCTTTCGGCTCCCCGAATACGCAGCTGCCCTTTGGAGGTTCTTGGCTGGTGTTCAGGGCGGCTGTCAGTGCCTGAAAGAAATCTTGCCGTAACAGACGCCTTACTTTTTTTTAGTCCGGCAACCGGGCCACTGTAAATAATCTGCCCGCCCTGCTCTCCTGCTCCTGGTCCTACATCAATAATCCAGTCTGCGCGCCTGATCACCTCCATTTCATGTTCCACCACAAATATACTGTTCCCAGCGCTTTTTAATTTCTCCAGGATACTCAGCAAGGCTTCAGTATCTGCAGGGTGTAATCCTGCAGATGGCTCATCAAGAACGTAAACCACACCGAAAAGATTGGAGTGTACCTGGGTGGATAAACGGAGTCTTTGCAATTCTCCCGGAGAAAGGGTAGGGGTACTTCTGTCGAGGGTAAGATAGCCTAAACCCAGCTCCAGCATTACACTGATTCTGGAGCATATGTCTGTAGAAATTCTTTGTACCACCAGCTGCTTTTCTTCGGATTTTACCTCCCTTTCTTTACCGGCAGTTTCACCGAAAAGTTTCGAAAGTTCAGTTAATGTCATTCCGGAAGTTTCTGCAATATCTTTACCTTTAAATTTCACCGCGAGTGCTTCTTTTTTCAGCCGCTTCCCTGCACAAAGCGGACATTCCTTGCTGATCATATATTTCGAAACCCTTTTTTTCATCAGCTCAGACTGGCTTGAGGCAAAAGTTTTCAAAACGTAAGCCCGGGCACCAATAAAGGTACCCATATAATCCGGCGATCGCTTTTTGGCAATGGCTAAAGCGGTTTCTGCTGGCGAAAGGCCAGGATAAACGGGGGCTGTAGGTGTTTCTTCAGTAAACAGTATCCAATCCCTTTGCTTTTTTGGCAATTTTTTCCATGGCGTATCCACATCGAAGCCCATTGATACTAGGATGTCGCGTAGGTTTTGGCCCTGCCAGGCCCGTGGCCAGGATGCAATTGCGCCTGCTCTGATGCTGAGCGTATCGTCTGGTACCATCGTTTGTTCATTTACTTCAAAAACACTGCCCATGCCGTGACACTCGCTGCAGGCACCTTCGGGTGTATTGTGAGAGAAGCCTTCGGCATAAATGATGGATTGACCTGGCGGATAGTCTCCGGCCCGGGAGAAAAGCATTCTCAGCAAGTTCGATAAAGTGGTTACGCTGCCCACCGAAGATCTGGTGGAGGCCCCTGAACGCTGCTGTTGCAGGGCAACTGCAGGAGGCAACCCTTCAATGGAATCTACTTCAGGAACATTCATCTGGTTGAAAAGCCTGCGGGCGTAAGGCGAAACAGATTCCAGATAGCGCCGTTGGGCCTCCGCATAGAGTGTACCAAATGCAAGGGATGATTTTCCTGACCCTGAAACGCCGGTAAATACGACCAGTTTATCCCTGGGTATTTCAACGGAAATATCTTTTAGATTGTGTTCTCTCGCCCCCTTCACACGGATCACATCGCTCTTGTTCTTTTTCTCCATCACTTAAAAATTATATACCATTAGCAACAGAAATTTGCAGAGTAGGTTTGGTGGAATCTGAAATCAATATACACTCACCAATTGGAGGGTGTGTTTGAAATATGACCTCAGGCCTGATCATGAACGGGCAAAGATAAGCTGGCAGGTGAAATTTTTTACAGCGAAGGCAACAATGTGCATTCATTAAACCGATACAAAATCATACCAAAAAGAATTTCAATTGCCGCAATGAAGCCCACCAATCATTCCGGCACATTATTCCGAACGCAGTATAATCGGGTTGTCTCCCGGCCTGGGGATATCATCTTCATGATGGTGTGCTTCCAATGCTATCGCAGCTTCCAATGCTGCTGAAATCTGATCAAATCTAACATCACTTTTAAGGAATGCTACAAGCGCACTCAACTCATCTTTAGTTCCGTCTATCTGTACTTTCATGTATCTACTTTTTATAAAATGTGGTCTAAAGCGCTATGCTTTCCTTAAATTTAACCACATCGGTTGTCACCGCTTAAAAAATCAATTATCGAAATGAAACGATTGCGCCCTTTAATCAGGTGTAAATCCCTATAATTCCTAAACCGACAGCTCATCACTATAAAGCATGATGAATGCCTACCGGAACCTGTTGAAATACGCTCACAACGGATACCGTTCTAACCGAGCTTGTTGTAACAGATGTTTTTAGCGCCATCTATATAAAATTCAGCTCTGATGCCTTCACTATCAACCAAAAAAGGGTTTTCTGCGTTAGCATTTAATTCCTCGAGCGCAGGGTAAAGCTTATCAAATACCTGCTGCATCTCCACTACGGTGAGTTGAAAATCGTTTTCGGCTGCTTCTGTTTCTTCATCAAAGGCTTCCAGCTGAGCTTTACCGGTGGCGCTGGTATCTTCCTTTATTTTTTCTGCCAGTTCTTTGCGCGTGTAATCAATATAATAACGCTGTAAAAGCGCTTTTTCTTTGAGCTTAAAGTACTGGAGGGCAAGTATAATGTTTTCCATGGGCATGTATCTTTCAACCAAATAACCATAAGCGGGGGCGAAATGTTTTTACGGCATTTTCTTTATTTCATCAGCATTCAAAGAATCAGCCCAAAAGGAGTACCCGAATTATTGCTCCTCCAAACGCTTGTTTGCTGCACAAATTATCTTAATACCCAGGTAGAGCTTAAAAACGCTTTGGCAATAAAGATCTCCAATAAAGCAGGCTTTGCACCATTGCTTACGACATTAAGGTGGGGAGCAGATTTTATCGTCCAAATGGTTCACTATCTTAAAACTTTCAGCGGGTTTAATTGGTTGTAACACCATGCAGATTTTATCCTCCACGGCTGCGCATGGGTCAGCAAAAAAATTATATCCCTATCAGCAGTATGCGATAGAAACCTTGTTTCAAAAAATGCAGACCGGCTCTGATCAGCTGCGCCTGCTCTTTCAGTTGCCTACAGGCGGCGGTAAAACGGTTATCTTTTCTGAAATTGCCAATCGTTTTATCGGGCAATACGGAAAAAAAGTGATTGTGCTTACCCACCGGCAAGAGTTATGCAAACAAACTTCGCTTGCCATGAAAAATACCGGCGTTTTTAATAAAGTGGTAGACAGCAAGGTTAAACGGATAGCCAAAAAAGATTATTATCACTGTTATGTGGCCATGGTTGAAACCCTTAAACACAGGATCGATGATGGTTTAATTGATACCGAAGGGGTAGGCCTGGTAATAGTGGATGAGGCACACCACAATTCCTTTCATAAACTGCTTAAAAAAATTCCTTTTGCCAGGATAATCGGGGTAACGGCCACCCCTTTTTCGGCAGATGCAGCGCTGCCAATGAAAAGTTTTTACAGTGAGCTGGTGCTTGGAGAGCAGATCAATTCGCTCATTGAAAAGGGTTTTCTGGCAAAGCCAAAGAGTTTTGCCTATGAGGTAGAGCTGAACACGCTAAACAGGGGCATACATGGCGATTATACGGTGAGCAGTTCCGATGAGCTTTATTCATCCAAAGTTATGCTCGATCTTTTGGTACATGCCTACCGGGAACATGCCTTGGGTAAGAAGACACTTATTTTTAATAACGGTATATTTACCTCCCGTAAGGTATTGGAAGTTTTTCAGCAGGCTGGTTACCCCATCCGCCATTTAGACAACCAGACAGAAAACACAGAGCGGGTTGAAATATTAAAGTGGTTTAAGAAAACAAAGGGAGCAATATTAACATCAGTATCCATATTAACTACTGGTTTTGATGAACCGTCTGTGCAGTCGGTTATCCTCAACCGTGCTACTACATCACTTACGCTTTATCATCAGATGATCGGGAGGGGGGCGAGGCGTTTGCCCGGTAAAAAGACTTTTACCATTATAGACCTGGGCAATAATGCAGAAAGGTTTGGAGAATGGGATGCGCCGGTAGATTGGCAGCATGTATTCGAAAATCCCGAAATCTATCACCAGATCCTGGCAAAGGCCAGCGATGATATCCACCAGATGCCTGCAGAAATGAGAAACAAGTTTCCCAACAGCACGGAGATCGCATTTGATGTGCTGGCCGCCTACCAAACAGCCATGGATAAAGGGGAAAAAGCAAAAACCGTGCTCCGCAATTCCATCAGGCAACACGCCATAATGTGTACTGACAATGCTGATACGGTGAGCAATGCCCTGGAGTTGGTACATGAACTTGACAAAGAAATCGACTGGAGGATAAAACAATACAGCAAATGCCTGGGGTCGGTAACCAAAAACTATATTAAATGGTTGGGCAGCGACTACCGGAGCCGTTTGCACGGGCTGATCGAGAAAATAATGTCGAGGCGCGCAGCTATGCGGGCAGCAGTTTAATCTGCAGCAGAGATGATCAATGGAAAGATTTTATTAAATTGAACTTCCTTTAACTTGGCTAAAAAATGTACGGTACAGGATGAAATGTTTTAAACCTATGAAAATGATCTTTGCTTTTCTGTTTTTGATTCTACCCGGCCTAACATTTGCCCAAACCGGCAAATTGTATCGGGGCAGCATCAATCAGAAAATAAAAATTACCCTCTATCTGGAAGGGTTAAACGAGGGAACAAATGCTGATCCCATTATCGGGAGTTACAAGTATGACAAAGGAAAAGGCTACATTTTGTTGAACGGGCATCGAAATAATGGTGGCGATGTGAGTTTGGTTGAACTGCCATCTGTAAATTTCACAGGAACTTTTTTAGGTACATTAAAAAAAAATAAAATCACCGGCAGATGGATCAGTGCAAATCAAAAAGAAAACTATCTTTTTGAATTAACCGAAGTTGCTGCAAACCAGGCGCAGCTTAGTGATTTTAAAAATGCGATCTTGAATAAAGCGTCAGAATTCAGAAGTTATTAATACCTCTTTGCTGAGCAACCTTTACCGTAATCATATACTTCCGGTTATTTGCTATGTTGGTGAGCGCTGCGCCATGCCGGATAGTCTAATCTTTTGTGCCGTGTGCTGATTCATCCAATACCTGTAATGCCGGCCTGCTCCATTGGTGCTTACAAATCCAATTTAAAAGATGTAACTGTTACCAATCAAAATGGGCAAAAGAATAAGAACAGGGCGAATTACGACAAAGAAATATCGGTTCGCTTGGAGCTTGTCGCTTCTAAATCTTGTGTTAAATTTTAAACAACATTTATTCTCCACCCAATATCAATTCAGAGCCTGCCTTGCCAACGGAAAGTAACAACTCCTGCAACTGAACAAAGATTTGTTTTTGGTTATTCAACATTCCAGCACACAGTTTGCGGATATGTGCAGGGGATATTTACCGGACAATTTCGCCATATCATACTTTATTGGGGCAAATGGTGTATTTAACCCCGATGTTAAATGTCCTCACCATGTTCCAATCTTAGCCACTCCAAAACACCCCGTAAAACCCATTACGCTTCGCCATCATAAAAATGGCCACATCGCTTAACCGTCAAACATCACTTTAAATTAAAAGCGGCGTTTTTAGAACCAACGAAGGGCCATTTAAATATACTATTTAGGCTAAAAATTTAGAAGCTGTGTAATTTGATATCGTTCATGTCATATACATTTTATGATAAGAGTAACTATCAAAATAAGAGCTGTTAGACTAGATTAAAGGCCCGGAATTAATGTTAGTATTTAGCAAGGGTCATCCTTTCTCCATATTCAGTGTCAGCGTAGTTGAGAACTCAAGTCCCGTGGTTGTTTTCGCAATCACCGTAAATTTGTAAGAACCTTGTGTTAGGGTTGTATTCTTTTTAACGATTACTGATCCTGTTTTTTCATTAATGCCAAATATGCCGTCATTATTGTCGATGGCAACGCCATTTTTTTCAATTGAAGCGATGCTGAAAGTGGATTTATACTGTTCAGGATATAGCGTTGGCGAAGCGGATAGGTAACCGTTAGATAAAGCAATATAAATGCTATTTGTGAGGACAGTTAAGTTCAGATCAGCGTAATACGTTCCATAAAAGAATTTAATCTGTGGAATGAAAGTTACTTTGAAGGCCCTTGATGCTATGGTAAAACCATCTTTTTGTAGTACCGGAATAAGGTCGTAAGCCTTTTCTGCTTTTTTTGCCGGATCACCTGCATTAGCCCCAAAACTCAATTTGTTTGAAACGAATGACACCTCTGTTCCAAGTGTAGCCTGATTTTCCAATGTCCACTTGCTATTTGTTAACCAGGCAGCAGGAGCTTCAAGTTCGAACGCAGCTGCGTTTCCGTAAAGTACATAAGCGAAAGGAACAATACTCTGGTTATCCAGTCCTTTGATGGTCAGTTTTGCGGGGCTAATTTTTAACTCAAAAGTCTGCCTGGCCTGTATTCCCTGCGATTTGGAACTAAACTGTACCGCAACCTTATAACTTTCGGGTATTTTATTTCCACTTGTAGATGATACGCTGCTGTTTGGGTAAAGCAGCATACTGTTTACATGTAGTTTTCCTGTCGTTTTATCAAAGACAATGGCACGCGAAAGCTGGTCGCGAAGTGTTGTGGAAGTATTAACCTGTAAATTCTCTACCTGGCTGAAATCCAGACTGATACTCGCATCAGTAGCATTCTGTACACTGGCTGGCAAGCTGATATCTTGTTCCTGACCATAAACCAGTGATACGGTTGAGGGTAAGCCCAAATCAATTGTATTAAGTTCTACCTGTTTATCTTTTTTACAGGCCGATACCGACAGGCATAATCCTGCGATCAATAATAATCTTGAGTAATTCTTTAAAATCATATTTATTTTTTTTGCGGCAAAAGTATATTTTAAAATTTATTAACGCAACATAATTGCATTAAAAATGCAATTATGTTGCGTTTGTTCGTCAGCCATACTATATTTGCCCGCTTTTATAATAAACCATACAAGTTTGATGATGAACCTGCAGTACTTTGCGAGATGTATTTCCATTTTTATTTTATTTATTTCAGTCGTTGGTGGTTATGCACAGGTAAAAACAACAAAAGATTCCTCAACGGTACATCAACTGGCCGATGTGGAAATTGATGCCGACATTCCGAATCCACTGCCGGCTACCAAAAAAATTTCACGAAAAACACTTGATTTTGTTCAATCCAATACGTTGGGAGAAACTTTAAGCCATATACCCGGCATCCAGAATGCAGGTTTTGGACCAAACTCAGGTAGCCCGATGATCAGGAGCCTGAGCGGCAATAGGGTTAAAATTCTTCAAAATGGCCTGGCAGTAAGTGATTTTTCAGGAATCAGCCCTAATCTGAATGTGATTTCCGATATGGATAATTTATCGGGCATCGATATTTATCAGGCCGAAGCCAGTGTACGCTATGGAGGGAAAGCGATAGGTGGAGCAATAAATCTTCGCGATCATACCATACCCAGGCATTTGAGCGAGCAGCGAGTAACCGGAAGCCTTATGGCCATGGGAGGTAATAACTCAGGTTTTAAGCAGGCCATTGACCTTAATGGTAAACTTGGGGGTAAATGGAGCTGGCATGTGGGGGGTATGAACCGCTGGAATCAAGACCTGAGCATCCCCGGCAATACCAAAGCGCCAATAGCTTATAACCCGGCTATTGATAACCTGATTGCAAGCATGGCACAGGTAAATGTAGATAAGGTAACCATACGGAACCTGACTTTATATCCATACATCAGTCAATTTGTTCTCGATCACCTGAACGATCCGCAATGGGCGCTTAGTGAGGCCGATTTATATACTTTTCAGGCGCAATCGTCAATAGGAGGTATGCTGGTTGATAATCCCAAAAACCCGGTTTACATTTCGGGGCAACCCGCCGGTACACCTTTCTCCACTACTACGGTAAAAAGCATAACCGATTATGCCCCGGTACAAAGGGGAATTATGCCAAACAGCCACTCCAATAGTTATGCTTTTAATGCTGGTACTGCTTATCTGGGAAAAGATTTAGATATAGGCATAGGCTTTCGCCGGTCTTACAATTATTATGGCATTCCCGGTTTTGCTTTGCGTAAAATACCCGGACATACGCATGACGATGGAATAGCGCCTAACGATCAGGTTTATCTCCCTATCAATACCCGTTCTGAACATCATCATGTACTCATGGAGTCTGCTTTTAGGCCAAAGGGTTTTGGCCTGCACGAAATCAGGCTTAACTATTCAACGGGCTTTGGTCAGGATAGCGAACTTACCGGAAGCTATCTCGCTAATCGTTTTAAAAGTTTTCAGCACAGCCTCCGCGTTGAAATTGCGCAGGATGAAATTGAACACCTTACCGGGCTGAGCGGCTTCGATGCTTCTTACCTGCGTATGAAAGGAGCCGGTGAAGCGCGCTATCTGCCTGATAACAGCAGCAGGGAATATGGCTTCTTTACCCAACAGCAAATAAGCCTTTCGCCCCTTGAAGTCAATTTAGGCTATCGCCGGGACCAGGTGAGCCGTAAGGCCGAACTTACCACCGGTTATACCCCAGGCAGAGGCCTGGGGGGAGGTAAATTAGCTGCGCGTACCTTCGGACTCGATCAGTACAATGCCTCAATATTGTTTACCGTAATTGATATGGCCTTTTTAAAGGCCTCTTACAATCAGGCAGAGCGAGCACCCGATGTGAATGAACTTTATGCAGGGAACAACCATTATGCCATTATGATTGAAGAAAATGGCGACGATCGGTTAAATAAGGAAAGGGCACGGACGGCTGAGTTTGGCGTTGGCCTAAAATACAAGCAGATCAGTTTTTCGCTCAGTCATTATCAAACCAATTTTCAAAATTATCTTTATCTGGCCCACACCGGTATTTCCAGGTCGGGCGGTTTTCTGGTTAAGGAATGGCGCCAGGCAGACACTAAAATTACCGGATGGGAAGCAGAGCTGGCCATGTTAAAAAGTTTAGGTAGTTTTAAAGTAAATATGGGTGCTTACTTCGATCTGGTGAGAAATATGAACGTTTCGCACCAAAGCCTCAGGGATTGGGCAGAAGGAGATTACATGCCAAACATGCCAACCAGCCGTTTTGGTTTTTCCGCTTCAGTTTCGCGCAAACGAATGGAACTCCATGCTCTTTTCGACCGATATCTTAAACAGCGCTTCCTGGGAAAAAATATTAACCCCGAACCCCCAATGCCTGCCTACTCACTACTCAGCGCCAGGTATACATTTAAATCAATGCTCAATAAATTCAATGTAGACTATTTTCTGGAAGGCAGTAATTTGCTTAATGTGGAAGCGCGGCCTCAAAACTCGTTACTGAAATATCTTGCGCCTTTGCCCGGTTTCAATATCTCGGTTGGTATAAAAGTAGGTGTATAGCGAAGATATGCACTTCGGGTTGCAGCGCCACATGGATATGCCTGCGTTTGGGTTTTCAAAACTTTATCAGTGATTTTTCAAGCAATGTTTTTGATTATATTTGATAAATAATGTACGTTAGCGAATAGAGAACTACACGCTCAAATCTGCCATCTATGAAAACCTTTTTACATCTCACAAGCCGCTTTTGTGTGCTGTTGTTATTCGCTTTAATTTTTTCATCCTGTAAAAAGAAGTTCGATTTTACAAAAAAAGATGAACTCCCTGCTGAAACACAGCGTGGGGCCGACACTTTTGGCTGTCTGATTGATGGAAAAATTTATACGCCTGATGGTGTTTTTGGTTTCCCGGCACTCATATCGTCTTTACAGTACCGAATCCTTGATTTACGTTCGACAAGAAAAAGCACAAATGAAGCTATCGGGCTTCCGCTTAGGAATATGACCGCGGTAGGAGAATACGCGATTACGTCAGAAATGGGGTATAGTAGCCCCGATCTCGATTATAAAGCCGTTGATGGCAAAATAACAATTACCAAATACGATGTTGCTAATAATATCGTTTCCGGACGTTTCTATTTTACTGCAAAAAATGAAAAGGCCGGAAAAACCGTTTCTATAACAGATGGACGCTTTGATGTCCACTTTACAAATTAAATTCTTTTTGGCCAAGGCGTATTGAATATATTATGCTGTAATTTGTTAGCTTAAAATCACTGATATTCCTCCTTTCTGCCTTGCTTGATTGCTGCCGAACTACTGATATTAAAACAACATTTGCCGGGATCACAGTTCTTACGAATGTGTTGTGATTTGCTTGAATGCTGTCGAACTACTGATATTTACAACAACTCGTTACCGCAATTTGAAAATATTTGTTTTGTTGTGATTCGCTTTAACTATTTGAATTACTGATATTTAAAACAACGGACTACTTGCAAAAGCAATTGCCTACAACGTTGTGATTTGCTTGAATGCTGCCGAACTACTGATATTTACAACAACTCGTTACCGCAATTTGAAAATATTTGTTTTGTTGTGATTTGCTTGAATGCTGCCGAACTACTGATATTTACAACAACCAGTCAAATACAAAAGATCAATGAACTGTTGTTGTGATTTGCTTTCATTCTTTGAACTACTGATATTTACAACAACACACAGGCACTAACTATATCAGCCCCGTTGTTGTGATTTGCTTTCATTCTTTGAACTACTGATATTTACAACAACGCTTGTTTTTTTTTGCCCATTCCATGACATCGTTGTGATTTGCTTTCATTCTTTGAACTACTGATATTTACAACAACATCAGCACCAAAGTTAAGAACATTCGACCTGTTGTGATTTGCTTTCATTCTTTGAACTACTGATATTTACAACAACCCAACAAACGGGCCGTTATTTGGAAGTATGTTGTGATTTGCTTTCATTCTTTGAACTACTGATATTTACAACAACCTATCGGCGTGGGTATCGCGATGAAAGGTAGTTGTGATTTGCTTTCATTCTTTGAACTACTGATATTTACAACAACATCTGCGATAGCCGCAGGTTAAACGCCTTGGTTGTGATTTGCTTTCATTCTTTGAACTACTGATATTTACAACAACTGTTGCGCAGTTTCAAAAAAACAGAAGTGTGTTGTGATTTGCTTTCATTCTTTGAACTACTGATATTTACAACAACAATCCCGGTTCGTTCATTGTTCATTAGCGAGTTGTGATTTGCTTTCATTCTTTGAACTACTGATATTTACAACAACTCAGCTGTTGAGTATATGGCTTTTACGCCTGTTGTGATTTGCTTTCATTCTTTGAACTACTGATATTTACAACAACCATAAGTGCCGCGATAATTAACCGCACCGAGTTGTGATTTGCTTTCATTCTTTGAACTACTGATATTTACAACAACATGAGGTGAAATCGGAAGTTAAAGAAGATAGTTGTGATTTGCTTTCATTCTTTGAACTACTGATATTTACAACAACTACCAGGTAGCGAGTTTACAGCAAAGTATGGTTGTGATTTGCTTTCATTCTTTGAACTACTGATATTTACAACAACATGACGGAGATTGAAATCATCATGATCAAAGTTGTGATTTGCTTTCATTCTTTGAACTACTGATATTTACAACAACAAGGAACGAAGGGAAAATAATGTGTATAAGGTTGTGATTTGCTTTCATTCTTTGAACTACTGATATTTACAACAACCTTATCACCAAGAACAAATAGCGATCTGGAGTTGTGATTTGCTTTCATTCTTTGAACTACTGATATTTACAACAACAAAGCAATGGAAATAGTAAAACAGTATTTAGTTGTGATTTGCTTTCATTCTTTGAACTACTGATATTTACAACAACCCATACATAGCCATTACGGTATGGCAGATAGTTGTGATTTGCTTTCATTCTTTGAACTACTGATATTTACAACAACATACCTTAGTTCAATTGGCTATCCGTCAGTAGGTTAGTTTAAAAAATAGAATTAAAAAAATCCTGACGCAATTGCATCAGGATTTTTATTCTAATCAGTTTTTTAATTATAATCGCCGTTTTTTGTTAACGTAACTAAAATAATTCAAGTTGTTGAGGCGTATCAGGTAGTTCTTTTTCTTTTCTCCCATAAAATAACTCCATCATACCAAATTGTTTATCGGTGACCGTCATGATACCGATATGTCCTTTTTCAGGCAATAATCTTTTTACCCGATTAATGTGAACATCAGCATTTTCGCGGCTGCTGCAATGCCTTAGGTAAATGGAAAATTGAAACATGGCAAAACCATCACGTAAAATCTCCTTACGGAATTTGGCGGCTATGCTTCGTTCCTTTTTGGTTTCGGTTGGCAAATCAAAGAAAACTAGTACCCACAAAATCCGGTATTCATTTAAGCGCATCCATTAAAAAGGTAATTCGTCCTCCGCCTTATGGTAATCCGATTCCGTCATTTCATTATTGGCGATATCTTTTCTGTATTGAGGGGATCTTTTGGGTTCAAAATTTCTCATTATCGGATAGTTAATCCGCCGGATGGTTCCTTCATAACATTTAGCCAGTGAAGAAGTAGTGCTTTGTACGCCTACCATTAGCGGACTCCGGTTCTTATCGAACTGAACATCTACTTGTGCAATGCCTAACAGTTGTGTTTTAATTGCTGTTCCCAGCTCCAAAAAGTTTTCGCCCCTGTCTATAATTCCCAAAACAATTTCATCTACGTAAGGGCGGTAAGGCTCCATAATATCATCTGCCAGGCAATAGGCATTGTATTTATTTCGATGGTGGATACCAAGGGTAGGGAGCAAGCCTGAACAGACCAGGCCACGGGCAACAATAGCCCTCAAAATGGCATAACCATAATTAAGTAAATTATTAGGCGGATCACCCTCACGACCGCGAAAGAAATCTAACTTTTTCGGAAATACATTTTTCCAGTAATAGGCTGCAGCTCTGCCTTCATAGTTGTCAGGATCTCCGGAACGAACTGATTTTGCCCAATACACCATGTTATCGCAGGCAATACCCCTTTTAAATAGTACTGATGCCTGATTTAAAATTTTAGCCTGAGTGGTTTGCTGCCACAACTGTTTCTTCAAAGGTTGTGAAGCATCGATCTGATAGCGAAAACGTTCACTTTGTGTATTGTGTCCATCTATCGGTAACATCATGCCTGTTGGAAGCTTATTTTTATTACAGGTAATAATGGCGGTATTATTATCCAACAAGGCTTCAATACATCCGTGGGTAATGGTGATTTGCTGGTGGTCCAGTATAACAATCCCGATATCTTCAATCGGGATTGATTTTTTCGATTCTTTTTCTCCCAATGATTTTAAATGGGGTAAATCAATCGTAAGCTGGTTCTGATGTAAGCTTAAGTATGCGGGATTAGAGAAGTGGAGCGTTCGTTTAATCATAAGAATGATGATTGGATGGAGTATTTACATTGAATTTTCCGACTGAAAAAACTTGGTTAATTTTTCGTTGACTTTGTCAATATTAAACCCATAAACTTGGTCGTAGGTTACGCCTTTTGGAATGCCGTAGCTTTCAATCATTTCTTTCTCTTCCGCAGTTTTTCTCTTTTTTCCTAAGATTTCCAAAATTTCATTGAAGTCCCAGATTCCACCACAATCTTCTATAGGTGCAGCATTCTCTCCGTTAATGCATTTCGGTATAAGCACTTCTTCCATCGGTTTTTTAAAAGGAGTGATTGTGTGAAACCAATCATCGCCAAAATCATAAACATAGGTCAGTTTTTTGTACTGCCCGTTGAAAAAATCAGACAAAAAAGTTTCTCCGGCATCGTATTCTTTATATCTTTTTTGAAAAAAACCGAAATCCTCCCTCTGCCCATCAATTAGTTTAATGGAATCGCTGGAATAAGGCCTGCCTACATTGAATTGATACATATGATAATTTTCCCAATTCATTACATTTTGTATCACGTAATGTAATTCATGAAAGGTGAATTTTTCCGGAACAACGACCGTTCGGTAAATTTTAGGATCAGAACCCTCTAAAGTTATTTTTAGCTTATGTGACATATCATCTGATTAATAATTAATTATAGTATTGATAAAAAATATCCGTCATATCATCAGCGAAGCCATAACCGCAATTGGAAGCCCATTCTACACATTGTTTAGTTCGGGGTTTAAATTGTTCCAGCAATTCATGTTTTTCCAGAAACTTTAAAGCTGCATTAAAGTTGTTATAAGTAGACATGTAGAATTGTTCGGAAAAATCACCGTATAATGCGGTAAGTTCGCAGGCGCTTTCGGGTAAATACAACATTACATCCGCTAAATACGCTGGAGATGGTTGCAGGTTTTTAAAATCGGAGACCGCTTTTTTAGCTACCGAAAATTTCTCCGTACTCTTCACGGGGTTTTCTACATTAAACTCTTTCCGGATCAGCTTTTTGTATTTATCTGCCAATTCTTTTTCGTTTGTTGGATTGAGATAGAATTTATAGAATTCTTTTACTGCAGTATTTTTATCGTACAAGTCCAAGATTTGCTCAATCAACTGGTTTTTAGTGAGTTTTGATAGCTCTTTTTTAAGTGCTGTTTTTGACATCCTACTAATTTTAAATTATACTTTTGATAGATTTCCTAATCTATCTACTTTTAATTTCCAACAAACTGATTTAACCTGTACCAATTTTTCCTTATTATCTAATAGTATATTTCCATCAAAAAAATCTTGAATCCTCTCGCTTTTACTGTTTGTACCATTCTCATTTTTAATTATTTCTGATGAGTTTGAGTAAGGAACAAAATGAGCTTCTTTGTTAGTACAGCTTATGAATTTGTAAATTCTTTTTTTCTGTTGAATCGTTAAATTATTAAAGTCAGTTTTTTCATTATTTTTTAACGGTATATATACTAAATCATTAGGGGATAGAACTATTTCATTATTGTTTTCAGCACTTTGTGTTTCGATAATATTTTTCTTCTCGATTATTAGTGCGTTTCGTAATGGAATTGTTTCATAGTCTCTTAAATTTCCATTTTCTGTAATTCTAAAATGAAAATTTCCTCCAGTCTCAACCCATTTGTGACTATTTGAATTCTTATTTCCTATTTTAAATTTAAGAGTGGCACTTTCTGAAATAGGAAGTCTGAAAACGGGAATCCTTCTATTGGAATTAAAGTCGTTGATTCCTTCGATCGAAAATGCTTTGTCAATATCATTATCATTTATTTCTAAATGCTTTAATAATTCGTTTCTTAAGACAAAATCTGACACCTTATTGATTCGATCTACAACTGTATCATATGTTGGCAACGCTCCTGTACCTGTTCTTAAGGAAAGATTTGTAATTGGTTGTCTTTTTCTATATTTTATATTAGATATTTTAAAGTCTGCATATTCTACTTTTTTTTCTTCAAGAATCAATGGATTTTTCTTTAGATAACTTTCCGCCTTTCCAATCTTATTATCGTGCATTCCCAAAATTTCTTTAACAGCATCTCTTATCTTTTCATCAATTATTAAATTCGCTTTTCCTAAATTATCAATCACTTTAAGCCTGTCAAATTGTAATTTTATTTCTGCACTCGGATTATCAGTATGCAAAGGCTTTCTAATACTCCAGTGTTTTTGATTTTCATTCTTCTGAGATTTAAATTCCTTTTTTGGCTTACCATTACTATCCAAACTTATATTTCCATTTTCATCGTAATAACTTTCATATTTGTTGGATGATTTTGAAACAATCTTAAAGTCATTTTTAAAGGAAACAATACAGTTCTCCAAACATTCCAAAATTGTTTTTCTATAATCTTTATTGTAATTTGTAGTAAAACTATTCTTCCACAATAGATCCACAACCGAATCTTTTTCGTTATCTAAAGATTCTTTATTTCGAAATGAGCCCGGCAACATATACCTCCAAACTTTTTCATTCGGGTTTTCTTTATCTTTTTCACTGTACATTATTTGCCTTTTGATTCCCGCTCTTTGTTTCATTATAGCTTCCATCTTTCCTTTCTTTTTATTTGTAATTCCAGAATTGATGTTGTTGAAATACTGTACGTGATTTTCTGTACACAAAGCAATAATCAAAGCATCTAAAGCGTGATGGCGATGGTCTAATCTTTTGAGGTCGAACTTATCATTTTCTCCCAAAATATATTTCGTATTTATATCAAAATATTGACGTCCGCTTTTAGAAATAGTGTAACTGCCAAAATCTTCAGAGTTATGGATTTTATTAAGTCTTTCAAACCTAGGCTTTAAAAGCTCAGTCCAAATTTGGTTGACTTTCCATTCTTTTTTAAGTCGATCAGTAATTGCACCAGAAACCGGCAGCACATTTTTCGACCTAAATTCAACCTCGCCTTCTTCTCTTACAATGTGGCTTAAAAGTTCCATTGCTTTTCTTGCAATGTATTTGGTGTTATTAAGTTGGCTTTCTGTAAAACCTTTCGGAACTTCTTTTGAGAGCAGAATTAATCGTTTTGAATCTTTGAATTGAGATTTTACTAAACTCACGTAAGCATCTTCATCAATAAGACTAAATGTTACATTTTTGTTCAATTTATCGTCAAAGATAGTATGTGTTCGTCCTCCAAATTGCGCAATGAACTCTCTTCCGGTTCTGTGCGATTTGAACCTGTTAATTACAGCTTCACAAACCACTTTATTATTTAGTGAGTCATTTGTAATTGCTGCTCTGGAAAATATATGGTCAACATTATATTTATTACCGTCAAATAAATCTGTTAGCTTAATGATTTGATCGGTATAGGGAGACTTATAGCCTTGTTCAATCCAGAGTTTATATTTTTCAAAATCAGACTGTGTGATTTTTTGCTTTTTGAAAATTGCTTCAATATCAGTTTTACTAAATTTATCTTTATTATTTGAATAAAATTCTTTGTCGGAATAGCTTCTTACTTTAGCTCCATCTTCCACAATTTTCAATCGTTCAAAATGGTCTTGGTTTCCTCTTTTCGCATTGTAAGGAGAACTACTTAAAAATTCTTCCAGAATATTTCTTAGTCTGTTGTTTTCAGTTCTGCTGTTTTTCTGAAGCTCTATAATATCTTTCTTTTCTTTATTGGATTTCTGCAATTCTCTTGCGACTTCCAAATGAATTTCATTAAAGAATTTTTCTTCTGAATTTCCGTAGATTTCCCAGATATCAGCGACAACATTCAACGTTTCTTTCAGTACTTTTTCCGCAGTTGGATTGTTTAACGAGTGATGTTTCAGTTCCTTCATTATTTCCTCCCTTATTTTCATAGGGCTTTTCCAATATTTTGCTTGCGCTAATTCAGAATGTCTTCCGTAAATGAAATAAGAAGCTTGCGTTGGGTTTAAAAAATGAAAATCATCAACGGTTTCAAAGCTTTTAAATGTATTGAAAAGCCCTTTTGGAAAAGGAATTTCTCCATTTTTCACGTTTACATCATTTAAGATGACATCTTTCAAATCAATAGATTCAGCAGACCAATCTATTTCATTATTCTTTTTTATAATTGTATCTGCTCTTTGAACATACTTTTCCTGCCACTTTTCATTTGCTGTTTTAGCAGTTAAGAAATTTTCTCCGACTCTCATCACCGCAAGCATTTTGTTTAACGCCTTAACAGAATAAGATGTATATTTAGAAGTAAATTTTGGATAGTTTTCAAAATCTCTGCATAGCTTTTCTAGAATTTCTGGTGCAACATTTTCATCTTTAAAATATTTAATGAAAAAATTCCAGATACCTGTTTTCCCAAATTTGGGATTTGAAGAATCTTTAATCTGACTTACTTTTTTTCTTTCAGCGGAACTCACAGAATACAAATAATGCCATAACTCAATTTCTTTTTGTTGGGTCATAAACTCATTGAAACCATCAAATCCACAACGTTTAAAGCGAATTTCAAAACTTTTTCTCGTTTCGTTACCTTTAAATTCTTCCTCAACCGGATAGTTCCATAGAATTTTCCGTTCTCCCTTTTTACCGGTGTCCAACTTAAATTGTTCCTTACAAAACGCTAAAAAATCGTCAATAGCAACTGTTGATCTACCATTGAAATGATTAAATAAAGCTTGATAATTTTCAGGTTTAAAATATTGAGAAGTAATATCGACGTTGGTCTGAGAGTTTCCGTCAGCATCTTTAGATTCTAATTGAATCAATCTGATATTGTGTATTTTATCCCAAATTCTGAATTCCTGAAATAAAGGATGTGAAGCTGAAACCGCTTTTTTATAAACGGGAATTTCAACCACTTCTCCTGTCGAAATATTTACATCTTCTTTCCAGTAGTCGATTTCATATTTACAATCAGAGATTTCAGACTTTTTGGATTTTAATGGCCGCTGGTACAATAAAATATCTTCAATAAACAAGTTGGTTAGTGCTTGTTTATTTTGCAGAAGTGTTTTAGAGTGGTCTTTGTTGTGTGGGTAAAGGAGTTTTACACATTTCTCAAAAGTATCCTTATCATCTAAAGTCGATGTATGAAATTTTCTTTGTGTGTTAATTATTTGATACAATTCTTCCCGATAAAACTTTCTATCAATCGTCTGAAACAGACCTCCGATGATTTTGGATCTTTCTCCAGTTTTCGCGTCATTTTTTAATATATCATAAATTTTCGGGGAAATGAAATGCTTTGCACTTCTATCTTTATTCACAAATCCTTTGGAGATATTGTAAGAAATAACATCTTTTTCAGTTTTCTTTTTCAATAAACTCCAGTCTTTGCTTCCTTCACTATTAAAGTCCGGCAATTGTATACTTGGGATAACAGATTCAGGTTTTCCTGTGAAATCATATTTATTTGATACTACAAATAATTCTGTGATAACTTTGGATTCTTCCTTAATTTGCTTTTCTAGTTTTTGATAGCTTACATCAAACTTTTCTTTTTTCTTCTCAGTCCTCCAGCCATTTGTATAAATAAAATCATATTTGTGCTTAGATTTTTTATCATTAATATCAGTATGCTCAATATTAGCAAGCGTCAAATTATATAAATCACTGATTTGGTAAGTTGTCTTCTCATTAATTATATTACCTGCATCATCTAATTTTAAGATTTTAGTAACCTCTTTTACATCATCTTCAAAAGTCAATTGCTCGGCTGTGTATTCTTTATATTTGAAATTTTCAGCATCATTTAATGTAATTTCATAAAAGTCTCCATTTACATTAGCCTTCTTTTCTGTCTTAATAACTTTCAAGTCGAGTTTCTCCTTTATTTCATCAGACTTTTCATCCTCATTTTCAAAATCTTCCGAATCTGTTCCTCTTTTTTGATTATAACTGAGTAAAACCCAAGCCAATTCTTCTAATGATACCATTTGACTCATTGCTTTATTTCTTAGAAAATAAATTGTCCAGTCTTTAGGAACACGTTTTTTCTTTTCATTTTTAATCTCAGGATTGACTTTTTGCAAATCTTCAATCATTTCATTAAAAGCCTCTTCAAAATAGAAATCAAATTTATTCTCTAAATTCTTCGTTGGTAAATAAGCCATTTTGGGTTCTTTGCCTTCCTTAAATTGCCCACACTTTTTACCATTCTTTTCAAAGTCAATTTCAATTTTATAATGCTCTGGCAGAGCTTCCAAAAGATTTAGCACCAAATGTAAACGATCTCTTCTCAATAAGTAACGTTCTTTTGTAATCCTGGCACGATGCAAAGTTGTTCTTTTACCAGCTGCACTTTCCACTTTTTGTCCAGCATTAAATTTTGAAAACTCTTGACCATCCATCGGAATAATGCGAGAACCCAATGCGATTATTTTCAAAGTTTTATCTTCGTGATTGATTTTTATCAAAGCCCATCCAATTGAGTTTGTGCCTAAATCCAAGCCGAGTATATTTTTTGTCATAGCTGTTAATTTTGATAACTATGCTAAAGATAGCAATTAAAATTTTTCATCATTTAAGGTTTACCTTATTGCCGGATATAAAATATCTTCTATATTTGTTTCAGAAAGCAAATCACAATAAGGATTATTCCGTTGTGAAAACATTTGGGTTGCCTCTTGTCCACAAATCAGGAGGCTTTTTTATTTCTGTACATTTTCCCCAACTTAGCAGCATTAAATACCTATGCCGCCAGAGAAAAAAACACCATTAAACAAAAAACCAGTTGCCCGAAAACCTACTGTCAGAAAAGCTGTAACCCGAAAAGCAGCTGCAGGCAGAAAAAAGAAAAGTGGTATTTCGGTTCAGCTGAAGTTGGCTATTGCCGGTTTATTGCTGGTTTTGCTCTCGCCGTTTTATTATGGGTATGTATTAAAAAGTTTTGTGGCTACCTGGAGGTGGGTGAAGGATTGGGGTCAGGACCCGAATTACCGGACGTATGAAAGTTTTAATATTAAAATCCCCAAAAAATATACCGTTCACGGTATTGATGTTTCCTACTACCAGGGCAAAATAAACTGGCAACAGGTAAAGGAAATGAAGGAGGATGAGGTGAGTATCCGTTTTGCCTTTATTAAAGCCACTGAAGGATTAATGCTGGTTGATCCCTACTTTCAGCGCAACTGGCGTGAAGCCCCGAAAGCGGGGATTATTTGCGGAGCCTATCATTTTTTCAGACCAAAGAAGGATGGTAAAGCACAGGCTAAGTTTTTTTTACAGGTGGTGAATATAGAGAAAGGCGATTTGCCACCTGTTGTGGATATTGAATCGCTGGATGGTGTATCACCCTTAAAAATGCGGGCTGAACTGGCTGATTTCCTCAACTATGTAGAAATGAAAACGAAAGTAAGACCGATTATTTACACGGGGCTTAAGTTTTATGAAGATTATCTGGTTGATCATTTTGATGATTATCCTTTATGGATTGCGCATTACTACCAGCCAAAATTAAGAATGGATAAAAGCCGCTGGAGATTCTGGCAGCACTCTGATAAAGCCAAAATTAATGGCATTGGGCATGTGGTTGATTTTAATGCTTTTAATGGGGATAGTTTGGCGTTGGATCGGTTGTTGGTTCGTTAGCGATTGGTCATTAGTTCTTTTGTAATTGGTTCATTATTTATTAATAACAAGCTTTGTTTTTTTCGCTCTATGCCGCGGGGCATCAAACTTTTGAGGCATCAAAAGTATGCAAAAATGCTCTGTCAATCCAGCAATGGGCCTTTTTGCGCGTAGCCCTGGCACATCAAAAAAACAGCAGCACTTTGTTTTGTTCGTTTGGGGTTAGTGAACGGTTTTTGCAAGCATGAAGCACAAAACTCACTGCGTTTCAGGTTTGGTCGTGCTACTTGTTCTAGTCTGCACCTGTTTTTTTGATTTCGCTGGCCCTTGGGATTGACGGGCGTACTTCGGTAAGGGTTGTGGATTGGTGAAAGGTGGTTAGCAAAGCGCGAAAAATAGTACTGTTGATTGGAAAAGAATTTAGTTACGCTAAGGGTTTTCCGCTCTATGCCGCGGGGCATGGTGGTTTTTCGCTGTCTTGAGCTGTGCTCAAGAATGCTGCACATTTTGTCGCGCCATAGTACCCAAAGCGCTTCGTCAATTCAGGTAAGTCCCGATTTTTCTCCGGATTGATAGGTGTACTTCAGTAAAAACCTAAGTATTATTAAAGCAAGCTAACATAATGCCTAATAATCCATGCAGAAGATGCGTGCGTGCACTAGCACTTTTGGATAAGTAATCTGTAAAAGGTTCAATATGTCGTTAATCAATAATGACTGAGTATTGATTTCGACGGTTAATTGTTTAAATGGGTTAATCGACTCCAAACGCTCAATTCCAAACTAAACCGTCCAGCTTTCACATTTCTCCAGAAAAAACTCATCCGCTTCTGCACCGATACCGATTTCTTCCGGTACGTCCAAAAAGTAACCATTATAGGTGAGTCCGCCAACAACGGGATCAGCCAGGTGGCCTAACAGTGCCGTATCTAAATCAAAAAACTCAACGTTAGGGCTGGCCAATGCGAAATGCAGGTTGGCGCTTAAGGCAATCCGGCTTTCGAGCATACTGCCAATCATACATTTTACACCATGTTTTAGGGCTTCTTCATGTATTTTCTGCGCTTCTAAAATGCCGCCAGATTTTGAAAATTTAATGTTTAAGTAAGTGGTAGACTGGCTATTGATCAGTTTTCGGGCATCATGGTGGTTATAACAGCTTTCATCAGCCATCAGTTTAATCGGCGAATTTACATTCAGCTCGGGTAATTGATCATCATACCAGGTGCGCATAGGCTGTTCGCAGAATTCGATATTATATTTTTCCAGTTCGCCCAAAGCAAATAAAGCCTCATCAAAACTCCAGCCCTGGTTGGCATCCAGTCGTAAAATCAAATCTTCGCCCACTGCTTCGCGGATCTGTTTTACCCTTTCGATATCATCATGCACTTTTTTGCCCAGCTTAATTTTTAAAATCCGGCAACCCTGATCTTTATATTTCAAAGCGGTGTTGGCCATGCCCTCCGGCGTATCGATACCAATGGTCATATCGGTTTCTATCATGCGTTTGGTGCCGCCCAGGAATTTATAGAGCGGTAAGTTTGCATTTTTGGCGGCAATATCAAATAATGCCATATCGAAAGCACTTTTTATAGTGGCGTTATGATCGGCATAACCCAATAAATCGTTCATCCGCTCCGGAATATCTAAGGGATCTTTACCTTTTAAAATAGCGGCGAAATCTTTGGCCATGGCAATGCAGGTTTCCTGTGTTTCGCCCACAATCATCGGGAAAGCAGAGCATTCGCCAATGCCATGGATGCCCGTATCAGTATAAATGCGGATCAATACGTTCTGGGCAAAATGCATGGTTCCGGTGGCAATTACAAAAGGTTCCATCGGGATGCTGAAACGGTATATTTCGGTATGGGTGATTTTCATGTTTTGAGGTTGAAGGCTGAAGGTTGAGGGTTTAGAGTGTAAGGTTTAGGGTGTAATGTTTAGGGTTTAGGGTGTAAGGTGGAAAGTATAGGGTGTAAAGTTTAGGGTTTAGAGATTCCGAAACTTGATAAAAGCCGATAATGTGTCCAACTCAATTCGTGACGCACTGCGTCACGAATTGGAAATGACTTGTAAAAGCCTCTTATATTTCGAAGATTGCTTTCATCAAAACCTTTCCCAAATTCCAAAGTTAATTGATTTGAAAGGGTCTTTAAGGTCGCAGCACCATAATCTGCTCGCAATTTTCCCTGTTGCTCGTCCTCAATAATAAGCTTTCCGATTTGCCAATATGATTCTAGCAATGCAGAATTTGCCGCACGGAATACTTTCAAACGAGATTGGCTGATCATCGCCTTTATGGCATTAAATAAATCATTTTTGCTCAATTCCATTCCTCCAGATAGATTTCCAACTAAAGTATAAAAACAAAAACTAAATCGGAACAGGTTTGTAGATTATTAATAGATTTACGCCTCGAAATAAATTCCATTTTCCCTCTAACATTTTACATCATCCGTCATGTCAGATACCAATAACTTAATCCACGCTTCCTCTCCATATTTGCTGCAACATGCCCATAACCCGGTTGATTGGTATGAGTGGGGAACGGAGGCATTAGAAAAGGCCAAAGCCGAAAACAAATTGATTCTGGTGAGTATTGGTTACTCGGCCTGCCATTGGTGCCATGTAATGGAGCGCGAAAGTTTCGAAAACCATGAAGTGGCCGAAGTGATGAACAGGCATTTTGTATGTATTAAAGTAGACCGGGAGGAACGTCCGGATATAGACCAGATTTATATGTACGCCATCCAACTCATGACCGGTAGTGGTGGCTGGCCTTTAAATTGTATCTGTTTGCCCGATCAGCGGCCAATTTATGGTGGCACTTATTTTAGGAAAAACGATTGGATCAATATTCTGGAAAATGTGGCTGCACTTTGGGCAAATGAACCTGATAAAGCCATTCAGTATGCTGAGCGCTTAACCTCAGGCATTAAAGACAGCGAAAAAATTATTGCATCGGTAAGCGAAGAAGAGTATACACACGAACATTTAACTGAAATTATCGAACCCTGGAAACGCCATTTCGACATCGGCTACGGAGGATATAACCGTGCCCCCAAATTTCCCTTGCCCAATAATTGGATCTTTTTATTGCGTTACGGTTTTTTAAAAGATGATGAAGCTGTTTTTACAGCGGTTTGCCACACGCTCGAAGAAATGAGCAGGGGCGGGATTTATGACCAGATTGGAGGCGGTTTTGCCCGTTATTCGGTTGATGACAGATGGCATGTGCCACATTTTGAAAAGATGCTTTATGATAATGCGCAGCTGATCAGTTTATATGCCGAGGCTTACCAGTGTACCAAATTCGACTCTTTTAAACAGACTGTGGTAGAAACCATTAATTGGGTGTTTGACGAAATGACATCAACCGATGGCTTGTTTTATTCGGCACTGGATGCGGATAGCGAAGGAATAGAGGGTAAATTTTATGTTTGGGATAAAGCAGCATTTGATGAGGTTTTGGGAGAAGATGCCCAACTGATCGGCGCTTATTATAACGTTACGGAAGAAGGCAACTGGGAAGAAGAACAGACCAATATTTTACGGAAAACGATCAGCGATGACGATCTGATCGCTCAGTTTGACATTTCGGCAGAAGTGTTAAACGATAAGGTAAATTCAGCTAAGCAAAAATTGTTAGCCGTTCGCAATAAAAGAATCAGGCCAGGTTTGGATGATAAGTGTTTAACCGCCTGGAACGGCATGATGATTAAAGCTTTGGCTGATGCTGCAGCCGTATTAAATCATCAGGCTTATTACGAAAAAGCCTCAACTGCAGCCCATTTTATCCTGGATCAATTAAAAACTGAAAATGGCGGCTTATACCGGAATTACAAAAACGGAAAGGCCTCTATTACGGGTTTCCTGGATGATTATGCTTTTTTCATAGAAGCATTAATTGCCCTTTACGAAGCTGATTTTAACGAACAATGGCTGGAAGAGGCAAAAACATTGACCGATTATGTAATGGCCAATTTTACGGACCCGGATTCGCCGATGTTTTTTTATACCTCTGCAGAAAGTGAAGATTTAATAGCCCGCAAGCATGAAGTGATGGATAATGTAATCCCCGCTTCGAACTCTGCCATGGCGCAGAATTTGCAAAAACTGGGCTTGCTGTTTGATCTGCAAGCCTATACCGAAAAAGCTTCAGCCATGCTTGCTGCAGTTCAGCCGAAGATTAAAAGTTACGGTTCTGCCTACTCCAACTGGGCCATCCAATTGCTGAACGAAATTTATGGCATAAACGAAATTGCCATTACCGGATTAGAAACCGATGTGGTGAAACTGGAGTTGAGCGGGCATTATATTCCAAACAAAATTACATTAGGCGGAACAAAAAGTAACTTACCGCTGTTAAAAGGTAAGCAAAGCAATGAAACAAAAGTTTATATTTGCCGAAATAAAGTATGCCAGTTGCCGGTTAACACTGTTGAGGAAGCATTATTGTATGTACAATAAATAAATTTAAATGAATATTTCACCAAACTCTGTAGTAGCGTTAACTTACGAATTACATACTACTAACGAAGAAGGACAACAAGTTTTTGTAGAAAAAGCTGACGAACAAAATCCTTTAGTATTTTTATATGGCGTTGGCATGATGCTGCCTAAATTTGAAGAGCATTTAACTGGTTTGAAAACCGGAGATGAATATTCATTTGAGCTATCTGCAGCAGATGGTTATGGCGAGGTTGATCCGGGTGCTTTTGCCGATCTGCCAAAAACGATGTTTACCGAAGCCGGTGGCGAATTGCCAAACGTTGGTGATGTGATTCCATTGCAGGATAACAACGGTAACCAGTTCAGGGCAGGTGTTACCGCTGTGCACGACGAGACCATCTCTGTAGATTTAAACCACCCAATGGCTGGTAAAAATTTAATGTTTAGCGGTGTGATTTTAAATGTACGTGAAGCTACTCAGGATGAATTGGCCCACGGTCATGCGCATGGTGCTGATGGACATTCAGGTCACTAGTTGATATAAACGATTTTAAAGAAGTCAAGTTTAAATATTCGCTTTGCAATTTAAACTTGACTTCTTTTTTTATAGCCTTTAATCCTGAAAAACCTCTTCCAAAACGAGTTTAAGGCCGGGAATAATTTTAGTGGTCACCTCTTCACCTTCGGTAAGCATTTTGGTGGGCTGAAATTTGCCATTTTCATCGAGAATATACCTGAAAAACGTTTTGTGTGTAGGGCTTACAATCCAATATTCTTTTACGCCGGCCTCTTCATAAACCTCGTATTTATTGATCAGCTCTTTTTTGTTATTCCCTGGTGATAAAATCTCGACGACAATATCGGGTGTACCGATACAGCCACGCTGATCTAATTTAGTTGGATCGCAAACCACCACAATATCAGGTTGCACCACAGTGGAAATTTCTTTATCATCCTGCATTTTCCTGGCTAAACGTACATCAAAAGGCGCAGAATAAACACGACAGGACTTGCCTTTGAGCGCATTGTATATTGGACCGAAAATGTTGCCTGAAATTCCCTGGTGAATTCGCGAAGGGGCAGGGCTCATTTTAAATAACCGCCCTTTAATAATTTCCAAGCGCTCTTCAAATTCGAAGCGCATATAATCTGCATAACTGTATAAAGCAGAAAAATCAACCTCATTTAGCGTTTTGTACGCAGGTTGTTCATCTTCAGTTGGGTAAGGTTTAATATTTGTCATACACCATTAGTCTTTAAATACTTCCTCCAGAATCAGCCTAAAACCAGGGATGATTTTGGTCGTTACCTCTTCACCTTCGGTAAGCATTTTGGTGGGCTGAAATTTGCCGTTCTCACCGAGGATATACCTGAAAAATGTTTTGTGAGAAGGACTTACAATCCAATACTCTTTTACACCGGCTTCTTCGTAAACCTCGTATTTATTAATGAGTTCTTTTTTATTATTACCAGGTGATAAAATCTCGACCACTATATCCGGAGCGCCAATGCATCCACGCTTATCGAGTTTAGATTGATCACAAACCACCACAATATCGGGCTGTACCACTGTGAAAACTTCTCTGTCAGCTTGTGTTTTCTTCGCTAATCGTACATCAAAAGGGGCTGAGTACACTTCGCATGGATGACCATTTAACGCATTGTAAATTGGATTGAAAATTCTCCCGGATATTTTTTGATGTATCCTGGAAGGGGCAGGGATCATCTCGAAAATGTAACCTTTGATAATTTCTAAGCGTTCTTCAAATTCGAAGCGCATATAATCTGCATAACTGTAAGTAGCAGAAAAATCTATCTCGTTAAGGGTTTTAACCGGAGGTAGCTCATCTTCGGAAGGGTAGGATTTAACATTTTTCATATATAAGGCGTTTAAACCAAATATACTAAATATCTTAGTTTTTTAAAAGTCGATTTTTAAACGCAATCCACCGTTGGTCAGGTTTAGGTTTTCTTTAGAGAAAGTTTTCATGGGCAACCTTAAAAACGGCTCAATAGCAATATTGTTCTTTTTGGAGATTTTTTGCTTGTAGCCAAACGAGAAATTGTAGAATCCGATGTATTTATCAGGATCTATGCTGGCTTCGGGTTGCGGCTCAACCTTTTTTTCCTGTACAATCATGGTTTTAGAATCTGCGTAACCATTTACTGCGGGAGCAGCAAAACTTTGAACCTGATTAACGATGTAACTGTTTTGCTGCGAATTATTTAACACGGCAAGTGCAGAAACACCAACATTGGTATAAAGTTTATCGCTGATGTTGTATTTTAATTCTAAAGGCACATTGATTCCACGCACTTTGGCATCTACCGAAGCTAAATTTTTACCTGATAAAGTTTGTGGCGCAGAAGCGTTTAATGATTCTGTTGTGCTGATTGATGCATAAGATACACCAGAGCTGATGGACAATTTACCGGCGATGGCATATGATAAAGAAAACCCATAATTCATGGTTACTTTATTGTCGTTACCCATAGCCGGGGCAACATATACATCGGGTTGCCATTTAGAGTTACCATTATTCGTTTTATCGGCAGGTTTCTGTTTGTTCACGTAAGTATCATGAGCCAGCAGTTTCTCAAAATCTGTTGGCATATTAATGGGCAGAGGTTTTTTCTTTTCCGTTAAAATGTCAAACGGTTTTGATTTCAAATCAGACAGATTGATCACCGAAAGATGATTGTCCAACTGCTTAAGGTTAGCTGGAGTGATTTCTTCAGAGGTGTTTAAGGCTGCATCATCATACTGTTGTTCGGTTTTAGCTGCTAAAATTTCATTAGTGATATTATTTTGATTAACGGTTAGGCTACTTGTGATAATGGCATCTTTATCAACATCATTCAAAGATGGGCCTATGTTTTTTGGAGAAATTGAAATATCGGTATCTCCATGAGCAGACTGATGATCGGTATTAGGTTTGGTTAGGGCAACATTTATTTGCTGATTGAAGTTTTTTTGCGCAAAAAATATAGCTCCGAAAATCAACACTAAGGCAGCAGCAGCCCACAAAGGCCAGAAAGTGAAATCTCTTTTCTTATTTTCTTGCTGCGAAAAGCGCTCCCACGCACCATTAGCATAAGCTTCCTCATGGCTTTGGAGTTGCGCGGTAATATGCTCAATTAATTCCTTATCCATTTTTTTCATATGAATTGACCATGGTATTTAAGTAAAGGGTACGTAACTTATTTTTAGATCGCGTAAGATAAACACGACTGGAACTTTCAGGAATGTTTAACATTTTCGCAATTTCATCATGGGCAAAGCCCTCAATTTCGTATAAGTTAAATACCAGTCGTTGCGTATCTGGTAAGTGGTTTAGTAAATTCAAAATATCGTTAACGTGTAGTTCTGAAGCAACCGAAACCTGGGTAGCCGGATGTTCGCTTTCTGCCAGATCATCCACATAAAACTGAGCTTTGGCACTGCGAAGCTTATCTATAGCCGTCCGCGAAGCAATCTGGGCAATCCAGCCTTTAAACGATCGTTGTAATTCTTCCGGATTCTTTGGTGCTTTGAAACCTCCAACATGTTTGAAAATCTTGATAAAACTGTCATTTACAAGTTCTTCACTATCTGAAGTATTTTTGGTATACCTTAAAATTATACCCATTAGATAGCCATAAAATGATTTATACATCATTTCTTTACAGCTATTGTCGTTTTTTACACAGCCTTTTAAAATTTCCTCAAAACTGAGTATTTTTTTTATCACCCTGTAAAGGACTATTGATTAAAGGTTTATCATACTTAATTTATGGTAAATTTAAGAAAATAACACCGCCCAATTTTGGGCGGTGCCAATTTTCCTTTCCACAGGTAGAGAGAAATCTTCTATTTGTTCGTCATCACCGATAAGCCGAGTCCGGTACTATCGGTTTTGCTTGATAAGCCTTTGGCCCAGATGGTATAAATTTTACCTTTTTCAATTTTAACTGCTGGCAAACTTACCTTAACTGTTCCACCTTGTTTTAATTGAAAGGTATAACTGTCATTTGGTGCGATATTGCTAAAAGTTGTAAATTCTTTAAATGCCTTTGCAGTGAATAAGGGCGCATCTGTACCTGCAATGGCCAGATCAAATGCCGCAGAACCCGGACTTAAGTTGACGAAACGAACTTTGGCCTTATCGGTTTCAGGTGCTTTCAAATCATCCTCCAGGATCAAAAGTTTGGTTGATTTTAATGTATCTACCACGAAAACCGAATAAAACGACCCTGATTTTAAAGTTGCATTCGCAGTAGTTAAATATTTTAAGGTATCCTTTTTTGCAACACCCACTAACCTGATGCCCGGATAAGCCGCATAGTAGCCAAGATCTTTAGTATAAGTGAAACTATTGATTTTTTGGTTATCCAAAATAAAATCAAGCGCAGCTGTACCCGGCGAGGCATGCACAAAGCCAATACCGGCAGCTTCTATCGGATCATTGTTAAAGTCTTTTTTACAGGCCGTTATGGTTAAAGTGATCGCAAGGAGAGAGAGGATAATTTTTGTCGTAATGCTAAAATTTTTCAAATCCGTTTTCATTTTAATGTTTAAATCAATTTCTGAACAAAATTGGTTAATGGCCATTAACGCTTTTTTCTTGTAAAACGATTAAGGCAATGAAAACGCTACAGTTGTTATAAGTTTTTTATAAAAGAAAAGCCACATGGTTTTCATGTGGCTCTAAAACAAATATTTTAAGCTTGAAATTAAGCGTACATTTCTTCTCTTAATTTCGCAACATCCGCATTGTTAATGTATTCATCGTAAGTCATTAACTTATCGATAGTACCTTTTGGGGTAATTTCGATAATACGGTTAGCTACGGTTTCCGTTAACTGGTGATCCCGTGAAGTAAACAATATGGTACCCTTAAAATCTTTCATGCCATTGTTCAGGGCTTCAATAGATTCTAAATCCAGGTGGTTGGTCGGCTCATCAAACATCAGTACATTAGCCTGTTGTAACATCATTCTCGAGAACATACAACGCATTTTTTCACCTCCTGATAATACCTTAACGTTTTTCAATACTTCCTCACCCGAGAATAACATACGGCCTAAAAAGCTGCGCACAAATTGTTCATCGGCATCGGTACCAGAATATTCGCGCAACCAGTCTACCAGGTTTTCGTCCTTGCCTGCAAAATATTCGGTATTATCATTCGGGATATCAGCCGTGCTGATGGTAACGCCCCATTTAAATTCACCTTTATGGTCGGTATCTCTACCGGTCAACACATCGTAAAATGCGGCAGTAGCTAAACTATTCTGAGATAATACAGCAATTTTATCGCCCTTGTTTACCATAAAGGTAACCTTATCGAACAATACGCCATCATTTCCAGTTTTGCCCAGGTTTTCTACCTGTAAAATCTGGTCGCCAGCCTCCCGGCCGGTATTGTTGAATATAATGGCCGGATATTTTCTGCTCGAAGCTTTGATTTCGGTAATATCAATTTTATCTAAAGCTTTTTTACGTGATGTAGCCTGCTTCGATTTGGAAGCATTGGCGCTGAACCTGCGGATAAACTCCTGAAGTTCCTTTACCTTATCTTCCATTTTTTTGTTCTGATCGCTGCGCTGTTTTAAGGCCAGCTGACTCGATTCGTACCAGAACGTATAGTTACCGGTGTAAATGCTCATTTTTGCGAAATCGATATCCACGATGTGGGTACAAACGGCGTCTAAAAAGTGCCTGTCGTGCGATACCACCAATACGATGTTCTGATAATCAGCCAGGAAATTCTCTAACCAGGCAATGGTTTCGATATCCAAATCGTTGGTAGGCTCATCCAGTAACAAGATATCGGGATTGCCGAAAAGGGCCTGAGCCAATAATACCCGTACTTTTTGTGTATTGTCCAGCTCTTTCAACAATTTATAGTGATTATCTTCGGTAATGCCCAGGTTGCTCAGCATGGTTGCTGCATTGCTCTCCATGTTCCAGCCATCCATTTCTGCAAAAAGATTTTCAAGCTCTCCGGCGCGTTCGCCATCTTTCTCCGAAAAATCTTCTTTCATATAAATGGCATCTTTCTCTTTCATAATGGCATAAAGTTCTTTATGGCCCATCATTACGGTTTCCAATACCGAAAACTCATCAAATTCGTAGTGGTTTTGTTTTAAAACCGCCATTCTCTCACCTGGAGTGAAAGCTACGCTTCCGGAGGTTTGACTTACTTCTCCCGATAAAATTTTAAGAAAAGTAGATTTACCAGCGCCGTTAGCCCCAATAACGCCATAGCAGTTGCCCTGGGTAAATTTAAGGTTAACATCTTCAAATAATGTGCGTTTGCCGTACCGTAATGATAAATTAGAAACTGAAATCATGCTATAATTGAAATAAGCCGCAAAGATACGTAAAAAGGTTGAGGGTAGGAAGGTATTTGCCTGCTGTAAAGTTGGAATGTTGTAAAGTTTAACGTTGTAAGGTTGGAATGTTTTAAAGTTAAAGGTTGGAATGTTGTAATGTTTTGAATGTTGTAATTTTATAAAGTTTAAACGCCGTATTGTTGGAAGGTTGATGTTTGGGAAACGAGGGGTTTGGTTCTTTGTGGCAGATGAAGCCCCGTTATCCGCTTTACTCCGTTGCACTGCGTGTTCGCTACTACCGGGTTTATTTTACAAAAGGGGAGAAGCTTTTGGCCAGTTGATTAAGATCTTGTTCAGTAAAATTAAAATCTAACAGGGAAATGAAATTAAGCGTACGTCATGCTCGCGCATGCGGGAATTTTAATGTACGCAGCATATTGTACTAAAATAAGGTTGTTTCATAAATCATTGTCATCCTGAGGAATAATTTATGGTATAAAAATCAATATAAATGACGTAACTGATTTCTTATGCCATACAGCACAGTCTTGCCTCGGCTCACCGCCGCCGAAGGGCTCTTACTTTTTGGCATCA
>NZ_CAJYOJ010000084.1 GCF_913776295.1 uncultured Pedobacter sp.
TTTTGATGCCAAAAAGTAAGAGCCCTTCGGCGGCGGTGAGCCGAGGCAAGACTGTGCTGTATGGCATAAGAAATCAGTTACGTCATTTATATTGATTTTTATACCATAAATTATTCCTCAGGGTGACCAATCTGGAGAATCTACCCCATACTTTTAACTATAGAATTAAGGCTTTAGGACCAAATACTAATCTAAAAATACTTGTCAAGCGTTAATCCATACGTTAGGTTCAGGTTTTCGCTATGCGTAATGTTCAGTTTATTGTAATTCAAAGCGGTAGTGAGGCTGATCCATTTACGGAGTTTTAAACCAAGTGTAGTGGTAGAACGGATAATATAATCGCCCTTTCTATCAAACGAGTTTTGGAGGAAATGATTTCCATCAATCGTAATCAGTTCCTTTATATCAAAATGATACTGTAACCTGAGAGAGTTCCGATAGGTGTGGTAGCTTTCACCCACAATCAAACTACTTTGATCAAATAATACGCCGTCACTAAGGTTAAGGTATGCATTCGGTTTGTCTAATATGCTATAGGCAATGCCACCGCCGGCAAGTAATTGGTTTTTTAGTTTTAAAGAATAACTGGTATTATAATTCACAAGGCCCCAATAATAAAAGTGTGGAAAGGTTTTGTAGAGGTTAAAATTTAACGTAGTCGAAAAATCATTGTTGGTTAAATTCTTGTTTTGCTTTCCGTAAAGCCATGCCGAAGTGGAATTTAAAACAAAACTTTTCCTTTTAAGACCAAAATTTAGTGCGTTGTTCAATAAATAGGCACGATCTTCATTGGTACGGTTGATAGAGCCGGTAGATGTGAGCAGTAAATGGTACCTGGTACTATCAGTGTATTGGGCGTATGACTTAAGGTAGCACAAGAAAAAACATAGTGGCAGCGCAAGAAGCTTCATGTAAATTTAACATTTGTTACTGTCAATATGTTTTTAGCCTTTAATTATGATCATACCATTTGGGTAAGGGTATGTACTCCTCGTCCCAGATAATTTTACCTTGTTCATTTTTGTAACCGGCAGAGATCAGTTCGATGTGAGGCGCCTCTTCTGCAATTTCTTTTTTAAAGCGGTAGGCGTCTATGGCTAAGTAATGATAAAGTTTTTCCTGTTCAGATTTATTCTCTGCCAATAAAATCAAAGCATTTTCACCTGTTTTGAGGGTATGGATAAATGTGCCTTTTACTCTCATTATCTTTTTAGGTGAAAGACAATATAATTCTGGGATAAGTTTTGTTTATTTTAACTTAGGTCAGTAAAGTTAATTCAGAAAAAGCAAGGCTAACATTCGTTTACAATGGTGTAACAGGAACAAAATATTCAGTCAAATTGGCTTAAATTCCAAGGGCTAAGGTTGAGGTGCTTAAAACTTTGCAGAAGATGCTCTTGTTTTGTTTTCAAATGTAGTAGTGAAAATTATTTAGATATCAAGCGATGAAAACAACAAAAACACCTGCTAAACAAAATAAACAACCCGGCATAGAGTCAGAAATGAATCCCAGGCCAGAAGTAATTAAAGCGAATTATAAGGGAGCAGGCAAACTAAAAGATAAAGTTGCGTTAATTACCGGTGGGGATAGTGGCATTGGACGTTCCGTAGCTGTTCATTTTGCCAGAGAGGGCGCTGATGTGGCTATTGTTTACCTGGATGAAGATGTAGACGCAAAGGAAACCCGGAAAATGGTGGAAGCAGAAGGTAAAAGCTGTTTATTGATTAAAGGCGATGTTAAAAAACCTGCATTCAGTAAAAAAGCAGTAGAAAATACGGTGAAAAAGTTTGGAAAGATTAATATTTTGGTTAATAACGCCGGAATGCAGGTTCCACAGAAAGATCCAAAAGAGATTGATGATAAACAACTGGAAGATACTTTCCGTATTAACATATTTGGCTATTTTTATTTTGCGCACGAAGTATTGGCACATTTTCAGGCAGGCGACAGCATTATCAATACGACTTCAGTAACGGCTTACCGTTCTTCTCCAAATCTGATCGATTACTCATCAACAAAAGGAGCAATCACATCTTTTACCCGTTCGCTCGCTACAAATTTAGCCAAAAGCGGTATCCGGGTAAATGCCGTAGCACCAGGCCCGGTTTGGACACCACTCATTGTTTCTACCTTCGATGAAGAAAAGATCAAGTCGTTTGGTGCTGAAACGGCAATGGAAAGGGCAGGTCAGCCCTCAGAACTCGGCCCTTCTTATGTCTTCCTGGCTTCTGACGATGCCTCGTTTATTACCGGACAGGTAATGCATGTTAATGGCGGAGAAGTGGTAAATGGGTAGCTTTTCTGAAGATAGATGGGTATAATGGTATCACCCTATATTATGGTTACAACATATGATACGCTTTAAATAAAAAATGCCAGGCTCTTGCAAAGTCTGGCATCTTTTGTTCATCGAATGGATGTCTTATAGCATTTCACTATCATCTTCATCATAAGCATTAGGGTCTTTATCCAACTCTTCTAGATCCGAATCATTGTAGTCGTCGGTTTCTTCCAGTTCATCTTCTTCGTGCTCCGGATCTTCGATTTCCTCATTCAATTGTGTTCCCTCACCATCTGCAAAGGGTACTTCATCTTCGGTGTAGTCATTGTCGTCATCAGGGTCAGGAGTAATATGACCTTCAGCTACATTTCCCTGCGAACGGTTGATCTGGAACTGTTCGATATTTTGAATTTCTTCTTCTGGTTGGTTGATTTCTTGATTTTCCATAGTATATCTTTTTATAACACAACAAGTTTAAAATGTATTAAGTTTAGTAGAAAGTTAAAATGTTAAACCCTTTGGTTGTATGTTTTAAATAATAAGGTGTGCAAACTTTTTAAATCTCAATATGGTTCTATTAATGCGTTATAGCTTATTGATTATTATGGAAAAACGTTTCAAAACCAGGAAAATAGCAGTAGTGGGAATGATTATTTCAGCTACTTCATTTAATGCGGTTGCTAATTCGGATTGGCGTTATGCAACTTATACTGATTACATTCATCAGCAAGATACCATAACCACTGCTCAATTTTTGCAACAGGCAGCAATTGCAGGAATGAAAGAGGTTTTAACAGGGAAACTTGCCGCAGACGGGGCAACTGATAAAAGAATTAAAGCATTTGGCCAGATGATGGTTGATGATCATAGCAAAGCCAACGAGGAGTTACGGGCACTGGCAAAGCTTAAAAAAGTAACGCTGCCCATGAGCACACCTGAAGGTGGGCTGAGACCAGATGGCCGGGTTGATTCCTCTCCTGAGAACATGAAAGATACTTCGCGTACCAGAAATGACGGTGGCGAAGTCGGTAATACTGGTCTGGCACAAAAAACAATTAACGGAACAACAGAAACTGAAGTAGCAGCAGCGATTGATCAGCTGAAAAAACAAAAGGGAAGTTCATTTGATCAGGCTTATGTAGACATGATGGTTTTAGATCATCAAAAGGCTGTTGCATTGTTTGAGAAAGCTGCCCAATCTTCTGATAACGATGTCAAAGCATTTGCCGGTAAACATCTTCCTATCCTAAAAAAGCATTTAATAAAAGTAAACGCTTTGGCTGGTAAATCTGGTAACTAGACTTCTTGGCTTTAAAAAAGCGGGCTACTATACTAAAGGATAGTGCTATCCTTTAGTATAGTAATAACCTTTTGATACTTAGTAATTATAATTTTGCCAGACATAAAATAATAAGGCAAAAATGAAAATATTACACTTAATATCCAGCCCCAGGGGCGAAGCATCTTTTAGTATTAAATTGGGAAACGCCATTGTAGAAAAATTACAGGCAGCATATCCGGATAGTACCTTAAAGGTACATGATCTTACCAATACCCCGTTTCCTCATCTGGAAGAAGTACATATCAATTCTTTTTTTACACCAAAAGAAAATCATAGTGCAGAATTAACATCGGCAATAAAACATTCAGACGAGGCCATTGCCGAACTTAAAGATGCGGATGTAATCGTTATCGGTGCACCGATGTATAATTTCGGGATCCCTTCTACTTTAAAGGCATGGATCGATCATATTGCACGTGCTGGTCAAACATTCAGATACACAGAACACGGACCTGAAGGTTTGGTGAAAAACAAAAAATTGTATTTAGCCATCTCTTCCGGTGGTGTATATTCAGAGGGGCCGATGAAACCTTACGATTTTACAGAATCTTATCTGAGAGCTGTTCTTGGTTTTATGGGTATGACCGATATCACTGCATATCGTGCTGAAGGCGTAAGCATTCCGGATTTAAAGGATCTCGCTTTAGATAAAGCAATCGAAAGTATAGCCATATAGGTAGTTTATCATTATTGGCTTACTGGTCATTAGTTTATTAGTCATTGGTTTATTTATTGCTAGTTAATCAAAAGTTTTTCAATCTGCAGAAGACTTAGCTAATGACTATGGACTAATGACTTTTTACTAAACTAAGCTGCCGATATTTCTCAACCCAGCAGGTAAAATCATTTATCTCAAGCGGTTTGTTCATAAAATCTTCGGCCTCACATTTAGCCTATACTGCATTCAAATGGTTGCTGGTGGATATTATCTTTAGTGGAATATAATGTGTTTTAACCTTACGCTTTCGCGCATTACAGGTTTTCAGTCCATTTCCATCTGGCCACCTCATATCAGGATTAACCTCCAACACATCAATGTACCTTTTCATCAGTCCAACTTTTGTGAGCTAAATAACTAATCTAGTTATCAGGTATTTATAGTATTTTTGCATCAGAAGTGCGTTATTAACCTCTTTCTTTGCGCATGTCATACATTTCTATAATTTTAGCGTTAACTAAAAAAAATATTAAAATAAATTTTGATACTAATTTTTTTAGTATAGATTTGCTTTTGGAGAACCGAAATAAAAGGAACCAACATCGAGATCATTCAATCTACAATGGGTGATTTTAAACAAAAGCCTTTGTTCTTGGTTTGTTTGCTGATATATTTATTTTCTATGACCGTTACCGTTTTAGCTATACTCGAAACAGATTTTAAACCTGATCTTTCATTAGGTAGAATTATGAATGAAAGGCTTAGGATTGCCGCTGCAGATTTGCAGGATATCCATTTACAACCTCTGCATGCAGTTGGGCAACGCAGTGATGATTTAGTGGTTTACATCAGTTATAACCCAAAATATAAAATAAGATGGCGTGTAGTTAACGACGTGCCGGAAGATGTAGAAAACTTTGTGGCCCAAATCTGTGGCAATTTAGGCTATATCAACTGGAAAACCGCTTCAATTAATATTTTTAAGGGAAGTGAATAGTGATCAATCCGCTGTTTAGTAAGGTATTTGTAAATATGATTAAACACAAAAACGAGATTTTAGATACATCTCGTTTTTTGTTATTATGCCATCTCCGATCATGATGTTTAATGATGCTGAAATAAGTTCAGCATGACGGATTTTACCGGTATTCCCTCAAATTGAATTTATTTCAGGGTTTATGCAAATAGTCTTTTAAACCAAAAATCCTCCACCCAATAAATCATTGCCTTCGTAAAATACAGCCGATTGGCCGGGAGCAATGGCAGATACGTGATGATCGAAAACGACACGCATTTTATCTTTTTCCTGCACAATGGTGCTTAACATACCCGAATCCTTATAACGGATTTTAGTGATCACATCATTCATGGGTTCTTCAATGCTTGCGTACTTGATCAGGTTAATATTGCGTACCATGGCTTCGCGGCGTTCAAGTTCATCAGCTTTGCCTAAAACCACCGTATTGCTTTCCGGAAGGATCTGTGTAACAAACATAGGCTCACCAAAAGCAACACCTAACCCTTTACGCTGACCAATAGTGTAAAAAGGATACCCTTTATGTTGTCCAACAACCATTCCATTACTTAAAATGAAATTTCCGCCGGCCACTCTGTCTTCCAGGTCGGCTACTTTATGTTTTAAGAAAGCCCTGTAATCATTGTCCGGAACAAAACAAATTTCATAACTCTCTGATTTTTTTGCCAATTCTTCCTGTCCCATATCCAAAGCCATCTGCCTGATTTCAGACTTTGCAAAACTACCCAATGGGAATTTAGTACGGGAAAGGTTTTCTTGCGAAACGCCCCATAATACATAAGATTGATCTTTATTTTCGTCTTTCCCTTTCGAAATTACATAACGGCCGCTATCCTGCCGGCGGATATTGGCGTAATGCCCGGTTGCAATAAATTCACAATCCAGTTTATTGGCACGTTTTAAAAGTGCTTCCCATTTGATGTGCGTATTACATAAAACACAAGGATTCGGGGTTCTTCCGGCAAGATATTCGTCCACAAAATTATCGATTACATAATCACCAAACTCATCCCTGATATCCAGAATGTAATGGGGAAATCCATAATTTACGGCAAGCGTACGGGCATCGTTAATACTATCTAATGAGCAACAACCTGTTTCCTTACTACTACCTCCGGAAGTAGCATAATCCCATGTCTTCATCGTTAATCCAATAACCTCATAACCCTGCTCATGCAACATTACAGCCGCTACCGAACTATCAACCCCGCCACTCATGGCAACCAGAATTCTACCGTGTTTACTCATCTTAAAAATATAAGGATGCAAAAATAAGGTTTATTTAGCTGAAATTATTTAGAGGAAGTCAGTTACTTGTAAAAAGCGGTTGTTAATTTCTCCTGCTTATTACCTAGATGCGTCAAAGTGTTTAGGTGTTCATTAAATTTTAAAAATGAATGGTTCGGTGTTAATGGCTGCCAGCAGTCCTGCTATCCCTTCAAGTCCTCGGCTCGTTCCTCACCTCCGGGCTTTCCGTTCTATCAGGTTTATTGATCAGAATCTGTATTACATAGCCATGAAAAAACTCTTCCGGTAAACTGTTTGGCGTTAAAATGAAAGAAGTCAAGTTTAAAATAGTGCGGTGCATACAAACTTGACTTCTTTTATCTCCAAACCACGCAGGTTTAAGGTAATAATAAATGGTAGGCGCAATAAACTGAAATGTATTTTTTTGATTTACTTAAACGTTTTAGTTGAGTGTTATATGCATATTTGAAGATAAATTTATACCTTAGGATTTTCAATAAAACAAGCTAATTTAAAAAATATGATTAAAAGAGTGATCCTGCCTTGTTTTTTGCTATCGGCCATGATGGCATCGGCACAGCAGAATTTGGTGCAGTATGTTAAACCCATTATCGGTACCTCAAAGATGGGGCATACCTACCCAGGTGCAACTGTTCCTTTTGGCGCAGTGCAGCTAAGTCCCGAAACGGATACTTTGTCGTACGAAGTAAACGGAAAATATAATGGCGATGTGTACAAGTATTGTGCGGGTTATAAATATGAGGATAAAACCATTACAGGCTTTAGCCACACGCACTTTAGCGGTACCGGCCATTCTGATCTGGGCGATTTTCTCATTATGCCTACACAAGGGAAGTTACAGTTAAACCCAGGGGTGGCTTCAAACCCTAAAGGCGGTTACCGTTCTGCTTATTCGCATAACAATGAAGTTGCAGAGGCTGGTTACTACAAGGTAAAACTCGATGATGATAATATTACCGCCGAATTAACCTCAACAACGAGGGTAGGGATGCATCAATATACTTTTCCTAAATCAGACCAATCGCATATTATTTTGGATCTGATGGCAGGCATTTATAATTATGAAGATAAAAACGTCTGGACTTATATTCGTGTGGTTAACGATACCCTGGTTACCGGCTACCGTCAAACCAATGGTTGGGCCAGAACAAGGACCGTATATTTTGCAATGAGTTTCTCCAAGCCTTTTAAAAGCTATGGACGTAAAAGTTATGACGCAAAGCAAGCATATAGAGGCTTTTGGGGCAAGTTTAATCAAGACCAGAACTTTCCGGAAATTGCAGGCAAAAAGTTAAAAATGTTTTTTGATTTCGACACCAGGGAGGGAGAGAAGATCAAAATAAAATTTGCTTTATCTCCTGTTAGTCAGGATAATGCATTACAGAATATGCGTGCGGAAATTTCGGGCTGGGATTTTGAAAAGGTAAAAGCCCAGGCACAGGCCAGCTGGAACAAGGAGTTGAATAAAGTACAGGTAACTACTTCTAACGACAATAAAATTAATTTTTACACAGCCTTGTACCATGCTTACATCAACCCAACCACTTATACTGATGTGAACGGAGAGTATAAAGGTTTGGATCAGGGTGTACACAAAGCAGATGGCTTTACCAACTACACTACTTTTTCGCTTTGGGATACTTACCGTGCTTTACATCCATTTTTTAATATCACACAGCCTGCCCGAAGTAATGATATGGTGAAATCGATGTTGGCACATTATGATCAGAGCAGCTTGCACATGTTGCCGATCTGGTCGCACTATGCCAACGATAACTGGTGTATGAGCGGCTACCACAGTGTTTCGGTAATTGCTGATGCCATTATTAAAGGAACTTACAGTGGCGATGCGAATAAAGCTTTGGATGCCTGCGTGGCAACAGCCAAACACCGCGATTATGAAGGAATTGTCTATTATATGGATAAAGGTTATATCCCGGCAGAAAAATCGGGTATTTCAGTTTCCAATAATCTCGAATACTCTTATGATGACTGGTCAATTGCGCAATTGGCTAAGAAATTAAATAGAATGGATGTTTATGATGAATTTATCAAACGTTCCAACAACTGGAAAAATAACTATGATAGTGCGACTGGTTTTATGCGGCCGAAATTAGCCGATGGAACCTTTAAAAAGCAATTCGATCCAAAAGATACCGAAGGACAAGGTTTTATTGAAGGGAATAGCTGGAACTATAGTTTTTTTGTGCCACAGGATCCCGCTACATTGATCGACATGATGGGCGGTAAAAAGAAATTTGCTACCCGTTTGGATACTTTGTTTACCATGCATTTGCCTGATGAGTTTTTTGCGCACACCGAAGATATCACCCGTGAAGGCATTATTGGGGGATATGTGCATGGAAATGAACCTGCACATCACATTGTATATCTTTACAATTGGGCCGATCAGCCATGGAAAACGCAGGCACAGGTTCGGCACATCCTGAATATGCAATATAAACCTACAGCAGATGGTCTGGGTGGAAATGACGACTGTGGACAAATGAGCGCCTGGTACATGTTCTCTTCGTTAGGATTTTATCCTGTTGCGCCAGGTTCTGATGTATATTCGTTGGGAAGTCCTCTGATAGACCATGCAGTGATTAATTTGGAAAATGGTAAAACCTTTACGGTTGAAGCCCTTAAACAAAGTGATAAAAATGTGTATGTAGAAAAAGTTTTATTGAATGGCAAAGAAATTACCGATCATAAAATTAAACATGCTGATATTACCAATGGCGGAAAACTTACTTTTTACATGAGTGCCAGACCTAAAAAGTAATTATATATCATCCAGATAAAGCGAAACGCCGGCTTTCTTGGCCGGCGTTTTTTTAGTGCTTTATTTTTTTGCCGTTATTTGTTTGTTAAATTGTACGCTATATCGCTTGGATGTTGTTTCATTTTGGAATGCCAGGCGCAAAACGTGAAATTTATCAGTTAATTATTTTTAGGATTAATTTATTTATCGTAATATTGCGATATAAATATGGGACTTACTAAAACCGAAATCTTTACCGAAGAGCAGAATCAATTGGCAGCCTGGCTAAAAGCACTGGCGCATCCTGCCCGAATAGCAATCCTTCAAAGGATTTTGCAATCTAATACCTGTATCTGTGGGGATCTGGTTGAAGAACTTGGTTTAGCTCAGGCTACTATTTCGCAACATTTAAAAGAACTCAAAAATGCCGGGCTTATTCAGGGCACTATTGAGGGGGTAAGCATCTGTTATTGTATTGAACCAAAAACCTGGAAGTTATTACATACGCAGGTGGGCAGTTTCTTTGCTTCCTACAAGGGTGAACAGAACTGCTGTTAAAATTTTTTAACTAAATCAATCGTTAAATTGCAATATTATGATTAATATATCTTCAACACTATGGAACAGCTTTAAAGCTGAGCTTCAGCAATATCCGGAACTATCTTTACAGTTTCAATATGCTCCCGGCAAATGGGTGAATGCCAATTACCACATTACTGAAATTAAACAGGCGCCGATTACGTCAGTAGACTGCGGGGGCGTCATGAATGCCTGGACTGAAATTATAGTGCAGTTATGGGAACCTACCGAAGATGGAGAAGGCAATGCCATGCAGGTAAAAAAAGCATTATCCATTATTGATCTGGTAGAGAGTAAGTTGCAACTAAATCCCAATGCAATGGTGAAAATTGAATTTGGCAATTCTGCGTTCCATACCAGGCAAATGTTTCCAGGCCAATTTCAGATTGACGGCGGGAATCTTATTGTTAACCTTGTACCTGATGTTACACAATGTAAGGCAATAAACCGTGGCGGATCTTGCGGTACTACTGCAACGGGTGAGGAATGCTGCGTACCTGCTCAGCCTGAAAAAAGGAAAATCGAATTGGTTAACCTGGCTACTGATCAAAATAGCTGTACTCCCGGCAGCGGTTGTTGTTAAACTAATAAACGTAAAATAATGAAAAATATATTGGTGCTCTGCACCGGAAACAGTTGCCGTAGTCAACTGGCGGAAGGATATCTGAAACACTTTGTTCAAAACAAAGCTAAAATTTACAGTGCGGGTATTGAAGTTCATGGCGTTAATCCAAGGGCAATAAAGATAATGGCAGAAGATGGAATCGATATTTCAGCGCAGACATCAAATAATATCGAAGAATACTTTGATGTTCCTTTCGATTATGTAATTACCGTTTGTGACCATGCGAAAGAAAGTTGCCCGAATTTCCCAACACAGGCCATAAAACTGCATCATAACTTTCCCGATCCTGCTAAAGCAGTAGGTACCGATGAAGAAATTATGGCCGATTTTAGAAATACGAGAGATCTCGTAAAGATCTACATGGAAGACTTTGTAAACAAAAACTTAAACAGTTGATATGTCAGCAAATGTTTGTGCACCAGTTGCCCAAAGAAAACAACTAAGCTTTTTAGATCGTTATTTAACTTTGTGGATTTTCTTCGCCATGTTATTGGGCATAGGCCTGGGTTTTCTGTTTCCTTCATCTGCAGTATTCATCAGTTCCTTTTCCACCGGAAGTACTAACATTCCTCTGGCAATCGGATTAATCATGATGATGTACCCACCTTTAGCAAAAGTGGATTACCGTAACCTCGGAGAAGTATTTAAAAACACGAAGGTTTTGGGTGCTTCGCTGTTTTTAAATTGGGTTATCGGGCCGTTTTTAATGTTTTTTCTGGCCATCATCTTTTTACGGGGATATCCTGAATACATGGTTGGTTTAATGATGATCGGTTTGGCCAGATGTATTGCCATGGTTGTGGTTTGGAATGAACTTGCCGAAGGCAACCGGGATTACGCCGCTGCTTTGATCGCCCTGAACAGTATTTTTCAGGTATTGTTTTACAGTGTGTTCGCCTATTTTTTTATTACCATTTTGCCGCCCTTATTCGGGTTAAAAGGATCGGTTGTGTCGATTTCTATTGTAGAGATTGCAAAGAGTGTAGGGGTTTATCTGGGCATCCCATTTGTAATGGGTATTTTGAGTCAGAAAATTTTGATTAGATGGAAAGGTGAAAAGTGGTTCCGCTCCATTTTCATTCCGATAATTTCTCCGGTAACCTTAATCGCACTTCTTTTTACCATTGTAGTAATGTTCAGTTTAAAAGGTGGATTAATTGTGCAGATCCCTATGGATGTGCTTCGGATTGCCTTGCCTTTGTTGATTTATTTCGCTATCATGTTTGTAATCAGCTTTTTTACAGGTAAATATTTTGGGGCAGATTACGGCAAAAGTACCGCTATTGCCTTTACCGCTACCGGCAATAACTTCGAATTGGCCATTGCAGTGGCCATAGGTTTATTTGGAATCCATTCCGGACAGGCGTTTGCCGGGGTAATAGGCCCACTGGTAGAAGTGCCAGCTTTGATAGTGCTGGTTAAAATCTCGCAACGGTTCAGAAGTCGATATTTTAAAACTAAGCGGTAATAGCCATCTCGTGTGAAATGCAGTGAAATGAAAAGCTTTGTTAAAAAGATTTCTCTACTTCGCGGCGTTTCACTCGAAATGACAATTGTTTTATGCTGATGTATTAAACACCAAATCACTAAAGTTGGAGGCTGTTGCCAGATATTTCCAATTGGCCATATCCCGTTGTACAGCTGTAATTTTCGTTTCGGCTATCTGATAAGCATCAGGGCCTAAGAACAAATGAAGCGGTGCATTTTCACTTTTTGAAGCCTCAATTATTACCTCAACCGCCTTAGCCGGATCACCTGGCTGTTGATTGTTGATGTCGTTCTGGTGTGCCGCTTGCGTGTCGCGCACTTCTTTGTAGGCATCAATAGGAGCGCCTGGTGTGGCTAAAGAGTTTGCTGTAAGGAATTCAGTTCTGAAATAACCTGGTTCTACAACTGTTGCCTTTATACCCATCGATTTTACTTCTGCAGCCAATGACTCGGTAAAGCCGACTACCGCAAATTTGGTGGCGCAATAAATCCCAAAGCCGGGGAAATTACCTGAAAAGCCACCGATGGAAGAGATATTGAAAATATGACCTGATTGTTGTTTTCGCAACTGCGGCAACACCTTTCTGATTACATTTAAAGAACCAAAAACATTCACATCAAAGTTTTGGCGCGATTCTTTGTCGCTTAACTCTTCCAAAGCGCCAAGCATGCCATAACCTGCATTATTCACAACAACATCCAGCTGGCCAAATTTGCTGATGGTTTGGCTAACTGCATTTTCTACACTGTTTTCGTCGATCAGATCAACGGCCAAAGGCAAGAAATTTTCTTGTTCGCCTACGGCTTTCATTAAATCTTCTAAATTTCTTGAAGTTGCGGCAACGTTAACGCCACTGTTTAATAATGTTTTTACTAAGATGAGTCCCAGGCCTTTTTATGCACCTGTTACAAACCACACTTTTTGATTTTCCATAGTGTTTTTTTTTAGAATGAAATGAATTGATAAGGCTGTATCATATATTGTACTGTCATCCTGAGGAATAATTTATGGTATAAAAATCAATATAAATGACGTAACTGATTTCTTATGCCATACAGCACAGTCTTGCCTCGGCTCACCGCCGCCGAAGGGCTCTTACTTTTTGGCATCA
>NZ_CAJYOJ010000085.1 GCF_913776295.1 uncultured Pedobacter sp.
AGTTTTTGAATTGTGCTGAACTTTGTATCTTAGCCATAGTAAATTTCTTTCGCAATTAAATTTACTAAACAGCCGCTGCTTTTTAAAGCAACGGCTGTAATTTTTATACCCTTTTTAGTCAGCCCCATATTTTACCAAAAGCAAAACCCTGAAAAACAGGTACTTCAAACAAATACAGGGATCAACTCATCATGGATTATTAGCCTTCATTGAAATGATATAGCAAAGGGATTTTGAATATCATTTCCTATTTTTAGAAGTCACGAAAACGATCACACCTGCTATTAAAATAATACCTCCGGCATAAGGAGGCCAATTTACCGATTTTTCTTTATCTGCAGAGATTTGAATGGGACCTGCATCCACAACTTTTTCTTTTTTCGTATAAGAGAAACCAGTCCAGATGAGCATCGCAATGCCCACAACGATTAATATAATTCCTAATGTTCTGTTCATAATAATTGATTTTATTTATAGCAGAACAGCCATCTAATCGATATGTTTTGATTTGAATTTAAACCCCAAAGACATTTATTCGCAAATTTTATTTTCGGCTAATGCAGTTGAAAGTGTAAATCTTTTTACGATAAAACTGTAACTGAAATTCGATGCCGAAGAACTGTTAATCACTTTTTCCATATCTGCGGATTGGCCATATTTGAAACTGTTGGCCAACCCGGGAATTCTTACGATGAGAAGCCTGAAAGCGCGCCTGATATCAAGGTTGGGTCTTGCCCTGAAAATCATTCCGGTAGAGCGTCTGATTGTAAAAATTTTCTCCTGTTTGAAACGCCTGCGTTATCATAAAATTTTACCGTTGCAGATTTCATCCCTAAAATCAGGATATACCCCACTTTCGGGACTGCAAGCATTTCCCTAATTTATAAATTTAAAATCTGTATTTCCATTAAAAGATGTGCAATGGAAGTCTCCATCTGACATGGCAGATAGCCCATATTATTTCCAGGAAAAGCCGGAGTAATACATGTTATGCAAGAACTTAATAAAATAATCAATGGCAGAAAGAAAAGGAGAGGATTAATCGGAGTTTTCTAGCTATGGTTTTATTCTTCAAAGAAATCAATCAATCCGCCCAAAAAATATTCCTGAATGCCTTCCGTAAAATCTTTATAGTCCTCATCAGGAATATTGGTTTGCCGAAATTCAAGAGAAGTTCCTTTCTTATCTTCGTGCAGTTTAATGGTTACGATAGAAGGTTCATTTTCTTCTCCAAAATACCATTGTTGCACAACCTGCTTCCCATAAATGAACTCAATATTTTTACCGGTAATATCGCCATCCCAAAAAGAAAACTCCGTTCCGGGTACTTCCTCAAACTCCACTTCGGCACCGGTCCATAGTTTTATACTGATGTCTTTAGTTAACGCTAAATAAACTTCTTCGGGTGGGGCAGGTATATAGGTATATTTTTTAAAGTCCATAGATATTTTTTTGATTTAAAGCGCAAAGCTACGGTTGTAATTTAAAAATAAGGATCGTTAAAGGTTAAAAATCAAAATTATTTAAAAGCGTTCAATCCGGTCACATCCATCCCTGTAATTAATAAATGGATATCGTGTGTACCTTCATAAGTAACCACAGATTCTAAATTCATCATGTGTCTCATGATGGAGTATTCGCCGGTAATCCCCATTCCACCAAGCATTTGCCGTGCGTTGCGTGCAATATCAAGCGCAATTTCCACACTGTTTCGTTTGGCCATTGATATTTGTTCGGCCGTAGCCCTGTTTTCGCTCTTTAGTACGCCCAAACGCCAAACCAATAGTTGACCTTTCGTAATTTCGGTTACCATTTCGGCCAGTTTTTTTTGCTGCAGCTGAAAACCACCGATGGGTTTACCAAACTGCATGCGCTCTTTAGCGTAACGCAAGGCGGTATCGTAACAGTCCATGGCTGCTCCCAAAGCGCCCCAGGCAATGCCATAACGCGCCTGATTCAAGCAACCCAAGGGCCCCTTTAAGCCGCTGATTTCAGGAAAAACATTCTCCTTTGGCACTTTAACATGATCAAAAACAAGCTCACCGGTCGCTGATGCACGTAAACTCCATTTATGATGCGTTTCAGGAGTAGAAAACCCTTCCATGCCGCGTTCTACCACCATACCCCTGATTTTGCCTGATTCGTCTTTTGCCCAAACTACAGCTATATCCGCAAATGGAGCATTGCTGATCCACATTTTTGCTCCGTTTAAAATATAATGGCTTCCGGCATCTTTAATGTTCGTTACCATACCACCCGGATTGGAACCGTGATCCGGTTCTGTTAAACCAAAACAGCCCATTATTTCACCGCTGGCTAATTTGGGAAGATATTTTTTGCGTTGATCCTCAGTTCCGTAAGCATAAATAGGATACATCACCAAGGAACCCTGAACAGATGCGGTGGAGCGGATGCCTGAATCGCCACGTTCGATTTCCTGCATCAAAATCCCATAAGCCGTATAATCTAGCCCCGCACCACCGTACTCAACAGGAATGGTAGGTCCGAAAGCCCCGATATCAGCCAGGCCTTTTATTAAATGTTTTGGAAATTCTGCTTTTTGAGCATAGTCCTCAATAATTGGGCTCAATTCTTTTTTCACCCAATCTCTGGCCGTAGCACGGATTAATTTGTGCTCATCGGTTAACAATTCATCCAATAAATAATAGTCTGGGGCCTCGTACAGGTCTTTTTTTACTGATTTGCTCATGTGATCTCGTATTATCTGGTTAAGAAACCGCGTTCATTTCAAAGGTAACAATTTACCGCAACGGGCATTAAATTCATGAATAAAAATTTAATTTTACAGCTTAAAGAACATAAATGAGCCATTTCAAACAGACCGTAGCTTTAAAAGATGTAAAATGTTTTGCTTTGCATGGGTATTACGCTGAAGAACAATTAACCGGAAATCATTTCATTATTGATTTAACTACTGAATTCACGCCCGTAGGTTTCGAAGATGACTTGGCAAAAACGGTTAATTACGAAGATTTGAATAGCATTATTAATGCAGAAATGAAAAATACCCAGAAACTTTTAGAGACCGTTTTGAATAATATCATCTCAAAGGTGATTGACAAGTATCCTTTTGTGGAAAAACTTGAGGTGAGCATCAAAAAACTTAATCCACCCATGCCCGGACAGATCGGCCACTCTTTTGTTAAACTTAGTTATTCAGCAACCAATTAAAATGAATTTTACCCCTATAAATACTGAAATATTAGCAGAAATCACCTCGGCCATCGGTGCCGATAAAGTTTTTACAGATACTGAAATTCTGGAAAACTATAGTCATGACGAGACCGAAGATTTACGCTACCAGCCAGAGGTGGTAGTAAAACCCACTACACCAGAAGAAATTTCAGCATTATTTAAAATATGTAATGCCTATCATGTTCCCGTTACGCCCCGCGGAGGCGGTACAGGCTTAAGTGGCGCGGCTTTGCCAATTTACGGCGGTGTTTCCTTATCAATGGAAAAATTTAAGGCCATTCTGGATATTGACACCGAAAACTTGCAGGCAACTGTTGAGCCTGGAGTAATTACTGAAGAATTTATTAATGCTGTGGCTGAAAAAGGCCTGTTGTACCCGGTTGATCCCAGCAGTAAAGGATCTTGTTTCATTGGTGGCAATGTAGCTCACGGTTCCGGCGGACCAAGAGTGGTAAAATATGGCACCATCAGGGAATATATTTTAAATCTGGAGGTGGTTTTACCTAATGGCGATATCATCTGGACAGGTGCAAATACGTTGAAGTATGCTTCAGGATATAATTTAACCCAGCTGATGATCGGCTCGGAAGGTACCTTAGGGGTAGTAACCAAAATTGTCACCAAGCTTTTGCCCAAACCAAATCAATCGGTTTTGATGATGGGTTCTTTCGGTACAAACGAAGATGCCTGTGCCGCGGTTTCAGCAATTTTCAGGGCTGGCGTAACACCATCAGCATTAGAGTTTATGGAGCGGAAAGGAGTGGAGTGGGTAATTAAATTCGATGATATCAAATTTGATCTGAAGGACGATGTGGCTGCTTTACTGATGATTGAGTTTGATGGTGATGACCTGGATGATATTTTTAAAAATTGCGAAAAAACCAACATCGTTTTAGAAGAACACCATTGTACGGAAGTTTTATTTGCAGATACCGCTGCTCAAAAAGAGGAATTGTGGCGAATGCGCAGGACTATGGCCGAATCGGTTAAATCTAACTCGGTTTACAAGGAGGAAGATACCGTTGTGCCGCGTGCGGCCTTACCAAAACTCATTAATGGCATTAAAGAGATTGGTACCAGATATGGCTTTGAAAGTGTTTGTTACGGACATGCAGGCGACGGAAACCTCCATGTAAATATTATCAAAGCCGGCATGAGTGACGAGGACTGGAAAAATAAACTCAAGTCGGGTATTGCTGAAATATTTGAACTCACTACTGCTTTAGGAGGCACACTTTCGGGAGAGCATGGCATTGGGCTGGTTCAAAAAGAATTTATGCCGATAAAGTACTCAGCAATTCACCTTAATTTAATGAGGGGCATTAAAAACGTTTTCGATCCTAATGGAATATTAAATCCGGGAAAGATCATGCCAGATTAATTTATACGCCGCGATGAGCTTGTTTCAGGGTTTTACTCCTAATTGGTTGGTAAGACGCTGAAACAAATCAGGCAGCTATCGGATCAGCGTGAAGACTCCTACTGTCTGTAGAGTCATGCAAACGTCTTTACAGATTTATAATAAAACGAAGTTTATATCTGTGTAGAAAAGTCGGGTAAGATAACTAGTGATTACGCAGCTGTTCAAAACCAATCATTTTCTGTTTTTCTTCTTCAGGAATCGCGGTGGATTTGCCTGTGGTAAAATCTATAGCTATACAAACTGTTTTTCCTTTGCTGCAAATTACCTCTTCACTTCCCGTTAACTTTACAATCTGGTACTCCAGATCAAAGCTGGTATTACCGATCCTTGATGTTTTTACATAAATGGCAATTTTATCATTCATGACGATCGGTAAAATATAATCCAGTTCTGCATGTGCAATTACAATCCCGGTCTTTTTCCAATCCCATTTGATAATTTCTTCCCAATATTTAGTTCTGGCGATCTCCAGATAGGTAAAATAAACAGAATTGTTTACGTGTCCCATCATATCAAAATCAATGAAGCGCAGATGGATATTCGTTTTATAGTTGAACTTGTCTGAAAAAGCTTTAATGTCTGTCAATTTGTCTTTTGATTTCGATTTATTTTGCCAAAATGTCTTAAAAATCATAAATATTTGGATTGGTATATAAGTTGATTAAGATGAATTATCAATTTAAAAATTAAAAAAATAAAGAATAAGCGATATGACACTTGTAAATTTTAACAACAGAACCCGCAACACAGCCCCTTATTTTAACAATGTTTTTGATTCATTGTTTAGCGATGCCGTAAGTAAAAACAAAATGGTTGATAAATCGCCAAACGTGAACATCTATGAAAATGAAGCCGCATATGTAATTGAGTTGGCTGCACCGGGATTGAAAAAAGAAGACTTTCAGATCAACTTAAAAAAAGACACGCTTTCTGTTTGGGCAGAAGTTAAAAAGGACGAAAATCAGGTGGCTAAAGATTTTACACGTAAAGAATTTGATTACAGCTCGTTTGCCAGATCATTTAATTTGCCTGATACTGCCGATGGCGACAATATTACCGCTGAATATAAAGATGGTATCTTATCCATCAACATCAGCAAAAAAGACACTGCAAAATTACAACACAGAGAAATTGTAGTATCGTAATAAAATATTCTCAGTAGAGGATTTTTCATAGTAGTTTCGTTTTTCAAAGATTTTGAGGCATGTATCGGTAGGGTTGGAGGTAAAGAGATTAACAACTGATTCAGGTTTCCTAATCATTTGAGTTTTAGATTTAGGTTTAGGTTTTATAAGGTTAATGCCGGATAGCATTAACCTTATTTTTTTAAGACGAGTCGTCATTTCGACCGAAGTGCCGGCCTGTGCGGACAGGCCGGCCCGTACAGGCGGGGAGAAATCTATATAATCTAATAAAGAGGAGATATGTCCATTCTCCTACAGTTCACTTAAAATGACGCGACCTGAAGGCCGTGGAGTCATTTAAGTATTTAGATTGATTTTAAGTTGCACACTTAAAATTAGCTTAACCTCAATTTTTCGTATTTTCGCGACATGGAAAGAGAAATTCTGGATACGAAACGCAAAGCACTCAAAATTAATCTTGACCCAAGAATTTACGGCACTTTTGCTGAAATCGGTGCAGGGCAAGAAGTTTCAAGAAATTTTTTCAACGCCGGGGCCGCATCCGGAACAGTGGCCAAAACCATGTCGGCCTACGATATGACTTTTAGTGATGCCATTTACGGAGCGGAAGCAAATGGACGTTACGTTAGCCAGAACAGACTTTTACAAATGCTCGACCATGAATTTGGATTACTTAATGAGCGACTATCAGGCGAAAAATATGAGAGTCGTACCTTTTTTGCTTTTGCCGATACCGTAACCACCCTCAATTACAAACGTACAAACGAACCCCATGGTTGGGTTGGCATCAGGTTCCAAAATGAACCGGGAGGTTTCCCTAACGAAATATTCTTTCATGTGCGTTTGTTGGATACGGACGTAAATATGCAGCAGCGCGTACTTGGTATCATTGGTGTGAACTTACTTTACGCCGCTTTTTATTATTATAAGGATCCTAAAATAATGGTAGAATCACTGGCTGATAATTTAACCATTGGATCAGTAGAAATTGATTTGATTTCTGTTAAAGGGCCGGCATTCCCGGGGGTAGATAACATCTTACTTAATCTTTACATGATTATGAAGGATTTTTCAGCCGCTGCCATTTTCGATGCTGATGCACATCCGCGACAAGCAAAGGATCTTTTGTACAAAAAGGACATCATGATTTTACGGACCAAATATGGCCAAAAATCGTTGCCTAACTTTAACCTTTTCAATAAAGCTACCGAGCAGTTTAAACGCACCAATAAAGTAGAGGAGGGAAATCTTGCGGTAATGATTGAAGTTCTGGCAACCAATGTGTTAACAGATGCACAGGAAACACCCGATGATATCGATTTAGAGGCGGTGGCCAAACGCACCCAGGAAATGTGCGACACTGGAAACACGGTGATCGTTTCGAATTTTACCCGTCATAACCGCCTTGCCAAATACCTGGCCAGGTGTAAACCAAAAAGTGTTGGCTTAGCTACAAACATCAACAACTTAAAATTTGTGTTCAATGCAAAAAACTTTAGTGGCGAAAATTACTCCGGACAATTGTTGAGTTATGTAAATGATATGTTCAATACCAACGTGCGGTTATTTGCTTATCCTTTTCTAGACAGAAAAACCAATCAGGTGATTACAACAGGGAATATGCCGATTACACCGGAAGCTAAACCACTTTTCGATTTTCTCTTAATTAATGGCTATATTACTGATATCAAGGACTATAGCGAGGACGAAGTGAAAACGGCTTAGCATTCACTAGTCGTTGTAATGACCTAATGCTGATATTACGGTAACAGTTACGATATTTTCTTCTATTTTATAAATCAACCTATCTTTACGATTTATCTGCCTTGACCAAAAACCAGATAAATCAAATTTCAATCTTTCAGGTTTTCCAATTCCTATTTCGGGATGTTCAGATAATTCAATAAAAATCTGATTTATTCTTTTAATTGAGGCTCTATCTCCAGATTTGTATTGTATCGCTAGCTCTTTTTTAGCTTGTTTTTCAACCTCTACAAAATACTTTCCCATATATTTTTAGGATCTTTAATTCTGGTCGTGTTGCCCTTTTCAGCGCTTACTGCCCTAGACTTTATTTTAGCGACAAATTCAGGATCATACGGACTTTCCTCTTCTTTCTGAAAAGATACATCTAAAGCTGTTAGAATAGCCTCGATTGCGGCTTCTTGCTTTTTATTTTTAGGATGTGCGATGATAGTCATAACCAATAATTTATAGTCAAAAATACGAAATTATTTTGACAGTGATTAGTCGCTAAAATAAAAGCCACGGACTTAGCAGTATGATAATACGATTAAATCGTTCTCAACGCCGAACCATTTTCATTTACGATAAAAACATGCTTCACACCACATTTAAGCGCAAAATTATTGCGCTGGTGCCCCACAGGAAAATCGAATGCGACAGGGTAATTGTATTCTTTTACTTTTTCGAGTACAATATCATAAATGTTTTTGCCAAACTCTTCGCCAACGTCATCCGGTTTTACTTTAAAACCACCCACAATGAGTCCTTTCAGGCTTTTAAGCTTTCCGCTACGTTTTAAATTCCACAACATTCTATCAATGCTGTACAGGTACTCGCCCGTATCTTCAATAAATAAAATTTTATCTGAAGTATCTAAATCTGATGGGCTGCCGGCAAGTGTTTCTATAATACTGAGGTTACCGCCAACCAATATCGCATCCGTTTTCCCAAAGCGGTTATTGCTGTTGATCGGAGCAGTATAAACCAATTCTTCGCCAATCAAAGCATTTTTTATCGAGATGATGGTCTCTATCTGTATAGGCTCAGCTTTGGCCCAATCATCAGGAAAACTATTGCACATTTTAGCATGTATGGAGGCAATGCCAAAATTTCTGGCCAGGTGACAATGCAGCACAGTAATATCGCTGAAGCCTATAATCCATTTTGGGTTTCGTTTAAAAGCTGAAAAATCAAGTTGATCGATAATACGTACAAAACCATAACCGCCGCGAGCACACATAATGGCTTTAATATCAGGATTATCTAACATTTGCTGAAAATCAGCCAACCGTTCTTCATCCGTTCCGCCATAGGTAAAATCACGTTTACCAATAGTTTCACCAATTTTTATATTAAAACCCCAGCTTTCCATTTGCAAAACTGAAGGCCGGATCTGTTCTGGTGTAATGTATCCCGCCGGACTACTAATCCCAATGGTATCGCCAGGTTTTAGATAGGGAGGGATTTTAAAAGCTGAACTTTCGTGTTCAATTGCTAAAGCTTTAAGAGCCGGAAGCATAGTGGTGGCCGCAATAAAGGAAGAAAGGAAATGTTTTCTATTCATCTAAACAGGGTAGTGGAATTGGTATGCTAATATAATATTTAAAATTATAGCATAAAATAAAAGGGATTTATATCCATAAATCCCTTTTTAAACCAAACAAATTAATCTGTAAAAGATTAGTATAATGTGAATTATATAGGTAACCACATTTGAAATAAAATGTTTTGAAATTTTAAAAATATTTGTCGATTTGAACAATCCGTAAAATCTATCAAATCAGGTATTTTACAGGTCTAACGGTTTGATTCCTTCCTAAATAATTTTAAACCACTATAACTGCTCTATAGCCCTGATGGCAACGGAAATCCTTTTTGGCAAAGTCTTGTTTATCTTTTCCTTAATTTTCCAAAAAGATTGCAGTGAACAGCAGGACCGAACCTCTACCAGTAGCACTGAAACTGCGCTTCTAAAAATAATAAAAGTACGCTAATTTGATCGAGATCCTTCGTTGCGCGGAGAGTAACAGCATCTAATAAAAAGTAAGGCTATCCATCGCGGATAGCCTTTGCTAACAACAAAACAAATATAAGATAACCAAATCGTACCTGATTGAGCAGAATCAGGATAAAGTGCTATGAGATACACTTCGCGGCCTAGTAATGGATTCGAACCATTATAAAGAGTTTATGAAACTCCAACCTTCCTATCGGTCAACTGGCCTTATTGTTTATAATTGTTTTAAGGTTAAATAATCCCTCAACTCCAAAATCTGTTCTTTACTTAACTTATCTTCATCCTTGGTTTCTGATTTCTCAACATCTGGTCGTAATGGATAAATCAATGAAGGATATTCATCTATAGCAGGGTATTGAAAATAAATGGACATAGTCTTCGTGTTTAATTGCTCAAAAGCGTTGTTTATATTTAAAACTTAAGCAAAGATATAAATAAGTATATAATTCCTATAGAATTAGTAGTCATTTTTAAAAAATTTACTTTAATTAATTGAATTATAGAAATTTAAAATTATTTTACCCTATTTTATTACTGAAAGAAATATTACTTAGACAACTTGTTATCGTTTTCCCGCAAACCAATTGTGTTCTACATAGCCATTATCACAGTGTAAATTTAATATCGTTTTTAACGCTTTAAATTCAATTTCATAAAAGCTAATTATTTTAAGGATATTTGTAGCTTAAACATTAAAATAGTAACTGTGTCTTTAGATAAATTAAAACTGAGCAAACCACTTGTAGCAGCTATGACTGATGCCGGATTTTTAACGCCAAAAGAAATCCAGGCTAGAACAATGTCGCGCATTCTGGGTGGTCAGGATGTGATAGCGGTGGGACCGGAGGGCGCTGGAAAAACAACTACTTATGTTTTAGCTACTTTGATGAAGTTAAAATACGCCTTCGAGGAAGCGCCAAGAGCATTGGTTTTAGTACCGGATATTGAGCATGTAGATCATGTTCTGGAACAATTTAAGCTATTGAACCGTAACAATACCTTCAGAATTTTAGGGATAGACAGCCGGGGCACCATTGAAAATCAAATGAACGAGGTGACCGACGGCTGTGATATTATTGTAGCTGTACCCGATCGTGCAAGGGCTTTATATTTAAAACTTGCGCTAAACACCAATAAAATACAATTATTTATCGTAGATAATGCCGAGCTTATCGTGAAAAAGGGATTGCAATTACCTGTGGTAGAATTAGCGAACAGTGCCTACAAATCTCAGCACATCGTATTTACAGAGGTGCTGCATGATAAACTTAAACACATGATAGCCCCGTTTATGAAAGATTCTGCTGCAACCATTGAGGTAGATGAGATCGGTGAAAAGCAGGCAGAAGTTTACCAGCAAATGCTTTATCAGGTACCGAATTTCAGGACGAAGCTAAATTTATTAACCTTGTTATTGGATGATGCTGAAGTTTTTGATAAAGTCATAGTTTTCGTCAATACCCGTTTAACCGCACAAACCGTTTACAAAAACTTTAACCGGAATAAGGAAGGCGAGATCAGCATTTACCGCCCCTTGTTTTTTGATGATAAGGGATACGATGATATTGATGACTTTAAAGACAATCCAGAGGCCAGAATTTTAATCGTAGCCAATGAGAATTCAGGCGAAATCAATATTGAAGGGATTCCTTTTATTTTTCACTTCGAACTGCCTGAGCAAAAGGAAACCTTAATTAAACGTATTGTAAAACATGGTGATGAAGATGTAGTAGCCATCACTTTTTCTACAGATATTGAATTGATTGAAGTAAAAAAAATCGAGCAGGCTATTGGACAGAAACTGGAAGTAATGGAGTTGCCTGAAGGTTTAAAGGTGGTTGATGCCGCTGATAAACCAAAGAAAAAGAAAGGTGCTGAAGAAGATGAAGCTTCTGAGCGTGGGGCTGCATTTCACGAAAAGAAAGCTAGCAACCTAAAAAACTACAATTATAGTGCTGGTGCTAAGGCTAAAATGACCTATAAGAACAAAAAAGGGTTGTCTTAATTTGGTATATGAACTTCCGTCTCTAACATACGTTAAATAATCAATCTTTACGACGGTAGGAGATCGAAACGCTATTTCTGTACTCCACTGAAAAGATTGCAGACTAGAACATGATAGATCCTGAAACAAGTTCAGGATGACGAAAAAAAGTAAACTAAATCAAAAAGCTCCTCAGACATTAATCTGAGGAGCTTTTTAGTTAACCGTTATTTACGATTAGTATAAAGTAAATTCTACACGACGGTTTTGTTGACGGCCAGCTGCAGTTTTATTGGTTGCAATTGGTTGGTCAGGTCCGTAACCAGTAGCTTCAATTCTGGATGCATTTGCACCTTGAGATACTAAATAAGCTTTTACTGATTCAGCTCTTTCTTTAGATAAACGTAAGTTTAACTCTCTGCTACCAGTATTATCAGTATGGCCAGCTAACTTCAAGCTAAAGTTTTTATCAACCAATAAACCAGCAACGCGATTTAAAGTTGCATATGATTTAGAACGGATGGTTGATTTACCTAAATCGAACTCCAGGTTAGAAATTGCATCTCTAACTACTTTACGGTCTTCTTCGGTAATTACTTTAGTTTCTTTAATGATTTCGCGTTGTACTTTGATTGGGCAACCAGAACCATCAACAACTGTACCTGATGGCGTTCCAGGGCATTTATCAAATTTGTTTGCTACACCGTCGTTATCATCATCGCCCAGGTCTTTAGCATATTGCTCTCTGTCGCGTTGTGCATTTTGCTCAGCTGTTGATAAAGCTCTTCTTAACTCAGCACTTTCTTCAGCACTTTGTTTACGTAAATCGGCAACAGCACTATAGTTTTGTAACTGAGAGTTTTCTTTGTTTCCTAATGCAAACTCTAAACCTGCATGTGCATAAGAGAATCTGCTTTCATTATAAGCGCTTTTAACTGTCGGAGAAGATTTGATAAAGTTAATGTCGTAACCTAAATCGATGTTAATTCCTTTGGCTACACCAAGTTTAAATCCAACACCAGTAGGGATGAACCATCCTTCTCTATCTGTGAACGCCTGTGTTGAGGCCACTTCCGAATCAGAAGACATATAACCGGCACCCGCTTTAACATAAGGAATTAAAACTGCATTCTCCGTATTCAGACTGAAGTTGGCAATATTTAAAACAGCCGTTAATGAACCAGACCAGTTGATACTGTTCTTTTGCTCGATAGTGCTGGTTTGGTTTAGGGTTTTAATCTCACCGCGTAAAAAATCAGCCTGTAAGCCTAATGCAGGTAAAATTTGTTTCTTAACAAACGCTCCGTAGCCAATGCTTTTAAACTCCTCAGCTTTAACGCTTCCGCCACCTAAAAACGTATTCTGACTTAGGATACCACCATGGGCACCGATACTCCACGTTCTTAACGATTGCTTACCAAACCTTCCCGGAGGGGGAGGTGGTACGTCCTGTGCAAATAATTGTGATGATAATCCTAGTAGGGCAACCAACATTGTTGATTTAGTAATTCTCCTATTCATGTTTTCTATTTTTTAAATAATTAGTGTCTTAACAGTTTTTTAATCATACTGTTTGTAACCAAATAAGAAAAAATCTTGCCAAATACGCTATTTGAACGACAAACAACATATTATCAATAGGTTAGAAGATGAAATTTATTTCACAAAAAAGTTACGTAACAATGAATACCCCCAGAAAACTGTACACAATACTATACAAAAATGAATATTTTCAAAAGTGATGATGTTAATTTAATTTACTAACTACATTTTATGATGTTGGCAAATCTTTTGGGAAAGTACCGTATTAACGCATTCTTTTTATTGCGTAATGTGTTTATCAAATTAGCTATAATGGCGTTACCTTATCAATTGATATGATTTTGAATATCTGTATTCATAAGATGCTTTGAGGTAAGCTGGTTACATTAAAGCTTCAGTTTAGCAAAAAAATCCCAGAATACAATCCCGGCAGAAATGACGATGTTAAATGAGTGTTTGGTACCAAACTGCGGAATTTCGATGCATTCATCAATTTTAGCCATTACTTCATCACTCACACCGTCAACCTCATTCCCGAATATCAAAGCATATTTTTTATTGTGATCGGGATTAAAAGTATTGAGCATGGTGCTGTTTTCGGCTTGCTCAATAGCCACTATCTCATACCCCAGGTTACGCAAGGTATCAACAGCTTGCAGTGTATCCGTATAATGAATCCAATCAACCGATTGTGTGGCACCTAATGCCGTTTTTTCGATTTCGCGATGGGGTGGTTGAGCCGTAATACCACAAAGTATCACCTTTTCAAGTGCAAAACCATCTGCGGTACGGAATATAGAACCTACATTATGCATACTCCTTACATTATCTAAAACCACCACGACTGGTAATTTTTCCTGTGTCTTGAACGCCTCAATATCCGGACGGTTTAACTCGTCTAATTTTAATTTTCTCATTATTTTTCAAAGTGATTTCACAGATGGAAAGATCACACAGATCGGATTTAATATCGGATCTGGATTTACATGTCATGCATCTTGTGGCAATTGTTTTTATAAGCTAGATGGTCCGCCACCAATTTGACTAATATAAATCGCGGCAGGATAACCTATTTTATCTAGATAGTAATCGGTTAAGTGTTTAGCGAAATCTTCTTCGTAACCCTTCTCTAACAAAGCAATGGCACAGCCGCCGAAGCCGGCCCCCGTCATACGGGCACCAATTACATGTTGATAACCTGAACAAAAATCTACTACAGTATCTAACTCTTTTCCGCTTACTTCATATAACGTTTTTAAAGACTGATGGGAAGCATACATCAGTCGGCCAAATGTTGTTAAATCCTGGCTATTTAATGCTTTAGCTGCTAAATGAACCCGGTCGTTTTCCTTAATCACATGTGTAGCGCGGTTTAACACGGTTTCATCACTTATTAAATGACTATGCAAAGCAAACTTTTCTGCATTAAGCTCGCAAAGATAGTTAAGCGTAATTTCCTGGTTTAACAGTTTCAGGGCGGTTTGGCATTCTGCAACACGCTCATTGTATTTTGAATCTGCCAATTCGCGGGGTTTATTGGTATTGATGATGGCCAGGACATAATTGCCCAGATTAACATCCACCATTTTATATTTCAATGTTTCGCAATCTAAGACAATGGCTTTATCTTTTTCTCCGAAGGTAACCGCAAATTGGTCCATGATACCCGAATTTAAGCCAATAAAATCATTCTCAACACGTTTTGCGATTTTAACAAGCGCTAATTTATCGTAACCCAGATTATAATAGGTATTCAGCGCAAAAGCAGTGGCAATTTCAATTGAAGCGGAAGAGGATAGACCAGATCCGATTGGGATATTCCCATAAAAAAGAAAATCTAAACCGCTGATTTCCTTACCGTCTTTTATAAATTCATTAATAACCCCTATAGGATAATTCGCCCAGATCGTACCATCTTTTTCGTTTACTATGTTGCTGGCTACTGCTGTTTCAATATCAAAATTTAAACTTTTTAATCTGAATTGACCGTCGTTGTTTGGAGCAATGGCTACCCAGGTTCCTAAAGAGATGGCGCAGGGCATAACCAAACCGCCATTGTAATCGATATGTTCTCCAATCAGGTTGACCCGCCCAGGCGTGAAATAAATGGCTTCGGGGTTTTTATGGTATTGCTCGGCAAATTTTTCCTGTAGGTTAATGTTCATTGGGCTAAATTATGTTTATAAAAAGCATTAATAATGGTATGTTTGCTTTGAAAACAAAAGCCCTAAGTTACAATTTATGAGCGTTAAGCAAATACCCACCGGAAAAATTATTGATGGCGAAGAAGTTACCGCAATCGAACTTACCAATAGCAAAGGCACCTACGTCAAAATATTTAATTATGGTGCTATTATCAATAAATTTATAGTGAAGAATGCCAAAGGTGAGCAGCAGGATATTGTTCTGGGCTTCGATACATTTGAAGGATACCTTAATCCGGACTACCTGGAAAAATATCCATATCTGGGAGCTATAATTGGCCGATATGCCAATCGCATAAAAGATGGAAGATTTAGTATTGAGGGCGAAACTTATCAATTGGCGCAAAATGCAGGTACGAATACGCTACATGGTGGGTTAGTAGGCTTTGATAAGAAGGTTTGGGACATTATTGACATCAATGATGGACCTCAGCCTTCGGTTACCCTGCAATACGAAAGCGTGGCAGGAGAAGAGGGTTTTCCCGGAAACTTGATAGTTGATCTAACTTTCGAACTCACCGAAAATGATGAGTTGATTTTAAGTTATGAAGCAGAGACAGATCAGGCTACCGCTATCAACTTAACACACCATGGTTACTTTAACCTGGCTCCTGAGGGTGGAAATGTTAAAAATCATCAACAGCAGATCTTTGCTTCAAACTATCTGGAGCAGGACGAAAATTATTCGGCAACGGGCAATTTAATCCCTGTTAAAGGCACACCTTTGGATTTTAAAAAACCAAAAGCCATAGGGCAGGATTGGAACGGAGATGAAGGTTATGATCAAACATTCGTTCTGGATAAAATTTATGGCGATTTATCACTGGCCAGCAAAACAATTGATGACGAAAGCGGTTTAATGTTAAGCGTTTACACTACTGAACCGGTAGCGCATTTTTATACCGCAAAATATCTAGCGGTAAAGAATGGAAAGGGTGGCAAAGATTATACTGGTTTTGATGCGTTTTGTATAGAAACCCAACATCATCCAAACGCGATTAATATCCCTGAATTTCCAAGTACCCTATTAAAACCGGAAGAGCTGTACACCCAAACCACAATTTACAAAGTCTCATTAACTAAATAACTTATGTTTACTATTGAAGATATCCAGGCGGCAGCGTCAAAAGTTAAGTCAGGTTCAGATTTTCCACATTTCATTAAAAATATAAAGGACCTGGGGGTTAAGCGAAATGATGTTTACGTAAGCAATGGCTTGTCTGTTTATTTTGATGATGAAGATCATGCGCAGCAAATAAGTCCGGAAGAATACCCGGCTTTAATCATCAATGAGGAATCATCTTCAGATAAGTTGAAACATGCCTTAAAAATACACCAGCAGGGAGAAACTGATTATTTTACATTTAGCAAGCAGGCTGCCGATGCCGGTGTAGAAAAATGGGTTACAGATTTGGACGAGATGACCTGTACCTATCTGGATGCCGAAGGAAATGAACTGGTAAAGGAAACTATTCCTACGGTTTAAAAAATATTAAATAATAGTGCCCGAAATTTCGGGCCTTTTTTATGATGTTGGGATTGCTACTTAAATTCTTTTTAATCCATCATCATCTCGATAGGAGTGAAACGTAGTGGAGAGATCTTTTCAAAGAGTCTATTTTTAAGAACTTCATCCATACTAAAATTTTTGATGCATCTGTCTTGCCTATTAAACCCGCTCCAATACCATTTTTATAGCCTGTTCTACTATTTTATTCGGTTCCTTACTAAATTCGAATTTTACCCTGCTGGCCAAAATAGCGTTAACAGAAAGCGCTTTATGGCCCAACACTTTGGCCAAAGCGTAAATCCCCGCAGTTTCCATTTCCAGATTGGTAATACGGTGCTGATTGCTCTTAAAACTGTTTATTAAGCCAATAAAGTCCGGAACGGCATTTTTTGCCCTCACAATTCTACCTTGTGGGGCGTAAAAACCTGGCGCAGTAATCGTGATGCCATGAACCATATCTTTGCCAATAGTATTTAAAAGACCACTGTCAGCAGCAGTTAGGTAAGGATTGATGTTGTTGAGTTGACTAAAATGTTTTTTAACCTCATCCAGCAACAATTGTTCATCAGCAGAAAGTTGCTGAAGATAATAACTCATTAAAGCATCCATTCCTAACCCGTATGAGGAAGCCAAAATGGTTCCCATCGGAATATCTGGTTGTACAGCACCTGAGGTACCCACCCGGATAATATTCAATGATGTAAGCGATTTTTTAATTTCGCGGGTTTCAAAATCAATATTAACAAGTGCATCCAGCTCATTAAAAACGATATCGATGTTATCTGTTCCAATCCCTGTTGAGACTACGGTAATGCGCTTTTTGCCTGAATAGCCCGTGTGCGTAATAAATTCCCGTTTTCCTTTTTTTAATTCTATTCTATCAAAGTACTTACTTACCTCGTCAACGCGGTCCGGATCACCAACGGTAATGATGGTGTCGGCAATATCTCCGGGCAAAAGATTGAGGTGGTATATACTCCCGTCAGGATTAATGATTAGATCGCTTTCTGATATTTTCATGTTTGCTTATTTTGCGTTCGCTGTACTTTTCGCAAAGGATTAAACTGACTATGATTATAATTAAATTGTGTAAAGATATTTTAATTTAACACCTTCAATCTTCTCAAATTTACTTAAAACCTGGTTAAGTTGCGCCTTTCTGACTTCAAATTTCAAAATACAATCGATATCGAACTGCTGCCCCAAAACCTGCAGGTTTTCTTCCTTACTCAACTTCATTACGTCATTCATCTGGGGGTATTGAAAATGGGCTTCATAAACATCATTAACTGTCTTGCTTATCATCTTCGAAGCTTTAATAGCCTCTATACTAGCATTTTTATAGGCATTAATTAAACCTGGGACCCCTAATAATGTACCACCAAAGTAACGTACCACTACGATGAGTATATTGGTCAAATCTTCAGATAGCAAACAGTTCAATATTGGTCGGCCCGCTGTTCCCGAAGGCTCACCGTCATCGTTTACCCTAAAAACAGACCGATCAGGCGTTAAACGGTAGGCATAACAAAAATGATTGGCCTTGACATTTGCAGATCGCAGGTTCATTACAATCGGTTTTACTTCATCCTCACTGCGAATGGGATAGGCATAAGCAATAAATTTGCTTCCTTTATCTCGAAAGACACCTTCTGAAGTACTTTCGATTGTTTTATAAGCATCATCGAACAGCATGTTGTGATAAAGTAATGAAGATAACAGCCGCAACGGCTAAAATTATTCCTGCGTAATTTAACCTGCTCAGCTTTTCTTTAAATACAATAACGCCAATACAGGTGCCTGCAATAATTACTCCTAAATTCATGGCTGCAAAAACGGTCGAAGGATTGTTTGCCAGGGCTTTGTGCGCTTTCATGTAAAACAGGATATTTCCGAAATTGAATAAGCCGAGAATAAATCCACAAACCACATTTATCACTTGTAGTTCTATCTTACCAGCCATCAACATAACCATAACCAATAGTAACGAAACAATAAAAGCAAGACCAAAAACGATAAAAAGTGAAGTGGTGTATGGCAGATCCTTATACAGCGCAATTTGTTTAAAAAGCACATCAATAACGCCAAAACCCACAAATACCATGATAGGATAGATCAGACTTTCCTTCCCCGCGCTCTGGTGATTGGATTTTCGGAGGAAAGTTAACACAATCGCTGCAAAGCCTACTACCAAACCAACAATTTTTAGGTGATTGAAATCCTCCCGAAATATAAAATAGGCAGCCAGTATAGGGATGAATAGCGATAAACGTTGGGCAATATCGGTTTTTACAATGCCAAGTTTTTTAACTGAAGCAGCCAAAAATAAAAATATCGAGGGTAGTAGAACTGCGAGTGCAATATAAATAGGCCATGGAGCTGCAGCCGAAATCAATTTTACATCAGGCTTAAAAAAAAGAAAACATAAACTTAAGGCAATAAAATAATTGACCGTGACCGCTTGAATAACACTGATCTGATACCGTTTCGCGAGCTTCAATAAAACAGCTACCGTAACACTGCAGCAAATGCTTAAAATAATGTAAATCATTTATTTGATGTCGTTTAGATAGATAGATAGCTTGTCATTGCCAATTTGTACGGTTTCCTGTAAGTTTCCATTAATACTTGGGGAAGAAACTCCATCGATCCAGCTGGTAGACGACGTAAAGATACGTGCTTCATCCCACAGATTCGTATTTAAAAATTGATTTAAAATATTGGCACCACCTTCAATAATTACCGATTGTATATCCATCAGGTAAAGCTGAAAAGCAATTTTTTGCGCCAAATAGAAATGCATATCTTCCATCTGGATATAATGGATATGATCAACCACATCGGTTTTAATTTCATTAAAAATGATGGTTTTAGCTTCAGTATTGAAAATGTGATTCGATAACGGCACCTGCAGGTTTTTATCGATCACTAAACGTATGGGGTTTTTGCCAGGCCATTCGCGCGAAGTTAATTGCGGATTATCCATTATCGCGGTCTGTTTACCAATCAGGATGGCATCCTCTTCGCTCCGCCACTGGTGAGCCAAACGTTTGGCCAGTGCGCCACTGATCCACTTCTGGTGACCATCTTTTGTGGCAAAGTAACCATTGGCGGTTTCTGCCCATTTCAAGATAATATATGGTCTTTGTTTCTGTATTCTGGTAAAAAATCTTCTGTTAAAATATCGGCATTTGTCATCCAGAATCCCGCTTACTACTTCAACACCTGCGTTTTTGAGTTTTGCGATACCTTTGCCATCAACACCTGAAAAAGGATCCCTATTGCCAATTACTACTTTCTTTAACTGATGTTTTACCAATAAATCTGCACAGGGAGGTGTTTTCCCAAAATGGGCGCAAGGCTCCAGATTAACGTATGCAGTAGCTTGTCTCAATAAGCTTTCAGCCTCATTGCCATATGTATCAAATACAGCTTTAACAGCATTGGGCTCGGCATGTGCCTCTCCATATTTCTGATGATAACCTTCGCCAATAATTTTACCGTCTGCAACAATCACACAGCCGACCATTGGATTAGGGCTAACATGTCCCGAAGCTAAAGCCGCCAGATCCAGACATCGATTAATATAAAATTCATCGCTCATTAGCGCAAAAGTAGTAAAAAAAGAGTCATGGCCTTATCAAAAGAATGTGGTTATCATCTCAAATCAGTAATTTTGTAAATATGACGATAGGTGAATTAGCGGAACATTATGTAATGGAACTTGAGCCGCTTTACGATAGTAATGAAGCGAGAACACTCTTTAATATGGCTGCCGAAAAGGTTTTAACTATATCTTCAGGTGAGCTGATCATGCAAAAAGATCTTGACATCAGCTTTATCGATCTTCAAAAACTGTTGAGCATCCTAAACGATTTACAGATCGGAAAACCAATTCAGCACATTTTAGCGGAAGCCCATTTTTACGGCTTGGTTTTTAATGTAGATGAAAATGTACTGATACCAAGGCCTGAAACAGAGGAATTGGTAGATTGGATTATTTCAGTTTGCAGTAAGCAGTTTGCAGTTGACAGTCTGACATCGCCAGAAAGGCTGACTATACTGGATATTGGAACCGGATCCGGTTGCATCCCGATAACATTAAAAAAACACTTGCCAAATGCGAAAGTATCTACCTTGGATGTTTCTCCTGAAGCCATTGCTGTAGCCAGACAAAATGCTATTCAGATCGGCACTGAAATCAATTTTACAGTAGCCGATATTTTAACTTTTACATCTGAAGAAAAGTTTGACATCATCGTGAGTAATCCGCCTTACATCAGGGATTTGGAGAAAAAAGATATGCATAATAATGTATTGCTACACGAACCACATCTGGCATTATTTGTAAGCGACGAGGACCCTTTGCTATTTTATAACGCTATTGCGGATTTTGCAAAAACAAACTTAAAACCAAATGGGCAACTTTACTTTGAGATCAACGAATATTTAGGCAAAGAAACCATTGAAATGTTGATCGGTAAAAGCTTTGTTGATATAGAGTTAAGACAAGATATGCAGGGAAAAGATAGAATGGTAAGAGCAGCGCTTTCGCGGGAATTGAAATAGATCATTATTGATAAATTATTACTGCTTTCCATTTAATGACGATATAAATGGAATTCGATGATATATGTTAATGAAATAAAATTCTTGAAATCTGTCATCCTGAGGGATAATTTATTGTATAAAAATCAATATAGATGACGTAACTAATTACTTATGCCATACAGCCCAGTCTTGCCTCGGCTTACCGCCGCCGAATGGCTCTTACTTTTTGGCATCAAAAAGTAACAAAAAATGCCGGCTGAAA
>NZ_CAJYOJ010000086.1 GCF_913776295.1 uncultured Pedobacter sp.
AAAATCCATTTGATCTGCGGGAAAAACAACCGTTACTAATGTTTGTTGCGGAAGCGCATAATCTCCCGCTGATTTGAGATGCTTAACGCAGACGATTGTTTACTAACTTTCTTTATCTGCAAAATCCGTTTGATCTTCGGGAAAAATAACTGTTACTAATGCTTTTTTGCGCCGGCGCATTGTCTCCCGCCGATTTGAGATGATTAACGCAGACGATTGTTTACTAACTTTCCTGATCTGCAAAATCCATTTGATCTGCGGGAAAAACAACCGTTACTAATGCCTTGTATTGATCTGGATAAACTGCCCTTTCTGATCCATTTTCAGATCCCTAATCATATCGGGATTTAATTGATCAATCGCTTCTTTACTCACCTTCTTTCCATTCAGGTAATATCCCATACTGGTAACCGAAGATTCGTTAGTTATCGTTTTATCTTGTAATGCCTCGTCGTTTTCTTTCGTATTAACAGTAGATTTCATGATAAAAATAGCGGTAACTTTTTTTCCTTTGGTACCGGCTACATTTCCAAAGCTACCTTTTGCCTGTTCAGCGAGCATAATCTGTTCAATCCTCTCATTAGCCGGAATTGAATCTGTAAAATTAAATTGTTTAACCAAAATTCGTTTGTCTGAGCTTCCACCTGCTTTAAAATGGAATTTAAAGTTGTCAACCTTTTCCTGAATCGCAGCTATAGCATTGTGCCGTACCGAATCTGCATTGTTACTGTTTTGTTTCAAAACCAAGGTAAATGTCTTAGGGGTATCTGTTTTATGCACCTTCGCTGATACAACCTTTCGTGTTTCGCTAATTTTTGGTTTTATTCTGGCTTTCACAACAGTTTCAGATTCCTTTTGCGGTACCACGTTAATCACCATTTGGGCTAATGGCTTAAAGCTATTTTGCACAACCTTTTTATCAATGGTAAAGGCAAGCGTAACACACAGCAAAACCGGTAAAGCAAGTATATATCGTGTTAAACTTACTTTTGAAGAACGTTCGGTATTCATCATCATAATCCTTTTCTTAAGATCAGACAAGCTGAAATTGTTCACAATGGCAACCGAAGCCTGTAAACTACCTACATCCAGCAAACTATATTGATAAGCTTTTTTATCTATTCCTTTTTTTAGAATGCGGGCATCGGTAATAAACTCAATATTTTCTCGCACGGCCTTTTTCATCAGCCAAACCCCAGGGTTAAACCAGTAAAAAACCACACAAATTTCAGCCAGAATAATATCAAGCGTATGCCATTGCTCTACGTGTACTTGCTCGTGCGCCAATATATTAGACAAATCCTCTTGCTTATGCAAGCCTGGATTGATATAAATGGTTTGCCAGAAACTAAAAGGACTTACCTCATCTGCTAAAATTCTTACCGGATACTGATTTAACTGATCAGGCGAAGATTTTTCGTGCATGCGGTACAAAGAAATAAACTGTACCAGTAAACGTAATGCCATAAGCACTACACCAATGTAAAAAAATGCTGTAAGCACTTGCCACAATAATGGAACGCCATCCTGTTTTACCAGCTGACTTACCTGTTGGTTTAGTCCGGGAACAAATGCAGGAACGGAATTATTGGCGGCCAAAAAATCGGTCAGGTCAATAAAAGGATAAGCAGAAGAAAAAATAATCCCAAATAAAAGAAACATCCTGTTAATGGAATAAAAAGTTAGCCTCCGCAGCACCAGATAATAGGTAGCCGAAAACATAATCAGCACCAGGTTAATTTTCAACAAAATGAGAAAAAAATGTGGCATGGCCTTTACTTATCGGGGTGTTCTATTAAGTTGATAATTTCTTTAAGTTCGTCGGCACTGATTTTTTTATCCTTGGCAAAAAAAGCAACCAGTTCTTTGTACGAGCTTTGAAAATAATTATTGACAAAACCACTCATAAAACGCTTTTTATACTCCATTTCTTTAACCTTTGCACTGTAACGGTTGGCATTCGCGAAACGCTCGCTAACCAGATAACCTTTACGTTCCAGATTTTTAATCGTCGATGCCAAAGTGGTATAGGGCGGTTTAGGCTCCGGCATTACATCCATAAAATCTTTGATAAAGCCTTTCCCTACCTGCCAAACCGCCAGCATCGCCTCCTCTTCCTGCAATGTTAATTTTTCCATACTTACGAATATATCGTAAATATACGAAAAAACCCTAAATAAAAAAGACCTTAATCTACTTAGATCAAGGTCTTTATTTATGATAACAATGAATATTGCCTTCTTCGATTTTCGACTCCGACTCAGGACTTCTGACTAAAGACTACTTTGCGCTTCTTTTTTCGGCCTGCAACAACGTTTGATCGATAACTTTACGCATTTGCACAGCCGCATCCAATAATTTTGGATTGCCATCAAAATCGCCGTAAATCACTACATGTTTCGTTTTTTCCTTGTATTTGAACAGAATATCATAGCGTGGTACTGCCATTGATTTTTCACTTTTCTTACCAATGGTATCCGGAAAGTTCCAAAGTCCGATTTCATTGGCTTTACTGTGCATATAAAGAACATCGTCATTTTTTAAAAAGATTTTTTTCTTAATGACCGAATCAGCCCCGTTTACATATTGGTATTCGCCGGTAGCCGAATTATAATGATTTTCTAAGGTATCTTTAATGCCCCATTTGTACTCCATTGATACAAAATCCTTTTTCCGGAACGGTGCATTCTGAATAATGGGTTTATAATAAATGTAACAATAAATGATCATCGGCACGATAATCGTAATGGCTAAAAATATTTTTTTTCCTCTGCTTGACACTTTATATAATTTTGAATGATTGAATTTTTAATGATCGAATGAAAGCGCGTTTAATAAGACTCAGGACTGAAGACTTTAGACTTAGGACTCCTTTAGCTCTCCTTCCCATTTGCTTACCACTGCGGTTGCAATACTGTTACCTACCACATTGGTAGCCGAACGGCCCATATCCAATAACGGATCAATACCAATCAACAGCGCCAAGCCTGCCTCAGGGATATTAAAACTGGCAATGGTACCAGCAATAACGACCAAAGATGCCCTTGGTACACCCGCAATGCCTTTACTGGTTAACATCAAAATTAAAAGCATCGAAATTTGTTGCTCAAAACTTAAATGAATGCCGTAAGCCTGCGCAATAAATAGCGAAGCAAAGGTCATGTACATCATCGATCCATCCAAATTAAATGAATAACCCAACGGCAACACAAAACTTACAATTTTATCCTTACAGCCGAAACGCTCCAACAACATCATCGTTTTTGGATAAGCCGCTTCACTGCTTGCGGTACTAAAAGCCAACAAAGCAGGCTCTTTCATATCGTTGACCAAACGGAAAATACGTTTTTTTAAGATCAGGAAACCTAGAAAAATCAGTAATCCCCACAAAATGATTAAACCAAAATAGAATTCGCCGATAAAAATGGCATAGGTATTCAGCACACTTAAACCCTGCTTGGCAATGATAGCCGTCATGGCGCCAAAAACAGCAAGTGGCGCAAAGTTCATAACATAACCTGTCATCTTTAAGATTACGTGCGCAATCGCATCAAAAGCTTTGATTACAATCTGCCCCATATCGCCAATAGCTGCCGTAGCTACCCCAAAAAACAAAGAGAATACCACAATCTGTAAAATCTCATTGGTAGCCATTGATTCGGCAATACTTTTCGGGAACACATGCGCTATAAAATCTTTAACACTCATGGCTGCCTTTTGTATCCCGGTATCAACCAGATGATCGGGCAACGACAATTTCATGTATTTACCTGGCTCAAACAAATTCACCAGAATCATCCCTAATACAAGCGACATTAACGACATGGTCAGAAACCAACCTAATGTTTTACCACCTATACGGCCAACCGCTTTGATGTCACCTACTTTAGCTACCCCAACAACCAGTGTAGTGAATACCAAAGGTGCAACAATCATTTTAATCAGGCGTAGAAAAATATCGCTCAATAAGGTAAAAAACTCTAGTTTTTTTTCCCTGATGGTCTCATTTTCCTTTTTAATTTTAGCGGCAGCTTTTTTATCTGTTTTAAGCTGGGCATAAATCGCACTTGTGGTATCAGTTGATTTAGCAATATTTACTTCTATACTTTTAACTTTTGCATCGGCATTCAGGATGTTCTGGTTGTAAACATTGATAGCATTTACGTTTAAAAAATATCCCAATGCAATCCCTGCAATCAGCGCTATAAAAATAAAAAGCGTGAGTCTGTTTTTCTTCATGAATAAAAAAGTTTGTGGCAACTTAATTCGGTAAAACTACGATATTTACGGCTTGTAACCAATTTTGATATCAGGAGGCTTCAAAAATAAATTATTTTGAAATTTCCTTGTAACAAAAAACGTGTATCCACATCTAAAACGCAACGAGAAACGCCTAAATGGAACAAAAAGACAAGTTATTCAAGCAGATCTTCGATTCGAATTCCAAAAAAATATTCCATTTATGCTATGGTTATACCGGCGATACCGACGCTGCAAATGATCTTTTGCAGGAAACTTTTTTAAAGGTCTGGCAAAATCTGGACAAGTTCCGTAACAAATCTTTGATTTCAACGTGGATCTACCGTATCGCAGTAAATACCTGTTTAACTTACCTCCGATCGGAAAAGAGACAGGCAAAAGATGAATTAACGGATAACATTATTGAAAATAAGGTAGAAGAATTTTCGGAGAAAAATGAACAGATAGCCTTGCTCTATAAATGTATTTCCAAACTTGAGGAGAATGACCGTTTAATTATTACCATGGTACTGGACGAGCTTCCATATCATGAAATTGCTGACATTTCGGGCATCAGTGAAGGTAATTTGAGGGTAAAAATTTTCCGTATTAAACAAAAATTAACAGAATTATATAGCCAGTATGCAAGCGTTTGATCAAATACAGGAGTTGTGGCAAAAACATGAGGTAGAAGTTAAGGTTTCTGCGGATGAGATGTTGCAACAAGCGAAGAAAGAAGTAAATGGATTAAAGCTGAAATCGGCCTTAAATATCGGGGGAATGCTACTGTCATTTTTGGCCATCGCTGCCCTATGGATATTTTTTCATTTCGAATCCTGGACCACACATGCAGGCATTAGCATCACCATTATTGCCATTGGTGTGTATACTATAATCCTTTACCGCGATTACCGTTTAATCTCTAAAAATGATTTCACCGCCCATCCAAATGAATTTTTAAACAATTTGAAAACATACCAGCTAAACCGTTACAGGCTATACAATTCGCTTTACTGGTTTTATGCTATTGCCCTTTCTTTGGGTTTGATATTCTATTTTGTAGAAATACTGTCGTACTTTAATATGATACAGAAAGTAATTGCCATAGGTTTAACAGCACTTTGGATCATTTTCTGCTCAACCATTTTACGCAAGGCCGTAATAAAAAGGGAAAAAGAACGGATTGCCTTACTGATCGAGAAATTTGAGCGTATTAGCGGACAGATTTCTACCCCTGAATAATTTTAGGCACGGTTTTTTCGCTTTAAAATCCGACATACCAAATCCTGATAATTTGATTAGCCTTGATGGCAAAAAAAATCAGGCTGTGATACCGTTGAAAACATTATGGCATTGAAAAAACTAATCATACCGATATTATTATTGCTGTTACTCCCCTTCTCTTTTGCTTTTAAACAGGATTTTACCCAGCCTGTACAATTAAGCTGGGAAACCTATTTTAAAGGCAAAGCCGATGAACGTTCGCCATTTATTGCCTTAACAGCAATGACCTGGGAATATAGTTATAACAGTACCGTGTATCGAAACCGTGTGGTAATCAAGCTTAAAAATGAAGTGCGCATTGATAAGAACCGTTCCTGGGTGAAGTGGGACAGAATCAAGGATCCTGAAGTTAGGGCCAGCTTACTGCACCACGAACAGGGCCATGTAAACATTCAATACATTCTGCTTTCTGAAGCCGAAAGGGTACTTAAAAACCGTAATTATTCGGTTAGCAACTATAAAACACAGATAGCCGAACTGGCTAACCAGATCAGCAGTTATTTTGATACCATGCAACGGAATTACGACGAAGAAACCGAGCATGGCAGCAACCATAAGATGCAGGCCCGCTGGGACCAGATTATCGAGGATAAGATGGAAGAGTCAAGAACAGCCACACTGGCTTCACAAAAATAATTTTGGGATGAATATGATAACCCCAACGGCTAAAGCTAAAAATGCAGCGACCAAAACGGCAGCAGCGGCCAGATCTTTTACGATTTTAATTTTAGGATGAAAATCTGGTGAAACTACATCAGCCAGTTTTTCGATGGATGAATTAAAAATTTCGGCAACAATAACGGCAGAGATAACAGCTAAAATGGCAATCCATTCCAAAGCAGAAAGTTTAAGGTAAAAAGAAAGTGCAATCGCAACAGCTGCTGCAAAGAGATGAACCCGCCCATTGTGATCGTTAACAAAAAACAGTTTCAACCCGTCAAAGGCATATTTAAAACTTTTAAGTCGATTGATAACGGAGAATTTTTCGTTGTTCATTTTCATATATATGGTCAATAGGGAAAGATCCTTCGACTACGCTAGCATTGACAGATTCCAATCGACTTGTCGTCCTCTCGACCGCAGCAACGCGAAGTGGAGAGATCTAACTAGTGAAACTTAAACAAAAATCATCGTCCCGACAAGAGCAATGTGAAGTTTAGAAATTCTTTTTCAGCAAAGATTTCCCGACTACTTTGCACTTCGCTCGACATGACTTATACGTGCAGCCCCCCTACTTCCCCTCACTCGTCGAAAAACTATTGCCACTTAACCTATACTGATAAGTTTTGGTTACAGTTTTATTGCTATCAGCAGCATCTTTTACCGGAAACGACCTAAAAAGATCACCATTTTTTATAAAAAATTTATCGTTACCGGTATAACCTTTTCTTTGACTGGCATTTAAGGCAGGAAAACTAATTTTATTAAAATCACCACCTGCATATTCAAAGACATTAAGATCAGAAACATTTTTTTTGCTCAACAGCTGTACGTACAATTCCGGATTTCCATCATTATCTAAATCCATGTTCCAGGCATCGGTAATAATGCCCTTGCGGTCAATAGCTGCTGAACGGTAATGATTATGGATCGAATCAGACATTAAAATCTGGTACCCACCTATCGAATCAACTCCCTTCCCCCAACTTACAATTTCAAAATTTAATCCGGGTTTTACTTCAATATCCTTGTAGAAATGGAAGGGGTTTTTCTGTACTGTTACGGTTTCAGTTTTAATTTCTTTTGGTTTCTCTTGGCTGCATGCCAAACAAAACAGCATCCCTGTAATACAAAAGAGATGCTGTAATGTATATTGTTGTAATTTCATTTTAGTTTGGGATATTTTGGTTGTCCCAAATTAAGGATTTTTAGCCTATCCCTGCAATTATTTTTATTTCTTCGGTTCTGCCTTAACATCAGGCGCACCGTTATTTAAAACTGTTTCGGTAGTTACACTTCTTCTACCGCTTGGCGCAATAACAATAGTCTTCAAAACCCTTTTTTCTCCTTTCGGAACAGTAATTTTTACAGGACCGGTATATAAAAATGCATTTTCTGAAGGGCGGGATAAATCGACAGAATAATAGATTTTACTACCTGTAACCGGTGCTTTTAAATCAATAGTAAACTCACCTCCCGTTAAAGGTTTATCGCTTAAGCCAATTGGAGTGGGTACCCAAAAGTTAATTCCCATTTTATCCAGGCGGGCCAAATGCACTGGCAAACGCTCTTCGCTAAAGTTTTTCAGGTCTTTGCGGTCAACTGGCGACCAGGCAATTTCTGCTAAAGCTAAAAGACGTGGAAAAGCATGATTTTCGGCTTTCGCGGTAGTTTTAATATACTCCGTCCACATATTGGCCTGTACACCTTTAATGTACTTTCGCTGATCGGCAGTTAATACTTTCGGGATTGGATCGTAAGTATATATTTTCTGATAAGGAGCAAAACCGCCAATGGTAACCGGCTCATCCGGAGAATTGGATTGTTTATGATCGATATACAAACCCATTGAACCAGGTGTCATAATTACATCATGATTTTGTTGCGCCGCAGCAATACCTCCATCTTCGCCCCTCCAGCTCATTACCGTCGCATTCGGTGCTAAACCACCTTCTAAAATCTCGTCCCAGCCAATAATAGAGCGGCCCTTGCTGTTTACATGCTTTTCAATCGTCTGTATAAAATAACTTTGCAGCTCATGTTCATCTTTTAAGCCTTTTTCTTTCATTAAAGCCTGGCAAAACGGCGACTCTTTCCAATAGGTTTTTGGCGCTTCGTCTCCACCGATATGGATATATTTTGAAGGAAAAATAGCGATCACCTCATCCAAAATATTGTTCAGCATGGTAAAGGTATTTGCCGATGGCACAAAAATATCATCGAAAACACCCCAGGTTTGCTGTACCTGTTTGCCTTTTCTGCTACCGGCCCATGGCGTTTTATCACTGATAAAGGTATCGCGATCAGGAAAACAGCTTAATTCAGGATATGAAGCAATAGCAGCAGACGCATGGCCAGGCAACTCGATTTCAGGAATTACCGTGATGTATTTGGCCGCGGCATACCTCACAATTTCTTTAGCCTCTTCCTGCGTATAAAAACCTTTTACCGGTGTAAGGTAATTTCCGTTGCCCGGATAATTGCCAATGATGGTTCCATTACGTGATGAACCGATTTCGGTAAGTTTAGGGTATTTTTTTATTTCCAATCGCCATCCCTGATCATCCGTCAAATGCCAGTGGAAAGTATTGATTTTATAATAAGCCAGCTGATCGATGTATTTTTTGATAAAAGAAACCGGAAAGAAATGACGGCTTACATCAAGCATTGTTCCCCGGTAAGCAAAACGTGGATAATCATTTATATTAACCGCGGGGATGGTAATTTTATCTGCAATTTTATCAGGCATCATCTGCATGGCCGACTGAACGGCATAAAATAACCCTGCTCCTTTTCCGGTTAAAACGATTTGTTTTGGGGTAACCTTGATGGTGTAACCTTCGGCTGGTAACTGATCGGCGCCAACAGATGTTAAAATAACAGCCTTTTGGTTAGGCTGGGTAATTTTGGTTTCGCGTAAAGCAAAGCCTGCTTTGTTTACCACAAAAGCATTTAATAAATCAGCCATCTTTGCTCCATCAATACTTTGATTGACCAAAACCGTGGTTTTATCCAATTCAAAACTTCCGCTTGCTCTTGTAATGGCTACCGGTGCAGGTATGATGCCCAGGTTAGGGTCACGCTGCGCAAATGCACTTGAACTGATTAATACTCCAATAAAAATCGCTAAAACTTTGTTCATTTTTGTGTTATTTATAGCTAGAACTAATTATTTGAACCAAGATAGAGATTATGGAGAAATTACAAATCCCACATTCTTGTTACAATACAGATCAACCGTTTGATTGGCATTGTAAAAGGCATATAAATCTAATTATGAAGAGATCGTCATTTCGAACGGAGTATAATGCAGTCTAGAAATCTACATTTTAAAGCTTCTACGAAGATTTCTCCATTTCACTGCGGTTAAGTCGAAATGACGACTACTTTTATGAAAATCAAGTATAGAAACGTTTGGGTTACGATAGTCCCGCCATCCGTTATAGTCCCGATGAAACCTGTGAAACATGCAGGCAAACCATAACAAACAAAAAACAGTGCTTCAATCGGGAGCTGCCACTACTGTCGGGTTTAGGTGGCAAGGTCTGTTGAACTTTTTAGGGTTGCAGAACGCAGTGCAGAAGGATTTATTTGAAGCTTCGCTATTAAACCCTTAATAGCGGCAAAAACCTAAGTATTTAAACCTGATCCGATCGCTCCTAATATCCGCAGGTTACAAAAAAAAAGCTGCAAAACTTTGATAAACAATGTTTTGCAGCAAGGTAATATTCACTTAAATTAGTGTTGACCAATATTACTGCCGTGAAAATAATAAATTCAGATCCAATATCCGCTTTCGGGGGCATAAATTTTGTTTTTGACTACTTAAATAGATTGGAAATCGATAAGCTCTGCCATGCACATCTGCCCGGCGTTGCTGCTCAGAGCAGGTATTCCTGGAAAGATGTCTTCTACTCTCTCAAATCTGTTTTTCTCTGTGGCGGCGATAGCATCGAAGATCTCCATACCCACTTAAAAAGTCATTTTCTCGACAACCCCTATGTTAAACTTGCAAGCCCTGATACTGTCTTGAGAAGACTCTCCGAGCTTACCGAACAAACAAAAACCTGTGTAACCAAGCGGGGGGCAGTTACACATCAATATTGTACCAACCGTACCCTTGAGAATTTCAACCTGGAGGTACTGAAAAAGATCGGGGTTCTTGATTCCCGGGAACTTACCCTGGATTATGACAATACAATCATCTTCAATGAGAAACAGGACAGTAAGATGACCTACAAAAGGGATTATGGCTATCAGCCGGGTGTCTGTACCGTCAATGAGCAGTTTGTACTTTATATCGAAAACAGGAACGGAAATTCTGATGCAAAGTCATTTCAAAGGGATACGCTCGAAAGGATTTTTGATCTGCTTGAAACAAAGAAGGTAAAAAAGATCAAAAACTTTCGGGCAGACGCAGCATCGTACCAGTATGATGTGGTTGCCCTGCTGCAACAGAAGGTGGAACATTTTTACATCGGGTGCAGAAACAGCTATGTCGAGAAATATTTTCCACAGATCTCCAATTGGGAAATGATGGAGGACAAAAACGGCCCGCTGGAAGTAGGATACATCGATATCCTTCCCTTTGCCACTCAGGCCAGGGAACAGAACCAACAGCCACAGACATACAGGCTGGTTGCCAAACGGAGGCTGAAAAAAGATGGCCAGGTAGATCTGATCACCCAGGATGCCTATGAATACAGGGGGATTCTGACCAACGACTTCGAAAAGGATGCCGTAGCCATTGCCCGTTTTTACAACCAGCGAGGGGGCATGGAGCGGCAGTTTGATATCCTTAAAAATGATTTTGGATGGAACAGCATGCCTTTCTCTTCATTGGACAAAAACCTGGTTTTTCTATATCTTACGGCGGTCTGCAGAAACATATACAATAAGATCATTGATTATTTTTCACAAAAGGTAAAAACGCTGAAGCCATCTTTCAGACTGAAAAAGTTTCTTTTCAGGTTCATCATCCGGCCGGCCAAATGGATCAAACAGGGCAGACAGCTAAAATTGAGAATCTACTCAATGGACCATCGCTACCCATAGGACCAGGATCTCAAAAAGAAATAATAGCGCTAACATGTTACCTGAAATATAGCCAGGAGGGGATCTCTATTTCATTTTTATGCCTAAAATAAAATTTCGATCCCAAATCTGTTCAGAAATTCCAATCAAAATGAACTTCCACCTATAAATATAATTATCGCAGAATAAAATCAGTTGATATTCATTTTTAGAACTTAGTAATAGTCAGATTAAGACAGACATGCGGATTTTAGGCGCTATCGGATGAAATGGAAAGCACGCAAACGAGGCACGAGTGCGGACTTGTAAGGAAAAGCAGGACGAACTTTAAAAAGCGCTACTGCAACCGCTTTCCAAAAAATGGATGTTTTATAAAATAAGATTTGCTTTAATAGATCTCTCGGCTACGCTGCACTACGCCCGAGAGGACGACTTTATATAAAAAAGAGAAACCAAAACTGATTTCTCTCTTTCAAAATATTTAAAAATTATGCTTAAGCTTCTACAGGATGCTCTTTAGCAGCAAGATACCGCTCCGCATCAAGTGCGGCCATACAGCCAGAACCAGCAGCAGTTACCGCTTGTCTATAGTACATATCCTGTACATCACCGCAGGCAAAAACACCTTCGATATTGGTTAAGGTAGAACCTGGTTTAGTCGTTAGATAACCAGTTTCATCCATATCCAGCTGTCCTTTAAAAATATCAGTGTTCGGTTTATGACCTATAGCTACGAAGAAACCTTCAACTGCGATATCAGATTCTACACCTGTTTTGTTATTGATTACTTTTACTGCGGTAACATTTTTGCCGTTACCCAAAATTTCCTGCGTTTCAGTATTGTAGTGTACAATGATGTTAGGGGTAGCTAATACACGGCTAACCATCGCTTTAGATGCCCTGAATTCATCACGGCGAACCAGCAAATGCACCGTTTTACAAAGTTTGGCTAAATAAGTTGCCTCTTCAGCAGCGGTATCACCGGCACCTACAATGGCCACATCCTGACCTTTAAAAAAGAAACCATCGCAAACAGCACAGGCAGAAACACCAAAGCCATTATACTGTTGCTCGCTAGGTAAACCCAACCATTTTGCAGTAGCACCGGTTGCAATAATTACGGTATCAGCAGTAATGGTTTTGATTTCATCAACCACCACTTTATGAGGGGCTGAAGAAAAATCTACCGAGCTAACGTAACCGAAACGGATATCGGTTCCAAAACGTTCTGCTTGCTTACGGAAATCTTCCATCATTTCCGGCCCCATAATCCCTTGCGGATAGCCAGGAAAATTTTCTACATCTGTGGTCTGCGTAAGCTGTCCGCCGGCTTGCATTCCGGTATACATAATTGGTTTTAAATCAGCTCTGGCAGCATAAATTGCAGCAGTATAACCTGCGGGACCTGAGCCTATAATTAAACACTGAACGTGTTCGTTTTCTTGTGACATTATATAATATGTTTGAAATTCATTAATCGTAGCGCAAATTTAATGCTTTAAATAATGGTTAACAAGCGCACATTGTCAACATAGTTTACTTATTAACAGTAGAGCGCGTGGAGCAAAGCGCATAGCGTTTTGAGAAAAGCGATCAGGCGTTAAGAATACCATGTTGTCAGCTATTTCTTGCTGACAACTATTGATTGTCTTTAAGATTAATTTGTGAAAGAGTCACTTTAAATCACTTGCTTCATCACCTTGGATACTTTTGCTTTTAAATCCAATGGCTATTTTTTCCCGATTGCTACAATTGCTTATAAGCTAAAATCTATTATAAACCGTAAAGGTGGTAACACCTGACAGCACCTACGTCTGTATCACTCCAACACTAAACTTTTTGGTAATCGGCGATTGATTGGCGGCCTCAATCCCCATCGAAATTACCTTTCTGGTTTCGAGTGGATCGATAATCCCATCAACCCAAAGCCGCGATGCAGCATAGTAAGGCGTAGTCTGGCTATCATATTTATCGGAAATCTCTTTCAACAGCTCAGCTTGTTTTTCTGTCGTAATCAATTCGCCTTTTGCTTTCAATGATGCTTCCTGAATTTGCAGCAGGGTTTTAGCGGCCTGTGAGCCACCCATAACTGCGATTTTCGCTGTAGGCCAGGCATAAATTAAACGTGGATCGTAAGCTTTACCGCACATGGCATAATTACCTGCACCATAAGAATTACCTAACACAATTGTAAATTTGGGCACAACCGAATTGGCGACGGCATTAACCATTTTGGCCCCGTCTTTAATAATTCCGCCATGTTCAGAGCGACTGCCTACCATAAAACCAGTCACATCCTGCAGAAAAACCAAAGGGATTTTTTTCTGGTTACAATTCATGATAAAACGGCTTGCCTTATCGGCACTATCAGAATAAACTACCCCGCCAAACTGCATCTCCCCTTTTTTCGATTTGACCACTTTACGCTGATTGGCTACAATACCTACCGCCCAGCCGTCAACACGACCCAAGCCGCAAACAATACTCTGTCCGTAACCTTTTTTATACTCTTCAAATTCAGATCCATCAACCAAGCGGTTAATGATATCCATCATTTCGTAAGGTTTATCTCGGTTTTCGGGGAAGATGCCGTACAATTCCTCTTCTCTCTCTTTTGGTTTAACTGGCGCAATACGATCGAAACCAGCATTTTGAGGAGCGCCCAGCATACTCATGATGTTTTTAATGCTATCTAAACAGGCCTGATCGTTAGGGTGTTTGTAATCGGTAACACCAGAAATTTCGCAGTGTGTAGTTGCACCGCCTAAAGTTTCATTATCTACCTCTTCTCCAATGGCCGATTTAACCAGATAAGAGCCTGCTAAAAATACCGAACCTGTTTGATCTACAATCATGGCTTCATCGCTCATGATGGGTAAATAGGCACCTCCTGCAACACAAGCCCCCATAATGGCCGAAATCTGTACAATACCTTCTGAAGACATGATGGCATTGTTGCGGAACATCCTGCCGAAATGCTCTTTATCGGGAAAAATTTCATCTTGCATGGGCAGGTAAACACCGGCACTATCAACCAGGTAAATTACCGGCAAACGGTTTTCCATGGCAATTTCTTGTGCCCGAAGATTTTTTTTGGCTGTCATCGGGAACCAGGCACCGGCTTTTACCGTTGCATCGTTAGCCACAATCATACATTGCCGTCCACTTACGTAACCAATGCCACATACCACCCCGGCCGAAGGACATCCGCCTTGTTCAGCGTACATGCCATCCGCGGTAAAGGCTCCAACCTCTAAAAAGTTAGAATTTTTATCAATTAAATATTCAATCCGCTCGCGGGCCAGCAGCTTCCCTTTTTCCTTTTGTTTTGCAGCATTTTTTTCGCCTCCACCCAGGTATACTTTTTTTAGCCTGGTTTTCAATTCGTAAACCAACTGTTTGTTTACATCCTCGTTTTTATTGAATTCGATATTCATGTAGGCAATTTAGAGTTAATTTTAGAAAAATAGTATTGACCAAAATGGTTTCTGGTCTACCACTTGTTTTAATAGCGAAGGACGCTAAATTTTTAACCGCGAAGCGTGCTAAATGTTTTAACACAGAGATCACAAAGAAAAAGCACAGAGGTCACAAAGTTGGGTTTAGCATCTCCGTTTTCCGTGCTTCCGTGGCTTTTTTAACCGCAAAGTGCGCAAAGTTTTTTAACACAGAGATCACAAAGAGAAAGTACGGAGGTCACAAAGTCGGGTTTAGCACGCCGTTGTTTCCCGTGCTTCTGTGGCTTTTTTAACCGCAAAGTGCGCAAAGTTTTTAACACAGAGATCACAAAGAAAAATCACTGAGGTCACAAAGTTTGGTTTAGCACTTCCTTGTTTAACAGAAAGAAAAGTAAAACCTTCTCGGTGTCCCTCTGTGTAAAACGCTCTGAACTCTGTGGTAAACTCCCTTATTTATTCCTGATAAACTACAAATGATTTCCGTCTACCACTTGTTTTAACCGCGAAGGACGGTAAGTTTTTAGCACAGAGATCATAAAGAAAAAGCACAGAGGTCACAAAGTTGGGTTTAGCACCTCTGTTTTCCGTGCTTCCGTGGCTTGTTTAACCGCGAAGGACGCTAAGTTTTTAACACAGAGATCACAAAGAAAAGCACAGCGGTCGCAAAGTTGGGTTTAGCACGCCGTTGTTTTGCGTGCTTCTGTTACTTTCTAACGAATTAACGAAAAAAAAATTAATCCCTTCCCGGTGTGCCTCTGTGTAAAACGCTCTGAACGCTGTGATAAATCATTTAATTTTGATAAACCACGCCATTAATTTTTATTTTTTGGTATTGATCAGCCCAGCCTTTACCTTTTATGTATTTTACCAATGTGGGGTGACCTTTTAAATTTGGATGGAAAATCGGATCAAACGAAAAGGTAATTTCATCATCTGATTTTTGAACCACCGTTACTTCGTTATCATTTTCGTCTTTTTTGCCCGTAGTGAAAAACTTATCGCCTTTCTTTGCAGAAAAATCAGCTCTGGTATATGTTTCTAACGGACTATCGGGATAGCCTTCAATCAATTTATCATGTTCATCTATCCTTAGGTACATGGTGCTGCCTGCATCGCCTCCAACCAAAGAGTAAAACTGATAAAAAAGCTTGTTATCAATCCGGACGGTATCCTTAATCTCGGTGTAGGATTGCGCATTCATATACCATAAATTACCAATCTGCATCGGTAAAAATGAATCGGCTGCCGAATGCTGATCTTTATTGGCTTGACAGGACAAGATAAACAGACTAACTAAAATATAGCCAAAGGATTTTTTGTTTCTGATCATGAGCGAATCTGTTTTTTATTTAATTGTTAAATATAAACAATACGCTGCATTGTAAACAATTAACTCACAAAATGATATAAGAAAACAACCTCTCCATTAAAAGCCGGCTTTTTCTGATCTTCAATTTCCATTTCGATAGCCATATTAACTTTGGTTACACCACGGAGATTGATGATAGAGGCCAGTTTAGCTTTTAACCTGACCTTGCTGTTTACGGTCACGGCCTGTGCAAACCTCAAATTTTCTATGCCATAATTGATCTCCATTTTCAGATTTTGAATATCAACAATTTCTTTCCATAAAAAAGGGATCAACGAAAGCGTTAAATAACCGTGAGCGATCGTTGCCTTAAAAGGACCTTCATTTTGGGCTTTTTCTTCATCCACATGAATCCACTGATGATCTAATGTGGCATCAGCAAATCTGTTGATCTGTTCTTGTGTAATGGTATGCCACGAAGAAACACCTAATTCTTTGCTCAGGTATTGTTCAAACTCGGCGTGTGAGGTAATGATTTGCATTTGGTATATATATTTTTTCTTTGCGCCAGGCGTTTTGCGTATGGCGGATTAATATTGATTAGTCTTACTTGATGTTTATGACTTGATACTTTTTCTAAATCAAATTTCTTTCTCTGAACCAAACCTCGTCTGGAATTGCTGAAAAATCATCCATTTTATTAATTAAAATTTCGGCATCGGCTTCATTAAATACTAAATCGCGATTGGCCGGTTTCAAAAATTTACTTTGAACCATCATATCCATTTGAGCAAATAAGGGATCGTAAAAACCGCCAACATTTAATACACCGATTGGTTTATGGTGCAGCCCTAGCTGCAGCCAGGTTAATACTTCAAAAAACTCTTCCAATGTACCAAATCCGCCCGGTAAGATCACAAAACCATCACTCAAATCGGCCATTTTCTGTTTTCGCTGATGCATGTTTTCGGTCACAAGCATTTCTGTTAAACCCCGGTGACCAACTTCCTTATCCATTAAAAACTGAGGAATCACACCCGTAACCATACCACCCAATTCCAGTACATCATTAGCCAGCACGCCCATCACACCAACACTTCCACCTCCATAAACCAATCTGATCTGCTGCTTTACCAATGTTTCTGCCAATTGTTTTATCGCCTTGCGAAGCGCCGCATCGCCATTAAAGTTTGAGCCGCAGTACACACAAACTGAAGTAAGCTTATTCATTGAATTAAAAATTTACCGAAGTTAAGATTTTATCTGCTTTACCTAAATTTTAATTCGACAAAAAGCCGCTACAGTTTTTTGTTATTTCGTTGACAAAACGCTATATCATAAGTTTGCTTCCATTCAAACTTTTGTCACGTTGAGCTTAGCTTGTGCTGAGCAGGACGAAGCAACGAAACGCTTCAAGAGAAGTTTAACAAGTCCTTCGACAAGCTACCATTGACAGGCTCTTCGAAATAAGAACGTCATCTCAACTGTAGCATAGCGAAATGAAGAGATCTTTTCACTCGAGCTATTAAACCTCGTTTAAAAGATTTCTCCACTGCGGTCGAAATGACGATACTTAGATAACATTTAACTTCTGTCAATCATATCGATTTTTATACAAGTTAACTATTGTTTTATTTGTGTTAATGAGCTCGGCAATGCCGCGGTTTTGTTACTTTTTGATGCCAAAAAGTAAGCGCCATTCGGCGGCGGTGACCTGTACCGATTTTCATCGGTAGCCGAGGCAAGACTGGGCTGTATAGCATAAGTAATTAGTTACCTCATTTATATTGATTTTTATAAAATAAATTATCCATCAGGATGACAATTAATGATACAGCATTTATTAAAAAAGGAGCGGCATTACACCACTCCTCAAACCAAATATAAGAGAGAAAAATAAATTAGTATGATTAGAATGCATAACGGATGGTTGCCCCATAAGTTCTTGGATCGCCTAATACTCCGGCATACAAACCAGCGTTACCCGCCGCAGCCTGTAACTGCTCGTAATAATTTTTATTGGCTATATTTCTGCTCCAAACAAATAAAGAGAACTTATCAGATTTGAAGCCCAACCTGGCATTAAACAAGGCATAACCTTTCACAACCAGTACACTTGATGGGGTAGGATTTGATGAGTAATCTGAACGGTAGCTCGCATCACCGGCAATGAAATAGCGTCCCGCTCTGGTAGCCAGATTACCAGGCGTACTTAGTTCTGAACCACCCGAGATATTCCATTTAGAGATACCCGGCAACCTACCGCCAGAAGCATCTTTAAAAGCTACCTGGGTAGCCACACCATTAACCAGTTCGGTGTGTCCGGTTTCTTCTAACGGAAGCGGTGCATTGGTGAATTTAACATACTTGCCATCAAGATAGGCCAAGGCAGCATTTAACGTTAAAAAGCGCTCCAACTGATAAGTACCATCTATTTCCAATCCTTTCACCCTTACCTTTTCAGCGTTTGATAAATAACCTCTGTTTACACCTAGCTGTGGCGATTGTACATTGGTCTGGTAATCTTTAATATCCGTATTAAATAAACTGATGTTGAAAATAGCACCTTTAATTGGCTTTGTTTTAGCACCCAGCTCATAATGCTGAACGTACTCCGGTTTAACAACAGCTACCGATAAATCGGCTGCCCCTGTAGAGGTAGTTGGTAAACCACCTACGTTAACACCCACCGGTTTATATGCGGTAGAAAAAGTTCCGTAAACATTTAAATTATGGTTTGGACGGTAAGAAACGGTAAAGTTACCTGATAAATTGTTGTTATCAACCTTTGTTGTGAACTGCTGATTGGCATATACAGCTGCTTTAAGCGCTAATAATGTCGCATCAGTGGTTTGTAGACCGCCATAAGTTACCCGATCATAATCAACATCTTTTTTATCATAGGTATACCTTAAACCTGGTAATACGTGCAGATTTTTTAAAACTTCCCAATCAACCTGTGCAAAGACCGCTGCACTTAACGATTTTATAACAGAGTTGGTTTTGATACCAAAACCATCCAATAAACCCGGTGTGGAGTATAAAGCCTGACTTCCGGTATTACTGGTTTGTACAAAACGCCATTGATCTTTACCTACTTCTTCTGTTTGCGCCAAACCTTTTAAATTCTGACCCAGAAAATAAACGCCCACTACCCCACTTAATTTTTCGGTAATATTTCCTGCATACCTCACTTCCTGCGAATATTGATCGTGGCGCGAATTACCCTGCGATTTGGTTAACGCTGCCACCTCAGAAAAATCCCTGTCGTTGGTAGGGTCCCAATTCCAGAATCTCCATGCGGTAGTTGATGTCAATGTTCCGTTCCCAATTTTATAATCAACATTTAGTGAAATCCCCCCTATTGATTGATTATGTCTCCAAGGCGTATTGGTATTGATTTCTCTCGAAAAAGGATCGATTTTTGGTTGCTGGTAGCCTAAATCAGAAATAATTCTGGCATACTGCCGGTACGCGCTTCTTTCGGTTGTGGTAACACCCGCAATTACTAATGGGTAACCTGCCGGGTGCTGAATACTCACGTCGCCGCTTAACAACACCTGTAATTGTTCTGAAGGTGTATAGTATAGCTGACTTTTTAAGCCCAGGTTATTCTGTCCGCTATACCTGCGTTCTTCCCTGGTATTCCAGATCGTTCCATCGCGCTGCGTACCTGAAATGGAGATTTTTGCGGCAAGATCTTTTGCCAGTGCCCCGGAAGCTGATGTTTTGGCCTGAATAAAATTATAATTCCCTACGCTTAATTCTATTTTTGCACTGGGTGTTAATGTAGGTTTGCTCGTGGTAATGTTGAATGCACCCGCTGTGGTATTTTTACCAAACAGGGTACCTTGCGGCCCCCGTAAAATTTCGATCTGATCGATATCAAGAAAATCGGTAGAGGTAGCAGCCGGACGTGCATGATAAACGCCATCTACGTAAAATCCAACCCCCGGATCAATACCATCGTTCGTTAAACCAAAGGTAGAACCCAAGCCTCTGATATTTAGCGTTGTGTTTCTGGCATTGGAAGCATATAGCTGTACCGAAGGAACCAACTCTTTTAAACGGTTGACGTTAAAAGCACCTGCGTTTTCTGCTGCACGGCCACCAATAACCGTAATCGGAATAGGTACATCCTGTAAAACCTCCGAACGCCTTCTTGACGTTACCACGATTTCATCGAGCAGCGCATTTTCTACCAAAACCAGTTCTATAGGAGTCTCCTGAAGTTTTAGTATCTGAAAATCCTGTGGTTTATAACCTACAGAGCTTACCTGTAAATAAAATGGTGTTTCTTGTTTTACGTTAATGCTAAAGGCACCATTTTCATCGGCTACAACGGCCTGGTTGGTTCCCCTTACCTTTATGGTTGCATTGGGGATTGTTGTACCATTGGTGGTTTTAATTACACCCGTTACCTGACTTTGGGCAAAAGCAAATCCTGATGAAAGTAAAAATGAAAATAAAAAAAGTAAAGTTTTGTTCATGGTTATATTGATGGTTTATTTAAATGCAGTTAATTAATGACTCGTTCGAAAGCCGCTGATTGCCGTTATAGCAAGTTTAAACAGTCATATAAAAGTGTTTACGCCTCATTATTATAATTATTATATAATTCCTATAGATTTAGTCGACAAATATATTAAAAAAAATCAGCTGCCAAATTTTATTTTGTGATTTTCAGAAAATAAATCTATAGGTTTTTCATGAAAGATCCTGAAATAAACTACCATTGACGTTAATTTTTAATTATTTGATAATTAGTCACTTATGAAATATGCATTTCCATCCAACAAGGCCTTCGCACTGGGTCTCCGTTCTACTTAAGTCAGGCCTAACAAATTTTTCGGACTCCACCGACCAAGCCCTATTACTGGCTTTCAAAGAAAAATTTTCAGCCGGTGTTTTTTGTTTCTTTTTGACATCAAAAAGAAAGAGCCCTTCGGCGGCGGTGAGCCGAGGCAAGACTGTGCTGTATGGCATAAGAAATCAGTTACGTCATTTATATTGATTTTTATCCAATAAATTATCCCTCAGAATGACAAGGTACTACACGAACCTAAATTCATCCCCATCAAATAAACCTTTGTCGCTCAGTTTCAAATGCGGAATAACCAAGAGCGCCATAAAAGAAAGTGTCATAAAAGGAGCAAGAAGAGTTGAACCTAAATTTTTGGCAAATTGATCTATCGCGGTATAACAGGCAGCAACCTCGTAACCATTATGGTTACTCATTAAGCCGCCAACCGGCAGTGGCAGTATCTCCTCTTTTCCATCGCCTAAAGCTACCACGCCACCGGTTTCTTTGATTACCAGGTTTACTGCGGCACAGATACTTCTATCATCAACCCCAACGGCAATGATGTTATGACTATCATGCGCCACACTCGAGGCAATAGCCCCCTTTTTTAAACCAAAGTTTTTAACAAAGGAAATGGCAATGGGCGCATCATGATAGCGGTTAACCACCACCATTTTGAGGATGTCATTGGCTACATCACTAACAATATTGCCATTTTCGACCTTTGGTTTTGCCTGTATTTTATTGGTAATCAACTGGCCATCTAGCGCTTCAATCACTGGAATTTCTTGCTGATCTGCGTACTTAAAAATGAAGTTTTCTTCTTTTTTATAGCTACAATCAAAACGGTTAATCGATTCTTTACCAGACATATGGCTGATCCAATTGCCGGCCATTTTACCGTTTTCTGCTAGTAAAAGACCATTAATATAGGTTTGTGTTACCCTGAAATTAACAAGATCTTCCATTACGATAAAATCGGCATCATCGTTTACATGTAAAGTACCTACGTCCAGCTTGTAATGCAAAATCGGGTTAATACAAGCAGCACGGAGTACATTAAAAACATTGATTCCTTTAGCTACTGCCCTGGCACAAATTTCGTTAATGTGGCTTTCAACTAAGCTATCTGGATGTTTATCATCACTGCAGAACATCATCATTTCGGGCCAGTCGTGAAGTAAGGCGATTAGTGCTTCAAAATTTTTAGCGGCACTGCCTTCGCGGATCAGGATTTTCATACCACGCTGCAGTTTATCCAGCGCTTCTTCGGCAGTGAAACATTCATGGTCGGTAGAAATACCGGCATCAATATATTTTTGAACGGTATCACCACGTAACCCTGGTGCGTGCCCGTCAACTGGTTTGCCAAGCTGATGGGCTGCCGCAATCTTTTTTAAAACTTCTTCATCTTGATGTAACACTCCGGGAAAATTCATCATTTCACTGAGGTATTTAATCTCCGGGCGCTCTAAAAGTGCTTTAACATCATTATGGTTTAACTCGGCACCAGCAGTTTCAAAGGTAGTAGCCGGTACGCAGCTTGGTGCACCGAAATTGAATTTAAAGGGTACGGTGTTACCGTTTTCAATCATAAATTCAATACCTTCCATGCCGCAAACATTGGCAATCTCATGCGGATCACTGATGGTAGCCACGGTACCATGCGCCACAGCCAAACGAGCAAATTCGCTCGGAATGAGCATACTGCTTTCGATGTGCACGTGACTGTCAATAAAACCAGGAGTAATGAAGACGCTGTTTGGGCGTTCCTCAGAAATTTTGGTGATCGATTTTATTTTTCCGGCCTCAACCGTTATTTCGCCAAAGAAAATATGACGTTCTACGATATTAACTATATTTCCACTGACTTTGAAAGTGCCCATGTTGCTCGAATGTTTAACTGGTTAATCGTTTAAACCGGTTAATTGTTTAGGATATACAGTTAACCAATTTAAACAGTTTATACAATTAACCTCTGTTTAATATTTTAATAGTTTATCAATTATTTCTGCTAATCTGGCTTTAGCCAAAAAATCATCTTCCAGTACCTTATTCATAGGAATGGCAGTATCTAAACTTGCACAACGCATTACTGGTGCGTCCAGGTAATGGAAAAGGTGCTCTCCAATCCAGGCTGATATTTCGGCACCGAAACCATTGGTCAAAGTGTCTTCATGTAAAATGAGCACTCTGCCCGTTGCTTTTACAGCTTCCTTCACCGTTTCCTGATCCCATGGCTGGAGCGTACGCAGATCAACCAGGGTTGCTTCTTGTTGAGGATGGTTGTTTAAATGTTCTAAAGCCCAATGTACGCCTAAACCATAGGTGATGATGGTAAGCTGGTTGCCAGTTTTTAAGGTAACGGCTTTTCCTATTTCGGTTGTGTAATAACCGTCAGGTACCGGGCCGGTTAAACTTCTGTACAAATATTTATGTTCAAAATAGATTATCGGATTAGGATCGGCAATGGCGGCCAAAAGCAAGCCCTTTGCATCTTCGGGAAATGCGGGATAAACAATTTTCAATCCCGGTGTTTTAGTAAACCAGGCCTCATTGCTTTGCGAATGGAAAGGGCCGGCACCGGTTCCCGCGCCAGTAGGCATGCGAACCACTACATCTGCTTTTTCGCCCCAGCGATAATGTGTTTTGGCTAAATTGTTTACAATCTGGTTAAAGCCAACGCTTACAAAATCGGCAAACTGCATTTCTACAACAGCTTTCCAACCGTTTATCGAAAGGCCTAAACCTGCACCCACAATGGCCGATTCGCAAATAGGCGTATTGCGCACCCGGTTTTTGCCAAATTTAGCCATAAAGCCATCTGTAATTTTAAAGGCGCCACCATAATCAGCAATATCCTGTCCCATTAAAACCAGGTTAGGGTATTTCTCCATCGCGAGATCGATTGCATCGCTAATCGCATCCAGATACCTTTTCTCAGTAGCGGATTCGCCTGGTTGGGCAAATTCTGGTTGATGAGGAAAATACATATCCCGTTCTTCTCTTGCGGGATCTGGAATGGGTTCCGGCTCTTCAAAAGCTTCTTCAACTGCTATTTCAATATCTTTTTTAAACTGGATTTTGATATCCGTAATGGTATCGGTAGTTAAAATACCTTGTTCAATTAAATAGGCTTCATAATTGTTTAAAGGGTCTTTCTTTTCCCATTCATCAAAAAGTTCTTGCGGAACGTATTTGGTGCCGGATGCTTCTTCATGGCCACGCATCCTGAAAGTTATGCATTCGACCAAGACAGGTCTGGGATCTTTCCTGATTTCCATGGCCAGCTGATTAATGGTATCGTAAACTTCAAGAATATTGTTGCCGTCAATTTGGCGGCCTTCGATGCCATAACCGATGGCTTTATCAACCAAATTTTTGCATCTGTATTGCTCTGTTATTGGGGTCGACAAGCCATAACCGTTATTTTCGATTAAAAAGATTACCGGAAGGCCCCAAACTGCTGCCACATTGATGGCTTCATGGAAATCGCCTTCGCTGGTGGCGCCTTCACCCGAGTAAACGAGGGTAGCACGCTGTTTATTGGCTAATAAATCAGCCAGGGCAATCCCATCGGCAAGCGCCATTTGCGGGCCCAGATGGGAAATCATCCCTATAATTTTATAATCTTGTGTGCCAAAATGGAAAGAGCGGTCGCGGCCTTTGGTAAAGCCGGTTAACTTGCCCTGCCATTGCGCCATTAATTTCTTTAGCGGAATATTACGTGAGGTAAAAACACCTAAATTGCGGTGCATGGGCAGAATATACTCCTCGCTTCGCATGGCTAAGGTACTGCCAACGGCAATGGCTTCTTGTCCAATTCCCGAAAACCATTTGCCTATGCGTCCCTGTCGTAATAATTTAAGCATTTTATCCTCTACCATCCGGGGATAAAGCAGTTTTTTATATAAATTCAGTAAGAATTCATCGTCTTTATCTTTTCGGTTAAAATGCATATTTGGTTGTTTGACTAATGGTTTCTGATTAAGACTCTCGACTTTTTTTCATCTCCTCAAACTGTTTGGCGAATGATTGATCAGCAACTTTCGGCATTTCGCGGTATTTGCCCCAACTCTTTTTGAAGAAGGTTCGGAGTGTAAGGTTTTTAAACTTTCCGCCGAAGAAATCCATCCATTTGCGATTCTGCATCATTTTGCTGAACATGCTCCAACCTATTTCTTCTTTTTTGCCATTCTCATGGCCAGCTGCCGCGTCTCTGCGGTTGAGCAACAGCATTTTATGGATATCAATTTTTACGGGACAAACTTCCGAGCATTTTCCACAGAGACTGGAAGCGTAGCTCAAATGCTTAAACTCTTCCATGCCTTTTAGGTGCGGTGTAATTACAGAACCAATTGGACCACTATAAGTGGTGTTGTAGGTATGTCCGCCAATATTTTTATATACCGGGCAGGCATTTAAACAGGCACCACAACGAATACAGTACAGGCCTTGTCGCTGATCCTTTTGCGCCAATAAATTGGTGCGGCCATTATCCAGCAGGATCACGTACATTTCTTCGGGTCCATCCGTTTCATTTGGCTGGCGGGGACCACTCAGGATACTGTTGTAAACTGTTAGGTTTTGTCCGGTACCGTGCGAAGCCAGTAAAGGCCAGAATAGATCCAAATCGGCCATAGAGGGAATTATTTTCTCAATACCCACAATGGCAATATGTATTTTAGGGAAAGTGGTACTTAACCTGGCATTCCCTTCATTTTCGGTGATGGCAATACTTCCGGTATCGGCAATCAGAAAATTACCACCGCTTATACCAATATCAGCATTTAAGTATTTATCTCTGAGGAGCTCTCTCGCTTTTTGCACCAGCTGCGGTGGCGTGGCATCAATGGGAGTTCCAAATTTATCATGAAATAACTGCGCAATATCGGCTGCACTTAGGTGCATGGCCGGAGTTACAATGTGATAGGGAGCCTGGCCCAATAACTGCACGATGTATTCGCCCAGATCACTTTCCAGCGATTCAATATTATTCTGCTCCAGGAAATCGTTCAGGTGAATTTCTTCGGTCGTCATCGATTTAGATTTGATGACCGTTTTTCCATTGTTTCTTTTAATGATATTGAGGATTTCCTGCTGGGCCTCTGCAGCATCGTTTGCCCAGATTACCTTACCGCCGCGACGCTGAAAATTCGATTCAAATTCAGGTAAGAACTTGTCGAGATTTTCCATTACCCGCCATTTAATTACATGAGCTTTTTTCTTGGAAGCCTCGAGGTTTTCGAATTTTGATAAGCCCCTTTCCACCGCCGTATTGTATTTACCAATATTATAATTTATGGTTTTACGGTGCGGTAAATCGAAAGCTTTTTCATCAGACTTCTCTAAAAATTCCTCGGCAGTTTTCATTAATGGCAATTTTATTAAAGGTTAACGAACAACAAGTGCTTTTAGTTTGGTGTTACTTCGTTAAAAACCAAAGATAGGAAACCCTATTGAGTTTATTTTTTGAAAATTGGAACAAAAGAAATTATTGCAAGGCAAAATGCTTTTACCAGATTACCTCTGGTATATATTTTTTAGCTATTTCATCGCTTGAAATAAAATCCAAGCCGAATTCGATGCTAGTTGCAATAGTAATTCTATCAAAAGGATCGCGATGTAGAAATGGTAAAGATTTAAGTGTTTTTAATATTTCTATATCTATTGGAAGAACCGTAATATTAGTTTCATTGCATGATTCAATTAGTTCATCTAATGAATAATCTAATTGAAGTTTACCTATTGATTGTTTTATTGTGATTTCCCACAAACTGGCAATACTTAGATAGAGGTTAAGGGTTGGATCTTCTAAAATGTTTCTTGCCCTGTTAGATAATGCAATATTGTCGTCCTGCATCCAAAGTAAAATGTGTGTATCAAGTAAATACTTTTTCATTACATGTAATCTTTAAATTCATCTAATGGCGCATTAAAATCATCACTCATTTTCATTTTCCCCTTAAGTAAGCCAAGTTTTCTATGGCTTTTAATTGCGTTTTTTTGGGAGACTTTTTTTTGCAGAATAAAATCAATAAAGTCTTCTACCTCTTGCTGGTAGGCAACAGGGATCATTTTAATTTTTTCTAAAATATGCAATTGATCCATAAACTCGTTTTATCAAAAATAACATTTTAAGTTTGGAATACACGCAAAAAAGCCCCAACATTTAGTTGAGGCTTACTATTTTGAACATTATTTCTTTGGATTTCCTTTTCCGTCCATGTCTACAACCGGACGCTTGGCTCTGTTGGCAAGTTCCCATGCGGTAAAGTAGGTGAGTTTTGCTCTTTTTGCCAGTAAAGGGAAGTTGATTTTGCTTACTTCATCACCTGGTTTATGGTAATCTTGCTGTAACATTCCATCATAATAAAAAATAATCGGAATGCCTAATTTAGCAAAGTTGTAGTGGTCTGAGCGATAATAAATCTGCTCAGGATCTTTAGGGTCGTCATATTTATAATCCAGTTTCATTTTGGTATAAGTAGCATTTACCTGCTCACTTAAATTAGCCAGATCGCTACTTAACATCCTTGAGCCTACTGAATAGATGTAATTTGCTGAATCAGGTTTGCCCAGATACTCTTCACCGGTACGGCCAATCATGTCGGTATTTAAATCGGCAATGGTATTGGCAACCGGAAAAACAGGATGCTCAGAATACCATTCAGAACCCCAAAGGCCTTTTTCTTCTCCAACCACAGTCATAAATAGTATGCTGCGTTTAGGACCTTTGCCTGCTTTTTTTGCATCGGTAAAGGCTTTTGCCATTAGTAAAACACCGGTAGTACCTGATCCATCGTCATCGGCACCGTTGTTTACTTTATCTTTTGCATTAGGATCAGTTTCTAAACCAATATGATCGTAGTGACCGGTTAAGATCAATACTTCTTTTTTAAGTACAGGATCTGATCCTTCTAAGTAACCCAAAACGTTTTCACACCTAACTGACGCTTCGTTTTTGGCAGCACTTGCCGAAAAAGGAACATTTAGTATTTGTGAAGCAGGGGTAAGGCTTTCAGTAATTTTCTTTTGTAAATCGGAAGCTGTGGTGTTTGCCGGTTTCAACAGGTCGTTGGCTAAGGCTACAGATATAGAAATACGTGGTATCTCATTCTGTTTTTGAGCCTCAATAGCCGCATTTGTTTTGACCATTACACGGCCGTTATTTTGTGCCTGTTTAGTATTTTCAGTAATTCTATCTACAGCAGGGTCGATCAGGATAATGGCCTTTACATTGTTATCGGCAAAATATTTTGCCCTGCTTTCCAGCATGGCACGGTAAGCGGCCCTATCCACGCGGGTACCTGGTTTGATAGTAGGATCGCCACCGTTAAACATCATTACTACTTTGCCTTTAATATCTGTTCCTGCAAAATCGTTGTAGCTATCTTTTTTGATCCCGTAACCAATAAATACAATCTGATCAGTAGAAAAAGTAAAGCCGTTATCGCTGATTAAGCTTGGCGAAACAACATAATCTTTCTGATATTCTTTTGGTTGGCCGTTAACGGTCACATGACTTTCTTTCAAAGTAACATTTACCAGGTTAATTTTCTGGAAATAACTGCCATTAACCGGACCCTTTAAGCCAATTGATTTAAAATAATCACGGATATAATCTGCAGCCATCCAGGCACCTTTTGTTCCTGTCTCGCGTCCTTCATATTCGTCTGATGCTAAAATTGAAAGGTGCTTATAGGCATTATCTGGATTAATGGCCTTGCTAAATTTAATAGCGTCTTTATTGGCAGGTAATGGTTTAATCTGGCTAAAACAACTTGCGGTAACAAGTGTGGCCAAACTAAGGGTTAAAAATTTTTTATTCATAATATTTATAGTTAGTTGCGGTCTGATTAGCAAGAAATCTTTTCAACCCGATTTTGGTGGCGGCCACCTTCAAATGCCGTGGTTAAAAAGGTTTTCGTAATTTGTTCGGCTTCATCTACCGATACAAAACGGGCGGGTATACACAGCACATTAGCGTTATTATGCTGGCGTACCAATGAAGCCACTTCGTTTTTCCAGCACAGGCCTGCTCTTATACCCTGATGTTTGTTGGCTGTAATGGCCACACCATTGGCCGAGCCGCAAAGTAAAATACCATAGGTAAATTCTCCATTTTCTACCGCGCTGGCAACAGGATGTGCAAAATCAGGATAATCAACTGAATCTGCCGAATAAGGTCCAAAATCTTTTACTTCGTAATCCTGCAAAAAATCTTTTAATATTTCTTTGTATTCGAATCCGGCATGATCCGCGCCAATAGCAATTTTTATTTTTGTATCAGACATTGTCAAATGTATAGAGAATTGTGAATCCTATTCGTAATGTTTTTGTTAGTTTGCGTAAAATGCAGCTTCAGCTTTTTTCTTTTTCCTCTCGATGTAAGCTGAAACAAAAATACTCAGCTCATACAATAAGAATAATGGAGTAGCTACGATCAACATCGTCATGATATCTGGCGTAGGGGTTACAATTGCCGCAATAATTAAAATAATAACGGTGGCATACCTTCTGCTGGCACGCATCAGTTTTGGGGTCATCAAACCAAGCTTTGAGAGGATGAAAATGATAACCGGAAGTTCGAAAATAATTCCTGTACCCAAAGTAAGGGTTGCAACTGATGAAAGGTAGGAATCAACCGTGAAAGTATTTTTGATTTCGGCGCTAACGGTATAGCCGGTTAAAAAATTAACAGATAGCGGGCAAACTATAAAATAGCCAAAAAAGATACCGATAATAAACAATAACGATGCAAAAAATACAAAACCGCTTGCCGATTTGCGCTCATTATCGTGCAGAGCAGGTTTAACGAAACGCCAAATTTCCCACAAGAGATAAGGAAAGCCCACCACGATACCACACATTACACAAATATTTAACTGAAGGTTAAACTGGCCGGCCATTTCGGTATTGATGATTTCGCCATTGATCTTGGTGATACACATATCCTTACCTAACGAGGGAAAATGCTCTACCAGTTTACACATCATTCTGTAGGTCCAAAAATCAGGTTTTTTAGGTCCAAAAATTATTTTATCCAGAATCTCTTCATTGAAGTAAAAAGCGATACCCGTAAAAACGGCAATGGCAATTACGGCTCTGATTAAATGTTTACGGAGAACATCCAGGTGATCGAAAAAAGACATTTCTGCCTCTAAATTGGTGCTCTTTTGACCGATAGCTTTTGTAAGTAAAGTTTTTTTTATGTCGCTCATGTTGAAAACAAAAATACCATTCTATTTGAATAGAATGGTATTTACGTGTTAAATATAGAAATAGTTTAGATTATTATGAGAAATGGGGTTAAAAATAGGAGTCTTGTAAAGCTGTCATTTCTCTGTTTAAATACTTTCTTTGGTAATTTAGTTATCCTTTGGCTATCTCATCAAAAGCTATCTCGTTTACAGAAGTCGTGTTGCAATTTTTTTCGAGACCTACAATTAATGTTTCCATAAATCAAATTTACTGAATAAATTTAATTCTTTGGCAAAGAAAAATCCCATTCTGTTTTACCAAAATGGGATTTAAATTTTATAGTAATTTCTAATTATTCAGAAAACTCAAATGTTTCCATAAATTTCGTAGTGAAATTTCCTGCTCTGAAATTAGGATCTTTCATCAATTGTAAATGGAAAGGTATGGTGGTTTTGATGCCTTCAATTACAAATTCGCTTAGAGCACGCTCCATGGTACAAATGGCTTCTTCGCGGGTTTGCGCCACACAGATTAATTTTGCAATCATTGAATCGTAGTTAGAAGGAATTGAATATCCAGCGTAAACATGAGTATCTACACGAACGCCATGGCCACCTGGTGAATGAAAATTCGTAATTTTTCCTGGAGACGGACGGAAATTATTTGCCGGGTCTTCAGCATTGATACGGCACTCGATTGCATGCATTTCAGGAGTATAGTTTTTACCTGAAATCGGAATACCGGCAGCCACTTTTATCTGTTCTTTAATTAAATCGAAGTTGATTACCTCTTCTGTAACCGGGTGCTCTACCTGGATACGGGTATTCATCTCCATGAAATAGAAATTACGGTGTTTATCAACCAAAAACTCAATAGTACCTGCACCCTCATAATTTACAGCCATGGCACCTTTAATGGCAGCCTCGCCCATTCTTAAACGCAGTTCTTCGGTCATAAAAGGTGAAGGAGATTCTTCTACCAGCTTTTGGTGACGGCGTTGAATTGAACAATCGCGTTCTGACAGGTGACAGGCTTTGCCAAATTGGTCGCCAATAACCTGTATTTCAATGTGGCGTGGATCTTCGATGTATTTTTCTAAATATAAACCATCATTACCAAATGCTGCACCAGATTCCTGACGGGCACTATCCCAGGCGTTTTCGAAGTCTTCATCTTTCCAAACTACACGCATACCGCGGCCACCACCACCGGCAGTTGCTTTAAGGATAACCGGATAGCCCATCTCATTGGCAATGGTAATACCCTCTTTAACACTGGTAAGTAAACCCTCCGAACCCGGAATGGTTGGAACACCAGCATTTTTCATGGTTGCTTTAGCCGAGGCTTTGTCGCCCATGTCGTTGATCTGCTCTGGCGTGGCACCAATAAATTTGATGTTATACTCTCGGCAGATGCTTGAAAATTTTGCGTTTTCAGATAAGAAACCATAACCTGGGTGTATAGCATCCGCATTGGTTAATTCTGCCGCAGAAATAATATTTGGAATATTTAAATAAGAATCTTTACTAGGTGGCGGGCCAATACAAACAGCCTCATCAGCAAAACGTACGTGCAAACTCTCGCGATCTGCTGTGGAATAAACTGCAACCGTTTTGATGCCCATTTCCTTACAGGTACGGATAATACGCAAAGCGATTTCACCCCTGTTGGCAATAAGTATTTTTTTAAACATAATTTTACCTTTTCTGATTACACCGATTTTAATGATTATACAGATTTATCCGGTAAATCATCACCACCCTAATCAACTGTAATCGGTATTATCGAATTAATCTGTGTAATTAATAACTAAATAGGTTCTACTAAAAATAACGGTTGGTCGTATTCTACAGGTGATGCATTATCAACTAATATTTTAACGATTCGGCCTGAAACTTCACTTTCAATCTCGTTGAAAAGTTTCATTGCCTCTATAATACAAACTACTTTACCTGCGCTGATTTCATCCCCAACATTAACAAACATCGGTTTTTCAGGGCTGGCTGAACGGTAGAAAGTACCAATCATTGGCGATTTGATCGTAATGTATTTTGATGTGTCTTCTGCAACAGGTACAGCTGGGGTTGCTGCAGCAGGAGCGGTAGGAGCTGTGGCAACAGGAGCAGCAGCCTGTACAAGCGGAGCCTGTGGTACGGTAGCATGCACAACTGTTGGTGCCTGGTTTGTTTTGATCGTGATTTTGAAGTTTTCTTGCTCAATAGCAACTTCATTTACTCCAGAACGAGAAACAAATTTAATCAGTTCCTGTATTTGTTTGATATCCATTTTTTAAGCTTTTATGTAAAAAATAGTGTTTATTGAATTAACTAAGTTATACTTTTTTTGTTTTATTTTCTTTGCAACCGTTTTAGATTGATGGTTTAATAACTGATCGTTAACAGTGGTGATGTTTATCAGGCAACTCATTAACGCACAACTCCAGGTGCTCAGATCAATTACTCAGAGTCGTAAGCCCATTTAAGATACACCGAACCCCAGGTAAAGCCACCGCCGAATGCAGCTAAAACGATGTTATCGCCTTTTTTTAACTTGCTTTCCCATTCCCATAAACATAAAGGAATTGTTCCGTTGGTTGTGTTGCCATAACGTTCGATGTTGATCATTACCTTATCGGTAGTAACTCCCATGCGGTTAGCAGTAGCATCGATGATGCGTTTATTAGCTTGGTGCGGTACTAACCAGGCCACATCATCGGCCGTTAAGCTGTTACGCTCCATAATTTCGGCAGCAACATCAGCCATGTTGGTTACCGCAAATTTAAATACGGTAGGTCCTTCCTGATGGGCAAAATGTTCTTTTGCATCGATGGTCTCGTGGGAAGCAGGTTTGACAGAACCACCCGCCTTCATGCCCAGAAAATCTCTTCCGGAACCATCTGTTCTTAAAATAGAATCCTGGATACCCAATCCTTCTTCATTTGGTTCCAGTAAAGCACAGCCACACCCATCTCCAAAAATGATGCAGGTGGTACGGTCTTCATAATTGATGATTGACGACATTTTATCGCCACCAACTACCAAAACTTTTTTATGCCTTCCTGATTCGATAAATGATGCACCTGTAGAAAGACCGAATAAAAAACCAGAACAAGCCGCCTGTAAATCGTAACCCCAGGCATTGGTAGCCCCAACTTTATCAGCTAAAACATTAGCTGTTGCGGGGAAAGTAAAATCTGGAGTTGTAGTACAAAAGATAATCAGTTCGATCTCTTTTGCGTCAATTCCTCTCTTTTTAAGTAGGCCGTTTACCGCATGAACAGCCATATCAGAAGTACCTAAACCTTCGCCTTTTAAAATTCTACGTTCTTTAATTCCCGTTCTGCTGGTAATCCATTCATCCGAAGTGTCAACAATGGTTTCTAACTCTGCGTTTGTAAGCACATAGTCGGGAACATAACCATTTACTGCTGTGATAGCAGCGTGAATTTTACTCATTTTAAAAATTTTAATAAATTATTTAAATGCCATTCTAATTTTTTCTACCAATCCGGTAGTAATCATTTCTCTGGATTGTAGAACCATATTTTTAACGGCCAGCGGACTGGAAATTCCATGTCCGATAACAACAGGAGCATTAACACCTAGCACGGGGCTTCCGCCATATTGTTCATAATTAAAACGATCGAAAAATTCATCTTTTAATCCCTTTTTGATGGTAAGTACGTAAAACGATTCGGCTAATTTTAGCATCACATTTCCGGTAAAACCATCACAAACAATTACATCGGCTTTATCGTTAAATAAATCCCGGCCTTCCACATTTCCGACAAAGTTGAAGAGTCTGGTTTCTTTCATTAACGGAAAAGTAGCCATGCTTAGCATATTTCCTTTTTCATCTTCTTCACCAATATTCATCAGGGCAACTTTAGGATCGTTGATCTGCAAAAGATTTTCTGCATATAAACTGCCCAGAACACCAAATTGTAATAGAATATCAGGTTTACAGTCGGCATTCGCGCCTACATCTAACAATAGGCCTGTGCCACCTTTAATTTTCGGAAGAATGGTACATAAACAAGGGCGGATAATGCCCGGAATGGTTTTAACGCTAAAGACTGCGCCAACCAACATGGCTCCAGAGTTACCAGCACTTGCAAAAGAATCGATTTTACCTTCTTTTAAAAGGTTAAAACCAACTGCTATGCTCGAATTTGGTTTCTGAACGATTGCTTTGGTGGGATGTTCGCCCATACCAATTACTTCATCAGTATGAACGTATTCAAAATGATCCGGATTAAAACCTTCTTCTGCAAGAATGGGTTTAATCTGTTCGGTATCGCCAATAAGAACTAAATGCTCTCCGGCGTTAAGCGATTGATGAGCAGCTATTGCTCCCAAAACAATTGCTTTGGGAGCATAGTCTCCGCCCATTATGTCGAGGCCTATTTTCATAGAAAAAATCTGTTTGTGTTAAGTCAGGTGTAATCCTGAATTTTCAGTTGACTAAGGTATGACTAAAGCCGCTGAAAACACAAACAATTTTTTAAGAAAATTACCCTATCTGAGTATTTTCGATAACCAGTTTGCCGTTGTAGTATAAGTTACCATCAACGTTGTAAGCACGGTGAGGTACGTGGATAGCACCTGTTGCCGAGCATGTTGCTAAAGAAGGAGTAACCGCTTTATAGTGTGTTCTTCTTTTATTTTTTCTCTGTTTCGAGATTTTCCGTTTTGGATGTGCCATTGGTGTATAATCTAATTATTTTTTTAACTTATTAAGGGCTTCCCAACGTGGGTCGCTTGTTTGTTCATTTTCTTCAGCCTGGTTTTTGATCGATAATTGATTTAAACGATCGACCATCTCCTGGTCACAATCTTTGCCTGCCTGTTCGCAGTTTTTGATATAAGGTACCGCAACATTAATCATTTCGTATAAAGGACCGGATATATCAATCTCGGTTTCTTTACGGCTTAGCGAAATAATTTCTTCATCATCACTCTCCAGCTCATCTTCAGCAAACTTTACAATCTGCCTTTCGTAAAGACTTATCGGCAATGGAAATTCAGATAAACATTTGTCGCAATCTAAATTAACTGTACCGATAACCTTGAATTTTAGCAGTAACATGGTCTCTTGTTTCTCAAGTTCCAGGTCTACGCTTAAATTCCCACTCTTAATTAACGAATACTCAAATGCGTTAAAAAAGCGATCATCAAGCTCATAATCAAACTGATGAGTTCCCAATTTTAAGCCGGTAAACGGTAATGAAAATTGTTTTAATGGGTTCAAAGTACTGTAAAATTTTAGCCTGCAAATGTAGGGATAAAATATTAGATTAAAAATGTTTTTTTAAAAATTGTTGATGTTAACTCTTGATTTTTAGGCCTTATAGGATTTCCAGTTAGTCGGTTAGTCGGAATTTGTATCCTGATCAAACAATTACTGATTTGCCAGCACCATTTCCTTATTGTTTCTACTCCACTCACTCCAGGAGCCAACATAAAGTTTCGGGATGGGTAAACCAGCATAATCCATAGCTAAAAGGGTATGGCAAGCGGTAATGCCTGAGCCACAATGTACAATCACATTTCCAGGCTTCACATGTGCCAAGGCTTCTTCGTATTTTTCTTTTAATATTTCAGGAGTCAGGAAAACTCCGGATGCGTCTAGATTCTCGGTATAAGGAATGTTGATGGCACCGGGAATATGTCCGGCGATTAAATCTATTGGCTCGGTAAGGCCGGCAAAACGATTGGCATCGCGTACATCAATCACCATATAATCGTCGGTTTTGGCTACTTTTTCCACTTCATCAAGATCTGACAGCGGTAAACCCCATGTTTTTACTAAGTAAGGCGCAACAGATTTTGGAATTTCTGCTTTATCAGTGGTTGGGAAACCTGCTTTAACAGCCGCCTGAAAGCCTCCATCAATTACCTGTACTTTTTCATGGCCTATAGCCTTTAACATCCACCATAACCTTGCTGCTGCGTTACCGCCGTTTTTATCGTCATAAACGATAACATGGCTATATTCGGTAATCCCGAGCCTTTGTAATACAGCAGAAAACTGCTCAGATGTTGGTAGGGGATGGCGCCCGCCAATGGCGAAATCGCCTATATTGGCTAAATCTTCGTTTACATCGGCAAAAAATGCTCCTGCTAAGTGTTGTTCATCATACCTGGCTTTTGATCCTGCACTGGCATCGATAATGACGATTTCGTCATCCTGGTTTAGCCAGGTTAGTTCTTCGGGTTTTATGATGGGTGATAGCGAATTCATTTTATCGTTTTATAATTCCTGAAATTTTGGGTTTGGGCTTGCGCTTAAGCACTTTGTCTTCTGACTCTCTACTTCAGTCTACATTCAAAGATTTCTCCGTGAGAGCTAAAGGACAACTCTTATTACGGCATCTAGTCTTTAAGCATCATGTCCTCCGACCTCTGACTTTCGGACTTCTGACTCTGCTCTTTAGTTCTTTTAAAAACCTTCCACCTTTTAAGAAGCATCATCCTTGATATCAAACTGCGTTTCAACTACTTTTCCGCCTGAACGCAATTGATTGCCCAGCATTTCCTCCTGCTCGCGACGATTTTTAACAATGTGGATGGCCGAAAACAGGGCTTCGGTAAACGAAGTCGAATCAGCTAAATTTTTACCTGCAATATCATAACCTGTTCCATGATCGGGAGAGGTACGCACAAAGTTTAAACCAGCGGTATAGTTTACACCGTTATGGAAAGCTAGCGTTTTAAAAGGAATTAAGCCCTGGTCGTGGTACATGGCCAATACGGCATCAAATTGTTTGTAGCTACCGTTACCGAAAAAGCCATCAGCAGGATAGGGGCCAAAACAGATAATGCCTTTATCATAAGCTTCCTGAATGGCTGGCGAAATAATTTCAGCTTCTTCTGTACCCAACAAGCCATTATCACTGGCATGTGGGTTTAATCCCAGAACAGCAATTTTGGGTTTTTCAATCCAAAAGTCTTTTTTTAAACTTTCGTTAATCAGTTTTAATTTATTTAAAATTTTATCTTTTGTAATGGCCGCCGGAACATCTTTTACCGGAATGTGGCCTGTTACCACACCAACACGTAAATTTTCGCTGATCAGAAACATCAGCACATCTTTACTGCTGCTTTTTTCCTGTAAATACTCGGTATGGCCGGGAAAGGAAAAAGTTTCTGACTGGATATTATGTTTGTTAATGGGAGCGGTTACCAAAGCATCAATATCGCCGTTCACCAGGTCGGCTGTTGCGCGTTCTAATGATAAAAGGGCATATTTTCCGCCTGTTGCCGTAACCTGGCCCAATTCGATTTTTACATCTTCTTCCCAGCAATTAATCATATTTGCCTTTTTAGGCATCGCCTGGCTGGCCTGGCTAACTACATTAAAACTGAAATCGCCCAGATTATTCGCTTTCCTATGAAAAGATGATATCTTGGTATGTCCATAAACAATTGGGGTACAATAATTTAAAATGGACGGATTGGATAATGTTTTGATGATTACCTCTAAACCTATGCCGTTTACGTCGCCTATACTGATGCCAATTTTAAGTTTATTGCTCATAACTACTGGAAAATTTTAGCGCAAATTACTGATTTTAGCTTAAACCCTTTAAAAAAAATAAAACCGCAATGCGGGCAGATTGATCTGTAAAGAAATAATAAGCCTATCTTTGCTCACAATTTTAATTTTAAAATCCCCTTCAGGGGCACGGGGTATGAGTTTAGTAAAAGCAAAAAAACATCTAGGGCAACATTTTTTAACCGATAAAGGCATTGCCAACCGCATTGTTGAGGCTTTGGTGAATACCGATAAGTATGATCAGGTTTTAGAAGTAGGCCCAGGGATGGGAATCTTGTCCGATTTTTTGCTGCAACGTACAGATTTAACAACTTATCTGATTGATATTGATACTGAATCTTTCCATTTTCTGAACGAAAAGTATCCGCAATTAGGCGATCGTTTAATTAATGGCGATTTTTTAAAACTTGATTTTGATGCTATTTTTCCATTTCAGTTTGCCATCATCGGTAACTTTCCTTACAACATCTCCTCGCAGATTTTATTTAAGATTTTAGATAACCGCCATAAAGTTGTGGAAATGGTGGGCATGTTCCAAAAAGAAGTGGCACAGCGTTGCGCGGCACCGGCGGGCAGCAAAGAGTATGGCATTTTAAGCGTCTTTCTACAGGCTTATTATAAAATCGAATATCTGTTTACGGTTAAGCCAGGTACTTTTAACCCACCGCCGAAAGTGCACTCAGCAGTGATCCGCTTAACAAGAAATGACGTTGAGACGTTAAATTGCGATGAAAAGTTATTCTGGCGGATAGTTAAGGCCGGTTTTAACCAGCGCAGAAAAACCTTACGCAATGCGGTTTCTGCAGTGATGCCAAAAGATAAAATGGACAATCATATCTACTTTGAGAAACGCGCCGAGCAGTTAACCGTTGCTGACTTTGTAGCCTTAACGCAACACGTAACTCAGTTGATGGCGGTCTGATCAGCAATAATTTGTGGAACTTATTTTTTGAAAAGCAGGCTCCGGTGCATTTCGGTTTGGGTAGCCCCGTTTTCCGTTTTACTCCTCCCGGTGAAACCAATTAAAACAATAAATCCGTGTTTAAACCGGGAGTCGTGCTCACTCCAACCAGGTTTATTTAACCTCCGGTACTGCGATAAACCAGGTTGATGTTCTTGTTGCCCTATCAACCGCAATTAAGAGATTCCTCAGTGCTTTCTTAATGACGGGGTGAGAGAAAAGCTAGGATCTGTGTCATGCCAAAACCGGTGTAATTACCCGCTAGTGCTTTCTTGCAAAATCATGATGATTTTAAACTGATTTCTCCTTTCCTTTGCGCTGTACTTTTAAAAATCTTATGATAAATTATCGCGAAATTTTCGAACAGGGCATGGATTATCAAACCTACCGGGCATTGGTTGATCAACTTCTGCTGGAGGGAAAGGCTACTGGTGATGTAACCTACGATCTGCATTATACTAAGATGAATGTGCAGCGAATGAGCCGCGTAGATAAAACGATTAGCTTAAACGATGAGCTGACCTCTGCGATCGATCATCTTAAGGAAAATTATAAATTCCTGGTGATTACTGAAGGCTGGTGTGGCGATGCTGCTCAGATTGTTCCATTGTTCCATAAAATTGCAACAGCATCTTTAGGTAAAATTGATCTGAAATTTGTACTCAGGGATAAAAATCTCCCATTGATTGATGCGCATTTAACCAATGGGGGTAGAGCAATTCCAATTTTAATTGTTTTGAATGAATCAGCAGATCAGGTTTTGGCAACCTGGGGACCAAGACCACAAATTTTACAGGAGCTTTTAAAAGATTGGAGAAAAGAAAGCAATGAAATGCCGATTTTGGCAGAAAAACTTCATGGCTGGTATGCGAAAGATAAAACGCAAACTACACAAGCCGGGTTGAATGCGCTTTTGAGAGGATTGGAAGGGTAATATTATAAGTTCTTTTTATACGGTCGTCACCCTGATCGGATAGCCATCGGATTTATTTCAGGGTACCCTTCCTAAACTAAATGCTGAAATGAATGCAGCATGAGGTTACTGCAAAATAAAAACTCCTCTTGTTTAGTCAACGGAAACTGTCAAACCCTCTTGTTGCAAAATTTTGCGATATACCTCCATTTCGGTAAAAGATCCTTCCAAAACAGGGCATTTACCTTCATTATGCACTTTCCATGCAATTTTTTCGGCCTGCGATTCGTTATAATCCAGATATTTCATCATGCAATAAATTACATGATCGAAAGTATTGATATCATCATTCCACAAAATAAGGCGATGTACGGTTTTTAAGGAAGTTAAAATTTCTTCGAGCGTAAAGGTCTCTTCTTTGGTTTCTGTAGACATGGTGCAAAAATAACTATTTTTACTTAAGATGTAATAGGTAAAATGGATGATTACCTGACTTATATCTAAATATCTCGTTCTGGATTTATATTCGCAGCATTTAATCAATTATGTTTTAAATTAAAGAAGTCCATACAACCTCTTACATCGTACATTTTACATATTCTTCCATCTCTTTTAATACATTTGTTAATCAACTAATATAAACACGAGCATGCACCAATCTAAAATTGCAGGAATAGGTTACTACGTTCCGAAAAATGTGTATACAAATAATGACTTAAGCCGGTTTATGGATACCAATGATGCCTGGATCCAGGAACGTACGGGTATTAAAGAACGCCGTTTTGCCGATCGTAATGAAGAAACCACCACTACCATGGGTATTGAGGCGGCCAAAATTGCAATCGAAAGAGCCGGGATTACCAATAGAGATGTCGATTTTATCGTTTTTGCTACGTTAAGTCCTGATTATTATTTCCCGGGATGTGGCGTATTGTTGCAGCGTGAAATGGGTATGGGCGAAATAGGTGCTTTGGATATCCGGAATCAATGTTCAGGGTTTGTATACGCGCTTTCGGTAGCCGATCAGTTTGTGAAAACAGGCATGTATAAAAATGTGTTGGTGGTAGGAAGTGAAAAACATTCTTTCGCCATGGATTTCGAAACCCGTAGCCGTAATGTATCGGTAATTTTTGGTGATGGTGCCGGTGCGGTTGTATTACAGCCTACGGATGAAGCTGGAAAAGGAATTTTAAGTACCCATTTACATAGTGATGGTGCCGATGCCGAAATTCTGGCCATGTATTACCCAGGTTCCCATGCCAACAAATGGTTGAAAGATAAACCAGCCTATCCGGAACAGGAATTGGGCGGATTATTTATGACACCTGAAATTTTAGAAAGCGGTGCTGCCTTACCTTATATGGATGGCCCATCGGTTTTCAAAAAAGCGGTAGTGAAATTTCCAGAGGTTATAAAAGAGGCTTTGGCAGCAAATCATTTAACTGAAAAAAATATCGATCTGTTGGTGCCGCACCAGGCAAACCTGCGCATCAGTCAGTACGTACAGCAATTACTGGGATTAAACGACGATAAGGTATTTAACAATATTCAAAAATACGGCAATACCACAGCTGCTTCTGTTCCAATTGCCTTATGCGAAGCCTGGGAGGCGGGTAAAATCAAAGATGGCGATCTCGTTTGCCTTGCTGCTTTCGGATCGGGTTTTACCTGGGCCAGTGCGCTGATCAGGTGGTAGGCTTGAGGTTTAGGGTTTAGGGTTTAGGGTTTAGGGTTTAGGGAAAATAGCAAGCAAATGAGGGTAAAATAATTAAGGATAATAGTTATTATACATACAATATTCGAGGAGTGTTTTATTGCTAAAATAATCAGTTTCTGTTTTTGTTAAGGTAATCCGTTCTTCAATAAAAAAAAGCAGGGTAAACAAGGCATTTTTGCTTAGGCCCGAAGAATAGAATTACAAAAACGACTAAAATACCTATCTTGCACGTATAATTGATTTGAGTAAAAATAGTATAAAATGCGGGCAGTTTTACAAAGAGTTACGCAGGCCAGTTGCACAGTAGATGGTGACGTAACTGGAGCCATTAAAAAAGGCTTTTTAGTGTTATTGGGTATTGAAGATGCAGATACTGTAGAAGATTTAGAATGGTTGGCGCAGAAAATTATCGGCATGCGTGTTTTTAGTGATGAAAGCGGATTGATGAACAAGGCACTTGCCGATGTTGGGGGTGATATTCTATTGATCAGTCAGTTTACCTTATTTGCTTCTACCAAAAAAGGAAATCGCCCGGGCTTTACAAGGGCAGCCCGACCGGATGTAGCAGTTCCACTTTATGAGAAAATGATTGATAAACTCTCGGTGCTATCGGGGAAAAAAGTGAAAACAGGGATTTTCGGTGCTGATATGAAAATAACTTTATTAAATGATGGTCCGGTTACGATTGTAATTGACACTAAAAATAAAGAATGATTGAAATTTGATAGTTCTTGCATCACTAATTCAGCAACAAACCGTCAGGTCATCATTAAATCCAGCGATTAAGATCAGAACTCAAGTTGATATGAAGGATCAAAATCCTAAACAGCCGGCGGAATACATTAGCCTGGTGTCTTTTCTGATTTTAAAGGTAGTTTTATCTTTTGTGCTGGTTAATTCGATGTACGAATTACATCGCGATGAATTTCTGCATTTAGATCAGGCAAACCACCTCGCCGCGGGCTTTACCTCTGTTCCTCCGCTAACGTCATTGTTTTCGTGGCTGATTAAAGCTTTTGGCAATAGCTATTTTATGGTAAAGCTTATTCCTGCATTGTTTGGTGCCTGCACCATATTTTATTGCTGGAAAATTGTCGATTTTTTAAAAGGAAACTTGTTGGCCAAATGTCTGGTTGCTGTAGCTTGCGTCTGTTCTTCTCTGCTCAGGTTAAATACGCTATACCAACCAAATTCTTTTGATGTTTTAGCCTGGACGGCTATATTTTATTATCTGTTAAAATATTTCGATAAAAATGAAGCCAGATACCTTTACGCTTTTGCTGTTTTTGTAGCGCTGGGTTTCTTAAATAAGTACAATATTTTATTTTTGATCATGGGTTTGTTACCTGCCATCATCATTACACCAAACCGGAAAATATTTACGGATAAAAGCCTTTATGTGGCTATTTTATTGGCGCTTGTCATAATTTCACCTAATGTGATCTGGCAGATTAGCCATCACTTTCCGGTACTCATCCATATGAAGGCCCTGCAGTCTACCCAATTGGTGTATGTAAACCGTATCGATTTTTTTATCGGGCAGTTCCTCTTTTTTATCAGCTCTATTTTTTTCCTCTTGGCCGGGATCGGGAGTTTAATTTTTTATAAAGAATTCCGGAAATACAACTGGATTATTTTTACTTACATCATAACCCTCCTCGTATTTAGCTATTTTAAAGCAAAAGATTATTATGCCCTGGGCTTATATCCCGTGTTACTGGCTTTTGGTGCTGTTTATTTAAGTCGGGTTTTAGCTAAAAAATATGTATTAACCGGATTGTTGTTTGTTTTTAACATAGGTTCGTTTATTTATCTGCTGCCACTTTTGATGCCGGTATACAGTTCTGCGCAAATTATCGCCCGTCATAAAAGGTTCGAACGGGTAGGCGCATTACGCTGGGAAGATGGAAAGAACCATGAGTTGCCTCAGGATTATGCAGATATGCAGGGCTGGAAAGAACTGGCTGCACTTGTTGATACCGCTTATGGAAAGGTTAAAGATAAATCTACCCTATTGATACGTGCCGATAATTATGGACAGGCAGGCGCAATTAATTATTATTCGAAGTATACAAATATCAATGCGTTATCGTACAATGCCGATTACATGTATTGGTTTAAAATGGATAAGCCGATAAAAGATCTAATTTTAATTGAATGGTCTGGTGATGAAGATCCCCAAAGGAAGAGAGAGCAACCATTATTTGATAAAATTACTAAAATTGGCGAATTGAAAAATCCTTATGCCAGAGAAAAAGGTGCGGCAGTTTTTTTACTGGAAGGCGCAAAAAAAGAAGTTACCGGTATCATAAAATCAGAAATAGAAGCAGAAAAAAATGACCATTAACGAAGTACAGGAAACAGTAGATAGTTGGATAAAAACCACAGGGATCCGTTATTTTAATGAATTAACCAACACCGCCATTTTGATGGAAGAAGTTGGGGAGGTGGCCCGGATTATGGCCCGTAAATATGGCGAGCAGTCGTTTAAAAAGAGTGATGAAACCGTAAATCTGGCCGATGAGATGGCCGATGTGATGTTTGTTTTAATCTGTTTAGCCAATCAGACCGGTATAAATTTAACCGAAGCTTTAGAAAAGAACCTGGAGAAAAAAAGTATCCGGGATGCAGACAGGCATAAGAATAACGAGAAGCTTAAATAAGTCCGAAGTCCCTAGTCGGGAGTCCGAAGTTTAAGCGACGAACTCCATTAAACTTCTATAGGCAACAAAGCGGTTTTTGAATTTTTCGTTTAATTCGGCCTGTAAAGCAGGTGCAAATGTTTCCTGATAGCTGTTGTAGTGATCTAATGTTTCTGCCACATACTGTGCGCAGTAGGTTACTCCTTCATTAGGCGAATCAACAACCTTTAATAAACGGTTGGAAACAAACATACCTGTAGCCATTACCTCTGGAATATGGATATCCTGCATCCACTGTAACCATTCTTCGGCTGCTGCATCTTCGAGGATGAGCGTAACATTATATAAAAACATGGTACAAAGATAACTAATATATAAATGTTAAAAAACCGATTAACCACCGTATAGTTTGCAATTCTCAATTTACAGTTACCAATGAACCAATGACCAATGAACTGATGATCTTTAATCGAACGGATGAGAATATGTAATTAATAGTTGGAAATAGGCCATTACTGGTCAATTGACCGGTTTAAACAATCAACCACCGTATAGTTTGCAATTCTCAATTTACAGTTACCAATGAACCAATGACCAATGAACTGATGATCTTTAATCGAACTGATGAGAATATGTAATTAATAGTTGGAAATAGGCCATTACTG
>NZ_CAJYOJ010000087.1 GCF_913776295.1 uncultured Pedobacter sp.
AAAATTTGTTAGGCCGGATTTAAGCGAAACGGAGATACGGTGCTACGGCCTAGCTACGCGGAAATGCATAGGTTCCGCAAGTCGCTCATTAATAAATAATTGCAAAATAACGTCAATGGTAGCGCAGTGAAAAATCTTCAAAAAATAAAAAAGCCGAACGCTCCTTAAGGATCCTTCATTTTATTCAGGATGACAATTATTAATATAATTTTTCGACTTTTTAAAATATATTTGAGTAAACCAAATATCATGAAATTTCATTGTACCCTTTTATTACTCTTTATACTAAGCACTTCAGCATTTGCCCAAAAAAGCCTTTTTAACGGCAAAGACTTAAATGGCTGGCACGTAGACGTGCCCGCGATGGACAGCAACCCCAACGCCATTAATCCATTTATCGTGCGCAATGGTATGTTAGTTAGTTTAGGCACACCTGGTGGACATTTGATAACTGATAAAACGTATAAAAACTATCAGTTAACCGTACAATACCGCTTTGCTGGCAAACCAGGTAACTGCGGCGTTTTGGTACATGCTTCAACTCCGCGTGTGCTGTATGGAATGTTCCCTAAATCGATGGAAATCCAGATGCAACACAAAGATGCGGGCGATTTTTGGTGTATTGAGGAAGACATTACCGTACCTGATATGGTAAGCAGACGTGGACCAAAAGAAAACTGGGGTGTAAATGGCGATAAACTGCGCCGCATAAAAAACTTAACAGACGACAGTGAAAAACCTGTTGGCGAGTGGAATACCATGATAATCCAATGTCTGAATGATGAAATAAAGGTTTGGGTTAATGGCACTTTGGTTAATTATGGCACAAATTGTACCGCAAGTAGTGGACAAATCGCTTTACAGGCAGAAGGTAGTGAAGTAGAGTTTAAACAATTGGATTTGAAACCAATCAAAGAGTTGTCTGAATAGCCAATCGTTAGTTGGGCCATTGAACAAATTTATTTTTACTAAACTGTCAATCATATTGATTTTTTAGACATCCTAATTCCTGAGGATCAGATTGGCATCATAAAAATTGAACATAAATCACATTTTTCAGGTGTAAAAAAGAAGTCAAGTTTTTATAGCAGATTAGCTATTAAACTTGACTTCTTTTTAATGTGTAAAGTTCCTGATTGGGGAATTTAGAGATTTAAATACCTAATAGTAATCTGGCCGGATCTTCTAATAGTTGTTTCACCCGAACCAGGAAACCAACTGACTCACGTCCGTCGATAATTCGGTGATCGTAAGATAAAGCAACATACATCATAGGGCGGATCACTACCTCGCCTTTTTCTGCTACCGGACGCTCAACGATATTGTGCATCCCTAAAATAGCCGATTGTGGTGCATTGATAATCGGCGTCGACATCATTGAACCAAACACACCACCATTGGTGATGGTAAATGTTCCACCAGTCATTTCTTCAATGGTTAATTTGCTATCGCGTGCTTTTAAAGCCAGTTCTAACACCGACTTTTCAATCTGAGCTAAAGTCATGCTTTCGGCATTACGGATTACCGGAACCACTAACCCTTTTGGTGCAGAAACAGCGATAGAAATATCAGCAAAATCATTGTACACCAATTCTTCACCTTCAATACGACCATTCACTGCAGGAAAATCTTTTAAAGCTTCAGTAACAGCTTTGGTGAAAAAGCTCATAAAACCTAAACCTACGCCAAATTTCTCTTTAAACTGGTCTTTATATTTTCCGCGTAAATCCATAATGGGCTTCATGTTAACCTCGTTGAAAGTGGTTAACATGGCAGTTTCATTTTTAACGGCAACCAAACGTTTTGCAACTGTTCTACGCAGTGGAGACATTTTCTCACGACGCTCACCACGGCTACCTGCAGAAGCAGCAGCTGCAACCGGCGCACTGGCTTTTGGCGCTTCAGCTTTTTTACCCGCTTCCGCCTTTACCGCATCATCTTTGGTAATGCGTCCGTCAATACCCGTACCTTTTACAGCAGAAGCATCAATACCTTTTTCGGCAAGGATTTTACCTGCAGCAGGTGAAGGCGTACCTGTAGCATAACTCTCGCCTGATTTTTCAGCAACTGGAGCCGCAGTTTTTTCTTCAGCAACAACTGCCTTTTCTTCAACTTTCGGAGCTTCAGCTTTGGCGGGGGCTGCACCCCCATCTTCAATTTTACAAACTACTGCACCGATGGCTAAAGTATCACCTTCGGCTGCTATGGTTTTTAAAGTTCCAGCTTGTTCTGCGGTTAATTCGAATGTTGCTTTATCCGACTCCAATTCGGCTATCACTTCATCCATTTCAACAACATCACCATCGTTTTTTATCCAACGTGATAAAACAACTTCTGTTATCGACTCACCAACCGGTGGAACTTTTATCTCTAAACTCATATTTTTAAAATTGGTAATTTTTGTTCTTATATGTTTAAGATTCAAAGGTTACAGTAGTCCGGACTCTTAACCGGTATCTTTTACTCTCGAATCTTTAATTAAATTAATCCGCTTCAGCTAATTTCTTGTTGGCCTTTTTAGCTTTATCTTTAACTTCTTCTTCCTTGATCGAAACTTCTAAAGCGTTAGCTAAAATATAGGCTTGTTGATTGGCATGTTGTTTAGCAAAACCTGTCGCAGTGCTGCTACTTTCTTTTCTCGATATCACATCAATGCCTTTCAAGCCTGTTTTGTATAATTTACGGAAAAGGTATGGCCATGCACCCATGTTTTCTGGTTCTTCCTGTACCCAGAAAATTTCATTCGCATTTTTATATTTTGCCTTAATGCCTTCCATCTGATCAACAGGTGTTGGGTATAATTGTTCAACACGAACGATAGCAACATGTTTTACCTGATCTGCCTGCTGTTTTTCTAATAGTTCGTAGTAAATTTTACCACTACAGAAAACGATGCGAGTTACCTCTTCTACTTTGACATTTACATCATCAATTACTTCTTTAAATCCACCTTCGGTAAACTCTTCTAATGTAGAAACACAAGCTGGGTGACGTAATAAACTTTTTGGCGTAAATACCACCAAAGGTTTACGGAAATCGCGTTTAAACTGGCGACGTAAAACATGGAAGAAGTTTGCAGGAGTAGTACAATTAGTGACCTGCATGTTGTAATCGGCACAAAGCTCCATAAAACGCTCAATACGTGCTGATGAGTGCTCAGGTCCCTGTCCTTCGTAACCGTGAGGCAATAACATTACCAAACCGTTTTCACGCTGCCATTTAGTTTCAGCACTTGCAATATATTGATCGACAACAATTTGTGCGCCATTAAAGAAATCACCAAACTGTGCTTCCCAGATGGTTAATGCATTCGGATTGGCCATGGCATATCCATATTCGAAACCTAACACACCGTACTCTGACAAGTGCGAATTGTAAATATCAAATGAGGCCTGTTGATCTGAAATATTGGCCAATGGTACATATTCTTCCTCACTATCTTCAAGCGTTAATACCGCATGACGGTGAGAGAAAGTACCGCGCTCCACATCCTGACCACTTAAACGAACGCGCTTACCCTCTGATAACAAAGTACCATAAGCCAGTTGCTCGCCCATTGCCCAATCGAAAACAAGCGTTTCATTAACCATTTTGGTGCGCTCGGCAAATAATTTCTCGATTTTTTTGAAGAACTTTTTATTTGATGGTAAAGTGGTAATGCGTTTGCCAATTTCCAGTAATGTACTTTTTTTAACTGCGGTTACCGGCGAGGCTTCAAAATCTTTAGGTGTCGCCATCCGCAAATCTGCCCATGCGCCACCGAATTTAACTTCGCTGTTGCTGGCTACATATTCTTTAGCTTCATTTAAGCGTTCCTGCAAAATACCGCGGAAATCTTTTTCCATCTCTTTTGCTAAACCGGCTTCCAGCTTGCCTTCCTTGGTCAACTGATCGATATATATTTCCCTTGGGTTAGGGTGTTTTTCGATTGTTTTGTATAATAATGGCTGTGTGAATTTAGGCTCATCAGATTCATTGTGACCAAAACGGCGATAGCAAAGAATGTCAATAAAAACATCATTTTTATATTTCTGACGGTATTCCATCGCCAGATTAATGGCATAAACCAAAGCTTCAGGATCATCACCATTTACGTGGAAAACCGGTGATAAAGTTACTTTAGCAATATCAGTACAGTAAGTACTGGTACGGGCATCTTTATAGTTGGTAGTGAAACCGATCTGATTATTAATTACCAGGTGAATGGTACCCCCTGTTTTGTAACCTTCAAGGCCTGCCATCTGAATAACTTCATAAACAATCCCCTGTCCGGCAACTGATGCATCACCGTGAATCAAAATCGGTGCTAAGCGGCTGTTATCGCCACCATATTTAAAATCAATTTTGGAGCGGCTCATGCCTTCTACTACGCCATCAACCGTTTCTAAATGTGATGGGTTAGGACATAAACTTAAGTGAACGCTTTTGCCCGAACCTGTAGCAACATCTGTAGAATAACCTAAGTGGTATTTTACATCACCACCATATGGGGTATCAGGACTGTAACTCTTACCTTCAAACTCAGCAAAAATATCTTTGTATGTTTTTTGCATGATGTTGGCCAGCACGTTTAAACGACCGCGGTGTGCCATACCAATGACAAATTCTTCGATTCCCAGTTCCGCTCCTTTTTCGATTACCGAATCTAAAGCAGGGATCAAAGCTTCTGCACCTTCTAATGAAAAACGTTTTTGCCCCAGGAATTTTGTTCCCAGGAAATTTTCAAAACTTACTGCTTCGTTTAATTTCCGGAGAATACGTTTTTTCTCGTCGATAGAGAAGTTAGGGGTATTACGTACGCTTTCCATTTTTTGCTGAATCCAGTTCAACACTTCTGGCGTACGTAAAAATTTAAATTCGGCCCCGATAGAACCGGCGTAGGTTTGTTTTAAAAAGGCTACAATATCTTTCAATTTTGCCGCACCAATGCCAATCTCTACACCAGAATTAAAAACAGTTTCCAGATCGGCATCCGATAACCCAAAATTGGCCAGCTCCAATGTCGGTAAATGTTTACGTCTTTCGCGAACGGGATTGGTGTGCGTAAATAAATGCCCGCGGCTACGGTAGCCATCAATCAGGTTTAAAACATTAACTTCTTTTAAAAAATGTTCGGGTGTTTCTGCTGTTGCTGCAGGCGCTTCAGATCCCCTTCCAAAATCAAAACCTTCGAAAAATTTCTGCCACCCAAACTCAACAGACGCCGGATCTTGTTGATAGGATTGATATAAAGACTCTATATATTCGGCGTTTGCGCCATTGAGATAAGATAATTTATCCATTATTAACTGTTTACTATAAGCATTACAAAATTAGAATTTTACCTTATATAAATGGCAAAAATCTCGATTAAATTAAATGAGCGGGCTTTAAATTTATGATTGGTTAAATGAGTTGGCCTTGTAAACAAAAAATGAGCAAAACCTGTTAAAATTTGATTACCCGAATGCACTCATTCAACCCGCAGTATTTTTAAAATTCAATCTTCACAACTATGATGCCCAAGTTATGGCATAATTGCCTTTCGGGTCAAGATTTTTGATATTTTTATCCAGATCGAAAACACTTTTTGATTTTTGATCATTACCTACACCGGCTACATTGGCCCAATTGCCCCAATTACTGGCAGGATTGTAATCAATCAGTTTTTCTTCAAAATAGGCTGCTCCCAAAACCCAGCTTACCTCTAAATTATTGATTAGATAAAGGGCCGCCGTTTGTCGGGCAATATTCGAAATGAAACCGGTTTGGTTCAACTCCGTCATCACCGCATCAACTACCGCAAAACCAGTTTGCGCATGGCGCCATTTATTAAAGTTCTCCTGCTCATTCGCTACATCAACCAGGCCCTGGCTGCCAAATCCATCCGGACTAAAAAACGTATTACCGTATTTTTTGAACATGAAACGGAAATAATCTCTCCACAGCAGGCCTAATAAGATATGATTGAACATGGCTTTTGTATTGGGCACACTTTCCATCTTTTTAATTTCCCAGTACACTTTACGTGGAGATAAACTGCCCATGGCCAACCAGGCAGAAAGTTTGGAAGCAAGAATTAAATTTTTGGTGGTTGCAGCTTGTTGCATAGCCATAATCACCTTTTGAAGATGAACCAAACCTTCTGCTTCTCCACCGGTGAATTCAAAATCTGCACGCTGGTCTTTTTGCTGGGGAAAAAGATTAAGAGCTTCTAACGAAGGTAAGGTTCCCCAGTCAATTACTTCTGCTACGTTGATCCGGTCTGGCGCTGCAAAACAAGGCTTGATCATCGAATCGCGTTCAATTTTCTTTTTAAACTGATTAAAAGCATCGGGAATATCCTTAATGGGAAATGGCAGATCTTCCTTATTGTATAAAGTATGACCAATAAAATGTTTCAGGTTGACACGTAATTTCCAAAGTGCATTTTCCACCAGTGTTGAGATATGCGTTTCCTCACGCGCCACTTCCCGGTGATGATAAACTTCGGTAATTTCATATTCCTGAACAAGCTGAGGAATAATATCTTCAGGCTTACCCTCAGCAATCAGCAAATTACCGCCAATCTGTTTTAAAGCGTTTCGTAAGCCTGAAACACTTTCTAAAATAAACTGCGCTCTGATATTGCCTGTTTTTAAAGTGCCATATCTGGTTTCGCCAAAAGAACGGCGATCCAGAATGTATACAGGCAAAATCGCATCAGATTTAGCAATCGCTTCCACCAGCATTTCGTTATCATGCAAGCGAAGATCATTTCTAAACCAGACTAAAATTTTTTTGGACATCTTTTATCGAAAAGGGTATAAGAACGCTTTACAAATTTATCTTATTTTTCTTCTTCATCCAACCGCTAAGTAATTCTTTACAAATAGGAAACAAAAGAATTAGAACCGGATTAATGCATTTTTAAGATCTCTCCAACAAACCCTTTTGCTTCTTCGGTGTTTAAAAAAGATGGCAAAAAAGATTCTGATTACCGGTGCTACAGGACTTGTGGGTACTGAACTGAAAAAGCACTTGCTGAACAAGGGTTATGAGGTGAATACACTTTCGAGAAAGAAAGATAACGATACAAATAATTTTGTATGGGATGTTTATAAGGGCACGATTGAGGCTGACTGTTTAAATGGTGTGGATGCCATCATCCATTTAGCGGGCGAGCCAGTTGCTGATCAAAAATGGACGGACGAACGCAAAATGCAGATTATTGACAGCCGCGTAAAGTCGACCGAACTGCTCTTTAAAACAATCAGATCGAAGCCCGGACTTCAGCTAAAATCGTTCATATCGGCTTCCGCAGTTGGTTTTTATGGCGATTGCGGCGATGAGATTTTAACAGAGGAAAGTCCAAAAGGTTATGGTTTTTTAGCAGATTGCTGTAAACTTTGGGAAGATGCGGTGGATGAGGGCAAAAAACTAAGCCTTCGGATTGTAAAGCTCCGTACCGGGATTGTGTTGAGCAATGATGGAGGTGCATTGCCGCAACTGGATAAACCGGTAAAACTGTTTGTCGGAGCCGGCTTAGGAACGGGAAAACAATGGACGCCCTGGATACACATCGACGATATGGTTGGCATGTATACTGAAGCCATCGAAAACCTGAAAATGGAGGGCAGCTATAATGCCTGCGCACCATTTCCGGTAACCAATACAACCTTAACCAAAGCCATTGCCAAACAACTCCACCGCCCATTCTGGCCCATTAAAGTACCTATAAAGGCATTGGAACTATTATTGGGTGAACGTGTAGATGCCGTTTTAATGAGCAATAATACCTCGGCACAAAAGATTTTGGATGCAGGTTTTAAATTTAAATTTACACATTTGGATGATGCCTTGAACGCATTGTACAATTAGGTTAGTTGACTATGACTGTTCAAATTGATTAATTGTTAACTGTAAACCGCCAATTGAAAACTATAATATTGGTTAATCCGTTAATACGCTAAACGCCCATCTCTAAACGCTTAAACATCCAGATTCTAATAATAGCCTATAATAAATGACTCCAATATCCATTTTTTGGTTCCGCCGCGATTTACGTTTAGCAGATAATGCTGCCTTATATCACGCCCTGAAAAGCGACTATCCGGTTTTGCCACTTTTTATTTTTGATCAAAATATACTGAAAAAACTATCAAAAGATGATGCACGCGTAACCTTCATCTATCAAACTATTGAATCATTGAAAAAAGAACTTCAGCAGCAAAGATCGGATTTGCTGGTAAAATATGGCACACCTGAGAAAGTTTGGCCCGAAATTTTAAAGGAGTACCAGGTTAAAGAAGTGTACACTAATCATGATTATGAACCCTATGCCCGCGAGCGTGATGATAATATGGCAGAGTTTTTAACCAGCGAAGAAATTGTGTTTAAAACCTATAAAGACCAGGTTATTTTTGAAAAAGATGAAATCTTAAAAGCAGACAAAACACCTTATACCGTTTTTACCCCTTTTTATAAACAGTGGCATGCCAAACTGAACGATTTTTATGTGAAGCCTTATCCAACCAAAAAGTATTTTAAAAACCTGCTAAAAACCAGGCATCTGCATAGCCCGGGTTTAAAAGAAATGGGCTTTGAAAAGAGCAAGCTGGATTTTCCGAAAATAAATTACAAAAACAAGCTTGATGATTATGCAAAAGAACGCGATTTCCCTGCGCTTGATGGCACCACACATATTGGTTTGCATTTGCGTTTTGGAACCTTGAGCATCCGCAAAGCTGTTAGAGACGCATTAGACGCAAAATCGAATGTCTGGCTTTCGGAACTGGCCTGGCGGGAATTTTACATGACGATACTTTGGCATTTCCCTTACGCTGCTTTCGATTCGTTTAAAAAACAATACGATAAAATTAAATGGCACAACAATGAAAAAGAGTTTAAGGCCTGGCGTGAGGGCAATACCGGCTATCCGATTGTTGATGCAGGCATGCGCCAGCTGAACCAAACTGGCTGGATGCACAATCGCGTACGAATGATTGTGGGCAGTTTTTTGAGCAAACATTTACTGATTGACTGGCGCTGGGGAGAAGCCTACTTTGCCGAGAAATTATTGGATTACGAAATGGCGAGTAATGTTGGCGGCTGGCAATGGGCCGCAGGATCTGGAAACGACGCCGCACCTTATTTCAGGGTTTTCAACCCTGAACTGCAGACCAAAAGATTTGACCCCAAACTGGAATATATTAAAAAATGGGTACCAGAATTTGGTACAAAAAAGTATGCCCAACCAATAGTTGAGCATACTTTTGCAAGGGAAAGGGTTTTAAAAGTTTTTAAAGAGGCTTTATCTAATTCGTAACCTTTACAATTTCAATATCAAAGTCTAAAGGCATTCCATTAGCCAAGTCAGAAGGTAATATGAGGCGAAGCTTACCGCCAGCGGTTACTTTTCCTGGTATGATTAACTGCCAACCTTTAAATAAATTACTTAAAACATCCGTTATTTGAGCGGGTTGGGGTACGATAACACCATCTAAAGTTCTTAACGTATAATTTGCAACTATTGTAGAATTTAAATTAATAGCATCAGTTCCCGTACCGGGTGTAATAATTGAGTACCGTGCCCTTGACGGATCCTTAGTTACTGTTAAATTATTATTGGCGATTAACTTATTAATTTCTAATTCGTCAATTTCATGTCTCTTGGATTCAACATATAAACCTAAATCAACAATAATATTCTCATTTGAAGCAATGTTAAGAGCACTCAGCCCATTTTTACCAAAAGCCATATACGAAGGTATAATCAACGTGGCTTTCCCTCCTCTATTTAATTTCGATAGTACTTCTCTGACTGGAGTTAAAAGAAATTGTTGTTGATTAAAAGTAAACCTATCTGTATAGCCTAAATAATTACCTGGTATCATTAAATCTTTAGATTGAAAAAAAACTTGCCCAGATAATGTTTTAAATGTGTAAGAATAATAGACCGAATCTTGATTTGCAACGGCACTGCCCGTACCCTGTGCTGTAATTTTATAATAATATCCCTTTGTTTGATCCTTAGTGAAGCTAAGATTATTCTGCTTCAAATATGTTTGAATAGCTGCATCATCTATACTTTGAATAGACTCATACTCTTTTTTACACGAGCTGAAAATGATAGTAGCCAGTAAAATTCCGAATAGGCCAAGTTTAGTAAATTTGTTCATTTATTGTTGTACGTCTGTAAGTGTTATCGTAAAATCGAGTACTGAATTAGCAGGAACTGAACCTGATGCACGAGTTCCATAAGCATAATATGATGGAATAATTAACCGGATCTTTCCGCCCTTTTGTATTTTTTGAATCCCAAATTGCCATCCTAAAATAACATTTCCGAGTTTAAAGGTGGCTGGGTTTCCTTTGGTACTGTCGAAAATAGTACCGTTTAACAATCTCCCTTCATAATCTGCAGAGATCACTGTAGAAGTTAAATAACTTACGCTTCCTGATCCTGGAGCGATAATCTGATAGAAAATACCGCTCGCATCTTTTGTTCCCGAAATATTATTTGCTTTCACAAAAGCAGCTATAGCGGTCGTATCTGCTTTAAATTGTGGAGTAGGGTCGTAGGTATCATCAATCGGCACATTTTTCTTACAGGCTGCTAAGCACCCTGCCAGGCAGATCACTAGTAAAAAATATTTAAACTTAACCATTATCCGCAAAAATAAGCTTTTAATGTGGTTGCAACAATTTTTAACCTATTTTAACAATTTTAAAGCGTTTAGAGAACCAGCCTTAATGTGAAAATATATAAAACAGTTTTATACTTTAGGCTTTATGCCTATTGGACGTTTAAAAGCTGAATATTAAAATCCAACACAGAATTTCCAGGAATGGAACCTACAGAACTACTACCATAACCTAAAGCCGGTGGCACAATTAGCCTGATTTCGCCGCCTTTCTGGATTTTAGGAATACCGATGCGCCAGCCTTGAATCAGTTCTGCAAGGTTAAAGGTTTGTTCTTTGCCACCTCCATTATCAAATACATTTCCATTTAACAACCTTCCTTCATATTTGATGGTAATTTTGGTATTGCTTGGATAAGTAAATGAACCCGATCCAGGTTTAATGATCTGGTAATATAAACCTGAGTTATCCCGAACGGCATTGATATTATTTTTTTTAATAAAATCTGTGATCTGTTTTTCGGGGTCCTCGTCTTTTTTACAAGATGAAATAACAGCTACACTTAAAAAAAGTATGGTAAGGAATCTAAATTTAATCATGCGCGAAAATATGATTTTAATAGCATAAAGCTATTTTTATGTTTTTGTTTTCTTTTAAGCTTCATTTTTACGAAAGAGACATTCTAATAGAGAGATCGTCATTGCGAGGAGGCTTCTTTAGCCGACGAAGCCTGCCGGCAACAGGCTGGCAATCTTTAAGAAAGGATCATTAATTAGCATGATAGATTGCTTCGTCGTACTTCCTCGCAATGACGATTTTTTTGGAGTCTGTGAAAATGTTGGGATAGGTATTTGCACCCAAACAGAATAGATGTTTCTTGCCAAAGCATATTATGGATCGCTGCAAAATAATAAAAGGTTTAGCGTTTGAGTTAATGCACCCAAACCCTAAACCTTAAGCCCTATACCCTAAACCTGCCTTAAAAAATATATTTATTTGCTTCGATCAATTGTTGTGCAACTCTTTGACGGGCGTCTTTCACATTAAACGGTTCTACTTTTGTAAAGCGGCGTAAGCCTACCTGCATCATACGCAGTTCATCACCCTCTGCAAAAGCCCAAAGTGCTTCTTTACCTGCTTTAGCTATACCGTCTACAGCTTCTACCATGTAAATCCGCAATAAATCCAGCTGGCCTGCACATGCTTCTTCACCACGTGTATGCACTAATTTCTCTGTCCTCAGTAAAGCCGACTCAAGCACATAAACATAACTGGCCATATCAGCAATGTTCATTAAAATTTCCTGTTCTTTGCTCAAGGTCATCATTAATTTTTGAACCGCAGCACCAGCCACCATTAATGTTGCTTTTTTCAGATTGGAAAGTACTTTTTTCTCTGCCGCAAATAGGGTAGTATCCTCTTCACCAAAATCAGGTATACTCATCAGCTCGGCGGCAACTGCTGTAGCAGGGGTCATTAAATCCAGCTCACCTTTCATGGCACGTTTCAGCATCATATCAACCGTTAACAATCGGTTAATTTCGTTTGTACCTTCAAAAATCCGGTTGATACGAGCATCGCGGTAGGCCCTGTCCATAGGCGCATCGGCACTAAAACCCATACCACCATAAATCTGCACACCTTCGTCTACCGTGTAATCTAAGGCTTCAGAGCCCCACACTTTTAATATGGCACATTCCACCGCAAATTGCTCTACAGACTTTAACCTGGCTTTGCCAGATTCCATTCCACCAGCCACCAATTGATCGTAAGTATCATCAATATTTTGTCCTGCACGATAGTTTGCGGCATCAACTGCATAAAGCTTCGATGCAATTTCTGCAATTTTAAAACGGATAGCGCCGTATTTCGAAATCGGACGACCAAACTGGATCCGCTCGTTCGAATAATTGATGGCTGTATTTAAAGTTGCCTTTGATGCTCCTATCGCCGCTGCTGATAATTTGATGCGGCCAATGTTTAAAATATTTACTGCGATTTTAAAACCGTTTTCACGTTCGCTTAACATATTCTCAACAGGCACCGGGCAATCGTTAAAGAAAACCTGACGTGTTGATGAACCCTTGATACCCATTTTGTGCTCTTCGGGATTCATCGTAATGCCCCCAAAACCTTTCTCCACAATAAACGCAGTTAAGTTCTTATCATCATCAATTTTTGCAAAAACGATAAAAATATCGGCAAAACCACCATTGGTTATCCACATTTTCTGACCATTGATGATATAGTGCTTCCCGTCATCACTCAATTTAGCTTTGGTTTTTCCGGAGTTTGCATCAGAACCCGAGTTTGGTTCGGTTAAGCAATAAGCAGCTTTCCATTCGCCTGAACCGAGTTTAGGAATGTACTTCGCTTTTTGCTCTTCGTTACCATAATATAAAATCGGTAATGTCCCGATTCCGGTATGAGCAGAAAGTGCAACGGCAAACGAGTGGCCTGCACCTACCACATCTGCAACCAACATGGACGTATTGAAATTTTTGCCAAAACCGCCATATTCTTCCGGTACGGAAACACCTAGAATGCCCAGTTCGCCAGCCTTAGTTAACAGTGTCGGCATCAGTTCGGGATCTTCCTGCTTATCGATTTTTTCTAAATTAGGATAAACCTCGGCCGCCAGAAAATCGCGACAAGTTTGTGCAATCATCTGCTGCTCTTCGTCAAATTCTTCAGGGATAAATACTTCCTGATAAGTGGTATCCTTGATTAAAAATTCACCACCCTTAATTGTCTTTTTTTCAGTTGTTTCCATTGTTATGAGATTTGAGAAATGAGATTTGAGATTTGAGACCTGCCCAAATTCAAACTCAAATCATTTTGTATGAGTTTTGAGACATTAGATGTGAGATTTGAGTTTTTGATAGAATCGCATTATCTCAAATCTCATATCTAGCTTCTCACGTCTATAAAAGTTCAAAAATCCCTGCAGCACCTTGCCCTGTTCCTACGCACATGGTTACCATTCCGTATTTTTTGTTCTGTCTTTTCAGTTCGTTCATGATCTGTACGGTCAGTTTTGCCCCGGTACAACCCAGTGGATGGCCCAAAGCAATTGCACCACCATTTACATTAATCACATCAGGATTTAAATCCAATGTTCTGATTACCGCCAACGATTGCGATGCAAAGGCTTCATTCAGTTCGATCAAATCGATATCTTCTTTTTTCAAGCCGGCTTGTTTTAATGCTTTTGGGATCGCCTCAATCGGACCAATGCCCATAATACGTGGTGGAACGCCTGCAATGCCGTAACTGACCAACCTGGCAATCGGTTCGGCATTTAATTCTTTCATTTTCTTTTCAGACACCACCAACACAAATGCAGCTCCGTCTGATGTTTGCGATGAATTACCTGCCGTTACACTTCCAACTGCATCGAATACAGGTTTCAGTTTCGCCAACTTTTCCAGCGTGGTATCTGCCCGTGGTCCTTCATCGGTATCAACCACATAAGAACGCGTTTTCTTTTTCAGGTTATCATCCAGATAGTTTTCATTTACCGTTATCGGCAGGATTCCATCTTTCAGATGACCGTTTTTTATGGCATGAATTGCTTTTTCATGAGATTTTAAAGAAAAGGCATCCTGATCTTCACGGCTCACATTATATTCTTTGGCTACGGCTTCAGCCGTTAAGCCCATGCCCCAATACCAATCCGGATTGTTTTTTGCCACCTCTGCATTCGGCACCAGTTTCCAGCCACCAAAAGGCATGCCGCTCATTACCTCTACACCACCAGCGATGATACAATCGGCCATACCTGCTTTGATTTTGGCAACTGCAGTAGCAATGGTATCTAAACCTGATGCACAATACCGGTTTACCGTAACACCCGGTACCTTATCAGTATCCAGGCCCATTAGCGAAATCATACGGCCAATATTTAGCCCTTGTTCAGCCTCCGGGGTAGCATTACCCACCATTACATCATCAATTTGTTCTTTATCTAAATTTGGAACTGATGCTACCAAAGCCCTGATTACTTCTGCGGCTAAATCATCAGCTCTTGTAAAACGGAATACGCCACGGGGTGCTTTACCCACTGCTGTACGATATCCGGCTATAATATATGCTTCCATTCTTTTAGATTTGAGACTTGAGATATTAGATTTGAGACCTGCCCAAACCAATAACCCAAATCGATTATTATTTTTTGTGATACTAGATGTGAGACATTAGATTTGAGACAGGTATCTTCTAAAATCTAGTGTCTCAGATCTCATGTCTTTTTATTAATTTTCTTCTCCAGCATTTGCTGAAAACCGTAAGTCATTTTTTGTAATTCGTCTATTTGGGCAATTGCAGGATCTAAAATTTCAGATTCAAGGATTGCAAGTTTATTAGCAATTACCAATTGAGTTCGCAATTCGTAAGAAGAACCGTTGGCTATGCCTAAAAAATTATTAAATTCTTTGACTGAATTTCTTCCGGCACCTTCGGCAATGTTAGATGGAATTGAGATAGCCGCCCTTCGAGATTGACTGATTAAACCAAAGCGCTCATCAGTTGGAAAAGTCGATGTAGCTTTGTAAACATCAACTGCTAAATCAATAGCCTTATTCCAAATTTTTAACTCTTTTAAATTATTCATGTTCTATAATCTTAATTGCAAATTGCTGTGAACGGTTGCAACCTGTCTCAAATCTAACCTCTCCTATCTCACATCTAATTCCTCAACGGTTTACCTTTTGTAATGATGCTCTGAATCCGCTCTAACGACTTCCGCTCACCTGCAAGGGATAAAAACGCTTCTCTTTCCAGATCCAATAAGTATTGTTCGGTTACCTCTGTTGGCGCAGATAAATCGCCCCCACACATGACGTAGCCTAATTTTTCAGAGATTTTTTTATCATGTTCGGAAATGAAATGCCCGGCATACATACTATTTGCACCGGCATAAACAATTCCCAATCCTTGCTTTCCTAAAACTTTAATATCGTTTCGTTGTACCGGCTTTGTATAGCCAGCATCAGCTAGTTCAATCGCCTTCGCTTTTGCATCGGCCAGTAAACGGTTGCGGTTCATGGAGATCGAGAATTTATCTTTTTGGAGATAGCCCAGTTCATAAGCTTCATAACCGGAGGTAGAAACTTTGGCCATCCCAATCGTTAAGAAACGATCTTTTAGTGCATTCTGCACAATCTGATCATCTTTAAACTCATCCGAAGCACGTAAAGCAAACTCTTTGGTACCACCGCCACCAGGAATTACCCCTACTCCAAACTCAACCAGCCCCATATAGGTTTCCGCAGAAAGCTGAACATGATCGGCATGTAAACTGAATTCGCAACCACCACCCAAGGTTAAATTATGTGGGGCTACCACAACCGGAATTGATGAATAACGGATGCGCATAGACGTATTCTGGAACATTTTGATCGCCATGTTTAATTCGTCCCATTCCTGCTCTACCGCCATCATAAAAATCATCCCTACGTTTGCACCAGCTGAGAAATTTGCTCCGTCATTACCGATAACCAAACCACGGTAATCCTTTTCTGCGAGATCAATAGCCTTGTTAATTCCCGAAATCACGTCACCGCCGATGGTATTCATTTTGGTATGGAATTCTACATTCAGAATGCCATCGCCCAGATCAATAATGGAGACACCTGAGTTTTTCCAAATGGTTTTATTTTCGCGAAGGTTATCCAGGATGATAAACTCATCTGTTCCAGGTAAAGCTTTATAACTTTTGGAAGGGATGTCGTAATATTTCTTAATACCATTCTCCACCTTGTAGAACGAAGTATGTCCGGCATCCAGCATCTCCTGTACCCAGACCGCAGCTTTATGGCCATATTGCTCCATTCCGTCCAGACCTTCTTTTACGCCAACGGCATCCCACAATTCGAAAGGACCAAGTTCCCAGCCAAAACCTGCCCGCATTGCATCATCAATACGGTACAGTTCATCAGAAATTTCTGGAATCCTGTCTGATACATATTCAAATAAACCAAATGAAGAATGTCGGAACAATTCGCCTGCCTTATCTTTTCCTTTGGCAAAAATCTTCATTCGCTCACGAAGGTTTTCTACCGGCTTGGTCATTTCCAAAGTCGTTGACTTAACCTTTTGCTGGGGCTTATATTCTAATGTTTTTAAGTCAAGTGCAAGAATTTCAGTTTTGCCATCAGCAGTTTTGGTCTTTTTATAGAAGCCCTGTTTGGTTTTATCCCCAAGCCACTTATTTTCTTCCATTTTTTGCACGTATGCCGGAAGTTTGAACAAATCGTGTGCTTTATCATCAGGGCAGTTATCGTAAAGTCCTTTAGCCACCTTGATCATGGTATCCAGACCTACCACGTCAGACGTACGGAAGGTAGCTGATTTAGGTCTGCCCAATGCCGGCCCTGTAAATTTATCAACCTCTTCTACCGTTAAATCGAGTTTTTCGACTAAATGCAGGAGCGCCATAATCGAATAAACGCCTACCCTGTTGGCAATAAATGCCGGGGTATCTTTACACAAGACGGTTGTTTTCCCTAAAAATTTATCACCATACTGCATCAGGAAATCAACTATTTCTGGCTGTGTATATGGCGTAGGGATAATTTCCAGTAATTTTAAATAACGTGGTGGATTGAAGAAGTGTGTACCACAGAAATGCGATTTAAAATCTTCACTTCTTCCTTCAGCCATTAAATGGATAGGAATACCAGAAGTATTGGAGGTGATTAAAGTGCCTGGTTTGCGGAATTGCGCTACCTGCTCGAAGACTTTTTTCTTGATATCAAGATTTTCAACTACAACTTCAATCACCCAATCATAACCGGCAATTTTCGGCATATCATCATCGAAGTTCCCGGTTTTGATCTTATTTAATGCTTTTTTAGTGTAAATTGGCGATGGATTTGTTTTTACCGCCGTTTGCAGAGCTGTATTTACAATCCGGTTTTTTACAGCCGGGTTATCTAATGCTAATCCTTTCGACTGTTCCTCAGGGCTGAGCTCTTTTGGGGCGATATCCAATAACAATACCTCAACTCCTATATTGGCGAAATGGCATGCAATACGCGAACCCATAATACCCGAACCTAAAACAGCAACTTTATTAATGCTTCGTTTCATTACTATTTGCTTTTCGTTAGCCTGATAGAAACATGTTATGAATTTACCAGACAGGTTTGATTACTATATTTATTAATCTACAGTATAGGCTACTGTAATATCATTTAATTTGATCAGCAGGTTAATGAAAGTCTCTTTTTCCTTTTTTGAGAAATGTTCATCGAGATATTCATTAAATTTTCGGACAACTCCCTTTGCCAACTGTTTTTTCTCTTTACCAAAATCAGTCAGAAAAACCTTTACCGAGCGTTTATCACCTACTGATGTTTCCCGGAAAATAAGGTTAGCCTCTTCCATGTTATTTAACATGCGCGATAAACTGGTAGCCTTAACCCCAAGCAAGCCAGCTAAATTTGAAACCGCAGTCCCCTCCACATCATCTATATTAATAAGCATGTAACCAATGGCCTGGGTAATCCCAAAACCGGATGCCATTTGGTTGTACTTATTAAACATATTTTGCCAGGCAAACTTAACATGGTAATCTATGGTTTGTTGTTGTTTCATTTTCACTAATTTATTATGCTTGCATAACAAAGCTAATGAATGTATTTTGTTAATGCAATAGAAAAATTCAAAATATTTGTCAAATTTTTCTTATCATAGCCATACACCAAATGAAAACGCAGAATATGTTTAAAAGAAAACAAATACTATTGTTTAGTTTTTTTATTTTATGGGCAGCCATTGGCCAAAGCCAGGTTGCCTATTTCGGAAAATCCCTTTTCAACAGCCAGAAAGCAAAGGTTTTCCGAAACACCACCACCTTGTTTACCTTACAGTATACTGATTATGCCGAGCTGGAAAAATTTGATCAGGCCATCAAAAAAAACTGGACGATTACACCCTATAAAATTATTAAACCTGAGGAGTTGGCACGTTATGATACGCTTGCCAATTATTCTATTTTTTATTTTGATGCCTACACTGAGAAGTCAGACAGCACCAGCAATACAAATATTATTTATGCATTGAAGTTGCTTAGCCAGTCTAAAAAACCTAAGGTTAAAGAAGAAAGCTTATTAGCGGCAGTAACGCTTTTTGCTGATCCGAACACCAATCTTCTGGTTGAAACGCGAGATCAGCAGTATGGCACCAAAAGACGTATAAAAAACAATATTTTATCTTATTTTTATAATAAAGCCAGTTTCTTTAATTGGTCGCCAGGCTTTTTAACGGGTTATTTAAAACAAATTAATGACGGATTGCTCGCCAATGAAAACTGTAATATAGATTACCAATTTTACAATAAAGTGCGCTTACCGGAGCTGCAAAAGGAAACACTTTATGTACCTGAATACATTAAGGAAGTTTTTTCTTCGAGATTAACACTGTTACCCCCTTCAGGTACTATTGCCGAGCCTTATAACTACAAACTCGAATTCGTATCGTATCAAACGCTGGATAGCTTAATTCTGGATAAAACCGCTGCTGTAAAATATGTAGTTTACACGCAACGGTCTAACGATAAAATAATAAGCGTGTATGATAGCAAGGATGATAAAATTATTTATCAACGCTTTTACCCGCAATCGCCAAATTTTGAGATGAATGATTTGAGTGAGATTAAAAAGGTGATTGTATTACTTAAATAAAAAAATCGTCATCTCGACCGAAACGCAGTGGAGCGCCTGCCCGTACAGGCGGGGAGGGATCTACCTCAAAATAGATTTCTCGACTTCGTTGCACTCCGCTCGAAATGACGATAATTCGAAACACGAAGCAAACTTAAAGTGCACGCAATATAGCGATCGTTGTAAGATTGCTTCATCGGATGAAAAAGCCTTCTTCGCAATGACGAATCTTGGCGTATTATCATTTCTAGAAATGAGTTTCGCTTTAAATAAAAATTTCTCGAAAACCTACAAAACCAAAAAGTCCCGATTTTCATCGGGACTTCTTATTAATATGATTAAAACAGACTAATAAAGTGTGAACTCTACACGACGGTTTTGTTGACGACCGGCTGCTGTTTTATTAGAAGCAATTGGTTGACCCATACCGTAACCTGTAGCTTCGATACGTGATGCATTGGCACCTTGTGATACCAGATAAGCTTTAACAGATTCTGCTCTTTCTTTTGATAAACGTAAGTTTAACTCTTTTGAACCTGTATTATCGGTGTGACCAGCTAATTTTAAGCTAAAGTTTTTCTGGATCAATAACGCTGCAACTCTGTTTAATGAAGCATAAGATTTAGAACGGATGGTGGCTTTACCTAAATCGAACTCTAAATTTTTGATCGCTTCGTTAACAACTTTACGATCTTCTTCTGTTACGATTACCTTTTCTACAACCTTTTCCGGTGTTTTTAACGGACAACCAGCACCGTCAACAACTGTACCTGCTGGAGTATCAGGGCATTTATCTAATTTATCTGCAACACCATCACCATCTGTATCTTTTAACACATCATTCAATTCTGAACGTAATTTTGCGTTATCAGCTTTTTGGGCATTTAATTCAGATCTCAAACCTTCTGCGGTTTGTTTTGCTTTCAGGGCTTCATCATAGGTTAAGGCTACCGGGTTGTGGAAAGCCAATTGTTTTCCGCTACCCAAAGCGAACTCTAAACCAGCGTAAGCATAGTTGTATTTATCATTTCCATTTCTGTAATAACCGTCTAAGTTATCGCCATCAACAAAATTGATTGTCCAACCTAAATCAAAATTAACCGCGTCAGAAATTTTAAATTTCGCACCTAACCCCACCGGGATGATCAATTCGTGGATGTTATCGCCACCACCAAATACTGAAGTCCCTGCTGCAGTAGTAATGGTTGGTTTGTAAGCTGCAATACCCGCTCCGGCCGATGCGTAAAGCTGTAAAGTATTTTCTTTTTTAAACATGTCGATATTGAACATGTTCACTACAGCATTTAAACTTCCTGAATAAGATAAGTCTGTATCGAAAGATCTTACCGGAGAGTTGTTTACCGCACCGCTTTCATAAGGCTCGGTATTATCACCTTTTAATTTACCGCGAACTCCGTCTAAACGAAGAGAGAAATAAGGTGTAAACTGTTTTTTGATGTAAAGGCCATAACCTAAACTCGATTTGTTATTACTGAAATCATTTTTTCCGCCTAATGGTGACAGTGGCGTAAGTACACCAGCGTTTACACCAATAGACCATGTTCTTAACATTGTAGTTGAAGTTGCCGGACTTTCCTGAGCTGAAGCAACCGACCCGATTAATAAACCAGCAAGTGCAACTGGTAGGGCTTTAGATAATTGTAGTTTCATAATTTTCTGTTTAACGTTGAATAGCGTTTCTCAACCTTTACAATAGCCATACCAAAAATACACACACGTAAAAATACTTATCAACTTTTCAACAGCATATCCAAACATTTCTATTTACAGCCTCTAATCTACTTATGCTTAGCATATTATATTATCACCCCACTATTTAATATCACCGGCAAACTTCCAGCGGGTGCTAAAATTTTCGGGTAATTGCTGCCGGGTTAATAAGGCCCTTACCATTTCTACAGGCATATTATTTTCATGGAGGATGCTGTTATGAAAGTCGATATTGGTCATTTTACCACTTTGTACCAGTTCTTTGTGTAATGCCCTAAACTGTAATCCACCTAACATGTACCCAATTTGATACAATGGCCCGTACCCACCGGTAAACGATCTGCGTACTTCTGCCGCTGCATTAGCGGGCTCAAAACCTACACGATCTACCAAAAAATCGATACACTGCTGAGGCGTCCATTTACCCAAGTGATAATTCATCGAAAAAATGATACGCGCACAACGGTGCATGCGCCAGAATAGCATTCCTATTTTATCTTCAGGAGATTTTGCAAAATTCTTGTCCCACAGTAACATCTCCCAGTACAGCGACCAGCCTTCTGTCCAGAAAGGCGTACCAAATACTCTGCGGTATGGTTTGTAACGGCTTTGCATAAAATATTGAAGGTTGTGTCCGGGAATAAGCTCGTGAAAAACTACCGCTCTGGAAAAATGCCGGTTGTTGCCACGAAGGGTCATCATTTTAGCTTCTTCACTCATATCTGCCGTTGGATAAGCAATCAGTACCGATTCGCCGCCCAAAAAAAACGGTGCATACAACTGTTCGCTTGGACTTAACATACGCATGCGCCAGCCTTCTTTGGCCAGGGCAGGAATAGCGATGAGTTTATTTTTCTCTACAAAATCTATGGCTTCATTAGCCAGTTGATAAACCAGCTCAGGCTGTTTCCCCAATTCAGGATAATCGGTTTTAACCTTTTCCAATGCTTTTTTCCAATCGTTACCAAATCCCATTTCCTGCGAGGCCTTAAGCATTTCCACGTCGCACCAGGCAAATTCCCGCATGGCAATTGCCTCAATCTGTTCAGGCGTATAAGCAATCATTTCATCTTTCAAATTACTCAGCAAGGCTGTTCTTCCGATCGGATGACCAATAATGCCACTTCCATCGTCTTTGATTTTGGAAGGTTTAGCTATTCTACCCAGCACATCAGCATAATCCTTCATCGCATCAACTACATCTGGATAAACTGCTTTGGTAGCTTCGGTAAACCGAGGGTCGTAACCATCATAAAATTTATAGGCTTCCATAAATACAGCCTGGTATTGATTAACCGTTTGCTGCGCCCACGATGCCTGTAACGATGTAACTGGTAAATCTTTGTTTTCTACTGCTTTTGCGGTTTTCTGAATGGCCGCTTTTAATTGTTCGAAATGTTGCCGGGTAACTTTACCATCCTGTTGTGTACCAATTCTTCGTTTTGCTTCAAAATCTAATAATGTTTTGGCAAAAGGCAAAGTAAAAATGTTGCTTTTAAATTCGGAATAACTTTGCTGCAAGCTGGCCGAATCAGCTCGGATATCACGTTTTAGTAAAATATAATCTACTCTTTCGTTTACAGTTAGCTTGTTAAAAGGCAATGATTTTAGTTGTTTACGCCATTCAGCATAAAAGCGTTCCATTCGCTTAAAGTATTCTTCTGATTGCTTCAGCGTATATTTACGGTTTAGCATCGTCCCATCTGAGTGATATTGATTAATCAGCGGACCTAGCAGGCTGGCCTCATTGGTTTGAGCCTGCAATTGTAGGGCGACTGTTAGAAGGAAAAACAGAAAAAATAGTTTACGCATGGCGATATGGGATATTTTGAATAGACCCACGCAATATAACTAAACCGCTACGCAATTGCCGCAGGGTATCTATGTAACATGTTAAGGATAGTAGATAAAAGGCAATTCGGGCCAATCATGTTCCTGTAATCCAGATACCTACCAGCCAACAGCTTTATCATCCCCTCTGGGGTCGGCTCCACCCTGATAATTGCCCCATTTTGTTCTTAAAATAGCATCAACCCTGCCAATTGGACCTCGTTGCAAGATTTTATAACCTTTTGCTTTTAATTTCTCGGTTGATAAACTATCCATGGCATCTTTTTCTACATATACCTCATCTGGCAACCATTGGTGATGAAACTTTTTAGCTGCAACGGCCGACTGCATAGACATATCAAAATCGATCACATTGATGATGGTTTGGAATACAGAGGTAATGATGGTTGAGCCACCAGGTGTACCTACCACCATAAATAATTTCCCATCTTTTTCTACAATGCTTGGGGTCATGGAGCTTAGCATTCTTTTATTAGGTGCTATGGCATTGGCTTCTCCACCAACTAAGCCATACATATTGGGTGCTCCGGGTTTAACAGAAAAGTCGTCCATTTCATTGTTCAATAAAAAACCTGCTCCTTTTACGGCCACTAACGACCCATAAGAACCATTTAAAGTGGTGGTGATGGAAACGGCATTTCCATCGCGATCTACGATAGAGAAGTGTGTGGTTTCTTCGTGTTCTGCTCCTTTTAATTCGCCAGCTAAAACCGCACTGCTTGGGGTTGCAGCTGCCCAGTTAAAGTTTGCCATCCGGTTTTTATTGTAGGCCGCATTTAATAATTGTTGTTGAGGAACGTTATAAAAATCAGGATCGCCCAGGTGCGTTGCGCGATCGGCATACACCCTTCTCTCAGCTTCGACGATTACCTGCACAGTTGAATCGGTATTATGTCCCCATTTTTTTAAGGGATAAGGCTCTACAGATTGAAGCAACTGGATGAGGGCAATACCTCCGCTTGAAGGAGGTGGCATGGTAATAATTTTGTAGTCCCTGTATTTACCGGTTATAGGTTTGCGCCAGATGGCATGGTAATTTTTTAAATCTTCTTTGGTAATCAGCCCTTTCCCGCGTTGCATTTCGGCCACAAGCGAATCGGCCACGGCTCCTTCGTAAAAGCCCGACCTGCCTTTCTCCTGAATAAGCTTTAAAGTATTGGCCAGTTCCTTTTGCACCAACACATCATTTTCCTGCCAGGTACTTTCTAAATTAACGAAAGCCGTCCCGTTTGGATTAAATGCCATAAACTTCCGGTGCAAAGCATTCAGTTCGCCAGCCTGCCGTTTGGTAATTTTAAAACCAAGCTTTGCCAGGTCTATTGCAGGCTGTAATACCTGCGCCCAGGAAAGCTTTCCATATTTTTGATGTGCCTCTACCATACCATCTACTGATCCGGGTACACCCACAGCTAAATGGCCATAAAGGCTTTTATCAACAACTGGATGACCAGCAGTATCCAGGTACATATCTCTACTGGCTGCCGAAGCTGCTTTTTCTCTAAAATCCAAGGCATTTATCTCGCCGTTTGCACCCCGGTATACCATAAAACCGCCGCCACCGATATTTCCTGCATTAGGATAAACCACAGCCAGCGCAAACTGAACCGCCACGGCAGCATCAACCGCATTCCCACCTTTTTTTAAAATATCAATACCTACCTGCGATGCTTCCGGATGGGCCGAAACCACCATACCGTTTTTATATTCGCCACTGTTGTTTTTACCCAATTGCCCGGTTACACAACCAGCCAATAACAGCACAACACATAAGTATATTAACGATTTTTTAAAATTATTGAGGGGCTTTATAGTTTTCCGCATCTTTATATATTTTTTCGATTACTTCATTATTTTTTTCTGTAATCACTTTTCTTTTCAGACTTAATTTTGGGGTAAGTTCACCACCATCTATACTCCATTCTTTAGGCAAGAGTGCAAATCTTTTTACCTGTTCCCATTTACCAAAACCCACATTAGCAGCTTCGATAACCTCATTATACTTACTGAGTACCTGCTCGTTTTTAATGATCTCTTCGTTTGAGTTAAAAATAATGCCCTTTCTGCCCGCCCAGGTTTTCAAGGTTTCGAAATTTGGTACGATCAGGGCGGAAGGGAATTTTCTATTTTCGCCCAACACCATAATCTGTTCAATAAAAATAGATTCTTTATATTTATTCTCCAACATTTGCGGGGCAACATATTTTCCGCCCGCTGTTTTAAACATTTCTTTTTTACGGTCGGTGATTCTTAGAAAACGGCCATCAACCAATTCACCGATATCTCCGGTATGAAACCACCCTTCCTGATCTACTGCTTCCTGTGTAAGATCTGGCCGGTTATAATAACCTTTCATCACCTGATGTCCGCGGGTTAATACTTCACCATCAGGCGCAATTTTGACTTCCACACCTTTAATTACTTCCCCAACGGTACCGAACATGGTTCCTCCAAAATGGTTGACCGTAATTACTGGTGAAGTTTCAGTTAGTCCGTAGCCTTCAAAAACAGGCATACCAGCTGCCCAGAAAATTCTTGCCAATCGTGGATTTAGCGCTGCTCCGCCAGATACGATCACCACAATCTCTCCTCCCAAAGCCTCTTTCCATTTTTTGAAAACCAGTTTACGGGCAATCCCCAGTTTGAAGTTGTACCAGGCACCTGCATTGGTAGTATATTTCTCAGCCAAAGCTACCGACCAGAAGAAAATTCCTTTTTTAACCCCGGTTAGTGCTTTCCCTTTCTCCATGATCTTATCGTACACTTTTTCAAGCAGCCTTGGAACTGTGGAAAATGCGTTAGGTTTTACATGCTGAATATCGGCTACAATAGTTTCCATACTTTCGGCATAATAAATTCCCGTATAATTAAACAGGTACAGATAAATGATCATCCGCTCGAAAATGTGCGATAAGGGCAAAAAACTTAAACTTTTTTTTACACCTTCGGGCATCACTACAGCGGAGTTTACAAAATTTGCGACTAAATTATTGTGCGTTAACATTACGCCTTTAGGCGTGCCTGTTGTTCCAGAGGTATAAATTAAGGTTAAAACATCCTCAGGCGCTACTTTCGACCGATATTCTTCCAGATCAATATCGGTGCTTGCTTTACCGAGTTCAATTAAGGTATCCCAGTTTTCGGTTGCTGTAATTTCATTAAAGCTATAAATTTTAATAGCCGGATTTATAGCATCGGCGCATGGCTTAACTTTTTTATACAACTCTTCGTCGGCTACAAAAATGATGGTTACTTCTGCGTCTTTTAAGATAAATTGGATATCGTGCTCTGCTAATGTTGGATACAAGGGAATCTGGTAAGCCCCGATCTGGTTGGCAGCAAAATCGGCAATATTCCATTCAGGCCGGTTGTGCGACATCACGGCGACTCTACCGCCTTTACCAATACCTTGTCTAATTAATCCACGGCTTAGGCTATCTACCGCGTTACAAAAATCTACTGTACTATAATTTATCCATTTTCCGTTGACTTTTCCACTGATAAATTCCTGCTTAGGATTTTTGAGGCTGTATTTTAAAAGATCAAAAACCCGTTTAATTTCTGCCGCCATATGAATTATATATTATTTGGTTAAGTTAAAAAATCAAACATAAAGATTGCCACCTGTTATGCTTTTTAAATGAAAAGAATACCTTAAATTAAGTAAAATCCGGTATTTAATTTCCCTTAAAAATATTTTAATAAACTTAGTGATTACAAAATTACTATGCAAGCATTGTTTTTTATCTGATGAAAATTTTTACCAAAGAAATATAAACGGCATTAAAGTTGCTAGGCTGATAACAATTAGAAAAACATTATAAATATTAATTATGAAAAAATTATTTACCATTCTATGTTGTACAGCAATGTTCGCTCTTGCGACAACATCTTTAAAAGCACAAAGCTACAAAAATGCACTTGGTGGCCGTTTTGGTAACTACAATGGTGTTTCGTTCAAGACAGGCCTTAACAAAAATGCCATGTTAGAGTTAATAGGAAACTTTAGAAGTAATAGAGGTGTAAGCTGGGTACAATTAACCGGTCTTTATGAGGTTTATAACCCAATTGGTGGAGCTCCAGGATTAAACTGGTATTATGGAGGCGGTGCCAGTATAGGTTCTGTAAAGGTTAAGGGATTTGATGGTGATGTTTACTTAGGTGCAAACGGTGTTCTTGGATTAGATTATAAATTTAAAGGTGCTCCAATCAACCTATCTTTAGATTGGATTCCGACTTTAAGAATTACTCCTGATACTGATTTTTATGGTGGTGATATTGGTTTAGGTGTTAGGTTTACTTTCTAAGTAAAGCGTTTTGCGCTAAGCGCATGGCGTTAGGCGTTTATATAGCAAAGCATTTAACGTAAAAATCCCGTAAGAAATTCATCTTACGGGATTTTTTTTGCCTGAACCAATAGACTCAAGACTGAGGACTTAAGACTCCCGACTTAAACGCCCGTCCATTTTTTCAGCACTGCTTTTTGAGCAGGTGTGGCATTTTCGTTAATAGTTGCTTTTAAGCGTACATTTGGATTTTCTTTCAGGGTAAGAGAAATTTCTTTCTCCAATCCATCACGTCTAACCTTCAGTTTCAGCACATCACCGATATTCTTTTTAGCTACCAATGGGATTACCTCTAAAGAAATCATCGGGCTTTTTAACCTAACGGTTGCTAATGCCTCACTTAGCGTGGTATCATCTAAGGTAAGCACTACATCGTTTACATTTAATCCGCTAATCCAGGCTGCAGAATTTCTTGTCGTTGAAGTAATCATCAAACCATCATTGGTCAATTGTCCGGTAGCACCGGTTACCGGTTTACCAGGAGTTGCATTCTCTGCAGAAACATCTACACCTGCATATCCGAAATACTTCTCATATTCTACATCATCAACCCCGTTTACATATTTTGCCCAGAAATTGGTAAAACTGATTCCGGATATTTTTTCCACCATAGCTTTAAACTCGGCATCGGTATAACCGCGTTTTAAAGTTTTACATTGCAGGTACATGGCTTTCATTACATCATCAAGGCTTTTGGCACCTTTGGTAGCATTAATAATTTCGAGATCCATTAGCACACCAATCACTTCGCCCTTATTGTAATAGGAGATGGAATTATTTTTTGAGTTTTCATTTGGGCGGTAGCCGATAATCCAGGCGTCGTAGCTAGACGAAGCTGCCGACTGGTATTTGGCACCCGGAGTATTTAAAACCGTACCTACGCCACCTGCTAAATCTTTCAGAAATTCGTCCACATCAGTAAAACCGGCGCGGTGCAGATATTTATTTTCATAATAAGAGGTAAAACCTTCGGCCACCCAGAGGTTGGTGGTGTAATTTTCGTTATCGTAATCGAATGGGCCTAATGCAATAGGGCGCAAACGTTTCACATTCCACAAATGATGATACTCATGTGCAACCAAACTTAGAAAGCCTTTATAACCTTCGGCTGTGTTATAAGCATTTCTTGTAGCACCCAAAGTAGTGGAATTTAAGTGTTCCAGACCACCGCCTCCTCTTAAAAAATTATGAACAATAAAAAGGTAATATTTATTAGGGTTTTCGCCATAAACGGCAGTTTCTTTCTCTACAATTTTGGCCATATCAACTTTTAGCTTCTCTTTATCGTAATTACCGCCACCATACATGGCCACTTCATGGCGAACACCTGCTGCTGTAAATTCAAAGGTATCCTGATTGCCCACTTCAATAGGGCTATCATAAAGAATATCAAAATCGTTGGCCATGTAGGTAAACTGCTCACCTGCAACAGGTGTTAAGCCGGTAGAAACCTTACTCCAGGTATTAAAAGGAATAATTTTTACTGTACTCGGCGATTTGATCATGCCATCAGGGTGCATAAAAATCCCTGTTGGCGATAAGAAAGCATGAGATTCATCGATAAATGGTGTCCGCACCGAAATTTCAAATGCATAAACACGGTAGTTAATCTGGATTTTAGCGGCCTTCGCCGAGAAAATTCTCCAGGTATTCTTCCTTACCTTTTCAACTTTTACAGCCTTACCTGCTGCAGTGGCGTTAAATTCTTCCACACTTTTTTCAAACTCGCGAACTAAATAAGAACCTGGAGTCCAGACAGGCATTTTTACATCTACATAATCTTTGGTCAATCCAGAAATATTCATCTGTACCTCTGCATAATGCGCTTGCGGTTCTTTAAAAGATACCTCAAAGCCTATTTTTACCTGCGCCTTCGCTGCCATAATACATGTTAGTAGTAAAACTAAACTTAAAATTGATTTTTTATTAAACATATTCACTTGTTTTGCTGCAAATTTAAATTTATTGGTGAGGTTTTAATATAGAATAGCTAAATGTAGTGTAAAATAGTTGCTTTTGTTCAACTTGCGTCTGGTGTTTGGCAATTTGTGAAAAACTCCGGGCGCTTCGGCACCACATGGCATCAGGCATTAATTGCCTGATTTCTGAAGGATAACGATTTAGGATGAACGATTATTTTGCACTCAAATCCTGGACTTTCCGACTACAGACTTCGGACTGAGATGGTAACATCCTTAATACAACAAAATTAGGACTAAACTATTTGAATATTTTTACGCTCTAATGCTAAAACATTAACCTCATTTTAATGTTGGAATACGCACTACACAAATCATAACAATGAAGAAAAGGTATATTATCTATGCTGTTTTAGCTATAGGCCTGGCTTATCTGGTATATTACAGAATTAATGCAAATAAAAAACTGGAGGGGAAAGGGGGTGCATCTGCCGGAGCTGGCAAAGGCAATGGTAAAGGCGGCACATCAGCTCCGTTGGTAGTGGATGGAATTATAGTAAAACCGGTATCTTTTGACAATGACCTGGAAATAACCGGTGCTATTGATGCAAACGAATCGGTAGTACTTAAAAGTGAAGTATCAGGCCTGGTTACCGGAATTTATTTTCAGGAAGGCACTATGGTATCAAAAGGAAGTGTGCTGGTAAAAGTAAACGATAGAGACATACAAGCGCAATTGCAGGATGCGCTTACCAAACAAAAACTATCCGGCACCAATGAGAACCGGGCAAAACAATTGCTGGCAAAAGGAGCAATCAGTCAGGAAGAATATGATACTGCCCTGGCCGATTTAAAATCATTGCAGGCACAGGCACAATTAGTTAGGGCACAACTGGCCAAAACCATAATCCGCGCACCTTTTACAGGGCGTATAGGCTTACGCAACATTTCTACCGGTACTTATTTAACCCCCACTATGGTAATTGCCAACCTGGTGAGTACCAATCCGGTTAAAGTTACTTTCTCTGTTCCGGAGAAATATGCAGGACAGATTAAAGTGAATTCAGAAATCGTATTTACAACCGATGGCTCTTCAAAAGAAAACAAAGGAAAAGTTTATGCGATAGAACCGGGAATTAATGCCGCTACGAGAACCTTACAAATCAGGGCATTGGCGCCAAATGCTGATAATGCCTTGTTACCAGGCTCCTTTGCTAAAATTAAACTGGCCTTAAACACCCTTCAAAATGCTATCCTGATTCCTAACGAGGCCGTTGTACCGGTTTTGAAAGGTAAGATCGTGTATATCCAGAAAGATGGCAAGGCACAGGAAGTTAAAGTAGAAGCAGGTACGCGTACGGATGAAAACATTGTGATTACATCAGGATTAAAAGCTGGCGACACGGTATTAACCACCGGATCAATGGCTTTAAAGAAAGATGCGCCGGTTAAAGTTCATTTGGTTAAAGAATAATTATGAGTATCTCTACTACGAGTATTAAACGGCCGGTGCTGGCTATTGTAATGAACCTGTTAATTGTTCTTTTTGGGATTATAGGTTATACTTTTTTGGGCGTCAGGGAGTATCCGTCTATTGATCCTACCGTAGTTTCGGTCAGAACGTCTTATCCGGGGGCCAACGCTGATATTATCGAATCGCAAATTACCGAACCTTTAGAAAAATCGATCAATTCTATTGACGGGATCAGAAACATCTCCTCATCCAGTAACCAGGGGGCAAGTAATATTACCATAGAGTTTAACCTTGATAAAAACATTGAAGAGGCCGCAAATGATGTACGTGATAAAGTATCGCAAGCGGCCAGAACTTTACCGAAGGATATCGACGGTTTACCCGTAGTGAGTAAAGCTGATGCGAACTCCGATCCGATTTTATCGATGACGATTCAGAGCGATAAACGAAACACCCTTGAATTAAGTGATTTTGCTGAAAACGTAATTGCAGACCGGATTCAAACCATCCCCGGGGTTAGCAGTGTTCAAATCCAGGGGCAAAGGAAATATGCCATGCGCATCTGGATGGATCCAAATAAGCTCAGTGCTTACGGTTTAACCTCGCAGGATATCGTTACGGCCTTAGATAATGAAAACGTAGAACTCCCATCCGGAAAAATTACCGGGGCTACTACTGAACTAACCGTTAAAACCTTAGGAAAACTTACCAACGAAAGTCAGTTTAACAACTTAATCTTAAAAGCTGATAGTAACCAGGTAGTTAAACTCAAAGATGTAGGTTTTGCAGTTTTAGGACCGGAAAACGAAGAGACTATTCTGCGCGAATCAGGCAAACCCATGGTGGCCATCGCCATTATTCCCCAGCCGGGCGCTAATTACCTCAACATCAGTAAAGAATTTTATAAACGGTTTGATAAATTAAAAGCCGATATTCCCCAGGATATTAAATTAAAAGTGGCATTGGATAATACCCTTTTCATTAAACGTTCTGTAACAGAGGTGGCCGAAACGATTGGCCTATCGCTGGTATTGGTAATTCTAATCATCTACCTCTTTTTTAGGGATTGGGCCATCGCCTTCAGGCCATTGATCGATATCCCGGTATCTTTGATTTTCACCTTCTTTATCATGTATGCCTTTGGCTTTTCCATAAACGTGTTGAGTTTACTGGCCATTGTACTGGCTACGGGTTTGGTGGTGGATGATGGTATTGTGGTTACCGAAAATATCTTTAAAAAGGTGGAAGAAGGGATGTCGCCCTTTGAGGCAGCCATTAAAGGGTCTAATGAAATCTTTTTCGCGGTAATTTCGATTTCCATTACCCTTGCAGCTGTGTTCTTACCTGTAATTTTTTTACAGGGCTTCGTTGGTCGCTTATTTAGAGAGTTCGGTGTCGTAATTGGTGCTGCAGTATTGGTATCAGCCTTTGTATCACTTACCCTAACACCCATGTTAAATGCCTACCTGATGAAAAAGGGTGGCCATAAACCATCCCGATTTTACAACTGGACCGAACCTTACTTTGTAAAATTAAATGATGCTTACGGATCTAACCTGAATAAATTTTTGGCCAAAAGATGGCTTTCGGTCCCGATTATCTTAGTTTGTATGGGCCTTATTTTTCTTTTCTGGAAGATATTACCAAAAGAAACCGCTCCTTATGATGACAGAAGTGCCATCAACATCAACGTATCTACCCCGGAGGGTGCTTCATTTGCCTACACGGATAAGTTTATCATGAAGCTAAATCAGCTGGTGATTGATTCTGTTCCGGAAAAAAACGTGAACATTACCATTACTTCACCAAGTTTTGGCGGCTCAGGTGCGGTAAACTCCGGTTTTGTGCGGATGGGATTAACCGATCCGGAAACCCGTGAGCGTTCGCAAAAAGAAATTGCCGATATGCTTACCCGCATAACTAAGAAATACACAGAGGGTAAAACCATTGTGAACCAGCAACCCACCATTTCTGTGGGGCGCCGTGGCGGATTACCCATCAGTTACATCATCCAGGCTCAAAATTTTGAAAAACTACGCGAGAAAATTCCATTATTTATGGATGCTGTTGCGAAAGATCCAACATTTACGGTCTCGGATGTAAACCTGAAATTTAATAAGCCAGAAATTAACCTGACAATCGATCGGGATAAAGCCAAAAATTTAGGTGTTTCTATATCCGCTATTGCCCAAACCCTGAATTTGGGTTTAAGCGGACAAAGGTTCTCATACTTTTTTATGAATGGAAAACAATATCAGGTAATTGGTCAGTTTGACCGTGGCGACAGAAAAGATCCGTTAGATTTAAGTTCCGTTTATGTACGTAACGATAAAGGGCAATTGGTGCAGCTTGATAACCTGGTAACCGCTAAAGAAGAAAGCAGTCCGCCACAATTATACCGCAACAACCGCTTTATTGCCGCTACCGTTTCGGCGGGTTTAGCACCGGGCAAAAGTATTGGCGAAGGTATTGACGCCATGGATGCCATTTCAAAAAAGGTATTGGACGAGACTTTTTCTACAGACTTAAGTGGAGAATCGCGCGATTTTAAGGAAAGTTCTTCTAACACCTTTTTCGCGTTCGGTTTAGCCCTGCTCCTGGTTTATTTAATTCTTTCAGCGCAGTTCGAGAGCTTTAAAGATCCGGTTATCATTATTTTAACCGTCCCAATGGCCGTTGCAGGTGCATTTTTGTCACTCTGGTTATGCGGGCAAAGCTGGAATATCTTCAGCCAGATCGGTACCATTATGCTGATAGGCCTGGTAACCAAAAACGGAATCTTAATTGTTGAGTTTGCCAACCAGCTTAAGGAAAAAGGCATTCCCATTCCAGAGGCGATCAGGGAAGCTGCGGTTTCGCGGTTACGTCCGATATTAATGACCAGTTTGGCCATTGCCATTGGCGCGCTGCCTATTGCGCTTGCACTGGGTGCTGCGGCAAAAAGCAGAATGAGTATGGGAACCGTAATTGTAGGCGGAACCTTGTTCTCACTGGTACTCACTTTATTTGTAATACCAGCTATTTATTCCTATTGGGCCAAACCTTACCAACCGAATCAAGAATTAAAAGAAGCCCGTCGTTTTGAACAGGAAGCTTTACATACAGAAGAATAAGATGAGCAAGAAATTAAAAATATCTATCCTGCTGATAAGCTTATCGCTTTCGGGTTTTGCACAAGAAAAATTAAGCCTGAAAGAAGCCATTGCCATTGCTTTAGCCCATAATTACGACATCAAAATCAGTAAAAACCAAATCGATATCGCAAAAAACAATGCCAATATTGGCAATGCGGGCATGTTACCTAGCGTAACCGGAAATTATACCAATGGCGGAAGTATCCAAAATACCCGGCAAAGCCCTGTAACAGGTCCGGACCGGGTAATTACCGGGGCAAAGAGTACCAATAACAGTTATGGTGCAGAATTAAACTGGACTGTTTTTGATGGCTTTCGCATGTTTGCTAATTATGATCGTTTAAAGGAATTGCAAAAACAAGGCGAATTAAATTCCCGCTTAACCATTTTAACCACTGTATCAGATGTGATTACTGCTTATTATGATATTGTAAGACAGCAACAATTGGTTAGGGCTGCTGATAGCGCCATGGACGTTTCGGTATTGCGTACCAGTATTGCCAAAACAAAATTACAGCTTGGGCGTGGCTCTAAACTGGATGTATTAACTGCACAGGTTGATTACAATACGGATACGTCAAATTACCTGCAAACTAAAAATGCGCTACAGATCGCAAAGGTTCGTTTAAACCAATTACTGGTGCGGGATATTGGAACCACTTTTTCTGTTGCAGACAGCATTGATGTGGATAAAGGCATCTTGTTTAGCAAGATGTCCGAGATGGCCGAAAAGCAGAACCCTGATGTACAGAATGCCTTTATCAATCAACGCATTGCTTCCTTAAATTTAAAATCCATCCGTGGGGCACGTTATCCCGCAGTTAGCCTGAACTCGGGTTACAGCAGGGCAAACAGTACCAGCCCAACAGGCTTTAACCAAAAATTTGCGGCCAATGGATTTACCTATGGCGTTACCGCGAGCATCAATTTATTTAATGGCTTTTTACAGCGCCAGCAAGAGCGCAATGCCAAAATAGAGATTGATAATTCGATCCTTAATCTGAACAAAACCAAGTTGGATGTGAATGCGCAGCTACTTACTGCCTACGAAAATTATAGTACCTATTTAGATCTGATTAAATTAGAGCAGCGAAATGTAGATATTGCAAAGGAGAATCTAGATATCACCTTGGCAAAATACCGTTTGGGCAGCATAGCTCCGTTAGAACTGAGAGAGGCACAGCGTAATGCCATTGATGCACAGAACCGTTTCATCGAAATGCAATATCAGGCCAAAATAGCGGAAAACACTTTAAAAACAATTAGCGGGAGTATTGATTTAGTTAACTAACCAATGGCCCGTAAGTTATCAGGTAGATGAAGCATAGAGTAAACCATTTGTTATTGCCGGAAAAGCTAATTTTTTAAATTAAAATCGTATAAATCCCCGGTTAATTGTTGAACTGTACAAGCAATTGGCGAAAAGCACTGCTCAAATAGGTGCCGCGTATTAAAACACTACCAATAAGCTTTAAAAGAGGTAACGAAATTATTTCAATATAAAATGCTGTAATTAATTTTTATATTTAGTGCCATGATACTTGTTGCAGATAGTGGCTCATCAAAAACCGATTGGATGGGTTATCATAATGGCGAAACCATTAAATTTAGTACCCCCGGAATAAATCCTTATTTCTTAAGTGAACAGGAAATCACCAAGTTGATTTCTAAAAATGAACCCTTATTACAATATGCCAATGAGGTAAAAGAGATCTACTTTTTTGGAGCTGGCTGTTCCTCTCCAGACAAACATGAAGTTGTTTCAAATGGTTTATCAGCTGTTTTTGGCCATGCTTTTATTTCCGTAGATCACGATCTTTTAGGCTCTGTATATGCTACTTGTGGAAACACTGAAGGTTTAAACTGCATTTTGGGTACGGGATCTAATATCTGTTACTTTGATGGTAAAAAAATCCATGATGGCCACCATGGCCTGGGCTATGTTTTAGGCGATGAAGGTTCCGGAACTTTCTTTGGTAAAAAAGTGCTTTTAAGCTATCTGTATGGTAAAATGCCATCATCGTTAGCAGCAGAATTTAAGAAATCCTTCCCTGCAGAAAAAGAGGAGATTATCACCAATGTTTATCAGAAACCTTTTCCCAACATCTACCTGGCAAGCTTTAGCCGGTTCATGGCCAGCCATAAAGACCACCCTTTTATCCAGGAAATATTAAGAAAAGGCTTTCAGGAATTTGTAGATACAAACGTTAAAGACTACCCCAAACACCAGAACGTACCGTGCCATTTTGTAGGCTCCATCGCCTATTATTATCAGGATGCACTTATTTCGGTATTGCGTGAAAACAACATCGAGCCCGGCAAAATTTTACAAAAGCCCATAGATGAATTGTTTAATTTCATTTTACACAAAGAAGGCATTGTACAGCAGGCCAGCTAAATCAAAACATACTTTACCTTATAATTTGTTAAAATATGCTTAAGATTGTAAACATATCCGCGCAAACTTTTGTTATACCCTTAACAGCATATAATTGCACACACATATGAAGAGAATATTGGTAGTAGATGATGATATTGAGGTTTTAGAAACCATACAATTAATCCTTGAAATTGGAGGTTTTAAAGTTTCGGCACTAAATGACGGTGAGGAAATCTTTAACAGAATCGAAAAGTTTAATCCTGATTTAATCTTACTTGACATTTCTCTCGGGCATATCGATGGTCGGGTATTGTGTGAACAGTTAAAATCTATTGAAAGTACTTCCAAAATTCCTATTCTGCTTATTTCTGGCTTGTACGATCAAAAAGATTTTACGACCCTAAATTATGGTCAGGATGATTTCCTGTCGAAGCCGTTCCAAATGGATGTATTGCTTAAAAAGATTACTAAAATCCTTTCACTGGAAGAGGATAAACCAAGCTTTCTTTTAAATTAAATTCAATCTCCTATTAAAATATTTAGCCAAGAAACCATAGTTTTCTTGGCTTCTTTGTTTTGAAAAACTCATCTCTCAAACGAATCTGTCTAATCAATGATACCAAGCAATGAATGGTTAAAAACCTGGAACGAGAAACGCGCATTATTAAACTGCCCCAACAACCTGAACGATTATTTTGAAGAAACAGTTGTTGCCGGCAAAAAAATCGATCACCTCGAACTGGGAGGTGTTTCCATCCCTACAGGAGAAATTTTGGTTAGGGACCCATTGGTCTATATTCAACGAGATGCTGAACCTTATCTGATTAAAGTGCCTACAGGCGAATTCCCGGTAACTGCTGCTGTGATTGTGCCTGAAGATGAAGATTGCGCACGTTATGCTGCCGTTAAAGTGCAGTTTACCGCTTATGATGCCGTACGCTTTGAAGAGGCATTAATTGGAATGGAAGATCTTATTAATTTTAATGAAGGAGAATTTTTCGGTTTCAATGTAGATGCAGGCTTAGCTTGCGTACTGGATAGAGAAACTTTAAAACATTTTTGTGCATTCCAGGAAACATTTCACAAAGAGAATCCGGGCAAAAATTTATATGATGATTATTTTGCTAAACTTTTTGCTGATAATTATGTCGAAAACCCCGATTATCAACGTAAAGAAGGCGATTGGATTAACTGGAAAATACCGGGAACTGATTACCACATTCCATTTTTTCAAAGTGGTTTTGGCGATGGTGTGTACCCTGTTTATTATGGTTTTGATGTAGAAGGCCAGGTATGTTCACTGATTATCCAATTTATTGATATTGAACTCGCCTATGGTGAAGAAGAATTATGATCACTGTGTAGTCTGTTATACACAAGCGACAGAATCATGCATACCTTTTACATCTTTTCTCTTCATTCTACATCGCTCCATCCCCCTTTCTGCCTGCATCTGTCATTTTGGCAAACAATTTCTTTTGGAACAACCCTTGATGTGCAGGATGTAGATTAAACAATTTATTTACATATGAGCATACAGGAAAAAGGAAATATTTCTATCCATACTGAAAATATTTTCCCGATAATTAAGAAATTTTTATACTCTGATAACGAAATTTTTCTTCGTGAGTTGGTTTCTAACGCAGTTGATGCCGTTCAGAAAATTAAAAGACTAGCTTCATTAGGCCAGTTTAATGGCGAAGTTGGCGCACCGTTGGTACAGGTTGCGGTTGATAAGGATGCAAAAACCATTACCATTAGCGATAACGGTTTGGGAATGACAGCCGAAGAGATTAAAAAGTATATCAACCAGGTTGCTTTTTCTGGCGCAAGTGAATTTGTAGAGAAATTTAAAGATGCAAAAGATGCCAACGAAATCATCGGTAAATTCGGCTTAGGCTTCTATTCGGCCTTTATGGTTGCTGATTTAGTGGAAATTCAGACTTTATCTTACCAGGATGGCGCTGAGCCTGCCCGTTGGGTATGCGATGGAAGTACAGAATTTGAAATTACAGCAGGTACTAAAACTACTCGCGGTACAGATATTATCCTCCATGTAAACAAAGATTCGGAAGAGTTTTTAGAAGAAAGTAAACTACAGGAAATCCTGAATAAATATGCTAAATTTTTACCTGTTCCCATTAAATTTGGCACCAAAAATGAATCGGTAGAAGATGGCGTAGATGAAGAAGGTAAAACGAAGTATAAGGATGTGGAAGTTGATAACATCATCAACACCACCAACCCGATCTGGACAAAGGCACCTGCAGATTTGTCAGACGAGGATTATTTAAGCTTTTACCGTGAGTTATATCCTTTTAGTGAAGAACCATTATTCTGGATCCACCTGAATGTTGATTATCCATTTAATTTGACAGGTGTACTGTATTTCCCTAAGTTGAAAAACGATTTCGAAATGCAGCGCAACAAAATTAAATTGTACTCGCGCCAGGTGTTTATTACCGACGAGGTTAAAGATATTGTTCCAGAATTTTTAATGTTATTGCATGGAGTAATTGATTCTCCGGATATTCCACTAAATGTATCGCGCAGTTTCCTGCAGGCCGATAGCAATGTTAAAAAGATCAACAACTACATTACTAAAAAGGTGGCGGATAAACTAGCTGAGCTGTTTGCCAAAGACCGTAAAGCTTACGAAGATAAATGGAAAGACATTGGTCTTTTTGTGAAATATGGTATGATCAGCGAGGAAAAGTTTTACGATAAGGCAAAAGATTTCGCTTTAGTTGGCAACACTAAAAATGAGCTTTATACCCTTCCTGAATATAAAGAAAAAATAAGCGCATTACAAACGGATAAAAATGGCACTGTAGTATATTTATATACAAATGATGCCGCAAAACAAGATGCGTTTATACAATCAGCCAATAAAAAAGATTATGATGTTTTGGTATTAGATTCGCCGATCGACAATCACTTTATCAATCAACTGGAGCAAAAATTAGAGAAAACATCAATTAAACGTGTCGACTCTAGCGTTGTAGATAAATTAATTGAGAAAGATGAGCAGAATGAACATGTTTTAAATGAAGATCAGGTAAAAGAAGTAACGGCTATTTTTGAAAAAGCCATTACTAAACCAGGCATGCATGTAGAAGTTGTAGCTCTGCACCCGGATGAGCTTCCTGTTACGATTACCATGGATGAATTTATGCGCCGGATGAAGGACATGGCTGCAATGGGTGGCGGTATGAATTTTTATGGCCAAATGCCAGACAATTATAAAGTTGCTATTAACGGAAACCATAAATTGGTAGGCAAAATTTTAAATGCCGAAGGAGAAGAACAGCAAAACCTGGCTAAACAAGCGGTAGACTTAGCGCTTTTAGCACAAGGAATGTTAACCGGAGCAGAGTTAACTGCTTTTGTAAGCAGAAGCGTAGCATTAATTTAGCCAGGAAAGGCTGATATAATTAAAAAGGCTATATCATAAATAACATTTAGATATAGCCTTTTTTATTTTAGATAAGGGTACAAAAAAAGTCCTGACAAGCAAGACTTTTACCGCGTTTTGGCAACGCGTATATTAACGATAAAAGCTCTAGTTAGCTTTCTGATCTACATTGAAATAATCTTTATGATCTTCGATCATTTTTGCTATGATTGCCGCTTTGGTATCAGTTATTTTAAATTCGAACAAAGGCTCTTGATTTTTCTTTGATCTTACCATCTTCTCTGTATAAAAACGGTATACTAAACCATTGGTTAATAAACCATATTTAGCTTTTGTTTTGCGAAAATATTTAGATAAACGCGAATCGTGGATATCCAGATTATCATTGTGATGTTTACACTCAACCAGGATTGTGGGCTCGCCATCTTTCATAATGGTGTAATCAACTTTTTTGCTTTTTTTAACTCCGAAGTCTAAAACAGCGTCAGATTGAACCTCAGAAGGATCAAATCCTAAGATTTGGATAAAAGGCATAACCAACGCGTTCCTTGTTAAATCCTCAGATTGAACTTGTGGAAGCATTTTTTTAATTCTTACGGCAAATTGCCCGATTTCGTCTTTCAATTCCATATTGTTATCTATTATAGGTAGTTAATTTTTTAAATGATATTGGTTAAATATCGAATTTGCAGTAGCTATAATCTGATCCAAGCTCTGTTTATCAAAAAAGTTCCTGTTCAACATATCAACCATATAAGTTAATTTATTGATGTCGTTTGCCTGCATGGTAAACTGAAAACTTTTCATGCCATCTTTTATAGCCTGTTGAACATAATTACGTACAACCAAAAAAGATTTCCTAAATGCGTATTCGCCATCTAACTGTCCCTTAACAGGCTGCCTTCCATTAAGATTGCTATATTCATTTTGCATTCTCTGGTAAATATCTGAGTTGATTCCTTGATGTTCCAGAATGCCCTTGTAGTAGATTTTGTTAAGTAAATATTCGTATTCGTTGTTTTTCATGTGGATGACTGGTGGATGTAGGGGAATATTTCTTTGCTTTTCGGTATTTCTTTTTTTAAGTTTTCGCAATCTAACCCAGTATTGTATGGCCTGTTTTTAATATTATTATCTACAGGCTACACAAGATTGGGCAGGCAGATGTTTTACAATTAGCAATTTCTAACTACTAATTATTTGTTTTTGGCAAACAGTATAAAGATTATAAAAAGAAGGGGTGCACGTAATTTTTTTACATCAACCACCCAGAATATTACACGAAACCCAGGTTTTTTATAGGCAAAACCGGGAGATAAGTTTTTTTGAGGTGCAATTGTTAATTCAACTCAATTTTTATTTAACTTGCATACAAATCATGTAAACCAATTTTACTCATGAATCTAAAATGCGTTGTTATAGACGACGAGCAACATGCGATTGAAGTATTAACTGACCACATTGCAGAAATGCCTGGTTTAAGCGTTTTTAAAACTTTTACCAGCCCTGTCCAGGCACTTACCGAAATAAGTATCGAAGACGAGATTGATTTATTATTTATGGACATTGATATGCCAGGAATAAATGGATTAGAACTGGCAAAAAATATCAGGGAAAAAGCAAAGTATTTGATTTTTACAACTGCGCATCCTGATTATGCCCTGCAAGCATTTGACGTACAATCAGATCAGTATTTATTAAAACCTATTTCTTTTGCAAAATTTGCATTAGGTATTGATAGGATCTTGAAAAAGGAATCGAGCAATAATAGCAAGGCTACCGCAAAAGAAGCTGAACAGGTTGCTGCACTTTATATTAAAGGCGACCATAAGTATGCTTTTTCCAATATTGCTATCGATGAAATACTTTACATCAAGGCGCTGCAGAATTATATACAGATTATTACAAAATCTGAGATCCACACGACATACCTGACACTCAAGGAAATTGAAAAGGCTTTGGAAAACCACGCATTTATCCGTGTCAATAAATCAAACATTGTTGCCAAGGCAGCAATCAAAAAAGTGGATGGCAATATAATCCGCCTCGTCAATAATGAGATGATACAAATTGGAGAAGGTTATAAAGAAGCTTTCTTTGCCTATGTACAGAGCAGTTTATTAAAATCAAACCGGAACCATTAATCAATAGCATCGTTGCTATTTTTTATTATCCGGTGTTGTAATGAATTCAAAAACTACCTTCAAAAAATGAAACTTGTCATTACCGTGTGACTCTGATCTCCTGTTGGGTTAGTGGAGAAGTTGTTTTGGGCTTTAATGTTTTTATAAACAAAAACAGTTTTTTTAGCAAGTTTTGCAGATGGGTTTGTATGTTGAACTTTCATGTTAATAATGCTTAAATATGATGATATTTCGTTAAAAATTGAGGATAAGATTAAAGTGCTACAATAAAGCTTGTCATTACCGTGTGACTTTGATCTCCTGTTGGGTTAGTATTAAAGTTGTTTTGGGCTTTAATGTTTTTATAAACGAAAACAGTTTTTTTAGCAAGTTTCGCAGAAGGATTTGTGTGTTGAGCTTTCATAATATATAGTATTTAATTTTTTGTTATTGTCGTTGTGATTAATTTCTGTAAAGATGCACCTCAAAGTTAGACACGACCACTTTTTTACACAAACCCCTGCTTTTGGGAGATAAAAACCCCATTTTAATAGATTAAAGAGAAAAAAATGAGCTTTTTGCATTTAAAAAAATTCTACGAAAAGTATAAATTTCACTTGTTGGTATGGAGTCTATATATCATTTATGAGGTATTTATTCTAGGTTTGGCCACCAACAGATTCAGAGAACCGGGAGCTTATCTGCTGGTTTATATTGTTAATATCCTCACCTTTTACCTATATGGTTTTTTTCTTAAGAAAATAATCAAAAGCGGATCTATCCCCATAAAAATCTTAAAGATCGCCGCACTCATTATCTTAATAATCTTTGCATACGTAGTTTCTACATTTCTCCTGATTATCCTGTTCGAGCAGCTTAGGTTAATTGAGGTAAATCCATCCAGATCCTTAAATCGGGAATTCATATTACCTTGTATCTATCGCTCCATATTATATATCGGTTACTCTACCGGCTACATATATGTAGTTAAATCCTTTCAGGATCAGAAAAAAGTGGAAGCACTGGAGCGACAGAATTTGGTTACCCAAATAGAGAAACAGGCCTTAGAAAACGATCTTGTTCAGTCGCAAAATAACTATCTGCGCAGTCAGATCAATCCGCACTTTCTATTTAATACCTTGAACTTCATTTATAATGATGCCCGTAAAAAGGCGCCGATGGCAGCTGATGCGATCATGAACCTGGCAGAAATGATGCGTTATGCATTAAAGCGCCCGGAAGCATCAGAAATGGTGTCACTAAGTGAGGAAATTGAGCAGATTGAACACCTGATCAACCTGCATAAACTCCGTACAGCCAATACAATTAATCTGGAACTTAAAGTAACAGGCGATCTGTTTGGATTAAGATTTCCACCGCTCATTTTACTAACGCTGGTTGAAAATATATTTAAGCATGGAAATGTTTCACATTCTACCCAGCCAGCGATTATTAAAATTGCTTACGAAAACGATAGGCTGAACATCGGCACCATAAATATGATTAACGACAATAAAGGTAAACAGACAGAAAGCCATCATGTAGGGATTGATAATATTTGTAAACGCCTGAGCAGCTTTTACGGTGACGATTATATATTTAACTATTATCAGGACCCACTTAACCGCTATATTACTGAAATAGAGGTAACAGTAGTTAATCCATTGGCCAGGCTAAACCGTTAAATTTTAGTCGCGTTCTGACGCTGGATATCTTTTAGCAGAAAATAATACATCACCATTTCATGTGTTCGCTGATCTTTGCTGAAAAGCCTGTTTACGTGCATATGCATTAAATCAGTCAGTAGCTTTAATGCATTTTCTTGAGCACATTGTTCAAGAGTTTTGATAAACGAAACAGAAAACAGGCTAAACTTCTGCTCCTGCTCTGCAGTTAAAATTGTCCATTCTGTTTTCCGAAATTCCTGATAATGTATATTGAGTTGTTTAAAATCGGCTGCATCTAACCTATGCTCCTCATTAAAGTTATCAGACATCAATTTCACGATCTTATTAATGGTTAACTTATCCAAAATGTTAGATTCGATAATCCTGGAAAACAAAATGCTACACCATCTATATTTATTGAAATCATCGGTCTGCGTCTCCAAAAGCGACAATACAAATTCACTATCTATAGCAAAGTGCTGTTCTACCTCTTCGATCATATTACTGCCATAACGTTCTAATTCACGCTTGTAGGTTTTGATCTGTACATCGGATATCAAACCTGAGTTTAAAAATAGTTCGAGATCATCCATCAATTTTGATATTAACAGCTGTCCATCCTTTGGATTGTTAAGCTGCACCCTAAACCTGATGTGGTTTCCATTTTCATTGTAACGGATAAAAAACCATGATTTTACCTGATCTGTATAATGGCTTAGGAAAGGTGTTATTACTTCTGTTAAAATCTGATCACTACGTTGCTGGTGGCAATAAATTTCGAAATACAACCATTCTTTACCTGGGAGAAAATAACGCGTAATGCCACTATTTCCAGGAGTTTCAATCAAACCACGGTAAACTTGTTCGCTATGGCCTATGCTTAAAACAAATTGCGCCAAATAGGGCTTAGCCGCTTCATCAACTACGATGTTATTTCGGGGCATTACCATTTCTTCCACATATGTATCGCCATGTTTTTGCACATATTGCAGAAAAGCATAGATATCTTCATCGTTTTGCAGGGCAAAGCATAAAGTCTGGTCGGACATACCGGTCTTAAAATATTCGCTAACGCCTAAGCTATTGAGGTATGATCTGCACTCTGAGATGGATATCAATCCTCGATCAGCGCTTAACAGTGCTTCTTTTTTAATTTTCCATTTGTTGCTGCTTAAAACTATATTTTGATATTGCAACCTTGGATAATAATCCAGATCAGGGATAATGGCATCCAGCGGAAAGGAAAGATTGGTTTGTAAGCCCTGATGCTGCAGATCGCACAATAGCCTAAATACAGAGAGATCTGAACGGATGTAATTGTAGGCCGAGGCCATTCTTGGCACCAACCGTTTATTTAACTGCCTGGAACGAAGAACAATTTCGGTACCCTTAACCGAAATCTGTATATCATTCAATGCAAGTGGCGCCGCTGAGGTATCGAAATTTAAAATTGACAATTGATGCCCATAGATTAATTTCCTCCGGTTTATATTATCTACGTTAGCTTCTACCATATAGGCCACATCAAAAAACAAAACATCGGGATTTGCCTCTTGTTCTGCGGTTGCAATGGCCTTTGCGTAGTTGGTTACACCTTCATCGGCCATGGTAAATCTTCCGCTTAACGCGTTTGAGGTTACTCCACCAATCTGCTCTACAAAAATCAGGTCGTCGTGAACTGACATGACCATACTGAATGAATTGGGTAAGGATGTTTTTTTCTGATTCTGCGTCAAGGCGAGTTTATTCAGATAAATAGTTTTACCTTTTTCAAATTGCTGTTCAGTAAGATAGCTTTTTAATGCTGTTTTAATATTTTCTGTTTCGGCTTTTTTTGACGGCTTATTAATGAACCGTGTGATAAAATCGCTGTGTTGACCGGATTGCTCCAACTCATCGTAGCCCACGCCAATTTCAGGGTCTAGTGCCCATAATAATGGTACTTCCTGGTCTTCGAATTTCTTCTTAAACCTCACCTGAAACTGACCAAGGGCATCACGACCTTTTACAGGCATGATGTTTTGGAGCATAGTGATCAAACCTGGAACGGCCTGAAGCGAACGTTCATTTAGACATCCAGACACGGCTTGACGTTGTGCAATAAGATATTTCGGCAAATCGGCGGTAGTGCTTAAGCCTAAACGTTCAAAATAATCATCTCCTATAATGTTAGGATCATAATTGGTAAAAACAAGCTGCAAATCGTGCATATCCTGCAGCAAAGCAAAAAGATTCTGGATTTCAGTATCATCTAAATTTAATTGCTTTATCAGATCGTTAATCCGGACCGGCTTTAAGCAGGCAGCTAATATTTGTTGTACAAAGTCGTTTTGATCTAACTCAGCCAGTTCGAAAACACCATCGCTACAAGCTATGTAACGGATACTATTTGGCGTCAAGTAATAGCTGCTGTTACTAAATAGCAAGCAGTTCTTTAGCAACAGATCTGCCAATGGCAATGGAATATTATTCTTGTAAGGCCAGTCAACAAGCTCGCGTACTTTTTGAGCCTCTTCAATCACTATGCAGCTTTCAGCAGGTTTAATGGCATCGTTTAGCAAGGTAAAACCAGCGAAAGTACCATAAGGAGTCGACCGGAATTTCGCACGGTTAAAATATTTCCAGATGGTATAGTAAACCTTTTGCGGGAGATTTTGGAGTTCGTTTGCCTTTACTTCTTTTATGGTCTCATAAAAAGCTGCTGAAGATATGGAAATGGCTGCCTTTAATTCTTCCCAACAATCTACCAGTTCGGATTGATAAGAAAATTTAGGTGTTCTGAAAATTACGGTTGGCTGGATATTGATCTTCATTGCGTTAAAAGATAAGCCGAAAATTACAAAGATTAATTCAATTATCAGTTTTCAGTTCGCAATTGTTGGTTATCAGTTTATGATTAATCTCAAAATATAAAATTTGCATGAATAAACTGGTACAAAAGGCTTCTACGTTTTCAGGCCATTGAATACACCTCGCTCAGATAATAAGATGGTTAGCACAGATTAATTAGCATATGTAATCCCATCTGAATGAACGAATTAAACTCACAACACAACAAAGATTGGAATTACGAACCCAACAAAAAAGCCATCTTCAAAAAGAAGATGGCTCAACGGGATGATCATATATCTTATTTTTTGGTTACCTTAAATTCTGTTCTCCTGTTTTTTGCTCTTCCTTCAGGGTTATCCTTTTTCTTGCGCCTTACGATAATTTCATTCGGTGCAACCGGCATTGATTCTCCGTATCCTTTAGCAGTCATTCTAGCCGCAGCAATTCCTTTACTTTCCAGATAATCTGTACAAGATTTTGCCCTTCTGTTGGATAAGTCCAGGTTATATTCTTCCGTTCCTATATTGTCGGTATGAGAGCCAAGTTCGATCTCCATTTCAGGATTATCTTCCATAATTGGGATGAGAAAGTCTAACACTTTTTTAGAAGCTTCGGTAAGTTCAGCACTATTAAATTCATAATAAACATTTTCCAATGTTATTGGTATACCTAATTTAAAAGGGCTTAAGCAATAATCTTTATCAATCAGGGTATCTGCTTTTGCAAGTTCTTCATAAAGATAGTTTTTAGTAATCGAGAAATAATTATCCTTTGCAAAAAGCAATTTGACTGGTCTTTTCGAATCCACTTTAAACCTGTAAATACCATCCGTACCCGTAATTATCTTCTGTACCCCTTCTGCACTGGTTAAAGTTACATTGGCACCTGCTAAAGGTAATTTTGTTTTACAATCGGTTAAATGACCATCTATAGAAAGGTATTCTTTTTTTACTTCAAACACTTCCAAACAGCAAGATGATTCGCGGTCAGAACTGATATAGCCTTTTGTTCCTTTATCATCCGTTGCGGTAAAATAAAGATCATCTTTCGATGAATTGAACGGATAACCCATGTTTTTAGGGTTAGACCAATTTACCAGATCGCCCTCCGATTCAAAGAAATCAAGGCCACCAAAACCCACACGTCCGTCGGTACTAAACAATAACTTTTTGGTTAAGGGATTGTAGTATGGCGCCCGCTCGTCATCCTCGGTGTTAATGGTTGGGCCTAAATTTACTGCCTGACCTAATGAACCATCATCACGCAAGGTACAATACCAAAGATCGAATTTACCATAACCACCGCTTCTATCTGAAGAAAAAAGCAGGAACTTACCATCGCTGGTAACAAAAGGTTGTGAAGAATTAAAATCTTTACTGTTTACCTGTAAACCAACTGGCTGCGGATCTGCCCATTTATCGCCAGTTTTTTTTGAAGAATAGATGGCATATTTCTCTTTGTCTTTCCATGCGGTAAAATACATCGTGTTTCCATCAGGCGTAAAAGTAGGCGCAGCAATTTCTATATCTTTAGGAAAACTAATATCGACTTTCTTTACGGCAATATCAGTTGAAGTTAATTCGCTTTTAGCGGTATAAATATTATTAATGAACGGATTGGCTTTAGTTGATACCTGAACTTCTCCTGTAGCTGTTTTAACCATATCCCTTTTACTCCCAACAGCAACCGGACGGGATGATGTGAAATAGAACTCGTTACTGATTCTGACAGGCGCATAATTAGATCCTAAACCATTTACATTAGCTGGTACTTTTTTAACCTGTACCATACGCGGAAAACGCATTTCTTCGATCGCAAACTTACACGACTCAATTTCCTTTTTAGCCTCCTTAGCTAAAACATCGCCAGGGTTCTTCTGAATAAATTGTTGAAAAGCATCAATTGCCTGGTTAAACTTTTTATTTGCCCTTAAGCTTTCAGCATAATAAAATAAGGCCTTTCTGAAACGTGTATTGGTAAAGGTTATGGCTATGGCATAATATTTTTCAGCCTCATAAAATTCCCGGTAAAGCCTGCTGGATTCTGCAAGGTTATAAATCGATCCTTCATAATCTTCTATCGCTTTATCGTCACCCGATGATTTTCTTTCTTTACCGTATGGTAAAATAGCCTGTGTACTATCGCCGGTAATTTTTAGGGCCTTTTTATAAAAAGTTGATGCTGCGTAATAATCCTTATTTTCGAAGTAAGTATCTGCAACCTTTTTATAGTTTACCACATACTGTGCGTTTGCAAAAGTGCCAAATGCCACTAACAAAAAGAGTAATATTTTTTTCATCTGTTAAACTTTTTTCAAATGGTGATGAAGCCATCATGATCTGAAAATCATCATGGCTTCATTTAATTAATTATAAACGTGGGCAGAAGAAGTTTGGACCAATGATACCGTTACGGCCGATAAGTGATATGGAGAGCTCCAACCCACCGTTACTGTTTGATGCACGATTAAAGGAAGAGGTATTTACATCATAGCTTAAGCCGAAAACCATATTCTTTAACTGTAAACCTACAAAAGCAATTGCAGCATCTTTATTGCGATAGTTACCGCCAAACAGAATATTAGCTGATGGATTAACGTTAAGCTGGGCATAAGCGCCTAGCAAAACTTCGTCTGTATTGCCCTGATACATGAACATGGCATTGGGTACGATATCCAATAATTCTGAAGCCCTGATCCGTGCACCGCCATGCGCAGTGAAACGAATAGGAATGCGTGAATTTGTACCGGAGAAACGATCCATAGGCCTGGTTAAATGTGCCGCACTTGCACCCAAGAAAACGTTAATGTTCTTGTTGGGATCGCCATCAAAGAACATGATACCTGCATTTACATCAGGAACCAAAGATGACTGAGATGAAAGTGTTTCGCCGCTCATCATGCCACCATCATAACCGGTAATCGGATTAAATTGGTTACCGAACCTGGCTTGCGAAAAATCGAAACTACGGTTGATGATACCAGCCTGTAAACCAAAGCTAAACATCTGTAACCCTTCCGTACCAAACCTCAAACGGTACGAGCCTGATACCAGAGCAGATAGGTAATTAAAATCCAGTTCCCCGGCCCTTTGGTTTAAAATGGTGGCACCAAACGCGAAGTTCTTTTTTGGAGCCATATCAAACGACGCGCCACCGGTTAAAAATGAACTGTTTAGTGCACTCCATTGTTGTTTAAAATTTACAGTTGCACGGTAGTCGCCATCTATTACCCCGGTTAATGCCGGGTTAAGGTATAGTGGATTTGCGTAATATTGTGAAAAATGCGGATCAGTTTGTGCAAAGGACTTCGCCGTAAACAGCAGCGATACCAGCACTGCAACATATATTTTTAAAGCCGATAGTATTTTCATGGTCTTTGGTTTTATCTGTTTATTATTAATCCTCTTCTTATCTAATCAGCGTTACTGTACCTTTTCTCATTGATGTTGTTCCATTGGTGAAGGTAATATCAACCATATACACATAAACTCCATTCGGTTGATTTACCCCTTTGAAAGTTCCGTCCCATCCGTTTGCAACGTTGTCTGACTGGAATATCAACTGACCCCATTGCGTGTAAATACTCATTTTAGCACTTAATATGGTATTACCGTAGATTAGGAATACATCATTCTTACCGTCATTATTTGGTGTAAATGCATTTGGTATATAAACCTGATCTCCAAAAGGATTAGCTGCTTTGCCGGTTGCTGAACCATTTTGACTGGTCTGGCATTCGGTCTGACCTTTAGCCCTCACCAGGATGCTCACATTTTGATCTGGTTTCAGTCCTGCTACCAGGTAAGTTGTTCCGCTTGATCCGCTTGTTGGGTTAAGCCAGGTTAAACCATTGTTTAATGAAACCTCGTATGCCGTAGCGCCTGTAACCGCAGCCCATGCAAAGGTTACACTGTTTGATGTAGTCGTTTGCACAACTACTACCGGTTTCTCTAATACCGGCAGTACAGTTACCGTAACAGCTGTTCTCGTTGCACTTGCGCAGCCACCTGCTGCGATTGCCTCTACATAATAGATGGTGGTCGCATTTAAGTTCGGCGTGGTAAAAGTGATACCTTCTGCCAACATTGTTCCGCCTGAGCTTGCAGCATACCATCTGTATACTAATCCGGCTACAGGATTATTTACCGTTAATATGGTTGAGTTACCTGCGCAAAGTGTTCCATTTGCTGCTGTTACCGATGCCGGAGCAACTGGTACTGGCAGTGCAATTACATTCACAGGTGTTCTGGATGATGATACACATGTTCCGTTTGCACCTTCAACATAGTAAGTAGTGTTTGCATTAACCACCGGTGTTGTAAAGTTTATGCCTGTTCCAACCAGCGTTCCCCCGGCTGATGCGGTATACCAATTGTATGTTACACCTGTCTGAGGATTCGTAACCGTTAATATTGCCGGACTTCCTGTACAAACACTAACCGATGTTGAAGCGACCGTTGGTATTGTTGGTTTTGTGTTGACAGTAACTGTTACTTTAACACGGCCGCCATTGTTCTTACAACCTCCTGTTCCAATGGCCAAAACATAGTAATCTGTTGTTGCTGCTAAGCTTGTTACATTGAATGTGGTACCAGTGAATAATAAATTACCACCTACCGCTGCGTTGTACCACTCGTAAGTAACACCTGCCTGAGCATTGGTTACGATAAGTGTGGCTCCATCACCTGCGCATATACCTCCGTTTGGTGCAGATACTACCGGATTGTTTGGCAACGCATTTACAGTTATGGTTACTAACCTTGCTGTTGCAGCAGTATTTTCACATTTGTTGTCACCTTTAACCTTTACATAATAGGTTGCATTTGCTGTTAGTACCGGTGTAGTGAATACCGCCCCGGTAAATACCACTGTATTCAAGTTAGCGTCGCTATACCAGGTAAATACCGGATTAGTAACTGTTGTGCTTGTTGCAGTTAATGTTGCTGCTGTATTGGCACAAACTGATGTGGAACCGTTTAGGGCAATATCTGCTGCAGTGGCAACCTGATTAACTTTAATGGTTACCGCTACTGCATTGGCAGCTGTGTTTTCACATTTATTTGTTCCTTTAACGGTTACATAATAAGTAGTGGTAGCGGTTAATACCGGTGTGGTAAATATTGGTCCGGTGAAGGCCACACTGGTTAAAGAAGCGTCATTGTACCAGGTAAATACCGGGTTGGTTACTGTTGTTGAACTGGCATTGATTACTGCTGTACCTGATCCACATACCGAACCTGGTGTAGACAAAGTAATATCAGCAGCTGTTGCCGCCTGGTTCACATTAACCGTAACTACTTTAGCCGTAATACCTGAATTTTCACACTTGTTATCGCCTTTAACCGTAACATAATATTTAGTGGTTGCGGTTAATGTTGGCGTCACAAAAGAGGCTCCCACATAAGCTACCGAAGTTAAAGCTGCGTCGTTATACCAGGTAAATATTGGATTGGTTACGGTTGTTGTACTTGCTACCAAAGTAGTACCTGATCCAGCGCATATTGATGCATCAGCAGCCGTAATATCAGCAGCGGTAGCTACCGGACTAACGTTAATGGTAATTACCCTTGCAGTACCAGGTGCATTCTCACATTTATTGTCACCTTTTACCGTTACATAATAGGTAGTGGTAGCATTTAATGTCGGTGTAGTGAATGTTGCGCCAATAAAACTTACATTGGTTAAGGCAGCATCACTATACCAGGTAAATACCGGATTGGTTACGGTTGCCGAAGTTGCACTTAATACTGCCGACGAACCTGCGCAAGCTGTTGTGCTTCCGTTCAGTATAATATCAGTAGTGTTAGCCAATGGATTAACCGTTACGGTTACTGCTTTGGCATCAGCTGCAGCATTTTCACATTTATTGGTTCCTTTAACACTTACATAATAAGTTGTAGTAGTGGTTAAGCCGGTTATCGTAAAGGTTGGACCAGTAAATACTGCGCTGGTTAACGAAGCATCACTATACCAGGTAAATACTGGTTGAGTTACCGTAGTACTCGAGGCCATTAACATTACAGTAGAACCTGAACAGATCCGGGCATTGCTCACTGCAATGTCGGCAGCGGTAGCAAAATCCTTAACGGTTACGGTAATTACCTTAGCGTTGGCAGGTGAATTTTCACATTTGTTATCACCCTTAACAGTTACATAATAAGTAGTGCTTGCATTAAGCGCTGGCGTAACAAAGCTAGCTCCGGTAAATGCTACCGTCGTCAAAGCCGCATCACTGTACCAGGTAAACACCGGATTAATTACTGTGGTTGTTGAGGCAGATAACGCTGCAGTTGATCCTTTACAGATTGAAGTAATTCCGCTTGCAGTAATATCAGCATCTGTAGCAGCAGGATTAACCGTTATGGTAACAGATTTTGCAGTTGCCGCTGTGTTTTCGCATTTGTTATCACCTTTAACCGTTACATAATAAGTGGTTGTTGCATTGAGCGCTGGCGTAACAAAGTTAGCTCCGGTAAATGCTACCGTTGTCAAAGCAGCATCACTATACCAGGTAAATACCGGACTGGTTACCGTGGTACTTGTTGCATTTAAGGTAACTGAAGCACCACCACAAACGGTACTTGTTCCAGCCAGATTAATATCTGCCGGGGTAGCCACAGGATTTACCGTTATCGTAACCTCTTTTGCATTACCTGCTGTGTTAGCACATTTATTTGTTCCACTTACTGTAACATAGTATCTGGTTGTTGCGGTTATGGCTGGAGTAGTAAATACTGCGCCTACAAAAGCGACCTGCGTTAAGGCCGCATCCGTGTACCAGGTAAATACCGGACTGGTTACAGTGGTACTGGCTGCTGTAAGCACTGCTGTACCAGAAGCACATATTGATGTAGTTCCGGTCACAGTTACATCGGTAGGTAATGCAGATGGATTAACCGTAATGGAAACTTTTGTACGCGTGGAGTTTGAACAACCTGTTCCACTTACCGCTTCAACATAATAATCATATGTTCCTGCTGCAAGCGACGTAGAGGTAGTAAAACTACTGTTGTTGGTTACCAGCATGTTTCCGGCTACCGCAGCATCGTACCAGTTATAAGTTACACCCGCAACGGACTGAACGCTTAACGTAGCAGATGAGCCAACACAGGTTGTAGTAGGGTTGTTGGTTGATGGGACCGGTGGTAATGGTGGCGTTAAAATGGTTACAGTTACTTTAGCTGCAGGAGTTTCACAGCCATTTGCCGTAGCCGTTACTGAATAAGTATAAGTTCCAGCAGCTAAAGCAGGGTCTGTTGTGAAAATTGCTCCGTCTTTCCCTGCCTGGTAAGTTGCTCCTAAGTACCATTTGTACACTACACCTGCTTGTGGGTTTTGCACACTTAAGGTAGCAGGAGAACCTTGACAAGCACTTACAGTACTTGTTGTAACGGTTGGCGTAGTGATTACCCTTTGGGCATAATCCAGATTAACAGAGGTTAATGCACCAAGAAGCCCTGAGTTTAACCTCAATTCCACACCGTCAAATCTGCTGGTTGGCACAAAAGTTAATATGGCCGACGTTCCACCTGATAATAATTGTAGGTTGATTAACGGATTGGATATAGAAACTGCATCATTATTGCTGGTGGTGCCCTGGAATGTAGTTACCGTTAAGTTATTTAATACCCCTACCGAAAGCAATGCTCCCGGAGTGGTAATTTTCACCCTCAAGGTATCACCTATATTTGATAAGCCTGTAAAACCAACCTGGTGATAAACCGATGCACCTAATGAGCCCACAGGAATAACCAGGCTAGATCCGGTATTGATATCGTTATCAACCGCGAATGTTGGGTTGTAAACCCCAGCCAGTAATGCCACTCCCGTTACACCGCTTGCCACTGTTGTAGTCGCTGCGCCGCAAGGGGTAACTACCGGATTACCGTTAGGCACTACCGTAACTGTTACAGTTGCTCTGCTTGTTGCAGTACAGCCACCTGGAATAGTTGCCTCAACGTAATAAGTTGTTGTGCTGCTTAACTGCGGTGTTACATAAGTTTCGCCGGTATATACCGGAACTGTTCCGTTTGCAGTAGTATACCAGTTAATGGTTGCTCCTGCTGTACCCGAAGTTGCTTTTAATACCGCAACCGAACCTTCACTAATGGTGATCGCTGGCGGCGTAATCACCGGAACATCAATGGTTCCAAGCACAATTTTACCTTCAGTTCTGGTTGATGAATTACCGCAACTGTTCACTGCAGCTACAAAGTAACTTCTATCTGCTGTAATTAATGGTGTGGTAAAGTTATCACCGGTAAATAATACAGTGGTTGAGGTTGCAGTATCGTACCAGTTATAAGTACTACCTGCAACCGGGTTTTTAATCTGGAAGGCAACCGATGTATTAGGGCAGGTATTAACCAATGCCGAAAGCAGATCAGGCGTTACCGGAGCAGGGTTGGTAGTAACGTTTACTACAGTTTTGTAGCTTACACAACCCGTTGCTGAAACTGCAGCTACATAGAATTTAGTATCGCCTGTAAGAACAGGAGTAGTAAATATAACGCCGTCTTTACCACTTAAGTAAGTGCCGGTAGCATCGTACCACCTGTATGTCAAACCTGATGATGGATTATTCACCTGCAATTGAGCAGTTGATCCTACACAAGCAGTAACATTAGCCGAGGTTACTGTTGGCGCAACCAAAATGCGTTGTGCGTAATTGAAGTTGATCGAGGTTAATGCACCCAATACACCTGAATTCAATCTTACTTCTACTCCATCAAAAACATTGGTTGGAACAAAAGTGATTAAAGCCTGTGTATTACCGCTCAGCAACTGAACATTCAACAAGTTATTATTTAACAATTGCGAATCACCATTGCTATTCGTTCCAACATAAGTGGAGATGGCCGCATTACCTAATAGTGAAAGCGACAATAGTTTTCCTGGCGATGATACCAATACACGTACGGTATCGCCCACTGTGGATAGTGATCCAAAACCTACTCTCTGATAAACTGACGCACCTAGCGCTCCAACCGGCATTACCAATGAAGATGCGGTTTGTGTATCGTTATCAATAGCTAAAGCCGGGTTAAACACACCTGATAACAAGGCTACACCGGTAACACCGTTAACCTGCGTGATTGCTGCCTCGCAGGGAACCGGATTTGGCGATCCGTTACCGTCAACGGTAATAGTCACCTGAACGCGGCTTGCGGAAGCACAACCATTTGTAGAAACCGATTCTACATAATAAGTGGTAGTAGCTAATAGTGGAGGTGTAACATATGTTGCTCCTACATAAACTGGTGTGGTTGAAGTATTGGAAGTATACCAATTGAAAGTATTGGTTGGATCAGCAGATGTTGCTGTTAAAATTGCGGTCTGACCCGCGCTTACGGTTGATGAACTAGCAGTTACAACAGGTAAAGCAGGACGGGGATTTACCGATACAGCGGCAGCGGCACGTGTAGCACTTGTACAGTTTCCCTGAGAAGCCTCTACATAATAAGTAGTTGCTGCTGTTAATGATGGCGTTGAAAATACTGCACCCGTGAAAACAAGGTTTCCTCCTGTCGCAGCATCATACCATTTATAGGTGACCGCAGCATCTGGGTTCGCAACAGATAAAGTTGCTGATGATCCCTCACAAACATTTGCAATGGTTGCCAATACCGGTGTTGGTAATGCTGGTGTTACCGTTACCGTAACCGGGATTCGGGTTATATTAGGGCAACCGGCTTTGCTTACCTGGATATAATAAGTTGTAGTAGCTGATAAGGCTGGCGTGGTAAATGTTTCGCCTGTGCCTAGTTGTGTACCACCTGTTGCCGCATCGTACCAGGCCAATGTTGTACCACCGTTAGCCGTTGCAGTTAATGTGGCTATGCTTCCTGCACAAATAGTTTGAGCACCCGCAGTTACTGTTGGTCCAGGATAAATTACAGTTGCCCCATAAACGTCCAAGCTGGTTAAAACGGTAGCTAATGCACCAAAACTAACCTGTACCCTATCGTATACGCCGCCTGCCAGTACAGTTGCTGCAAAACGATTACCTGATAAAAGCCGGAGATTCAATAATCCACCATTTAATTGTGTCGTTTTTACAACCGTAGTACCATTTAATACGGTAACAGTTATGTTGTTTAACAAACCTACGTCTGCCAAACCAGTAGGCAAGGCTAAATCTAAACGAATACTATCTGTAGCTGCTCCAACCGTTGGGAAAATTAATTGCTGGTATCCCGATCCACCTACTCCTACCGCTAGCGATATCCTGGTAAAGTTATTAGAATCTGCATCGGTAGAATTTCCCGCACCAGTTATACCGCAGAGTAAACAGATTCCGTTAATTCCGGAGTTTTGTGCATTGGCTGCATTACACGCAGTTCCGCCGCCGTTATTTAATACGGTAACGGTTACCGGTACACGGTTCGCACTTTTACAACCGTTGGTATTTGTAGTTTCTACATAATATGTGGTGGTGGCAGACAGGGCCGGCGTGGTAAATGAAGTACCTGCACCTACCTGTGTTCCTCCTGTGGCAGTATCATACCATTCAATGGTATTTCCAGCATCTGCCGTAGCCGATAAAGTGGTAGACTGACCGGCATTAATTACCTGGTTATTAGTGGTTACCGTAGCTGCAGTTGCCGGTGGGTTAACTGAAACATTAACCGAAGTTCTCGAACTTACTACAGTTCCGGATACTGCCTCAACGTAAAATACCGTTTGAGCGTTTATTGCAGGAGTTACAAAAACACCTGTATTATTAGTCACCAATGGTGTACTCCCGGTAGAAGCATACCAGTTATAAGTTACACCAGCCTGTAAATTGCTAACGCTCAAAGTGGCTGAGCTTCCGGCACAAACTGTTGCTGCGGCTACTACAGGAGCATCAACTGTTACAGTTAAGCTGTAAGCAGTTGTTGCCTTGTTTCCGTTCGCATCTGTTGCAGTTAAAGAAATGGTAAAATTTCCACCTAAAGTCGGCGTTCCTGTTATTTCTCTAGTTGCCGTATTAAAGCTTAATCCAGGAGGAAGATTTGAGGCTAAATAAGTATATGGTGCTGTTCCACCTGTTACTGCTGGTAAAGTTTGCGTTGGATAAGGTGTCCCTACAATACCATTAGGTAAAGTCGCTCCAGGCAACGATAATATCCCTATTATCTGAAGTGCATAATTATTACTTGCTGTTCTGCCTTCACTATCTGTAGCGGTAACACCGATTGAATAATTTCCTGCTTGCGTAGGCGTTCCTGAAATTGCTCTTGTTGTCGGATCAAAAGTTAATCCTGCCGGCAGATTGCTTCCTGCATAAGTGTAGGGTCCAACACCACCAGTTGCAGCAGGTAAGGTTTGCGTAGCATAAACTGTTCCTTCTGTTCCATCAGGCAAAGTTGCTGCAGGTAACAATAGCGGATCAACTACTACGATTGCATAATTATTGGTTACTGTTTTTCCATCAGCATCGGTTACTGTTACCGGTACGGTAAAAGTTCCGGACTGTGTAGGTGTACCCGTAATTTCTCTTGTAGAAGGGTTAAAAGTCAATCCTAGAGGAAGACCGGTTGCCGCATAAGTATAAGGACCTGTTCCACCTGTTGCAGAAGGAATAGTCTGAGTAGGATAAACGATACCGGTAGTTCCATTGGCTAAAGTTGCCGCAGGTAAAACCAATGGATCAGTTACTTTAAGTGTATAACTCGCCGTAATTGTATTACCATTGGCATCAGTTACCGTAACCGGAATGATGAAAGTTCCGGTCTGAGTTGGCGTACCTGTAATTTCTCTTGTAGCAGGGTTAAAAGTCAAACCTGGAGGAACACCTGTAGCGGAATAAGTGTAGGGACCTGTTCCTCCGGTTGCAGCTGGAATTCCATTAGTGGTATAAGCTGTACCTGTTACTCCATCAGGCAATGCTCCCGGAGCCAATGTCAACGCTGGTGTTACCGTTAAAGTAAATGTTGCTGTTGTATTACAACCTTTTGTATCGGTTACTACAACATCGAATGTTGGATTACCTGTTGCAGTCGGTATTCCGCTTAACAGACCACTTGTTGATAAGGTTAAACCCGCAGGCAGAGAACTACCCGTTGCTAAGGCATAAGTATAACCTGGTGTTCCACCAGTAGCTACCGGAAGTTGCTTACTGTAAGGCGAGGCAATTGTTGCATTGGTTAACGTAGTACCTGTAAATACAATTACCGGATTAACGGTAATAACCACCGGTACCCTTGTGGCATTTGAACAATTTCCTTTACTTACCTGAACATAATAAGTAGTTGTTGCAGCTAACACAGGAGTAGTGAAGTTTGCACCTGTCCCCACCTGGTTTCCACCTGTTGGCGCATCGAACCAAGCTAAAGTAGTGCCGCCATTTGCTGTTGCACTCAATGTGGCCGTGCTTCCTGCACAGATAGACTGCGCACCGGCTATAAATGTCGGATTGGGATAAACTACTGTTGCGCCATAAATGTCGAGGCTGGTTAACGCAGAAGCCAGGGCACCAAAGCTCACCTGAACCCTATCGTAAGTGCCACCTGCTAAAACAGTTGCTGCAAAACGGTTGCCTGACAAAAGTTGAAGACTTAATAATGCACCGTTTAATTGAACGGTTTTTACAACTGTAGTCCCGTTTAATACCGTAAGGGTTACATTATTTAAAAGGCCAGCATCAGCTAAACCGGTTGGTAAAGCCAGGTCTAAACGGATACTATCTGTAGCTACACCTGTAGATGGGAAAATCAATTGTTGATAGCCGGTTGCTGTAACTCCCACAGCGAGAGAAATCCTGGTGAAGTTATTTGCATCGGCATCAGTAGAATTACCGGCACCATTTACAGCACATAATAAACAGATGCCATTAATTCCTGTATTTTGACTATTTGCAGCATTACAGGCCGTTGCGCCACCACCATTAATTACGGTAACCGTAACCGGAACACGGCTTGCACTTTTACAGCCATTACTGCTTGTGGTTTCTATGTAATAAGTTTTTGTTGTTGTTAAGGCTGGCGTGGTGAATGAAGTTCCCGCTCCAACCTGTGTACCTGCTGATGGAGCATCAAACCAGGCGATGGTATTTCCGGCATCAGCGGTAGCAGTTAACGTGGTAGTTTGTCCGGAGTTGATAACCTGGTTATTTGTAGTTACGGTTGCTAAAGTTGCCGGTGGATTAACGGAAACTGTAACCGATGTTCTAGAACTTGTTGCAGCTCCAGAAACAGCTTCTACATAAAACACAGTAGCTGAATTTACGGCCGGCGTTACATAAGTACCGTTATTACCAGTTACCAACGGTGTACTTCCTGTTGATGCATACCAGTTGTAAGTTACACCCGCCTGCAGGTTACTGACTGTTAAAGTAGCCGTGCTACCGGTACATACTGTAGCTGAAGCTACAACCGGTGCATTCACGGTTACGGTTAAGGTATAACTGGTGGTAGCCCTATTATTGTTAGCATCTGTAGCAGTTAATGAAATATTATAGGTACCACCCTGCGTTGGTGTCCCGGTGATTTCTCTGGTAGTGGGATTAAATGATAATCCCGGAGGAAGATTTGTTGCTGCATAGGTATACGGAGACGTTCCACCTGTTACAGCCGGTAAAGTTTGTGGTAGATAAGACGTACCTACAACCCCGTTAGGTAAAGTTTGCGTTGGTAAAGTTAAAGTACCATTTACTTTAACAGGATAATTGTTACTTGCTGTTTTACCTTGACTATCGGTAACGGTAACGCCAATTACATAATTACCTGCCTGTGTTGGTGTACCGGTAATCTCTCTTGTGGTTGCATTAAACGATAATCCAGCAGGAAGATTGGTACCGACATAAGTATAAGGACCAACGCCACCGGTGGCAGCAGGTAAAGTTTGCGTAGCATAAACTGCTCCTTCGGTTCCATCTGGCAGGGTTGCAGCAGGCAATAACAAAGGATTGTTAATGTTGATGGTATAATTGGTAATTACTGTTTTTCCATCAGCATCAGTTACCGTAACGGGTATAGTATAAGAACCAACCGTTGTTGGCGTACCGGTAATGGCTCTGGTTGATGGATTAAAAGTTAAGCCTGGAGGAAGACCGGTTGCCACATAAGTATATGGTGTAGTCCCCCCTGTTGCGCTTGGTATAATCTGTGTGGTATAAATTGTCCCGGTAGTACCATCAGCTAAAGTTGCTGCCGGTAATAACAAAGGGTCTGTTACTTTTATGGTATAATTAGCAATTAGGGTATTACCGTTTGCGTCAACAACGGTAACTGGTATCGAATAGATTCCAGGCTGGGTTGGTGTTCCGGTAATTTCCCTTGTTGTTGGATTGAAAGTTAAGCCCGGAGGAACACCTGTTGCAGTATAAGTGTATGGCCCTGTTCCACCTGTTGCAGCAGGAATGGTCTGTGTTGGATAAACAGTTCCTGTTAAACCATTAGGTAATGTACCCGGCGTAAGAACCAATGCAGCAGTGACCGTTAAGTTATAAGTTGCAGTTGCTTTACAGCCTTTAGTATCAGTTGCAACCACAGAAAAAGTGTAGGTATTGGCCACCGTTGGTGTTCCGGTAATAGCACCTGCGGATGATAAACTTAAACCTGCAGGTAATGTACTACCTGCAGCCAAAGCATAGGTATACCCCGCGGTTCCGCCTGTAGCTGCATCCAATTGTTTAGCATAGGCAAAACCTGGTGTGGCATTTGTTAGTGTAGTGCCGTTAAAAACAATTTGTGGATTTACGGTAATTTCAACGGGGATCCTTGCCGATTCGGTTGTACATCCTACCCGTCTTGCAGCCACGTAATAAGTTTTGTTAGCTGTTAATGCCGGGGTAGTAAAAACACCATTAAAAGCAACTGTTTGTAGTGCGGCGCCGCCTTCTACCGCTTCATACCATCTCAATTCGTTAGTATTCGGCGTAGTAGCATTTAATGGCACCGTGCTATTGTAACAGGTAGCAATTACCGTACTTGCCGGGGTTGGCCGGCCGGCAGAGCGGATTACACCATATAAATTAATAGTTTGTGTAAGGTTTAGGGCAACTACTGAACCCAGTGTAACCTTCACCCGATCGTATACTACATTGGCACCTGGAGAAAAAGGTATCGATACCGGCTGCCCGCTGTTGAGTAAGCCTAACAAGTCCAGGTTTAATAAACTTGCTGCCGAACCCGTGTATACCTGTGTACCGCCATTATAGGCCGTTATAGAAATGTTCTGTAAAAGTCCTGCCGTTAGCAATGCAGGTGAAGCGCTGATCCTTAGATTAATATCATCGCCAGGATTTGACGGTGTTGCAAAATAGAAATTCTGGCTAATGGATGACCCCACGCCAAGTACCCCTAAACTCAGTTGAGAAAAATTATTTGGATCGGAATCAATTGCCCTTTCGCTGTTGGTTACGCCAGAACTGCCCAGCTGTAAAGCATCAAGTGTAATTCCCGTTCCTTCGAATCCTGTAGAAAATGCCTGTGCACAAGGATCGGTGCCTGAAGTATAAAAAGCGTAATAAACCTTTGTATTATTGGCCACCGAAACCAGCAGTGCGTTGGTTACATCTCTAACAAATACCCTGTCATAAGCCTGTGTAGGCGTTATCGCTATATAAAAGAAACCATTTGCATCTTTTACTAACCGCAGATTATCTGAAGAAAACCCGTCGACACTGTTACCGCCGGTTGGGGGAACTGCCGAAGCACCATTTCTGGCCCCTACCTGAAATGAATGGTTTCCAAGAACTACCGTTCCCCCAACATTAGCCAGTAAAGTACCTAAACTGCCACCTAACAACCTGTTCAGCACATCTGCATCAAAATCTATCCTGATATAAGATGTTGTTCCTGCAGCAACAGCAGCCGGATATTTTAATTCCAGCTCTCCATTATACGCCCCTACTCCAACAGCAATGCCACCGTAAGAATTAACTGTAGCAAAATTGTTATTATCTAAAGTTGCATTGGTTGCATTATCCACCCTGCTTTGAGCAGATACCGTGTTTGCAAAAATTTTAGTTTGCGTATACGATTTGGAAGAGAAGAGCGTTAGTAGGATGATAACTGCAATACTAGAATTGCGGATGATCCATTTGCGGGATGATAAAGTAAGGGTTTTCATCATATCAGGCGTTATTTTAGGAGACATACTATGTGCTAATGCTACTGCATGGTTAGTGTTCTTTCAGGGGCATTATATAACCATGACAAATCTAAATTTGAAATAGCTACCTATCTTATCCATTCCTATTCATTTTTATTCCGCCCCATTCATTCATTTTATTCATACCGGGCTTTCTTAGTGAATAGATTTCCTCAATTGTTAAATTATGATGACATTAGCGTTAGTCATCCCATCTGTTAATTCATGAATGCTAACGATCTCCTTATCGAACTCCGGAAGTTTGTCCTCATAAAATCTGGTTTGAGAAATATCGACCCGGCTCATTGTAAGATTATTTCTGAATACGTATATCAGGAAACTAAAAACTATGTAAGCGAAACAACGATCAAACGTTTTTTTGGCTTTGCAAACACCTTACATAAATTTTCGCTATTTACATTAAATAGCCTTTCGCAATACATAGGTTATAACGATTGGGAATCATTCTGTAAGGACAAGGAAAATCAAACAAGCTCTGCTCAAAGCATCTGGCAGGATTTAAAGCTTAAGGCACATGCCATTACAGAAGTATCATTAATTGCCAAAAAAAATAATTCTGGTGTTCCGTTTAATGCCACCGCTAACAGAAGTTTTTTTTATCCGGACTTTGATTATTTCTTAAAAAACAACTACCAGTTTACAACGGTAAGTGCGCAGCCTGGACAGGGAAAATCGATACTGCTAGCACATATGGTCGAGTATTTTTTCCTCTCAGAGAATGCCCTTTACAAAAATGACATTGTGTTATTGATCAACTCTACCAGTCTTAATACCATCATCCAAAGCAGCGATACTTTAAAAGATTGGTTTTTAAAAGAATTCAAATTCGGAAGCCTTAGTGAGCTGATCAGTTTCTTTAAAAAAAATCCTGAAAAGCGGGAGGGCCGCTTTATTATCATTGTTGATGGTATTGATGAACATTTAGCCAAAAGCCATTATTTTAAAATATTTATCGACTTTTTATACAGCATAGAAGAAAATAGTTTTGTTAAACTCATATTTGGCCTGCGAACAGATACCTGGATCAATCTTCAGCCGGCCATTTATGGTTCTGCATCTTTAACTAAAGCCTGGTATACGGGCTTATTTTATGATGAGGAAACCTTAAGTAACGTACCACCATTAAATATTGATGAGATACTTTACACTTTAAGCCATTTAGAAAATAAAATTATCAACCGGGCAGATGTGAGTTCGCCCCTTTTAACCCAATTTAAAACGCCTTTCTGGCTACAGGTTTTTTTCAAGCTCAAAGATGAAAACCACCAACTTGAGCTGAACAATCCTTTATTATGTTATGAATTGATTAATTACTTTCTAGAAAAACGCGTATTCCTGGCAAAAAAAAGTACCGAAAAGATATTTTTGCTTAAAAAAATAAGTGACTGCATTTCAGAAGGTAACAGAAAGTTAAGGGTTTCTAAAGAAAAAATACTCAGCTACATCAATTGTTATCCCGATGCGTACGAAGAACTTCTGAACGCGGGCATTATCATTGAAGAAAAAAGGTTAAGCACAAGCATTCCTACAGAGATCGTCCGCTTTTTAAATAATGACATTTACACCTACTTTCTATTCATACAAATTACTGATAAATTTGACTATAAGCCTGATAAACAATTTTTTGAACACATTCTAAAAAGTTTCTCTGATCAAAGTCCCCAAAGAGACCATATCCTGAACTGGTCTATCAGATTTTGTATCAACCGCAACGAAATTGCTGCTTTAAAAAATATTTTCAAACTGCCATTTTCCAACCGCGAAAAAAACGGGGCATTCGATTTCATCTGTTATGTATCGAAATACGAGCTTAGCAAACCCAACGGCAATTTTAATAAGTTGAGTATTGGTGTAGATTTTATCGATATTATGGCTACAGGAAGAACCATGAGCAACCTGTACAGAGAAGCCATCCGGACCATTTCGGAGAACGTACTGAATGAAGACATTCAGATTATGCTGCATGTAATAGAATGCAATGTAAATCTTATCGATGTAGACAAAGTGGCATTAGCCAACACTATGCAACTGCTTAAAAGAAATTATAAAAGATTAAACGAACTGTTCCCGATCAACCCCTATGATTTAATTCTCTACTTCCATAACAGTCTGAATAACAAACCTAACGAAAGTAAAAGCCTCGAAGATAAAATCATAAAACTTTGCAAGGAGATCGATCAGAGTAAGCCAAAGAAAAATGAAGAAATTACTTCTGCCGAAATACTTTCTTACCGATTGGTCCTAATCGCTTTATTTTCTCAAAAAAGTTATGCAGAATGCCACCGTTTTATCATGGCTATCCTGCATAAGTATCCGAATATTTTTTATGTCAGACATTCGGTATTCTCTCCATTTTTATTGCTTCACCTAGGGCAAACCTATATTAAACTCAATTATTTTAAAAAAGCGCAGCGCATTATACAGTTCGTAAATAAAATTATCAGCAGCAACTATACCTACTATACCAATTTTATATTAGCCAGCTTTAATATTTTTAAGGCGAACTTTTATAATGCCACCCATCATTACGAACAAGCGCTTATAGAAACAAATATAGGTTTGGACATTACGAAAAAGAATAATTTTAAGATGTTCGAAATCGCGTTATTATTGAGCAAGATCGATATATTAAAACATACCGAAGAATCAGAGGAAGTATCTAACGTAATTAAAGAACTGCTCAACTTTTTAACAGCCCATAAACTCTCTATGCCCGATTATTCCAACCTCAGCAGCCAGGAATTCGAGCATACCTTTAAGATTTTAAAATCTTATCGCCGGCATCAAAACCTGTAATAAAGGTTGGATTCATTCAGATCGTATGTTTTTATATGGTAGCGCAAGGCCTGTAATAAACACCAAACTCCCTCCTGTTTTTCGCTTTTACGCTTCGCTGCCTCGTACCTCGTTGCTGCAGGGTAATCGCTTCAACCGGGGCTAGTTGGCCAATGCAGCCTTTCATTTGTAGCGTTACCAGGTGCAGAAGACTTTGTTTCCAAACGCGATTGAGCGAACACGGAGTGCAACGGAGTAAAGCGCAAAGCGGGACCGAAGTCCGCCAAGAACCACAGCGCGATAATTTCCTTATTCTAAAATAAATTACTTTTTTATGGAGCGCAAGGCTTGTACTCAACACTAAATTCCATTCCGTTTTTCGCTTTTACGCTTCGCTGCCTCGTACCTTGTTGCTGCAGGGTAACCGCTCCAACCAGGGCTAGTTGGCCAATGCAGCCTTTCATTTGTAGCGTTACCAGGTGCAGAAGACTTTGTTTCTAAACGCGATTGAAGCGAACACGGAGTGCAACGGAGTAAAGCGCAAAGCGGGACTAAAGGCCGCCAAAAACCACTAACCGATCATTTTCAAATAATTTTTATTTCTCCATTACCGATATATCAAACTTACTTATTTGAAGTGCAAAGCCTGTATACATTGTAGATGCATCTGCATTTCTCCAGTATGGCTATTTTATCAGATTATAAAGCTCATCCAGCTTAGGGGAAAGCACAATTTCTATCCTTCTGTTTTTACTTCTTCCATCTGCATTTGCGTTAGAGCCTAACGGCTGAAATTCTCCTTTACCTGTAGCTGTCATCCTTACACTTTCTACCTTCTCGTTCTCAGTTAAATAACGCACCACAGAAGTAGCTCTCAATACACTTAAATCCCAGTTATCTTTAATTTGTCCCAGGTTATTTATTTTCTGATTGTCGGTATGGCCCTCTACTGCTATATTAATTTCCGGCTGCTGTTTTAATACATTGGCCAATTGTGTTAAAGCCTGTTTGCCTTTTTCATCAATAATGATACTTCCCGACGGGAATAAAAGTTTATCGGTTAGCGAAACGTAAACCTTGCCGTTTTTGATTTCGACCGTTAAACCGCTTTTGGTAAATCCCAACAGGGCCTGCTGAAGTTTTTCTTTAAGTGAGTTGGTGGCTTCATCGCGTTTGCGCAGCACCTCTTCCACTTCTTTTAAACGTTTCTCACGGGCAGCCAGATCTCCTGATAACTTGGTAATTTCAGTTGAAGAATTGTTTTTAAGTTTTTTGTAGTTTGCATCAATGGTATTGTAATTATCCTGTAGATCGCGAAGCTCTTCAGCCATCAATGTGGTATCTTTTTTCAATTGTGAAACCTCTTTTTCAAGGTTTTCGATCTTGATTAAACTTTCATTAAACGCGGTATAAAGCGAGTCTTTACTTCCCAATAAGGCTTTATACTTTTTAGGAGATAATACTACGCAGGAAGTTAATGAAGAAAAAAAGAGGAGAATAGCAAAGGCAAGGAAGGTATTTTTCATGTTTAAAATTTCAAGGGTTGGTATGTAGTAGCAGACATCTAGTAGCAAGTATTTAGTAGCAAGTATTTAGTATCAAGTATCAGGATTGAGGCTTGTAAATTAATTCTGATAATTGGTTTTATTTATTGTAAACTGACAACCGTTAACTGTCTACTGCTCTATCGCATTCCGTAAAAATGCAACTAAAGGTTGTACAGTTTTAAAAGAACTTATCAACTTATTAACGAGGTTTGGTGTTAAAAATTCTTCGTCATCAATTTTTTGAGTGGCTTCGAAACTTTTCAGCTTTAAAAACTCGATGTTCGGATCTGCAGGATCATAGCCTTTCGGCGCATTTTTTAGGGCATTATCAAAGCCCAGTTTAAAGTTTTTCTTAAAATCTTTTCCATTAACAATCTCTTTAAAATCGTCTATATTGTAATCAATTTCTTGTCTGATCAATTTTAAATGCGGTGCCTCAGGCATCCAGTATCCGCCGGCAAGAAAACTTTTCCCAGGCTGGATATGCAGATAATAACCCGGCTCGTTGCCTCCTCTGCTTTTTGCCGAAAACCAGATACCGAAGTTATTTTTATAGGGATCTTTATTTTTACTGAAACGCACATCGCGATAAATGCGCAACAGGCTTTTTTTAGGATCTCCCTCTGCTGAAAGCAATGGATCTACCTTAGCCAGCTCGGGAATGAGTATGGTCACCAATGCCAAAACATCAGCTTTTGCAGCCTCATACAACTGTTTATTAGCGGCAAACCATTCGCGGTTGTTATTTTCCGCTACGTTTTTTATAAACTGGAGAGTTTCTTTTTTTAGCATCATTTAGGGTGCATTTGATCATTAGTTCAGTAGCCATTGGTTTAATAGCCAAATTATTGTTTTGTTTAACCGTCGCCAAACGCTTATCGCTAACCACCAAACCAACAGTTAACCGATTTAAACAGTTAACCTATTTATCGTAATAGGGCTTATACTTAATATTTGGCGATAAAACATGAAGCAATATGATCCTCGAATAACGGTAATTGAAGGGATACAGTACAAAACAACCTGTAAAAATTACAATCAGGTAAGGCCAGAAAGTTTCATCAGTAAGCGGGCCAAAAATTAAATAGGTTAGAAAACTTGCCAAAAGCATTTCAATCACATTCATGGCATAGCTTACATACATGGCTGCATAAAAGTAACCGGGTTCAATTTCTATCCGCTGTGCGCAATGTCCGCAGATTTCTTTGGTGTGCTGAATGTTCCAACCGTACATACTGCCCGTAAAAATATCTCCCCTGCGGCAATGCGGGCATTTACAATGTACAATGGCATAGAGTTTTGAGGTCGTTTGATCAGACATACTTTTAATTTAAATTAAAAGGTTCTTTTTTCATATTGAGCTGAATATTCTTTTTACGGTATTTTTTATACCACACCACGCCAACAATAACAGCCATTAAATAAGGAAGGGATAAAAGATACAACACACCTGTATTTAAACCCGCAGTTTGTGTATTGCCATTTTTTACACCCTGTTCGGCATTAATGGTACACATGGAACATTGTGCATTAACATTGGGGGTTATAGCAAAGGTAAATACCAATACAAACAGGATATAAATTGCTTTCTTCTTCATGGTTTACAAATATAAGCATAAACGCCTGGAGGGGTTTAAAAATTATGTCATAAAAAAGCCTCGCTTTTTAGGGCGAGGTTTTGAAGATATGGCAATTTCAGTTTATATTGATTCGATTGTATATGCAGCGATGCTTACCCCATCAACAATTCTATAAATAATAAAACCAGAAGTATTATTACCAATAGAATAATAACCATCTGGCACAAATGTGGTATAACTACTATCTGCGTAATATTTATTATTTGCAGAGTTTTGAAAAATAGTAGTGTCTAACCAAAGATCATTTACGGTATCTAAAACAGCTTCCGGACTTGTACAATATAATTGTACCGGATTAAGTGGCAATGGTAATAGATAAGAATCTAATTGCTTAGCAACTAGCTGTCTTGGGATCCCTTCATCTGAATTAACACATTCTATGAACTCATCAACAGCGACAGCAAGAGCAATGTATCCTAAATATTTCACACCAACAAATTTCAATGCTTGAAGTGCTGTTGTAGCTGTCATTCCTGTAGTAAATGCACTCACAAACAAGTAAAAAACGAATAATATGTTAGACGGAGATGCTGTCATTCCTGTAGTAAATGCACTCGCAAACAAGGTATAGGCTTGGTTAAAGCCAAGTGCAGCCAATGCACAATGCACCCATTTAGGAGTACCTCCTGTTGCTGCAGAATTATTTGCTGCTTCGTATAATATGGCCAACATTGCTTTTTGCTGTGGAGTAAAATTTAGAATATAAGTTTGCTCTTCATAAGTAAGCGTAATCCACTCTTGAGTTCCAACAATCTGATCAATCAAATTATTATATAGTGTAGTTCCTGATTCAACTGTGGACTGTATTAACTGGCTCGCTTGTAGTTCGTCTAAATTCTGAACATCAGTTGGAGTTAAATCATCGAAAGGTTGCAGATTCAAACTTAAATTTGATAGAGCTAAAGTAATCCTTGTATTATCTTTAATTGATAAATCATTATTGTGTGCAGACGTTTTATTATTAATGATTTGTTATTTTTTACAACCATTAATAATTATTAAAGTAAATAAAAGCGTTAGATAGATTAGTTTTTTGATTTTTAGATAGTGAAATAATAGTTTAATTTATGTCATACCAATTACAATTATTACTAATTATTTTGATTTTTAATTATTGTTAATATTTATGCCAAATAAAGCTCATCATTTCAAATGACCTTTATTAGTTTTATACTATCATTTTAATATTCTTCTCAATTTAACCCCTTGCCTTTAAGGCAAGGGATTTGGGAGAGATAGATTAAACTTAAGAAGTTATTGCTTTACAAAGTACCATACATAAATGAACTCACATCAGCTGTGCGGTAAAGGCCACCAATTAATCCAACATTGGTATTAGTACTTGTTACCCAGTCAATTTTAAATGGCCCTGATAAAAAGAAATTTTTAATACCGTCATATTCAGTCCCGCGCGCAGTCCAGTTACCGTCATAAACAGGATTTGTTAAAGTAATTACTCCGTCAGTTATAGAATAATTAAATGTTGCATTTGCACTAAAAGTTGTGGTACCATTATTCGGGCTGATATTCACTACCGCAGTACTGTTGCTTGTTAAAGCAAAGCTGAGTCCTACTATTGTTCTGGCTTGAGGCAAGCCAGCCAACCTATTTACCAACGCCTGATAAATCGCATTAAATTGAGAAGTAACTCCACTTGGTAACATGGCTCCTCCAGCTATTGGAGATGTGCCACCAATACTAATTTTCCTATAAGCATAGCTAGTTGGGTATCCAAATAACAGTGGTAGTGGAGTTAATGGTATAGGGCTTGATTTGATAATGTACTCTTTTCCTGTAGTATCATACATGGCAAGCGTATTTGCATCCTTCCAGGCAACCTTAACCAGCGTAACACCTTGAAAAACCAATCCTCCAGAAGTCATTGAAATCCCGTCAGTTGTTAACGCTATTTTATTGGTAGCAGAAACCACTGTTTTACCATCGGCCAATATACCAGTTAAGGTAGTTCTTTTGCCGCTCGCCAAAACATTGGTAAAATTAACACTTAATCCGGCCTTAACCATTGAACTTCCAGTACCCACTTCAATATAAGGATTTTGCGTAGTGGCAAAAAATGACTTAAGCTTATCTGAAGATGTTTTCAGACCTTCGGCAGTATATGCTGCTTTTTGAGCAACAGTAGCTTTCACCATAGCCAGGGTTTGGCGATAAGCCTTACCGATAAAAAATATACTATCGGGCGTAGAGCGGACATATGTAAACTCGACATCGCTTTTGAAACCAGTATTACCAGCTCCACCAAAAACACTATTGTTAGGATCGGCCAGCATTGAAATATAATTATAAGTATCGAATATTAATTCGGTACCTAAAACAGACTTCACCCTAAATGTAGACTTCCCAAGTGTTTTTGCCGTATTATCATTTAAATCAGCATACATCGTAACATTTTGATTTTCATCAAATGCCATATAAAATCCGTAAGCACCACCTGCATTTGTGGGTAAAGTTGCTATCCAGCCATTAGGCGCAGAAGTTAATGTATTGGTAACTGAAGCAATGGATTCAGCCATTCTCTCCTCTGGCTTCTGATCAAAATCAGAAACAAAAGAATCTTTTTTACAACTTGCCATAGCCAGGCAAATCATAAATAAATATAATATTCTTTTCATCATTATAATGTTTGACCTAGTGAACCGAAAAAGTAATTAGTAGGTGCTCCGTTTACGTACATACCACCAAAATTGTTAAAATTTGTATTATCTATTGTTTTAGGCATCCAGTCTGCTATAAAAGTTTTCCCTGTTAAATAGGCTTGTATAGAACTTGTAAAGCCAGCCGTAAACAGAGCCGCATTCGCGTAACTACCCGTAGTGCCAGCCTGTGCAACTTTAGTGAATGTTACAGCGCCGGTAGTAGCATTTATAGTATATGAAAATGTATAATCGGCGAAAAACTGTGTACCACCGGCAGCTGCAGTAAATGCACCTCTTACCGTTAATGCTGTAGTAGACTCAAAGCGAAATTGCACATAATCCAAGTGGTATTTACTGGTACTACTGTAGGCCAAAATAGCAGCTTTAAAATTATTATATGCTGTGGTAAATTCTGTGGACATTGGATTCGCAGTATAAAGCGGATCTTCTAAATTTATGGTCATTGTTTTAAATAAATTTTGACCCATCCAATAAGGGAAACCTGCCGAAGGTAGCTTATAAGTATTTCTAACCACATTCTGAATTTCCCTTTGTAATGCTCTAAAATCAACTCCTAAATTGATAGTAAAATATTGAACTACACTCGCTTCTTTAGCTTTTAATGCCGCTTTACCTATCGCAGTAGAAGCGTTTGCCCTTGCATCGAACCAGGCTTGCCCCAGTACTAATAAATGTGATGTAGTTTCTGCAAAATCTTCTCCTGGCTGGCTTGAGGCATAAGGACTTACGTAACCATTATCTCTCGCTGTTGCATCTGCTACAGTTGTCCAGGTTGCATTATAAGTCGACTTCGTAATCGTTTGAAAATCTGTCGGCATTGCAACCAGTTGATTTAAAATATGCGTAAATTCGTGATGAATAGTTCTTAACTTTCTGGTTACAGCATCTGCATTACTTGCATCAAAATTATTTAGATCATAGATGGTAACACGCTTTCCTGCGGATGCAGTAGCCAAAATCATCGATCCATCAGTTTGGTAAGCTCCTGAACCATATAGTACCCATTCTTTTGGCAGCATTTTTTTAATAAATGGAATACCTGCTACTTTTTTATATGGATCAATAAAACCTTCCAATACAGTTTGCATCTGCGGCTGCACTTTTGCAGGATTTGCTGGACTAACCACTTTATCGTTATCTTTATAAAAATCGCTATAACGGTAAATCACGTCCATATTGTAAGGATCCAGGAAAGTGGTTTTCAACCAGCTATCCAATGTGGCATTGGCTACCGGATTATCAACATACTTTGTTAGATCAATGCTAGCTGAATCTTCTTTCTTACAGGATTGTATTGTTATAAACAACAGAAACAATCCTAATATTCTTATTAAATATCTTTTCATAATATTCTTATTAATTATCTAGGATTTAATGGTACACCAGAAAGTTTTGCTTCTTCAGGAATTTGAAATACTCTTTTGTTATCATCAGCCTTTAGTTCGATAAATGTTTCGTTACCCTGAGCGTCAATAATGTTATGCTTAACTGTCATTCTGGTGCGGAGAATATCAAACCATCTTATACCTTCCTGCAGAAATTGAGCTTTCTTGGTATCTAAGATCAATTTTATTAAACCATCTTTAGGATCAGCAATTCCGTAATAAGTTGCAATTTTAGCTAAAGTAGCAGCATCACTAGGTGTATATCCTCTAACGTAAGCCGCAAGAGCTGTATTGATATCAGTTAGCGATTTATCAAATTGACCTAATCGGGCATAGGCCTCTGCTCTGTTCATTAAAGCTTCATCAGTTGTAAGTGCAGGGGACATTAAATAAGTAATACCAATGTTTGAAACCTGATTTGTTACATAGAAGTATTCTTTATACTTATAGGTAGTATAACTTGGCTTTGTGTAGAAAAGAATCTTATTTGCAAATGCCTTACCTGTGATATTGGTACCGGTACCAAACATTTTGACTAAAGTTTCGCCATAACCATATCTTGGTGAAGTTAAACGCTGATAGCTGGAGTATAAATTGATTAATAATAGATTATATTTCTGATCTGAACGGGTAAAAGCAGCCCGAAAATCCTCCGAGCTCATATCATATAAAGCTCCATTAATAGGCCTGATGATATTGGCGAAGTTTTCAGTTGAAATTAAAGAAGCATGATCTACTACTTTTTGCCATTCACCTTTAAATAAATAAAAACGGGAGGCAAATGCATGTGCTGCAGCAGGAGTAAAATGATATTTTGGAACTTTATATGCAGAAGCAGAAAGTAACGCTAAACCATCTGTTAAATCTTTTTCAATTTTTTCGTAAGTGGAAGCAACTGTTCCCCTGTCATACTTTTTAATTACAACAGTTTCAGGACTTGTTACGTAAGGAACACCCGGAGAATCATTTGCTCCACCAACCACATATGCTTTTGCATAAAATGTTACTAACATAAAGTGTGCATAGGCTCTTGCTACTAAAGCCTCACCTTTATAAGGTTGTGCTGGTGAGCCAAAGTTATTGGCTTCAATAGCTTCAAGTGCCTGATTTGCAGCCGAAATAGCCTGATAGCAGGTGTTCCAGTAATTAGATGGCGAACCTCTGTCTGCACCTAAAACGTCGTCCCAGTAATAAGGCTTGCTTGAAACATCAGATAAAGTCCCAACTCCAGAGCCTTTATCTTCAGCATTATCAGAAGCAGCCTCTGCAAAAGTATAATAATCTCCTTCAGGATATGCTGTAGCTACTAGTTGTGCCACTTTATCAACCGAATTAATTTCAGTTCTATTGTCAGGTGCTGTATCTAAATATTTGTTACATGAGACTAAAGTAACAATCCCAAAAAGAGCAGCGTATTTTAATTTATTAAATTTCATAATAAAATATCTTTTAAAATCCAACCTTTAATGATAATGTATATTGTTTTGGTATTGGCAAGGCTACACCACCGTTTCCAAAAAACTCAGGATCTTGTCCATTTAATCTTTTATCAGAATATAATAAGGCTATGTTGTTCCCTACAAAAGATACAGATGCATTAGACATGTTTAGTTTGGATGTAATTTTTTTAGGCAAATCATATGTTAACGATATTTGCTTAAACCTGATGAAATCACCTTTTGCTACCCTTTCTGTTGAAAAATTATAAATATTGTATGGATAAACAGCTGAGGTAGTTGCCCCTGTAGCGTCAGTAACTAGTCTTGCAGCAGTATATGGATCCAATATTGAGGGAACGTTCGTAAAGGCTTCATCACCAGGCTGTATCCATCTGTTTAGCATTGATTTAGTCATAGAATAAATATCTGGATAACTAGAAGAAAACTCTTGAGCCAAACGCACATAATTTCCTGCTGCAAAAGTGAATAAAGCAGATAAACTGAATTGTTTATACCTGAATTGATTATAAAAACCTCCTGTTAATTTTGGATCAATTGGCCCTTCATATTTTAAATTTGACACTTTAGTACTTTGCAGATATACATAAGTGTTTTTTCTACCACTTTCATCAATGAAATATGGATAACCGAAATTATGATCTAAACCTGCAAATTGAATTGAGAATAAGCCACCTTGCGAATAGCCAACCACTGAACCTCCGTTGTCACTAACCAAATCAAGGATTCTTGGTGTATTCTGTAATTCTGTGATCTCATTTTTGTTGTAAGCGGTATTAAATTGAGTTCTCCATTTAAAATCACCATTGGTAATTACATTACCGCCTAAAGTAAACTCAATACCTTTAGCTTTCATTTTACCATAATTAGCATCTTTTGTATATTCTCCACCAATACCCGATGTTTTAATCTGTCCGATTAAATCATAAATATTTCTCTGATATAAATCAACGGTTAAATTAACCCTGTCTTTAAAAAATGTTAAATCAAAACCTAAATTAGCTTCTTTTAACTTCTCCCAGGTTAATTCGGTATTGGCCAGACTTGAAATATAGGTAAGGGTTTCTTTCTCATTTTCATAAGGTCTTCTACTTAGCCTATTATAAAAAAGTGCACCCGAATTATTTGCATTACCAATATTTGCAACCAAACCATAGGTACCTCTGATTCTAGCTGAAGACAATACAGGGTTTTCGACCCAGAAACTTTCCTGATCTACATTCCAAGCACCTGAAATGTTCCATGTTGGCAACCATCTGGCTGTTCGGCTTTTGCCCATTAAATTCGAACCATCATACCTTGTTGTAGCATTGAAGCTATATTTATCTTTATATGAATATGCTGCTCTTAAAGCAAACGCTGCAAAACGATCTGCACCATATCCCATACTATAATAAGGTGCATTAGATTCCTGAGCTTTTTTGAAATACAGATAGTTAGCATTAACAATTCCACCGTTGTCATATTGATAGCCTACCCCATCAAATTTAGAATTCTGGCGATCTATGTATCTGACCTCCATTGATCCAAAAACGTTTAAGTGATGATTTTCATTAAATTTCCTATCAAACTCTAGATTCTGTCTGAAGTAATAATTTTTTAAATCATCATAAGTAACATTATAAAATCCCCCTTCCGGTAACGTTACCACCGGTAACTTAGTTAAGTCTTCTGGATTAGTATATAAAAATGGATTATCACCTACAGTTGTAGCATCCTGAGCTGCTCTAAATGCCAAAGCCATATTGGAGTTTTCTTTAATATAATGCTTACGGTCGGTTTTGGCATATCTATAAGCACCATCAATAGAATAAGTTAAAGAAGGAATAATTTTATACTTCAATCCCCCCTGTATTTTGAGATCAATCTGCCCTAATTCTAAATAGTTATTATCCAGTTCATTTAAGATGTTAAAAGGAGCATAGTTTCTGTTAAAATATTCAAGGCTCCCATCTTCGTTATAAGCAGTCATTGCCCTGCTCGTATTTAAGGCATAAGAATAGGGATTGATATCAAAATTTCTTGAAAAAGTGCCATATACAGGATCCGAATTACGGGTTAATGTTCCCGGTGCTTTTTGATCGCGGATAGACCCATTAATGATGAATTCACCACTCAGCTTATTACTCATTTTAAAGGTTGATCTTAAGTTACCCGTAAAACGATCTACACTATTTCCAATAGTCTGGCCATTATCGTGCAAATAAGAAGTTGAAGCATAGGTTTGAAATTTCTCTGTACCTGAAGAAAAGCTCATGGAATGTTCTTGTAACAGCGAGTTTTTAAATAATATATCAAACCAATTGGTATTGGCGTTAGCATATCTGTTTAAAAATTGGGCACGATCTGTAGCCGTGTTTTTTAACGCATAGGTATCCGTTGCGGCATTATAATCATATAAGGCATTGTACATTTTGTAAAAAGGCCCCCCGTCTGCACCTCTTGAAGCTGACGTATGCTGAAAATACCCCTTATTCAGCATCTCCATCATTACCGACATTTGATCAGCTGAGTTCAACACATCAAATTGATTATAATTAGGCTTTAAGTAGGTAGTAAAATTACCTGAATAGCTAATTCTTGGGGCACCTTCTGTTTGACGTCCTTTTTTTGTAGTCACTACAATTACGCCGTTCATTGCACGCGCACCATACATTGCTGTAGCGGCCGCGTCTTTTAGAATATTGAAACTTTCAATGTCATCCGGATTTAAACCAGCAACAGAAGATCCGATTAAAGTATTGGCATCACCAGTTGATAATGCATCATTGGAAATATTCACCACATCTTCCAGAATAATCCCATCCACTACCCAAAGCGGTTTGTTATCACCAGAGATTGAAGTAGCGCCACGTACACGGATTTTAGGAGCAGCTCCAAAAGTACCTGATACATTCTGTACCGAAACTCCAGCAACCTGTCCTTCTAGCATACGGCTTATATCTGGAACTCCGTTACGCTGTGCATCTGCTGCCTTTACCTGTGTAGCAGATCCAGTAAATAATTTTCTATCTAACTGCTGATAACCCGTAGAAACGACATTCACTTCTTTCAAATCCGCTGCATCTTCCTCCAAAGTAACATTGATAACGGTTCTGGTACCAATAGGAACTTCCAGTGTTTTATATCCGATATAACTGAATGTTAAAACTGCCCCCTCTTTTACAGAGATGGTATAATCACCAGAATTACTTGTGGATACCGCGTTGGCCACTCCTTTTTCCCTTACACTAACCCCAGGCAATGCCGCGCCATTTTTATCTCTTACTTTACCTGAAACTTTTACGGCTACGAAATAGCCTATTACTTTATCTAAAATAGATTTCCCGGCTGGTTTGATCAAAATAGTTTTATCCTCAATAGTATAGGTTAGATCCCTTCCGGAAATAATTTTATTCATTACCTCCTCTATGGTTGCATTACTAAAATTTGCATTTAAAATAGTACTAGTTTTAATAGTATTGGTCGATAATAATACATCATAACCAGACTGCTGTCTGATTTCCCTGAACATTTTCTCTAATGTTACATTCTTCTCCTTTAATGTAACCAATTGTCCGAATGAAGCTGCACTTACCTGCATTAACGAGGCCAGCAGAACAACCGTAATTAACTTCATCATGAGTAGCAATTTAGGTATGTAGCGTCGGTGCGTACATAAAATTTCAATATAAATTTTGTACATTTAATAGTCTGTTTTTTTGTGCGAAGCGCAATGAAGTTTGGACGCATAATTGCGTTTCGCGGGTTATCCAAGAAATAATTGATTTTTAATCGATTCCGGTTTACGGAATAGCTGAACAGATATGAAAAGGGGTGTTACAAGCACTCCTTTTTTATGCGTTCAACTTTTGGATCGTCAGGAGTTTTGTCGAAGTTTATTCATGGTTGTTAGGTTATGGTTGATTAATTAGTTGCTTCTTATTTTATAGATAAAGGTTAGTTACTTCTTCATCTTTTTACTCGTTATTCTTTATAGACAATCACTTTATTGTCTTTAATATCAAAGCGAACCTGGCCGGTCTGTTCAAATTTTCTAAGTACTTTAGATATTTTTTCGAAGCGGCTTACTGTTCCGTAATACATTACTTCTTTGGCCTCAGGATCGGCATATTCTATTTCTACATTATACCATCGGGCCACCTTGCGTAAAATGCTTTCCTGTTTTTCGTTGTTGAACATGAAATAACCCTTTTTCCAGGCAATCGCTTCATCCACATCTACTTCTTTTACATCTATGCCCGAATTGGTTACCAGCGATTGTTCTCCAGGCTTCAGCACTTCGCTTTCATTGTTATTTTTGTGAGAAACCCGCACACTACCTTCCAATAGCGTAGTTCTTGTTACCTTTTCATCCTTATAGCTATTAATATTAAAGTGAGTACCCAACACTTCAACAACCTGTTTATCGGTTTCCACAATAAAGGGGTGTACAGTATCTTTAGCTACCTCAAAATAAGCTTCCCCATCTAATTTAACCACACGCTGTTTTGTAGCACCAATGTTTAATGCATATTGAATGGAGGAGGCTGCATTTAACCAAACAGTAGAACCATCTGGCAACTTAATTTGCCATTCGCCACCGTTTGGGGTCGAAATGGTATTTAACCGATCATCGTTTACATTTTCAGATCCGGCAATATGGTAAACCAACTGGCCGTCGTCAGTTTTTGTGATCGAGAAACCGGCTTCTTTTGCTATATCGCCTTTCATCGCGTCGGAAAGCGAGATTTTCCTCCCATCAGACAAGGTAAGCACAGCTTTATTTTTTCCAGGTGCTACATCGGTAGTAAAAACATGTTCTTTCTTCTTCTGCAGAGAAAGGTAGGCCGTGAAAGAAAACACAACAAACACCACGGCCGCGGCAGCCCATTTTAAGCTGTTCATTAAAATCCGCCTCGGCGATCGCGCTGGTTTATCTACCGTGAGAATTTTATGCAGAACAGGATTCCATTTTTCTTCATTCACATTAACTGCGTGTTCTTCTTCCGACATAATCATTTTCACAATTTCATCAGAAAGTAACGACGTGCTGTTTTCTACCAAAACCAAAAGCTCTTCTTTTTCAGACTGACTTAAGTTTTTAGCGGTAAACTGTTCTAACAGATAATGTATACGTTCTTCCATAAAGATTCTGATACTAAGAAGCAACAAAAGAAAATTAGGACTATCGGAATATGACTTTTTTTTATTTTATTTTCAAAAAAACAAAAACAATTGGAAAAAAGAATACTATCCCATGCTGATCAAGGTGGGTACGGATGGATTTTAAAGCAATTACGAGCGAATTTTTTACGGTGCTGGGCGAAATATGGAGTATTTCTGCAATTTCCGGGATAGTTTTACCATCACGCCTGCTTAACTGGTAGATATTTTTTCTTTGTTCGGGCAATTTATCGATAGCAACAGCAATAATTCTTGTTACTTCATTCAAATTAATGGTTTCTATCGTATTGTTATGACTATCAGGCTGTTTGGCCATAAATGCATCAACAACCCGCTCCTCTTTTAACTTTTTTCGCAGATAGCTTAAACTTTCGTTAGCAACATATTTATACAGATAGGCTTTTACATTCTCTACTTCTGCCAGTTTATCGCGATTTAGCCATACCCTTAAAAAGGCGTCCTGAATGATCTCTTCTGCGGCATCGTCAGATTTTGTAAATTTTGAGGCAAAAATGTGGAGCACAGGAAGGTATTTGAAGAACAAAACAGAAAATGCTTGTTCGTCTCCCTCCACAATTTTATGAATCAGGGTACGCTCTTTATCCACATTACTTACCGCCATAAAATAGTTTGTTAACCACCCTGTAATTATTTTGAAAGGGCTTATGATAGATTAAAAGATACGGAAAACTAAAACTATTTAGCTTAACTACAATACAACTTTATAATCAAATATACAGATTAGTAAATTTGTGAACTAAAAATGTATTAAAAAAATAAAGCCTTAATTTTTAAGTTAAGGCTTTATTTATATTTCGACGGTCTTTTATTTAATTAGTATTGATAATATGGCGAAATCATCAAATAAACCACTACACCGGTTATGGCAACGTAAAGCCAAAGCGGAAATGTAATCCGTGCAATTTTTCTGTGACGATCGAAACGCTCGGCCAGTGCTCTTACATAAGTAACCAAAACCAAAGGAATAATGGCAATTGACAATAAGATATGCGTCAATAAAATAAAAAAGTAGGCATATTTTATTGCTCCATCTCCTCCAAATTTAGTTGAAGGTGTGGTCATATGATAGGCGATGTACATCACCAAAAATAATAAAGAGCAACCTATGGCTGTTTTCATCAAATTTTGGTGTAATTGTATCTTACCATTCTTTATTGCCCAAACCGCAACAACCAGCAATACGGCAGTAATTCCGTTGATGGTGGCATATATTGGCGGTAAGAACGGCAGAGCAGGCGCATTGATCCCCAGATCTTTTAGCTTTACCACAAATAAAAAAGCTACAGCTACCGGTATAAAAATGGAAAGAATAATGATCCACTTGCTATATTTTTTCTCTATCGGACTATTTTCCATGAGTATTAAATCTTTTTATAGTTATTATGTTATTTTAAAACCGACTATAGACTTGGGACTCCCGACTTAAGACTACCTACCATCTTTAACATTCCTCAAATACTCGGCAATAAGCACTTTTATTTCATCCTCTAACCTGGCATTCGCCTCAGCATTATCGGCGTCGTAAATACCCCTTATGCGATGTAAATTATCTATAAGCACTATTTTATGACTAAATATAAAGCTGCTTTTTTCTTTGCCCTCATCAGATACCACATCGAGTAATAAACCTTGCCTGATTAACGGATAAGTTTGCGCAGTATCTCCTGCCAAAAAATCCCATTTCCCTTCCCTGGCCTTAAAATCAGCAGCAATGTTCTTGAGCCTATCTATATCGGCCGGATCAACAGACAGGCTTACAAATTTAACCAAAGGTTTCTGTTCATAGCTATCGGAAAGTTGCTTGATGTATTGATTAGCCTGTTGGTTTCTGGCTCCGGCGTAGAATAAGTTCAGGACTACAATCTTATTCTCAAATGATTTCCAGCTGACGGTATCGTTGTGCTGGTTGATCAGTTTAAAATCAGGAACAACATGATAAATGGTATCCGGGATTTTCTTTCCCTTTACGCTGTGGAAGGTAGTGGCCACTATTTTTTTCCCAAAGATGGGTAAACTCTTATACCGGTTTTTGGCAAAATGTGGCAATAAGTAAAAAAACAAAAATCCCGGTATAGCTAAAATGCTTACCAGGATTAGTACCTTTTTTATCGGGTTTCTTTTCATTAATGGTTCATCATGTGGATGTTTAAAAACCCACCTTCTATCAGCATTAAGACAATAAAGTAAATAATGAAAATGAACGACACGGTTAGGGCTAACTGTAAGCCTAATTTTTCAAACTTCAAGTGCATGAAATAGGCTACAATATAAAATGCCTTTACCAAAGTTAATGCGATATAGATATAGTTACCCACATGTTGTGGAATATGTCCGCCAGGAATAGCCCATAATGCTATGATAAATTCGATTGCGGTGATTAAAGTTAAAATACCTGCTACTTTCCAGATTTTTGCTTTATCCATTCCGGCATGTTCACCATGCTCGTGTCCTTCTTCTAAATGCGAATGTTGTGACATATTAAATATTTTTATAAATTGAAAATTAAACCAAATAGAAGAATGTAAATACAAACACCCATACCAAGTCTACAAAGTGCCAGTATAAACCTACTTTTTCAACCATTAAATAATGGCCTCTTTTTTCGAAAGTGCCATTAATCGTCATGATTAAAATAATCACATTAATCATCACACCACTAAATACGTGGAAGCCGTGAAAACCAGTGATGGTAAAGAATAAGTTTGCAAACTGTTGTGCAGCAACCAAAGAAACTGGCCCGTCAAATAAGTGTTTCAATTCTTCAGCCGAAGGAATAGTTCCCCACCAGAAACCTTCATGGTGCAGGTGAGTCCATTCTAAAGCCTGGCAACCCAAGAACATAAAACCAAAGATAATAGTAGCTACCAGCCAGCCTATCACTTCTTTTTTTGCACGACGATGTCCGGCCTCAACTGCCATAACCATGGTTACAGAACTTAAGATCAGGATAAAGGTCATGATACCCACAAATACTAATGGTGCGCCTGTATCTTTAATACCAGGAATAGACTGGAAAACCAAATCCGGATCTGGCCATGTTAATTTAGAAAAACGCTGAGCGCCATAGTAGATCAATAAAGATGAAAAAGTAAAAGCATCTGATAAAAGGAAAAACCACATCATGATTTTACCATATTCTACCGACCACGGAGAACGGCCACCATTCCATGGCCCGGTTTTAACTTGATCTAATTGTGATACTGCATTCATTTGGAAATAGTATAATAGTTTGTTAACAAATTTAACGGTTCAAAAGTAAAAAAACATAAAGATATATCCATAATATATCTATAAAATGCCAAAAAATAGAAGCGATTTCCATTCTATACTGAACTTTGGCAACAGGCAGGCTTTTGTAGCTACCCGCTAAAGCACTAATAATTAGGCCAACACCCGCGATAATGTGCAAAAGGTGCATACCTGATACCACGTAAATAAACGATATTGCGGCATTATTTCCTACCAAGGTAGCCCCGGTTCTTACCATACTTCCCCAGGCATTAAACTGCATTACCCCAAAGGCCACGGCCAAAATAACGGTAATCCAAAGCATGTTGCGCTGCAAGCTAAAATTAAGTTTCTTTAAAGCCCTGGAAGCTAGCACCAAAGTGATGCTACTGGCCACAATAACCAAACTGGAGTAAATAAAGGCGTCAGGTAATACTAAACCATGTCCCTTACCTTTTGAAGCGGCAAATACCAGGTAATAACTGGTAAAACCACCAAACATAATTGTTGATGATACGACAAATAACCAAACGATAAATTTTCTTGGTTTTGGGTCAAACGTATCCTGCATCTTTTCCATTGTTAGCACCATAAATTATTTTGCTATAAAATTTAATAATAAGCCCAGCTGCACTGCCGGGATGTAAAAAAACGAACAGAACATTACTTTTTTGGCATCTGCCAGTTCTCTGCTCATTAAAAGTTTAAAAGCCAGCCAGCTAAAAATAATTCCAGCGATTAAAGATAAACCTGCAATGTAATAACCGCCGAAACCATAAATGGTTGGCAATAAACTTACCGGAATTAAAATCAGTGTACTTAAAAAAGTTAAAAGTGCTGATATCCGATCTCTTTTCTTAGTAGGCAATAACCTGAAACCTGCTTTTTTGTAATCATCATCCAAAACCCAGGCAATTGCCCAAAAGTGAGGAAACTGCCATACAAATTGAATAAGGAACAAAATCACAGCAATGTAATAATCAATTTCATGAAACATTTCGGCTTTTAAGCTTCCAAAAGCGGCCAGATAACCGATAAGTGGTGGCAAAGCCCCTGGTATTGCGCCTACAAAAACGGCAATCGGCGATTTTCTCTTTAACGGTGTATAGGCGAAAGCATATAACAAAATGGAAAAAACTGATAACAAACCGGTCTCCAGATTTAACTGTCCCAATAGCCACGTACCTGAAAATGCCATAAAAACGCCCAAAATCAATCCCTGCCCGGTAGTCATTCTACCTGCGGGCATCGGGCGGTCTTTGGTTCTAGACATTAATTTATCCAGATCTTTTTCGATAATTTCGTTAAAGCAGTTTGCAGCAGCGGTTACTAAAAAACCACCAGCAATTAATATTAACCAATTATTCCAATTAATAGCCGGAATAAGATTTCTACCAACCTGCATTTTCTGCCCGATCAAAAAGGAGATCGATGCCGAAAATACTACCGTAAACGATAGCCTGAATTTGATAAGTTTAGAAAAATCTGAAAGATATTGTTTCAATTTTCTTAAATATTATTGTTTATATGTACTCGTTCTGTAAACCAGTAAGTACAGGTAAAACTGTAAACTAAATAACAGCGTAGAAAACAAAATATGCAGTGCCTGCGCTGCTGGTGGAAAAGCGATGTATGCTAAAGCTAACCCACTTAATAACTGTACAAAGAGCGTAACTAAAATAAACTTAGCGGTTAATAAAGGAGCAGCTTTACCACTAAAACGATCAATAACCATCTTGTAAACCACACCGTTGCTGACTACTACCAATATGGCCAGATCACGGTGATAAGAGAAAATACTTCCCACCCTCGAAATCCATGTTGCTTTACCACTATAAGCCAAAGATTTTGCAATTACATCAATGGCTTCCCTTACTTCGGTACCCAAAATAATCTGAGCAATACTTACCACTAGTGTAAAGAACAAAAACCCTTTTAGCCATAATATTTTATACATAATTACTGAAGGCACTTTATTAAGCTGCTTTGCGTAATGATAAGTATAAATAGAAATAGCCAAAATAACCAATGCTAAAAGCATGTGTACGGTGACCACCCACTGTGCCAGATTAGTTGACACCACTATGGATCCCAACCAGGCCTGATAGCCCACAACGAAAATATTAAGTATGCTTAATACAATAATTCGTTTAGCCGTTTTCCGATAGGTGAAAGAATAAATTGCGGTTAGCAATAAAAAGATACCGGCAGCTACCCCGGCTAAGCGGTTCAGGTATTCTGTCCAGGTTTTGCCTGGATTGAATTCTTCGGGTATAGTAATGCTTTTATCATACCTGATACTATCGGCAAGGGCTACTTTACCCATACTTTCCAGATACCTGGCAAACTTTTCATTCTTCTTTAACCTTCCTGCTACATACTTCTCTTTATAATTGGCTGGAAGTTGAGATACATCAGTTGGCGGAATGTAACGGTCGAAACATTTTGGCCAATCCGGGCATCCCATGCCTGATCCGGTACTGCGAACAATACCTCCGGCGAGTACAACCAATAGCGTAACTATGATGGTTATAAGATTAATGCTAATGAAACGCTGTTCTGATCTGCTGACCATATATCTATTAAGATGAAAAGGGTATCCGGATAAGCAGAAACTTAATCAGATACCCCTTTAAAATTTTATGCTAGGCTTAAACTAGCCTTTGTTTTCTGTAACAGGATTAGCTAATTCCCATTCTTGCTGGATTTTCTCTGCTTCCTCATTTCCTTCAAAATCGTGAGGTAAATTAGAACTCATGGTTTGAGAGAAAGGAACGGTTTGAGGAATGAAATCCGCATCATGTCCCGGCTTGCTGTAATCATAAGGCCATCTGTAAACTGTTGGAATTTCACCAGGCCAGTTACCGTGTAAATGTTCAACAGGCGCAGTCCATTCTAACGTATTAGATTCCCATGGATTCTGAGGAGCTACTTTTCCTTTAAAGATGGAATAAAAGAAGTTAAACAAGAACGCTACCTGAGCCAGAGCTGCCATGATAGCTGCCCATGTTACAAATACGTTAACGGTTAACCATTTCTTCATAAATTCAAACTCGGTAAATGCATAGTAACGACGTGGTACACCATCCAAACCTAAGAAGTGAAGCGGGAAGAATACCAGGTAAGCTGCAATGAATGTTAACCAGAAGTGTAAGTATCCTAATTTAGCATTCATCATTCTACCGAACATTCTAGGAAACCAGTGATAAACCCCTGCAAGCATACCAAAAATTGCTGCAGATCCCATTACCAGGTGGAAGTGGGCAACAACAAAGTATGTATCGTGTAAGTTAATATCTAATGATGCATTTCCTAAGAAAATACCGGTTAAACCACCTGAGATAAAGAATGAAACCAAACCGATAGCAAACAACATCGCCGGAGTGAAACGGATATTTCCCCTCCATAATGTAGCCAAATAGTTAAATGTTTTTACTGCAGATGGTACCGCGATAATCAAGGTGGTAATCATAAATACACCGCCCAATAATGGGTTCATACCTGTTACAAACATATGGTGACCCCAAACGATAAACGATAATACAGTAATCCCGATTAGCGAGTAAACCATTGCATGATAACCAAAGATCGGTTTACGTGCATTAACTGAAATCACTTCAGATGAGATACCCAATGCTGGCATAATTACGATATAAACCTCAGGGTGACCTAAGAACCAGAATAAGTGTTGCCATAAGATCGGCGAACCACCTTCATTTGGTAAAATATCAGTACCCATTACAATATCAGATAGATAGAAACTGGTACCAAAACTACGGTCAAATACCATTAATACCACACCAGCTACAAGAACCGGGAAAGATAAAATACCTAAAATCGCAGTTAAAAAGAAAGCCCAAATGGTTAATGGCATTTTCCAAAGGTCCATCCCTTTGGTACGCATGTTTAAAATTGTACTTACGTAGTTGATACCACCCATTAAAGATGACGCTACGAAAAGTACCATACTGATTAACCACAACGTCATACCTAAACCTGAACCCGGCATCGCTTTAGCAACTACAGATAATGGAGGATAAACCGTCCAACCACCTGATGCTGGTCCTGTTTGGATGAAGAATGACGACATCATGATCACACAAGCCATAAAGAAGAACCAGTATGAAAGCATGTTTAAAAATGGAGACGCCATATCTCTTGCCCCTACCTGAAGTGGGATCAATAAGTTACTAAAGGTACCACTTAATCCGGCGGTTAGTACAAAGAATACCATAATGGTACCGTGAATGGTTACTAAAGCCAGATAAAAGTCAGGCTTAATACGACCTCCTTCGGCCCATTTACCCAGGAATGTTTCTAAGAAAGGGAAGTTCTGATCTGGCCATGCCAATTGAATACGGAATAAGATGGACAAGCCCATTGCAATTACCGCCATAATGATACCGGTAATCAAAAATTGCTTGGCAATCATTTTATGATCCATACTAAAGATGTACTTTGAAATCAAAGTCTCCTTATGATGCCCATGATCAGCGTGATCGTGATTGTGTTCGTCGTGTAATGCTATTGTTGACATAATTCGTTCGCTCCTGCTTAATATTATTTATTTAAAGCCATTTGGTTAGTTTTTACAGCTGATGAATCTTTAGCTGCTGAGTCTGCTTCTGATTTTACAGGCGCAGGTGCCACTGGCAAATTAAATTGTTTCCTTAAATCGTCGTTTAAGTATGTTTTTTGTTCTGCAATCCAGGTTTTGTATTCAGCCTCTGATACTACACGAACAACTTTTTGCATGTTATAGTGACCTGATCCGCAGATTTTAGCACATAAAAAAAGATAATTAAAGTTAGGATCGTTAGTTTCCTGCTGCATTTCTGCAGTTGTTTTTGTAGGTGTGAATTCAAATATCGTTCTCATACCTGGTACGGTATTTAACTGCACCCTAAAGTGTGGCATATAAAAACTGTGAATTACATCTTTACTGGTCAGGATAAGTTTAACTGGTTTGCCCACAGGAAGCACCATCTCATCTGCCATTTCATCATCACGGGAATTAACATCTTTAAAGTCAATACCCAATGTATTGGTAGCCGTAGTCAGCTTATAATTTTTGTTACCTACTATTCCATCAGCTCCAGGATAACGGATAGACCATTTAAACTGCTCTGAAGTAACTTCGATCTGTAATGGCTTGTTATTTGGATCTTCCACTTTGAAGAAGATAGATCTCCAGGTTAAGAAACCCATTAAAACCAAAACCGTTAATACTAAAGCCGGAACGATTGTCCAGATTTTTTCGATGGTATTATTATGTGGATAGTAGTAAGCTTTTCTTTTAGCAGAGTACTTATAGATGTAAGAAAATCCGAATAACAGGATGTGTGTTACCACAAATACGATTGTGGTAATGATTAATGTTAGATTAAACATTCTATCAATTTTCTTTCCGTGCTCAGATGCAGCATCAGGAAGTAACATTGATCCGTGTACTGTATATTCCCAATATACTCCATATAAACCGATCACCAGAAACAATGCAAACAAACTTGCATGTACCCTGTTCCAGTTGATACCAACAGGTTTACCCTGTGCTTCGCGGCTTAACTCATATACTTTTATTGCTTTACCAATAATGGCAATGAATAAGCATACTGCAAGGAAAACCAGAATATAAAATATTACCGATTTATAAACCTCGCCCATATCAACCTTCGGTGCCGCGGCAGCACCTGCTGCTGCATCTTGCGCAAATACGCTAGTGTTTGCAAAAACAGTAGTCAATACTGCTAAAGCTGCGGTCGTTTTATTCGTTATAAACTTTCTTAAACTCATTTTCTTAAAAGTAGTACGCTGTACTGCTAATTATAATAATAATTAAATATTTGCTCTATCCTATCACCACTATAGCTGATGATGCAAACTTTCTTGTAATAATGGGTGATTCTTTGCAATTAAAGGCTTTTTGCTCAACGATGATAAAACCGTAAAGGTAAACAATCCTACGAAACCTAATGCAATACCGATTTCTACAATTCCAAAACCATTATGACCATCCTCAACCGCACCTGGCATAATCATCTGGTAATAATCTACCCAGTGACCTAATAATACCACGATAGAAACGAATAATAATTTGGCATCGGTTCTTTTGTTATCTCTGTCCATTAATAATAATACTGGGGCTAAGAAATTCATGGCCAGGTTTAAGAAAAACCAGAACTTATAATATTCAAAACGTTTGTAGAAATATACAGTCTCCTCAGGCATATTCGCATAGTAGATCAATAAGAATTGAGCAAACCATACATAAGTCCAGAAGATGGAGAAACCAAAAATAAACTGGCCTAAATTGTGTAAGTGGCTATTGTTAACCCATTGCATATAACCTGCTCTTCTTAATAAGATCAGGATAACAGCAATTGTAGCTAAGCTGCTTACCCACATTGCGGCGAAGTTATACCAGCCAAACATGGTAGAGAACCAGTGTGCCTCTAAAGACATGATGGTATCAAAAGCAAATACAGGTGTAGTGAAACCATAAATTACCAGGAAGATACAGGCATTTTTAAAGCTTTTTCTATATGAATTTAAACCACCTGCCAAATCTTCGTTATAAGAAAACTTGACAAACATGATCGAAAATATACTATAAACACCCAAGAATACCACTTGGCGACCTAAGAAAAAAGGTACATTTAGGAACACTGATTTACCTGCAATAATAGCATCATAATTAGGACTATTTTGATCAGTTAATCCCTCTGCATGCCAGTGGTGATATAAGTTGTGTGAGTATAATCCTGCTGAAATAACCACTACAAGTATTACAGCGGCTATAGGCAAGGTTTTCGCCATAGCCTGTGGTACACGTAAAATTGATGCAGACCATCCTGCCTGCGCTACATATTGAACAGCCAGGAAAAATGTACCAGACATACAAACGCATGCAAAGTAATATGCCATAAGCAACAGGTTAGCAAAAGTCCGTTCGTGCATTACTTTATCGCCAGCCAAAAAACCGAACAATACAGCTGCAATACCGATAACGATACCAACAATGCTTAACGTTTTTACTTTACCTGTAAACTCAAACTGTTCACTAAAATTAATATTGTGAGTTCCCATTTATATTTGCTTTACTATTGTCCTTTTTGTAATTGTTGAACATACATCACCACTTTCCAACGATCTGTTGGTGAGATTTGCGAAGCATGCGAGCCCATGTTATTTACACCATATGTAATGGTATGATAGATTTTACCCGCGGTAAGATCAACCATATTACCGCCTCTGGATGATGAACCGGTTTGGTAAGCAGGTACACCACTAAATTTCTCAATTTTAACCAGGTGTCCCTGTCCGTCTCCTTTATCTCCGTGGCAAGGGCTACAGAAAACGGTAAATAAGTGTTTACCCTGAGCCAGATTAACCGTATCAACCGGTAACGGATTTACCATACTCACTCCTGCTGCTTCATATCCTTCTTTAGTATTAGGATATTCGTCGTATTCAGTAAAACCTACCGGTTTAGTATGTGCAGGAGGTAACTGAGCCGTTTTACCATCGTTAAAATTTTTGTTTGGCTGATCCGGATTATAAGCAATCGGATCATACATGTTTCTGGCATATTCTAAGCCAGTACTGCGTTTATCTTTACAAGCAGAAAAGGTAGCTGCAAAAGCGATAGCTAAAAACGCTGTGTAAACAAATTTATTCTTATTCATAGCTAATGTACTTCCTTTCATTATACTTTATTTCTAAAGCACCTGCTTCTTTTAATAATCCATCAATTACAGTATGTGCTGCATTGTCTTTCGCATCTACTGCAATCACAAAGCGATCATCAGTAGCACGTAGATCCATCACTCTTGGTGCTCTTCCCGGAAATAAGTGAGTAGATGCATAATAAGTTAACACCATACCGAAAGCACAGAATAATACGGTAAGCTCGAACATTATCGGAATAAAATCCGGCAATGCAAATGATGGTTTACCCCCTATGTTTACCCTCCAATCGATTACTGCGCAGAAATAAATCAAAGCGAATGCACAGCAAGTACCGGTAATACCAAAGCAAAATGCTGCGATATCGATTCTGGATCTCTTAATTCCTAATTTGGCTTCTATTCCGTGTATAGGCATCGGTGTATATACATCATAAATACTGATGTTATTTTCCTGAAGCTTTTCGATGCCGTGCATCATTTCATCAGGATCGCCAAAGCTGCCTAAAATATATTTGATATCACTCATTGTTATATTTTTGCGTAATCTTCTTGTTTAACACTATCAAATTTTTCTAAAGACTCTATGTATTCAGCTACATATTCTTTATTCTCATGCCCCTCTTTAATCTGTTTCATTTTAGCCTGCTCACTTGCAGTTTTTAATAATAATTTAACCTCTGCAATAGCAATTGATGGCAATACCCTTAGGAACAATAAGAATAAGGTGAAGAATAATCCAATCGAACCTACGAATACACTGATATCAACCCAGGTTGGATAGAACATAGCCCAGCTTGATGGAATATAATCGCGGTGCAGTGAAGTAACGATAATTACGAAACGCTCAAACCACATACCTACGTTTACCACGATTGATAAAATCCAGGTAGCTTTAATACTTAAACGGATCTTTTTGAACCATAATAACTGTGGAGAGATTACGTTGCAAGTCATCATCATCCAGTAAGACCACCAGTAAGGACCAGTAGACCTATTGATAAATGCATACTGCTCATACTCTGAACCTGAATACCATGCGATAAAAAACTCAGTTAAATAAGCAACACCTACGATTGATCCGGTTAAGATGATGATTTTATTCATCGACTCAATGTGGAACATGGTGATGTAATTTTCTAAGCCCAATACTTTACGTGCAACCAACAATAAAGTTAATACCATCGCAAATCCTGAGAAAATCGCACCTGCCACGAAGTATGGCGGGAAGATGGTGGTATGCCATCCCGGAATTACCGATGTTGCAAAGTCCATGGATACGATGGTGTGTACCGAAAGTACAAGCGGTGTAGAAATACCAGCTAAGATTAATGACACCGCTTCGAAACGTTGCCAGGTTTTCACACTTCCACTCCATCCAAAAGAGAAGATAGAATAGATTTTTCTACGGGTACCCACCGCACGGTCGCGGATCGTTGCAATATCTGGTAGTAAACCAGTGTACCAGAATAATAATGACACCGAGAAATAAGTGGAGATCGCAAACATATCCCATACCAATGGTGAGTTAAAGTTTACCCAAAGTGATCCAAACTGATTTGGTAAAGGTAAAACCCAATAGGCTAACCAAGGACGGCCCATGTGAGATACCACATACGTTGCGGCACAGATTACGGCGAAAATAGTCATCGCCTCTGCCGAGCGGTTGATGGAGTTACGCCAGTTCTGACGGAAGAGTAACAGTACTGCCGAAATAAGTGTTCCCGCGTGACCGATACCTACCCACCATACGAAACCGGTGATATCCCATGCCCAACCTACTGTTTTATTTAAGCCCCATGCACCGATACCATTCCAAAAAGTGTAACTAACAGCTACTACCCAAAGTAAAGCACCTAATGCTGAAACGATGAAACCAATCCACCAGGCCTTGTTCGGCTTGTTTTCTACCGGCATTAAAATATCATCCGTAATTTTGGCATACGTGATATTATCGCCGGTAATTAATGGTTCTCTAAGTATTGATTCGTTATGTCCTGACATAATTTGTATTTTCTTTATACTAAGCTTACGCTTGTACTGTTGTATCTGTATTTCTAATTTTTGTCATGTAGCCGATACCCGGTTTCACATTGATCTCTTCCAATACGTAGTAGATACGCTCAGAACGTAATGCTTTTGAAACCTCTGAATTTGGATCGTTTGCATCTCCAAATACAATCGCATTTGCTGAACAAGCTTCCTGACAAGCCATTTTAATATCGCCATCTTTTAATGGACGTTTCTCCAGTTTGGCTTGCAATTTGCCACCTTGTATACGTTGAATACACATTGAGCATTTTTCCATTACCCCTCTTGAACGTGTAGTTACATCAGGGTTTAAAACCAATTGGGTAAACTCGTTATTTAAATAGTTATCGAAACGTGAATCGTTCCAGTAGTTAAACCAGTTGAAACGACGTACTTTGTACGGACAGTTATTTGCACAGTAACGTGTACCTACGCAACGGTTGTAAGCCATGTGGTTTAAACCATCACTGGAGTGTACAGTTGCCAATACCGGACAAACCGTTTCGCAAGGTGCATGGTCACAGTGTTGACACAACATCGGTTGGTGAACTACAGAAACGTGATCCAGGTCTTCTAACTTGGCAATTTCTTTCTCTTTGGTTACATCACCATTCTTAGTTTCGTAGCTGTAATAACGGTCGATACGGATCCAGTGCATTTCACGGCGACGGCGAACCTCATCGCGGCCTACAACAGGGATATTGTTTTCTACGTTACAGGCAACAATACAAGAACCACAACCTGTACAGGCATTCAAATCGATCGCCATTACCCAGTTGTTACCAGGTTTTTCATATTGATCCCACAGATCGTAATTTTTATGCTCACCTTTTTCGTTACCTGCACCAGCATTTTTTAAATACTCTGCAAATGTAGCTTCTTTAATTACGGCACGGCCTTCAAAAGAGTGGTGAGTTTGTGTTTGTGCAAGCTCATAGTAACCGCCTGTTGGGCTGATGGTTACGTTTGTAGCATATTGCATGGTTCCGTTTACAAAAGAAACAAACGGGAAAGCATTTTTACCAACCTCATTACCAGCTTTACCAGCTTTGGTACGGCCGTAACCTAATGCGATAGATGCCGTTCCCTGTGCTTGTCCTGGCTGGATTAATACCGGAAGATCTACCGAATATCCGTTGCTTCCTTTAACAGAAACCACATCAAACTCTTTAACCTTTAATTTTTCTGCAGTTTTAGGTGCAAGGGCAACGAAGTTATCCCAGGTTACTTTCGATACCGGATCTGGTAACTCCTGTAAAAATGCGTTATTGGCATTTTTACCATCACGCATCGGTACGTTTTCGTAAACCTGTAACTCAATCTGGTCACCGCCTTTAAAAGCTTTGCTGCTATTGGCAATTGAAGTAGCAACCTGCGCCAATGATTGTGTGAATGAATAAGCACCAGCAGTTTTTGCAGTTGCCGTAACCACACCTTTTTCCAAAACCTCTTCCCATTTCAAACCAACCGCTGGTAACATTTTAGCTTCCCAGTTGCTACGAACAAACTGATAGTAGTCTTTAACAGGCGCATCAGCCCATGTTAATAAACTTTCTTCAGCCTGGCGACTGTTAAAAACAGGGTTAATTGTTGGCTGAACGATAGAATAATACCCTTCGTAAGCGTTTGCATCACCCCATGATTCCAAATAATTATGGTTAATGGCAATTGCATCACAAGCCGTAGCGGTTTCATCTGCACGATCAGCGAATGAAATCTTCGCAGGAACCTTTGCCAAAGCATCGGTAAATGCTTTAGTATTCGGAGCATCATAAACCGGGTTGGTGTTTAAGAATAAAACTGCACCAACTTCGCCACGGTTCATTTCAGCAACTAAGCCATTAAATTCGGCATCGTTACCGGCATATAAATAACAAGGGTTATCTAAATCAATGGTGGTACCATAACTTCCGATAGCGGCGTTAATGGCATTTACTAAAATCTGGGTAGACACATCGTTCGAACCACAAACTACCAGGCCTTTACCTTTAGCTTGTACTAATTCTTTAGCTACCAGTTTAATTACCTTATCAGCGGTAGCATTGTTGCCCAATGTTCCGCCAGGTAAAGCATTACCAGTAATTGCATTATACAAGGCAATTAAAGCAGGTCCTTCTTCCGATAATTTAACCGGAACACGGGTATCTGCATTGGTACCTGTTAAGCTCATTCCACTTTCGAACTGAATGTGGCGGCTCATTTTTTTATTTTCTAACGATTTGTAGTTACGGTTAGCAGTATATTGAGCAGTAAACTCTTCTCCGCTAATCCACGTACCTAAGAAATCGGCCCCGAAACTTACAATTAAATCAGCCTTATCAAAGTTGTATTTAGGTAATACTGCTTTACCGAAACTATTTTGGTTGGCCTGGATCATACCGGTATAAGACACGGCATCATACTGCACCAGTTTAGTTGCAGGGTATTTTGCAATAAATTGTGCAATAACCGCATTGGTTGACGGACTGTTTACCGTTGATGATACCAAACGGATTTTTTTGCCACCAGCCTGTGCTTTTGCTAATTCGCCCTTTACAAAGCTGTCGATTTTTGCCCAGGTAGTTTCTTCAACTTTTCCATCTTTTACTAAAGCTGGTGCTTTTAGTTTAGATACATCATACAAATCTAAAACCGACGCCTGCGCTCTCGCATCTGTACCACGGAAAAACTGACCTGCGTTTGGATTCGGCTCAATTTTAATCGGGCGGCCCTCTCTGGTTTTAACTAAAATACTCTGGCCATTAAAACTCGAAGTATAATAGTTAGGAATACCCGGGGTAACCTCTTCAGGTTTTACCAGGTAAGGAATAGATTTATGAACAGGAGCAGTTTGACACGCTGCTAAAGTTACTGCACCCAAACCAAAACCTAACGCCTTTAAAAAGTCGCGGCGTGGGGTAACGGTACTTAACCCTGCTTCATTTAAAACATCTTCTATTGGAAGTGGCTCGGCGAATTCGTTTTTGTTATTTTTAACAAAATCGGGTGTATTGTTGTACTCCTCTAAGCCTTTCCAGTATTTTTTGTTGCTTTCCATTTAAGCTATATTACTGTTTATTCGAACGTTCTTACTAAACTCTATCTATTAATAGTGGCATTTACCACACTCTAAACCACCCAACAACGCTGGTGTAATTTTCTCGCCTTTTTTAATCTTTTCATGCGCTTCGATTACCTTAGCGTAGAAAGCATTGTTTTTCTGACCAGAAATATCTGTTTCCTTATGGCAGTTAATACACCATTTCATGGTTAACGGAGAATATTGGTAAATTTCTTCCATGGTATTAACCGGACCGTGACAAGCGAAACATACCGGCTCTGTTGGTTGTAATCCTTTTGCTTTGCGGATCGCATCTTCTGCAACAACTACGTGTTGAGAGTGGTTGAAGTAAGCAAAATCAGGAAGATTGTGTACACGTACCCACTCCATTGGTTTAGCTTTACTCTCGTCATATTTCTGTGTTTCAGGATCGTAACCTAAAGCATTGTAGATTTTTTTGATCTCAGGAGAAACTTCACCATCATATTTATCTCTTGCCTGTACTGCTTTATGGCAATTCATACAAACATTTAATGATGGTATAGATGCATTCTTTGATTTAAATGCACCAGAGTGGCAATACTGGCAATCGATCTGATTGACACCTGCATGCAGCTCGTGCGAGAATTTAATTGGCTGAACCGGCTGATAACCAGTATGAACACCGGTGTTCCACATGCCCATCCAACCGAATGAACCTAAACAGATGATTAAACACAAGATAAAGAACATCACAAATTTCTTGTTTTTGAACATCTTGCGCACACCAACCTTTAACGGCACATCTTCCTCGATTTCGATACCTTGTTTCTGTAGAATCAAACGCTCCAATAACTTGGAAGCACGACCTAAGATTACCAAAATAACAATGGCTAATACAACAATGGCAACAATACCTGCGATTGATAAACCTGAAGTACCCTGATCTTTAGCTAAGGTAGAAGAAGCTACGGTTGCATCACCTGCTGGTTTAGGTTCACCTTCTTTAATGTAAGCTAAGATATCTTTTACCTTGGTTTCATCTAACTCAGGAAAAGAGGTCATTGGTACTTTTCCATTCTCGTTAAAAAGTTTAACAGCCTCAGGGTTACCAGAAGCTACGAGACCCTGCGAATTTGGAATCCATTTTAAAAGGAACTCTTCCGAGTGGCGATCACTTACACCCTTTAAGGCCGGACCAACTAATTTAGCATCTAATGCGTGGCACGAAGAACATTTAGCTTTGAAAAGCGTTCTTCCTTCTTTAGCATCCTGCGCATTTACGGTAGAAACCGCTATTACGGAAATTGCTGAAAACACGAATAACGACTTCCAAACGCTTTTTAAAATCATCGAGATATCTCTCATAATGAACACTTTATACTTATTTAATTTACTTTTTGTTGTGAAATTGATGCTGAACTAGGGGTAGCCCCACCAAAACTTGAACAAAAGTATAACTTATTAATAAATCCCATGACATAATAGTGACTTGAAATACAATTTATAATCATTCTAAACAAATGCCATTTCAAGCCATTCCGGCAATAAAAATGCCCATTTTTAAGATGTTATCTCCAATGGGCATACTAGAAACCGATTTGGTCTATTTATTTTTCTGATTATTGTTTTAATATCCAGGCAAACATTAACGGCGCTACAATTGTGGCATCACTTTCCACAATAAATTTTGGAGTGTGGATATCCAGTTTACCCCAGGTAATCTTTTCGTTTGGTACAGCTCCGGAATAAGAACCATAAGAAGTTGTTGAATCAGAAATCTGGCAGAAATAACTCCAGAAAGGAATATTTTCCATTTCCATATCCTGATAAAGCATTGGCACTACACAAATCGGGAAATCGCCGGCAATACCGCCCCCAATCTGAAAGAAACCAATTCCTTTACCCTCCGAGTTTTTAACATACCAGTCGGCAAGCCAGCCCATATACTCAATCCCACTTTTCATGGTGGTCGCTTTGAATTCGTTTTTGATTACATAGGAAGCAAAAATGTTACCCATGGTTGAGTCTTCCCATCCCGGTACCACGATTGGTAAATTCTTTTCTGCCGCAGCCAGCATCCACGAGTTTTTAGGATCAATCTCATAATATTGTTCCAAAACACCACTTAGCAGCATTTTATACATAAACTCATGTGGGAAATATCTTTCACCGGCATCATCTGCATCTTTCCAGATTTTGTGGATGTGTTTTTGTAAACGGCGGAAAGCTTCTTCTTCCGGAATACAGGTATCGGTAACACGGTTGTAATGGTTCTCTAGAAGATCCCATTCATCCTGCGGACTTAAATCGCGATAGTTTGGCACGCGTTTATAATGAGAATGTGCCACCAGATTCATAATATCTTCTTCAAGGTTTGCACCTGTACAAGAAATAATGGCCACTTTATCCTGGCGAATCATCTCTGCAAGTGAAATTCCCAATTCTGCAGTACTCATTGCACCAGCAAGTGTGATCATCATTTTACCACCTTCATCTAAATGCGTTTCGTATCCTTTAGCCGCATCCATCATTGCAGCAGCATTAAAATGGAGGTAATTACGCTCCATAAACTTAGATATCGGTCCTCTTGTATTGCTCATTTCGTTTTGTATTGTTTGCCGCAAAAATAGGTATTTAGGCCGAAAGCTGAAAACTTAAAAGTGTATAGCGGTTGGAGTGTGGCGTTTGGTGTTGAATTAGTCCTGAGTCCAGAGTCTACAGTCCGTAGTCGATTAACCGATTCCCCTCATAATTGTCATCCTGAGGGATAATTTATTGTATAAAAATCAATATGATTGACGTACAATTGTTTTCTTGTAGTCCTACGGCGCAATCTTACCTCGGCTCACCGCCGCCGAATGGCTCTTACTTTTTGGCATCAAAAAGTAACAAAAATGCCGGCTGAAAATTTTTCTTTCAAAGCCAGTAATAGGGCTTGGTCGGTGGAGTCCGAAAAATTTGTTAGGCCGGACTTAAGTAGAACGGAGACCCAATGCGAAGGCCTTGTTGGATGGAAATGCATATTTCATAAGTGACTAATTATCAAATAATTAAAAATTAACGTCAATGGTAGTCTGTCGAAGGACGTTCCTTTACACTTTTTGAAGCGTTTCGACAGGCTCGATGTGACAAATTCTAATGTAATCAGGTTTATGATACAACCCTTTTTTTGGATGCTAATTCCCTGTTAGCTCATAATTTTCGAAATCTGTTGAGATCGTAATGGCTTTCCAGTTGTTAAACTCTTTTGTTAATGACTCGATTTTGCTGTTGGCTCTTTGAAAAGCATCTTTTCCCAGGAGTAAATGAACCGGAGGATTAGGCATACCGGCCAATGAGATCATAGCTGCTGCAGCTTTTTCAGGGTCGCCAATTTGCTGACCATCCATTTTTAAGTATTTGTTGTGTATTGTCCGTACCTCTTCATACTCGGCAATTGGGTTGGCAGCCAAAACCAATGAGTCGGCAGTTAAGAAACTGGTTCTGAAGGCACCAGGCGCTACCACTGTTACCTTAACACCAAATTCTTTAAGGTCTTCTGCCGATACCTCCGACAACGCAATTACTGCCGATTTCGCTGCCGAATATATCGCCCAGCCAGTTGCACCGGCTATGCCCGCAATTGATGCGATGTTGATGATGTGGCCAGCTCGTTGCGCCCTTAAATGAGGTGAAACCTTTCTGATGACGTTTATTGTTCCAAAAACATTTACGTCAAAACTGTTGCGCGTTTCCGCATCAGTCAATTCTTCTATGCTTCCACCAATGCCATAACCTGCATTATTGATTACAACATCTATTCTGTCGAATTTTGCAATAGTTGCTTGTATTGCATCCTCTACACTTTTTTCGTCAGCAAGATTAACGGCCAGAGGAAGAAATTTTCCCGTTTCATCATTTACTGCTTTTTTAAGCTCATCTATATTTCTTGAGGTAGCTGCCACAGCTTGGCCAGCCCTTAATAACTGATGAACTAAACTTAATCCTAAGCCCTTTGAAGCTCCGGTAATAAACCAAACTTTTTTCATGCCCATAGTTTTATCCTTTTTTGTTAAGACAAAATTACAGTGCAAGTGAATTTAGGCTATTACGAGAATCAAACTGATTGTTACGAAATTCAAACAATCCGGTAAGAAGTAGGCGTGTGGTTGGTTAATCTTTTGAAAAAGTTGTTGAAATGGGTTGGCTCTTCAAATCCGAGGCAATAACCTATTTCTGAAATATTCCAGTCCGTATGCTTCAATAGTGCTTTGGCTTCTCTTAATAAACGTTCTGTAATATAATGGGTAGTTGTTTTGCCAGTAGTTTCTTTTATCGCACGGTTTAAATGGTTTACGTGTACCGAAAGCTGCGACGCATAATCTTTGGCTGAGCGCATGGTAAACCTTTGGGTGGTGGTTTCAATGGGAAACTGACGCTCTAGTAATTCTGTAAAAACAGCGGTAATCCTGGCATTGGCGTCCGTATGCCTTAATAAATTTCCGGAAGGCTCTGTTTTCAAAGCAAAATGGGTAATTTCGGTAATGTAGTTACGGAGCAGATCATATTTATAGAGATAATCAGAATTAATTTCCTCAAACATCTTCGCAAAAATAGCTTCGATATGCTTGTCCTGTTGTTCATTTAAAATGTATGCGGGTTTTCCTCCATGGGTAAACATCGGTAAATCGCCAATGTTTCCACGAATCTTTTCGGTGAAAAAAGCCTCGGTAAAAATGCAAAAATAACCGGTTACCTCACTTTGTTTGCCGCTGCCCAGTTCCCAGGTGTAAGGTACAAGCGGATTAAAAAAAATTAAAGCTGTACCATTAATTTCGATACTCCTGTCTGCATAGTGGTAAACGTTATGACCACGCGTGAGGCAGATTTTGTAATAATCCCTTCGGTTATAACTCATCGGCTTGCGATCATCCCTTAAACAATCTTCCAGTTTGAAAACGTTAAAATGACCTACGCCATTCCGGAGGTTATCAGGCAGAAACCTGAATTTGTTCTGATAAAAATCTTCTATCGTTTCTGGTTTGTTCATAAAGCAAAGTTACAAAATTCAAACCTAACTTACGTTTTTTAGGTTGATGGTGAATAGGATTGGACTAAATATCGGTCAGCGTGTATTATTTTAACATTTTAATACCAACATAGAAGACTCTACTGCTTCTGCTGAACATTAAAATGGTATAGAGAGGATGCGAATAAAATGTTGTTTCCATTTAGATGACGGTTTTCAATATGGGAATTGTTACTTTCGCGGCATGAAGTGTAATCCTGGTTTTATATCAACTTTAGTAAAACGATTGGGCTGTATTAGCCCTTTGTATACATTAAATGTTGATTTTATCCAGAAGAATTGATTAAAAAAATTAAAATGAAAAGAGTAGTAGTAACTGGTTTAGGTGCGATAACTCCGCTTGGTAATAGCGTTGAGCAATTTTGGCAACAGATATTAGCTGGAGAAAGTGGCATTGGTCCCATTACAAAATTTGATCCGGGTAAATTTAAAACGCAATTTGCGGGCGAAGTAAAGGATTTTAATCCTGAAGAATACCTGGAGAAAAAAGAGATCAAAAAATACGACCTTTTTACGCAGTACGCCATTGCTTCGAGTGATCAGGCCATAGAAGATGCCAGATTGGATTTCAGGACCATGAATGATTGGGAATTGGCAGAAGTTGGCGTAATCTGGGCAACCGGAAACGGTGGTATAGGTACTTTCGAAGCGCAATTAGAAGAATTTCATGCCGGGGATGGCACGCCAAGATTTAACCCCTATTTTATACCAAAAATGATTGTTGATATCGCTGCCGGGGCCATTTCCATCCGCCATAAATTACGTGGACCAAATTATTGCACGGTTTCGGCATGTGCATCCTCCAATACTGCCATCGTAAATGCTTTTGATACGATCCGTTTGGGTAAAGCTAACGTGATGGTTGCCGGGGGCTCTGAAGCCGCTATCACCAAATCCTCTATGGGTGGATTCAGTGCCGCTCAGGCCTTATCAAAAAATAACAATGATCCTCAGGGTGCATCTAAACCTTTTGATAAAGACAGGGATGGCTTTGTGATGAGTGAAGGCGCGGGGGCTTTGGTGTTGGAAGAGCTGGAACATGCTTTGGCGCGTGGCGCAAATATTTATGCTGAGATCGTGGGTGGAGGAATGGCTGCAGATGCCTATCACCTTACCGGAACACCTCCGGATGGGATTGGCGCTGCTTTAGGTATGACAAAAGCGTTAAAAGATGCCGGGATTACTGCAGATAAAATTGATTATATTAATGCACATGCTACCTCAACCGGACTGGGTGATTTGAGTGAATTACGGGGTATTAGTGCTGTTTTTAGTGGTTTACCCGTAGTTATTGGTGCAACCAAATCCATGACAGGTCATTTGTTGGGTGCTGCCGGTGCAGTGGAAAGTTTGATCAGTATTTTATCAATAAGGGATAATATCATTCCACCTACCATCAATACTAAAAATCTCGACGAAAATATTCCAAAGGGATTAAATATTGTATTGGGCGAGCCTATTAGAAAGGAAATCAATTATGTGCTGAATAACACTTTTGGTTTCGGTGGTCACACAGCAAGTACTATTTTTAAAAAGTACGAAGCTTAATGGTCTCAAAAAATCCCACCCTGTCATTCTGAACGCAGTGAAGAATATTTTCACTACAGGAAAGTTTAATGTAATAGTGCTTTGCTGCTACACGATTAGGGAAGGGGTTCTTATTGCAGTTTCCTTGCTAGGACTCATTCAGGTGGTCGTCATTCCAGCGAATGCGGACAATCTTAAGCAAGCGCTTTAAGATTCCCAATCGAGTTGGGAATGACGATTTTTTGCTGGATTATCTGCTTAAATTTATCTTTCACTTAGTACTGGTCTTAGCATTTCGCTAAGACCTCATTCTTGTCACGGAGACACAAAAACATGGAAAATTAACTAGCAAAGTCTAACTACGCTCAAACTAACGAACACCTTAATTAAAGTTATTACTAAAAAAACTTTGAACTAATGACGAATAGACTAGCTAACCTACTTATTCATCAACAAATTTACCAGTTCTTTAAGCTCTTCCACTTCCAATTCAAGTTTCTCAATGCGGTTTTCTAAAGCAGTAGTATCAATTTGAGTTGAGATATGTACTTCCGTTTCGGTTGTGATTTCAGCTTGTTCGCCCAATAGATGAATAAAACGGGCTTCTTTCTGGCCAGCTCTTTTTGGTAATTGTTTTACAAAAGCTGGTTCTTCATCCGAAAGTTTTTGAAGCTGTTCCAAAACCTCTTCTATACTTTCAAATTCGTACAACCTGCCCGAATTGCTATTGATTTCTCCTGGCGTTAAAGGCCCGCGTAGAAGCAAAAGGCAGATGATGGCCAATTCTGACGGTAATAAAGGATAAACGATGGCCAAATTATGTTTGTATTTGGTAACGCGACTCGATCCTCCTGTAGCTGTGGAGATTAAACCTTTAATTTTAAGTTGGTTTAGCGTTAAGGTTATGGTTTCCTCATCATAATTTACCACCGGGTTTCTTGAACTTTTTTGGTTGCAGGCTGCAGTTAAGCCATTTAAAGTCAGCGGGTAATAATCAGGTGTGGTGCGGCTTTTTTCTATTAGAGCGCCTAAAACACGTTGTTCTTCTACTGATAAATCGGGAAGGGGTTTTACGTTATCCATATGATAAAAGTATATATTGGCTGAGCATTTTGGAAATTATTTTGTAATAAACTGTATTGAAGATAAATACCCTATATTTTGGTAATCACAAAGGAGGTTCTTCTGTTGTTTTTTCTCCCGGCTTCCGTTTTATTATCTGCAACAGGTTTATTGGCTCCAAAGCCCTTAAAAGTAAGCCTCTTTGTATCAATACCATTTTTAATCAGATATTCGTAAACGGCATTTGCCCGGTTATAAGATAATTTTTCATTTAATTTATCATCGCCAACATTATCCGTATGCCCTTGAATTTCAATTTGTAAGTTTTCATTTTGGTGTAAGAAATCGATCAGCAGATCTAACTCGCGGATAGAAGCAGGTAAAAGATTAAACTTGTTGGTGTCGAAGAAAATATTTTTTAAAGTTACATTTCCACCCTGCTTTATTTTTTCGATATAAACTTCAATCTGGTAAGGTTTGTTAATGTCGACACTTTTAAGCTCGAAATTTTCGGAGTAAAACAGGTAACCTTCGGCATTTACATTAAACAAATAGTTACTCCCGATGGGCATTACTGCTAGAAATTGGCCAGTTTCGGGATCGGTATAATCTTCAAAAACAGTTTTATTGGTTTTCAGATCTATTACCTGCACATTGCTTTCTATTGTTTTTTTGGTATCACGATCTCTTACAATCCCTTTCACATAAGAAATCTTTAGCGGCTTGGCTGTTTCCGGAATGCCAAAACTATAAATGTCCTGCAGGCCATAACCACCTTTTAAATTTGATGAAAACAGCCCCGAATTACCATCAGCACTTACTACTAAACCGCTTTCATCTTCAAAAGAATTGATCGGATAGCCAATATTAATCGGTTTTTGCCACTGGCCATCGTCGCCCTGTCTGCTAAAGTAAATATCTTTATTGCCGAAACCTGGCCAGCCATTTGAAGAAAAATACAATGTTTTACCGTCTGCATGCAGGAAAGGGGTATTCTCATCAAAAGCAGTGTTGATCCCTGGTCCCAGATTAATGGCTGGTCCCCATTTTGCATCATCGGTAATGGTACTCTTCCAGATATCATATCCTCCAAATCCGCCAGGTCTGTTGCTGATAAAATATAAGGTACGCCCGTCAGGACTTATGGCCGGCTGTGATTCCCAGAATTCTGAATTAACGGGCTGGCCAACATTATAAGGTTCACCCCAATCTTTTCCCTCACGGTGGGAAACATAAATATCACATCTGCCCAAACCATCAGGCCGGTTGCAGCCGGTAAAAAACAGATACTTCCCGTCAGGAGAAATGGTTTGCGCACCTTCATTATATCTGGTTGTATTTATTTTGGTCGATAATGGCGTGGCAAGGCCCCATGTATTGTTTTTAAACTGAGCGGTCCAGAAGTCTTCATTACCGTTTACCTGCCGGGTAAAAACCAATGTTTCGCCATCAGCAGTTATCGCCGGAAAATACTCGGCATCAACTGTATTTACGCCGCCACCTAAATTTAATGGACTATATTTTACAGGCTTTTTTATTGCAATGTTGGCAAAATCACAATCTGAAAGGTATTTTTTTGCTCTTTTGGCTTTTTCAGATGAGGAATCCAGTGCTAAAAAATCATTAAAATGCCGCTTTGCGTTTGGATAATCCTGCGTAGCAAATGCTACTTCTGCAAGACTGTAAATTATTTCCGGAGCAACCGTTTTATTAATTAATATCGCCTTTTCGTAAGCTATTCTGGCGTCCTGATACTTCTTTTGAGCTTTATAAACTCCTGCAAGTAAGATATAGGCATTCTGAAATAACGGATCTGCTTCTACAGCATTCTTTAATAATTGTTCAGCAGCGGTGTAATCAAATTGATCAACAAACGGACCTGCTTTTTCAAAATAAGCCTGTGCCTTTTTATTCGGGGAACTTTGTCCAAAACAATAAAAGCTTAGTATGCTAAAGGAGAGGATTAGGCAAAATTTCATTACATTAACATTTGGTATCAAAGCTAATGTAAACTAATTTAAGGAATATTTAAAAATTTGTGTGTTTGCAAAGAAATCTCCCATTTCGGATTGGCCATTACATAATCAATAATTAATGGTGTAATTTCTTTTGATTTAGACCACTCTGGTTGAAGATATAGTTTGCAGTCTGAAGATACCATAGCCGCATATTCCTCTGCCCATTTGAAATCACTTTTATTGAAAACAATTACCTTTAGTTCGTTGGCAAACGGTGTGATGTCTGGCCTTGGTGCTTTAAATTTTTTGGGCGATAAGCAAATCCAATCCCAGTTGCCCGAAAGTGGGTAGGCACCTGATGTCTCGATAAAAGTAAGGATTCCCCTTTCTTTAAGTTTATTGGTGAGGTAATCGAGATTATAAATTAACGGTTCGCCACCGGTTATTACCACTGCCTTGCCGGGAAATTGACTCGCATTTTCTACAATAACATCCGAAGCAGTAAGCGGGTGCATTTCTGCATCCCAGCTTTCTTTTACATCGCACCAGTGGCAACCCACATCGCAACCGCCCAAACGGATAAAATAGGCTGCTTTACCTGTATTAAATCCTTCGCCCTGTATAGTGTAAAATTCTTCCATTAAAGGAAGTAATGTGCCGTCTTCTGGTATTGCTTGTTTCATTTTTGAGGATGCAAATATCCTAAAAAAATATGGTGATGTAGTTTCTCTTTCAAAATTTAATGGAAAGATGAAATAATAGTGATATTTATTTGCCGTATTTTAGCAGTATGAAGTGGTTCAAAGCGCTAAATAACAATCAGATTCCTCGTCCGGATACCATTAAAACAATCGAGGTGGCAGGAAAACAGCTTTGCCTGATCAATCATGAGGATAAAATTATGGTAACCCAATCTCATTGTCCGCATGCCGGAGGCCATTTTAGTGGCGGATGGTGTAAAAACGGAAAACTGGTTTGTCCAATTCACCGCTACGAGTATAGCCTTGAAACAGGAAGAGGAGCAGAGGGGCAGGGCGATTATATCAAAATCTATCCGACAGAATTGCGTAAAGATGGCTTGTATATCGGCTTTGAGGAAAGCTGGTGGAGTAAATTGTGGGGTTAATGATATATCAACCGGTTAATGGTATTGTGATAATTGTTGAGTTAGCTACTGTAAACTGTAAATTAAAAACTGTTAACTGAAAACCGGTTAATTAAGCAAATATCTGTTAAAAAACTCCTTACAATTTAAAACTTCAATCTCCGAAAAATAAAAATCCTCCGCATTTTCGGTGATGATACATTTACAACTGGCAGATTTGGCTGCGTAGTATTTCAGACCATCTTCAAAGTCGTGTATTCTCTTATTAAACAATGTATCCAATACACCTTTTGATGAATTGCCGGCGATTTTTAGATATTGGCAAAGCAAATCGATTTTTTGTTTGGCTAACTGTGTTTTATGTTTTTTCTCCGCAAAATAAAATGCGATAGCCAAACAAAGGGGAGAGGTATAAATTTCAAAATTTGGATGCGATGCTAAACTTAAGATTCTTGATGAGTAAGTGTAAAGCGGGTATTCCTTATTTAATACCGAAACTAAGACATTAGCATCTAAAAATATCTTCATCAATTACTTTTTAGAAAAAAAGAATTCATCTTTTGAATTTTTACGGCTTGCCTTTGGCGTTTTTTTATACTCTATTTCACCTTCAGCAACCATGCTCACCCAGTCTGAAATGGGAAAATCTTCTAAAGATTTGTATTCATTAGCAGTTACCTGAGTTAAAAGGTGTTCTATTAATCGCGATAAGCTGATATTGTTTTCAGCGGCATATTTTTTTGCCCTTGCTACAACATCTTGATTAAAACTTAAAGTTAACTTGGTATCCATGTGATTAAATTTTAATTCAAATATAATAATTATACGTAAAGATTAAAAATATTACACGTAAAAAAAAACAGCTCAAACTGAGCTGTTTTTTTAATATCTATGACTATTGGTTTTTAACCTTTTAACTAGGAATAAATTTCTTTCCTTGCCGAAGCCAGTGTATTTTTCAATAAGCCAACAATCGTCATTAAACCCACGCCACCTGGTACAGGTGTGATATAAGAGGCTATAGGCGCAACATTTTCGAAATCTACATCGCCATAAAGTTTAAAACCCGATTTGGTTTCTGCAGAGTTTTCACGGTTAATGCCTACATCAATAATAATGGCACCAGGTTTAACCATATCGGCAGTAACAAAGTTCTTTTTACCAATGGCTGCGATAACAATATCGGCCTGCAAAACCTGCTCTTTTAAATCTTTAGTTCGTGAGTGGGTAAGTGTTACCGTACAGTTACCAGGATTGGCATTACGTGCCATTAAGATACTCATCGGGCTGCCTACGATATTACTGCGGCCTACCACTACACAGTGTTTTCCCGTGGTATCAATATTATATTCCTGTAACATCAATAAAATACCATAAGGTGTTGCAGGGATAAAGCAAGGTAGGTTACGCATCATCCTTCCCAGATTTACCGGGTGGAAACCGTCTACATCCTTGCGATAATCAATCTTTTCGGTCACTTTTTCAGGATCGATGTGTTTAGGTAACGGCAATTGTACGATTAAGCCATCCACATCAGCATCCTGATTAATTTCTTCAATTTTAGCTAATAATTCCGCTTCTGTGACCGAGTTGTCGTAACGGTGTAGAGAAGATTTAAAACCAACTTTTTCACAGTTTTTCATCTTACTGGCTACATAAGTCTCGCTACCCCCATCGTTACCAACTAAAATGGCAACGAGGTGTGGTTTGCGACCTGTTTTATTTAAAAACTCAGCCGCCTCTTCAGCAATCTGAACTTTAACTTTTTCTGATACGTATTTACCGTCTAATAGTTTCATATTTATGAGATGTGAGATACGAGATGTTAGATTTGAGATTGATGGTACTTTCTCAAATCTCAAATCTAACATCTCAAATCTAATTAATCTAATTTCAAAACCGCCATAAATGCAGATTGCGGAATTTCTACGTTACCCACCTGGCGCATGCGTTTTTTACCTTTTTTCTGCTTCTCTAACAACTTGCGTTTACGGGAAATATCACCGCCATAACATTTTGCGGTTACATCCTTACGTAGCGCACTCAATGTTTCGCGGGCAATAACTTTAGCGCCGATCGAAGCCTGGATTTTTATTTCAAATTGCTGGCGTGGGATCAGTTCTTTTAATTTCTCGCAAATTTTCTTGCCAAAATCGTAAGCGTTACTGCGGTGAATCAACGAAGACAATGCATCAACGGGTTCTTCATTAATCAGCATATCCAAACGAACTAAATCCGATTTACGGTAGCCAACCTGATGGTAATCGAATGAGGCATAACCTTTAGAAATGGTTTTCAATTTATCATAAAAATCAAAAACAATTTCGCCCATTGGCATTTCAAAAACCAATTCAACACGATCAGAGGTCAGGTAGGATTGATTAACAATGATACCACGTTTTTGAATACAAAGTGACATTACCGGACCAACAAATTCTGCCTTGGTAATGATATTTGCTTTGATAAAAGGCTCTTCAACAGAATCCAGCTTGCTTGGATCTGGTAAATCAGATGGATTGTTTACCGTGATTTCGATACCTTTGGTAGTGTGCGCAACATATGATACGTTGGGTACGGTTGTGATCACCGTCATATCGAATTCGCGTTCTAAACGTTCCTGAATAATTTCCATATGCAACATACCCAGGAAACCGCAACGGAAACCAAAGCCTAAAGCAGCAGAACTTTCAGGTTCGAAAACGATAGAAGCATCATTTAACTGCAACTTATGCATCGCTTCGCGTAATTCTTCAAAATCCTCTGTATCAACAGGATAAATACCGGCAAATACCATCGGCTTAACCTCTTCAAAACCTTGAATGGCACCATCTGCAGGCCGGCTAACGGTTGTAATGGTATCTCCAACTTTTACCTCACGTGCTTCTTTGATTCCGGAAATAATATAGCCTACATCGCCAGTTTTAACTACATTGCGCGGAGCCATATCCAGTTTCAGAATACCCACCTCATCAGCCAGGTATTCTTTGCCCGTATTAATAAATTTTACTTTGTCGCCCTTTTTAATTTCGCCGTTTACCACTTTATAATAAGCGATAATCCCCCGGAATGAATTAAATACAGAGTCGAAAATTAATGCCTGTAATGGTGCCTCGGTATCACCCACCGGCGCCGGAACCCGATCTACAATGGCTTGTAAAATTTCAGGAATTCCCATTCCCGTTTTACCTGAAGCAGGAATAATATCCTCCCGATCACAGCCAATTAGATCAATAATCTGATCTTTTACCTCTTCTGGCATAGCGCCTGGTAAGTCCATTTTATTTAGGATCGGGATAATCTCAAGATCATGCTCCAAAGCCAGGTATAAATTCGAAATGGTTTGTGCCTGTATACCCTGCGAGGCATCTACAATCAGCAAGGCACCCTCGCAGGCGGCAATTGATCGCGAAACCTCGTACGAGAAATCTACGTGTCCAGGGGTGTCAATTAAGTTAAAAACATACTCCTCACCGCCAACTTTATAGTTCATTTGTATGGCATGACTTTTTATCGTAATGCCGCGCTCGCGCTCCAAATCCATGTTGTCGAGCAATTGCGCCTGCGCTTCACGCTGCGAAATCGTCGCTGTATATTCTAATAACCTATCAGCCAGGGTACTTTTACCATGGTCGATATGTGCAATAATGCAAAAATTACGTATATGCTTCATCTTTGCGCAAAGATATGTTTTTTAATGGAAATTGTAAGCTGTTCGCTAAAGTGATATTCCTGAATTTTTATGCAGCTTAAAGTGGGATATTTCAGGTTGATATGAAAAGCAAAGTCAGTTGCATTTCGCATCAGGTAGCCCTTTCTTTCACTATATCTTTTTGGCCATAATGGTATTCAAACCATCAAATTATTTAGCTAAAAAGCATACTGTTACAGCCAGGTTTATTAAGCCGATGCACTGGTGTCTAGGTCAGTATCTCCAGGTTTGAAGCTTAAGCGTAACAATTGATCAATTGTTCGCTCTAATGCCTAACCAAATCCAATATTATGCTCAACTTAACCCATATCCATAAAAAATACGGCAATTATGAAGTGCTAAATTTCGGTCAATGGAAAATCGGTACAGGAGTATACTGGTTAAAGGGAGGTAACGGTACTGGTAAATCAACCTTATTCCGCCTTATTTCCGGTCAAACACCTTTTAAAGGCGAAGTTGAACTCAATGGAGTTAATCTTAAAAAAGAACCTATGAAATTTCGCAGTATGATCAGCTTTGCCGAGGCCGAACCTCAGTATCCTTTATTCATCCGTGGACAGGAATTGATTGATTTTTACCTTGAAATCCGTAAAGTAGATATTAGCCAAGCCACCTATTTGGCTGATTATTTTGAAATGTCGGCTTTTTTAAGTCAAAAGGTTGGGGGGTACTCCAGTGGTATGCTTAAAAAGTTATCATTAATATGTGCGTTTATTGGTAATCCGGATTTGTATATTTTAGATGAACCTCTCATCACCATCGATGTGGTTTCGGCCGATAAGTTATACAAGCTTATTCAGGAAAAGGCAACACATGGAAAGTCCTTCCTATTATCTTCCCATCAGGAAATTAGTGCAGATAAATTGCATTTAAATGGTGTATTTAAAATTATTGATAAACAAGTAACTGAACTGTAGATGTTAAGGCTCTTTATCAATACATTAGTCAGATCTTTTTTTCAGCAGCATGCTGGTTTGTTTTTGGTGGGTATGTATGTTTTGTATGGTGTGGTAGAGCCTTCGCAGTTAATTGGTTACCAAAAAGCATTGTTGCTAATTGGTGTAACTTCTCCCATGGGTATGGTAATTGTTTTTGGCGCCTGGGTTTTATATAGCCTTAAGGTATTGTTTTTCGTGAGGCAAAAATTTGCAGAATCACAATATGGTTTTTTAAGGCAAACCGCTGCGCTAAATATGGGTACTCAATTTATGCTTTGGCTTAAATTGTTCTTGATCATCCTTTTGCCTATAGGTATTTATGTTATTTTATTAATTGCCTTAAGTTTTAGCTATCATCTTTGGTGGAGCATTGTAAGTATTGTATTGATGTTTACAACACTTTGTTTCGCTTTATCATGGTTTACCCTGAGGTTAATAACTTTTGGGTTTTTAAAGCAGGAACGCAACTCGTTAAATTTCGGTATAAGGGCGAAAAGACCATTTTTCAGTTGGCCTGTCTTTCACGTGTTAAACGGGCATCCTTTAATGCTGTTGGTTTGCAAATGTTTATCGTTTATTTTTTTCAGGGGGATAATATGGATGTTCGCAGATGTTGAAAATGATGGTAGGGTGGTGCTGATTGGCTTATTGGCGTCAGTTTTATGTCATGCAGTTTTGATTTACAGCCTACTTACATTTGAAATATCCTATTTGAATTTCGTAAAAAGCATGCCTGTGTCCGTATTAAAGCGTATTGCTAATTGGATGTTAATATTTGCCGTCATTTTAATACCCGAATGGCTATCTGCAGGTGTTTTTTTACCAGGCAAAGCTGTTACGTTTTTCAGCGCATTATTATTTAGCCTGGCAAGCTTTCTGTTAATGATAACAATTTTATATTTCGTAAGATTAAATATGGATCGTTACCTCAAATGCTTACTCTTTTTCTTTTTTGTAGCCATTTGGGCAATACTTTCACATCATACTCTTCCATTCTGTTTATTTTTATTGGTTGGCTGCAGTTCTTGTTACCTGAAATTTTTTAATAAAACCGATTTAAAAGCACTTAAAGATTAGCTGGCGAATAGAAGCTTTTTTTGAGAAAAATAAACTTATAGGGTGCATACGGCTTAAAAGTGGTGTCATTTCGGATGAAGCCGAGAAATTGGTATAGATAGTTTTCCCTGTTTCGCCAATAGAGAAACTGCCCGGCTCCATTCGATAGGACGATTTTTTATAATCTTACACCACCGTTTTCTTCCACTTACCTTTTTTAAACAGAATAAATGCCGCTATTGCAATCCCTGCTTCTGCCGTCGGAATCGCAATAAAAACGCCCGTTGGACCCATTTCTAAATATCTGGCTAAAAAGTACGCCAATGGAATTTGGAAGAGCCAGAAGGCAAATACATTAATTTTAGTCGGTGTCCAGGTATCGCCGGCACCATTAAAAGCGCTATTAAATACCATAGCGGCACCATAAATTACAAAACCAATGCTTAAAATTTTTAAAGCTTTGCCAGCAACTGCAATGACATTTTCATCGGTTGTAAAAAATGCCGCGAACAAATGTCCACAGGTTAAAAACAATACACTTACTATGGCCATGAAAATGATGATGTATCTCAAGGTCTGAAATACCGATTTTTCTGCGCGGTCTATATGCCCCGCACCCAAATTCTGGCCAACTAGCGTAGCTGCTGCGTTGCTTAAGCCCCATGCCGGTAGCATGAAAAACATCATCAGGCGCAATGCAGTTTGATAACCTGCCGAGCCGGTATCGCCACCTGTGGTAGCCACCAGTTCGGCCAGAAATACCCAGCTGCAGCTGGCAATAACAAATTGGAAAATAGCTGGCGCAGCAATTTTTATAATGGCTTTAATCTGATCCCAATCGGGGATGAAGTGCCTGATCCGGATTTTTAAGGCGTTTTTACCACTAAATAAATTATATCCCTGATAGATCACGCCCAACCCACGACCAATGGTAGTGGCAATGGCAGCACCCGTTAAACCTAATGCAGGTATTGGGCCTAAACCGTTGATCAAAATAGGGCAAAGGATGATGTTGGCAATGTTGGCGATCCACAAACTACGCATAGCTATTGCCGCATTACCTGCGCCACGAAAGATCCCGTTAATTAAGAAGAGCAGGACAATAATGATACTTCCGCCCATCATAATGCGGACGAATGCAACACCTTGCTCAGCTGTTTCTCTTGAAGCACCCATGAGCAACAGAATGTCTTTGGCGTAAATTAAACCAAGGATACTAATAACAATGTTAACGAAAACAGCTATTAAAATGGTCTGAATGCCAGCTTTTGCTGCTGCTTCCGGATTTTTCTCTCCAATTCGGCGTGCAACCACAGCAGTTGCAGCCATACTTAAACCTATGGCTAATGAATATATAATGGTTAAAACCGATTCTGTTAATCCTACGGTTTGGATCGCATGACTACTATTTTCCAGGTGGCCAACAAAATAGAGATCAACTAAAGCAAAAACCGATTCCATAGCCATTTCCAGCATCATCGGAATGGCCAATAAAATAATAGCACGTTTAATGCTGATTGAAGTAAGGTCAACCTCATGACCTTTTAAAGACTGAACGAGGATATCAAAAAATGTCGATAGCTTGCCCTGTGCCTTTGTAGACTGTGACATATAATTATAATAAAGAGTAGTGTATAAACCAATGATACGCCCTTAAGCGTAGATACCTAAATTAAAATGGGAGGGAATCCTCGGTTATTTAGAACCTCAAACGGATTGCAGATACTATCATGGCTCTGGTCTTTTTGATAGATCAAAGATACAGAAAAAATCTAAACGTCAAATTTTATGACAGATTTTTAGTGCTTATTGTTTTTTGCCACAGAAACACAGAACGCACGGAATTAAATTGTTGAGTTTAAAAAGGTGTAATTCGATTCCGGTAATGAGGGCAAGAACGATGCGAAGTATAGGCTGGTAGCGAGCCGTCGACTGAAGCGCAGCAAAATGCCCGCCTGTTAGGGCAGGCCCGCCTGTACTGGCGGTGAGAAATCTTTGAACGTTGAATTAAACAGTTTTGGGGATTTCTCGACTTCGTTCGAAATGACGGTTCAATCAGGTACTACTAAATACTATATGCTACAATCATTTCCTCGCTAACTTTTATTCCACGACCAGTTTTTAAATCGATCAATACATAGTCGAAAATCCCATCAGAAGCTATCTTACCTGTTTTTTTATTAATGATTTCGAACTGAACAGAACAGCCTTTGTCGTTCATGGCTAAAATACCTGTCCGGATCAACATCAAATCATTCATCAATAACGGGCGTTTGAAATGGATATCCACATGGCTTACCACCCAGCCTAAACCTTGTTGGGTAAAATGTTCCCAGGGCATACCATAAAATTTTTCCATTTGTTCATAACGGGCAGCCAATACATAATCAAGGTATTTACTATTATGCACATGGTTAAACATATCGATATCATCCGGACGGACGCGTAATTCGCTTTCAAAGATGCTGTATTGATTTTTTTCCAAGGGTAAATGTTTCGTGCAAAAGTAAGCTTTTGATATCTGTATATAAAGATATATCGACATAAAGATATCTCGTCTTTTTTTATTTTTGATATGAAATGGGAAAACTCAAATTATATGATCTCAATACTCCACGCGAAACAATTGTTAAGGAACGTGATGCTATTTATTTGAGCCATACCCCTGAACAGTGTTTTTTTAGGGTTCTGCAACTCAACCATATTTCTGTTGTGATGAATGGTGGCCAACCATTAAAATCTCCCCAAGGCAAAGGGCTTGTCATTCGTAAACCAGCCATATAATTTTGTTATATGTCTTTTCATAAAGAAAATCCGGAGATGCTTTTGTTACTGGAAACATTTGAGCTCTTTAACGTCAATTATCTTATTGTAGGCGGTTTTGCTTTTAACCGATATGGTTATAACTTTACCACCGGAGATTTGGATATTTATTTAAAAGAGAATAAACAGAATAGACAATACCTCAGGGTTCCAATCTACTGATCCGAAATTAAAATATGAGTACATCCATCCAGAAGTTTTAAAATATCGCAGTAAGGGCGGGAGTGGGGCAACTGATTAAACAGAAACTTGTATCTGCAAAACATCTGGGATAAACTTTTTTGATCGTTTAATAAACTCTTGCTAATAAATAAAATTAGCCTTATCTTTGCGCCACAATTAATTAATTTTTATTGCTTTAATATTATTCAAGAAATGTATTTAAGTCCAGAAAAGAAAGCCGAAATCTTTAAACAACACGGCGATGTAGAAACCAACACGGGTTCTGCAGAAGGTCAGGTAGCGCTATTTACATACCGTATTGCGCACTTAACAGAACACTTAAAGAAAAATCGTAAAGATTTCTCTACCCAGTTGTCACTTCAAAAATTGGTAGGTAAACGCCGCGGTATTTTGGCTTACCTATACAAAAAAGATATTGAGCGCTATCGTGCTATCATCAAAGCTTTATCGCTTCGTGATATCATTAAACAAAAATAAGCGAATTTTATCAGCGAAAGCCATTCTTTAAGGAATGGCTTTTTTTCGTTCTTACGTTATTTGAAAATGATCATAAACAGATTACTTAAAATTATTGCAATAATTTTATTTTTACCAGCGATTTTATTTCTTGTATTATATCTGTCTATTCCATTTACAGGTATTCACATTAACGATGGGGCAGCTACATTTTTTGGACTTTGCGCAATCGCCGGGGCTATTTTACTAAGAAATAATAAATAAATTCGAATATATAAACCCGATCTGTTCGAAAGAGGAAAAACAGATCACAATAATTTTTAAATGAATGTAATAAAAAAATCGTTCGATTTGGGCGATGGCAGAATTGTAGAAATTGAAACAGGTAAACTGGCTAAACAGGCTGATGGTTCGGTTGTCGTAAAAATGGGCGATACGATGTTGCTGGCAACTGTCGTATCTACTGTTGGTGCTAAACCGGGTACTGATTTTTTACCTTTATCGGTTGATTATCAGGAAAAATATGCGGCTACAGGCCGTATTCCAGGTGGTTTTTTACGTCGTGAGGCCAGATTATCTGATTACGAGGTATTAATTTCCCGTTTGGTAGACAGGGCTTTGCGTCCACAGTTCCCTTCAGATTATCATGCTGATACACAGGTGATGATTTCTTTAATTTCTGCTGATAAAAATATCATGCCAGATTGTTTGGCAGGTTTAGCCGCATCGGCTGCATTATCAGTTTCTGATATTCCTTTTAATGGTCCAATTTCTGAAGTGCGGGTGGCTAAAATTGACGGTAAACTGGTTATCAATCCATTTGCCAGCGATTTAGAGCGCGCAACACTCGAATTTATGGTGGCCGGTTCTGCCAACGATATCTGTATGGTGGAAGGTGAGTGCGATGAAATCCAGGAGGATGAAATGGTTGAAGCTTTGAAATTTGCACATGATGCCATTAAAGTTCAATGCGCAGTTCAGGTTGAATTAACTGAAGCAACAGGCAAGACTGTTAAACGCGAATACAACCACGAAGACCATGACGCAGATCTGAAGGCTAAGGTTTACGCCGATACTTACGATAAAGTTTACGCAGTGGCTAAAGCTGGCGGTAACAAAGACGTTCGTAAAGAAGGTTTTACCGCGATCATCAACGAATTCTTCGAAGCCATGCCTGAAGATACTGCTGATTTGACCAAAGCATTGGCTAAACATTATTATCATGATGTTCAGTACGATGCGATCAGAAACTTGTTATTGGATGAAGGCATCCGTTTAGACGGACGTAAAACTACCGAAATCCGTCCGATCTGGAGTGAGGTAGGGTATTTACCTGCTGCACACGGTTCTGCCGTATTTACACGTGGCGAAACCCAATCCCTAACTTCGGTTACTTTAGGTGGTAAAGATGATGAGCAAATGATTGATGGTGCTTTCTTTAATGGCTACCAGAAATTCTTATTGCACTATAATTTCCCTGGTTTCTCTACCGGCGAGGTTAGACCAAACAGAGGTGCTGGCCGTCGCGAAATTGGTCACGGTAACCTGGCTCAGCGTTCGTTGAAAAAAGTATTGCCACAAGGCGAGGCAAATCCTTACACCATTCGTGTAGTTTCTGATATTTTAGAATCTAACGGTTCATCATCAATGGCAACGGTTTGCGCAGGTACTTTAGCATTGATGGATGCAGGTATCAAAATCAAATCTCCGGTTTCGGGTATTGCCATGGGTTTAATTACCGATGAAAAAACAGGTAAATATGCTATCCTTTCTGATATTTTAGGTGATGAAGATCACTTAGGTGATATGGACTTTAAAGTAACCGGTACCGAAAATGGTATCGTTGCCTGCCAGATGGATTTAAAAATCAATGGTTTATCTTACGAAGTATTAACTAAAGCTTTGTTACAGGCTAAAGATGGTCGTTTACATATCTTAAATGAAATGAAGAAAACCATCAGTCAGCCTAATGAAGATTACAAACCACACGCGCCGCGTATTGTTTCTTTAACTATTGATAAAGAATTTATCGGTGCAATTATTGGCCCTGGAGGTAAAATTATCCAGGAAATGCAACGTGAAACCGGAGCCACCATCTCAATTGAAGAAGTTGAAGGTAAAGGTATTGTTGAAGTATTTGCCGATAACAAAGCATCAATTGATGCAGCGGTTACCCGTATCCGTAATATCGTTGCCAAACCAGAAATTGGTGAAATTTACCAGGGTAAAGTTAAATCAATTATGCCGTTTGGTGCTTTTGTTGAAGTAATGCCAGGCAAAGATGGTTTATTACACATCTCCGAAATTTCATGGGAGCGTTTAGAAACCATGGACGGTGTATTGAAAGAAGGTGATAAAATCGAAGTTAAATTGTTAGACATCGATAAACAAGGTAAAATGAAACTTTCACGTAAAGTTTTATTGCCAAGACCAGAAAAACCAGCTGCACCAAAAGCATAATTGGCGGTCGTTATGCTGAATTTATTTCAGCATCTCAATAATCAAACCCCTTTCAGTTTTTACTGGAAGGGGTTTTTATTGATGGCTATTTTGTTTAACAATGATTTCGTAACTTGCATTACAGATGAAAAAAAATATCAACATCGTAGAAGGGCCTGTTGCTGATTATAAAAAGGCTGAAGAAGACTTACTTAAAAAGGGCTTATCAAGTAATTATACAGAACGTTTTCACACTATGGCAAGATTGATGAAGCTAAATATGATACTAAAATCTGCTAAAATTACTCATAAAAAAATCGAATAATAAATGGATGTTTTTGATGATGAAATTTTAAAATTGTGGCGTTCATTGCTGAACAATAATGTTAGCTTTATTATGATTGGTGGAGTTGCAACAAATCTTCATGGCTTCCATAGAACAACAGATGATATAGATATTTGGATTAAAGATAATCTTGAGAACAGACAGAATTTACGAGCTGCATTTAAAGAGTATGGTTTAGGAGATTTCAAAAATTTAGAAACTTTAGTGTTTATTCCAGGTTGGACGGATTTCTATTTGCATAATAGTTTAAGGATGGATATCATGACTACTGTTAAAGGTTTGGAGGAATTCGGTTTTGATAAGTGCTTAGAATACGCATCTATAGCAACAATTTATGAATTGGAAATCCCTTTTTTGCATATTAATCAATTAATTGATTCGAAGAAAGCTGCAAATCGACCGAAAGACCATATTGATATAATTGAATTAGAAAATATTAAAAAATTAAGAAACGATTAAATGAAAAACATTATAGCTCCATCCATACTTTCAGCCGATTTTGGGAATTTACAGCGCGACATTGAAATGATTAATCAAAGTGAGGCCGATTGGTTTCATGTTGACGTGATGGACGGTGTTTTCGTTCCGAATATCTCTTTTGGTTTCCCGGTAATGGCGGCTGTGAAAAAGCACGCTTTTAAACCATTGGATGTACATTTAATGATCGTGGAACCCGATAAATATATTGAGGATTTTGCCAAGGCAGGTGCAAGCAGAATTACGGTGCATTATGAAGCCTGTACCCATTTGCATAGAACCATACAGCTAATTAAAGCTTCTGGTTGTAAAGCAGGCGTAGCTTTAAACCCGCATACACCTGTTAACTTGCTTCAGGATGTGATAGAAGATCTTGATCTGGTGCTAATCATGTCCGTTAATCCGGGTTTCGGGGGGCAGGCGTTTATCCATAATACCTATAAGAAAATCAGGGATCTTAAAGCTCTAGTTCAAGGGGTAAACGAAAATTTGATTATTGAGGTAGATGGTGGCGTGGGTTTACAGAATATTACTGCATTGGTTTCAGCTGGTGCAAATGCCTTTGTTGCCGGAAATGCGATTTTTGCCACTGATAATCCGACAGAAACTATTGCTAAAATGAAAAGTCTAACCGCTAGCACAATAAGTATTTAATTTAATTACTAAATGTTATATTGCTAAATTGTTGTCAGTATAAGGCGCAGCGTCTTAATACCTGATATATTTGTCTTGATACGAAAAATGCTCAAATTTCGGCTAATCCTGGTTCTTATAATTGCTGGTTTCAGCTTTGCTGTAGCACAGCCGTTAGTTAGGGTTTCGGGAATAGTTTATAGTGACGAAAAGTTGCCCCTGGCGCAGGTTACCGTAAGTGTTTTAGGACAAGCGCAATCTACAGTTACGGATGAATTTGGTATATATACCATTTATTCTAAATCGAAAACGTTTAGTATCAAGTATTCGCTTTTGGGCTACCAGCCTCAAACAGTGGAGTTTAGTGAACGGATTGGCGCGCGGATTACAAGGCAGGTAAGTTTAATTGCCAACATCAATGAATTGGAGCAGGTTAATATCGCCAATAAACAGAATCAGTTAAGTAATACCACTACCCTTAATATCGGTAATTTTTCTGCTATGCCCTTGGTTTCGGGAAATTTTGAAACCATGCTCAAAACCCTGCCGGGTGTATCTACAAATAACGAATTAAGTGCTCAGTACAGTGTTCGTGGAGGTAACTTTGATGAAAATCTGATTTACATTAATGATGTCGAAATTAACAGGCCGGTATTAATCCGTAATGGACAACAGGAGGGGTTGAGCTTTATCAATTCGGATCTGGTAAGTAAGGCAAAATTCTCAGCAGGTGGCTTTGAAGCTAAATATGGAGACAAACTCTCCTCGGTTTTAGATATCAGGTATGAAAAACCGGATAGTAATCAAACCATCTTAAGTACAAGTTTCTTAAATACCTCATTAAGCACTAAGCGGATATTCAAACATAGCTTTTTACTTGCAGGTTTGCGGTACAAGAATAATACAAGTGTTTTGATTAAGCAGGACGAAAAAGGAAGCTATAATCCTAACTATGCCGATGCACAAGTGCTTTATCAGTATGATTTTTCATCAAAATTTAACATTAGCTTTTTAGGCAATTTCAATGTTGGCCAGTTTAAGTTATTGCCTGCCAATCGCGAAACCCAGTTTGGTACCTTAAGCACTAAATTAAAATTTGATGTGGATTATACAGGGCAGGAAATAGATGATTATCAAACTTTTGGCAGTGCTATTACCGCTGCGTATTCGCCTAAGCCAAATTTAGTAATTAAATTTATAAACAGCTATTTTAGTACTATTGAACGCGAGCGCTTCGATATTAACGGGAGCTATATTTTTGCAGAAGTAGATAATAATTTTTACGGAGAAAATTTTGGACAGGTTAGCAAAAGCAGCGGCATAGGTATTTATTATAATTATGGGCGTAACAGTTTAAACACGAAGGTTTTTACTTCAGAAATAAAGGTAGATCAGAACTTTAACAGTCATGTTTTTTCATGGGGACTAAAACTCGACCAGTCCAGGTATATTGATCAGCTGAATGAATACAGTTATACCGATTCTGCGGGATATATTTTGCCCAATAATTCAAAAAATATCACTTTACAAAACTTAATTAACGTTAAGAACAATCTTGACATTAAAAATTATAGCGCTTATATTCAGGATAGTTATTCACTTTCCGGTTTGACGGAGTTACAGCTTGGCTCGCGGGCTACTTACAGTTCGTTGAGCAAACAATTGCTGATTAGTCCGAGGATGTTAATTGCTTACCGGCCAAGCTCCAATAATAAAATACTGCGTTTTACTGCAGGTATTTATAATCAGCCACCCTCGTACCGGACAATCAGAGATTTTTCAGGTATATTAAATATAGGTCAGCAGGCACAGCGTTCTTACAATACTTCGATAGGTTATGATTATGCTTTTGACGGTTTTGGAACCCGTTTAAAATTTACTTCTGAGATTTATTTTAAATATTCAGACCGATTAATTCCATACAAAATAGATAACCTGAGAATTAAATACCTGGCGAATGATGTATCGAATGGTTACGCCTACGGTGCCGACTTTAGTATAGGCGGCGAGTTTGTTAAAGATCTGGTATCTTATTTCAGGATGTCGGTGATGCATGCCAATGAAGATATTTTGGGCGATAGCTATGTTCAGAATGGAAAGGTAATTTTTCCGGGTTATTTAAAGAGGCCAACAGATCAGCGCCTGAATTTTTCCATATTTTTTCAGGATAAGCTATTGAACAGCCCCACTTACAAAGTTCACCTTAACGCACTTTATGGCTCACGTTTGCCAATCGGCCCTTCACAAACACCCAGGTATTTAGATAAGTTTTACATCCCTTCCTACAAGCGGGTAGATATTGGCTTTTCGAAAGATTTTTTAGATGATGCAGCCGTACATAAACCAAAATTCCTGGATAGAAATTTTAATTCCGTAATCCTGTTCTTTGAGATTTTTAATATGCTCAACATCAATAACACGGTTTCTTATCTATGGCTAAAAGATGTAAATAATGTTCAATACGCGATTCCAAATTATTTAACCGGCAGGCAGTTTAACCTTAAGTTGATTGTAAGGTTGAAAAATTAGCTGGGGAAAAAATGAACCTTTAGTTCCACAACCTAAAGTCGACTTTTTTGCTTTTCAAAACCATTTAAATACCGAATATCTTGATTAAGAGGTTGAATTGTAAAAACTGCAATAAAGCCCTCGATTTTTAGCTTTTTTTTAACAAAATTTAATTTTTTAGGTAACGATTTTGTAGGCATAACTGCTATAAAAATTTTACATTTACGCCCATAAAACATTATATAATAACATGAAGCATAATTTTGGCGCAGGCCCTTGTATTTTACCTCAAGAAGTGTTTAAACAAGCCGCTCAGGCTGTTTTAGATTTTAACGATGGATTATCGATTTTAGAGATTTCGCACAGGACAACCGAATTTGAGGCAGTTGTTGCAGAAGCTGGTAAGCTGGTAAAAGAATTATTAAATGTGCCATCGGGTTATTCCGTTTTATTTTTACAAGGGGGTGCAAGTTTACAGTTTGCGATGGTGCCGATGAACTTATTGGGCGATGGACAAACGGCAAGTTATTTAGACACTGGTGTTTGGGCAAGCAAAGCTTTGAAAGAAGCTAAATTCATCGGTAATGTAAATGTGGTTGCATCATCGAAAGATGCAAACTATACTTTTATTCCGAAGGATTTCGAAATCCCTGCTGACAGTGCTTATTTCCATTATACCTCAAATAATACCATTTATGGAACGGAGCTTTTCGAAGTACCTGAAACAAACATTCCGGTGGTTTGCGATATGTCTTCTGATATCATGAGCCGTGTGATCGATGTTTCTAAATTTGATCTAATTTATGCAGGTGCTCAAAAAAATGTAGGTCCGGCAGGTTTAACCATTGCTATTGTGAAAAATGAGGTTTTAGGTAAAATCGATCGTAAGATTCCTTCGATGTTGAATTATCAATCACATATTGATAACGACTCCATGTACAATACGCCTCCGGTTTTTTCAATTTATGTGGCTTTGTTAAACTTACGCTGGTTAAAATCGAAAGGTGGAGTTGCTGAAATTGAAAAAGAAAATAAGCAAAAAGCTGAGGCACTTTACAGGGAGATCGATCGTAACTCTTTATTTAAAGGAACTTGTGCTGTTGAAGATCGTTCCAGAATGAATATCTGTTTTGTAATGGAAAATCCGGAATTGGAAAAACCATTCCTAAAATACGCAGAAGAGCAAGGTATTGTAGGCATTAAAGGCCACAGAAGTGTGGGCGGTTTCCGTGCATCCATGTACAATGCTTTACCAATTACAAGTGTACATGCTTTAATTGATGCGATGCAGGCATTCGAGGAAAAACAGTCAAAGGTAAATTAAAAATCAATTATAACCGCAGAAGATGATCCGATTATTTAATCGGTGTCATCAATCTAATCTGTGCTATCATACATACAATGATTAAAATATTAGCAAACGACGGAATTGATCCGATCGGTAAAGAATTATTAGAAAAAGCAGGTTTTCAGGTGGATACTGAAACTGTTCCCCAAGATCAATTGGCTGAAGCCTTAAAAAATTACGACGCCATTACCGTTCGTAGTGCAACAAAAGTTAGAAAAGAACTGATTGATGCTGTACCAAACATCAAATTAATTGGGAGAGGTGGCGTTGGTATGGATAATATTGATGTAGAATATGCACGCAGTCAGGGTATTGCTGTGGTAAATACGCCAGCAGCTTCTTCTTTATCAGTAGCTGAATTGGTATTTTCTCACTTATTTACTGGTATCAGGTTTTTACAGGATGCTAATCGCAAAATGCCTGTTGATGGTGCTACCCAGTTTAATAACCTTAAAAAAGCTTACGCTAAAGGAACCGAGTTAAGCGGCAAAACTATTGGAATTATCGGTTTTGGACGTATCGGTCGTGCGACAGCAAAAGTGGCTTTAGGTTTAGGAATGCGTGTTCTGGCTTATGATTTGTATCCTTCCGAATCAGAAATCACTTTGGAATTTCAAGGCGGAAAGTCGGTAAGTATTCCGATTAAAACGGTTTCTTTAGATGAAGTGATTTCTGGCAGCGATTTCCTGAGCTTGCATACACCATTTGCTGACAAACCTATTTTAGGTGCTGAAGAATTTGCCAAAATGAAAAAAGGTGTTGGCATTGTAAACTGTTCCCGTGGTGGAACAATTGATGAGCCGGCTCTAATCGAAGCACTAAATACTGGTCAGGTTTCTTTCGCTGGTTTAGATGTTTTTGATAACGAACCTACGCCATTAGCTGAAATTTTAACCCATCCAAAAATTTCTTTAACACCGCACATTGGTGCCTCTACGAACGAAGCTCAGGAACGTATCGGTACGGAACTGGCTACCTTGATCATTGAGCATTTTAAGAAATAACTTTTAGGTTTTCCCCCTGAACCTGATTCAGGGGATTTATGAAAAGATGCTGAAATGACGAGATTATTAAAAAAGACCAATCCAGAATTGGTCTTTTTCAATCTAACGCATTCGTTAGCACCCAGTAACGATAACCCAAAATAGCCTTTTGCCATGAGCTTAACTTATTGGGATCTTTCTTATATAAACTGGGCAAGATGGCATTGTTAATTTTAACAAGCGTTTTAAACAGTGCTTTTTTCATACCTTTTATATCGTTGTATTTTTTTGTTAAAGAAATAAAAGCCGCCGGCCATCCCCAGAATTAAAAACGCAATAATATATTTTGATAAGCTACCTTTATTATTTTTCTCCAAATCTTCTTTTAACTGTGCATTCTGATCCTGTAATTTTTTAATGGTAGCCATATAAGCTTCAATGCGTTCTTGTGAATGATCTGCATTGGCTACTTTCTGCTGATTTTGAAGATCTTTATAATCCATTAGAATCTTTAATTCTTTAAAAATGTTATTATCTGTCAACACCACCTGACGGAGAATTTCATTTGAATTTTTGATATCTTTTTTGGTTTGCCAGCCAAAAATACCCGATCGCTGTGTTAAACTTTCATCATACTGACCAAATTTTGTACTTCGCTCCTGAAGTAAAGCATTTACTTTAACCCGTTGCGCGGCATAAGCTGCAGAATCCTGTTGTGCAAAAGTTTTAAAACCAAATAAGATCACCGAGAGCAGATAAACATATTTCTTCATGTGCTATAAACGCGAAAAGAATAGAAGTTGTTTTTATTGCATTCCGTCACGCTGAATTTAGTTCAGTGTCTTTTTCAAGATAGATGCTGATCACGAAGTACGTATTAGATATTTAAAACAATGAAAACTGCTGATTAAATAAATTCAAGCATGACAACCAATTTTATTATTTGCTAAATCTGGCATTGGTTTCTCTGCCTTAACCTTGTTAAGAATGAAACTCCACCCTTACAATGTCGCCAAGATGCAAGCCTAACAAGCCACTTGCTTTGCCTTTATTGATGGCAATTTCCAAATGGTTACTAATTCCGAACAGACAAAGTTTTTCACCTTCCTGTACTTCATTGTAATGCCAGCTTAATTGTGTAATCGTTTCACTTTTTCTAAAGTATAAGGTAAAGTCCCTGTTTTTCTGTATTTTGGTAAACAGATCTTTGGTAATATTGGTAATCACATTGCAAAAAGTGTCAATATACACCACACTGCCACGAATCATATCTGGTTCGATAACAGGATGTAGAAGCATTTTTTGCTCAATCTCAGCTACAGGTAATCCAATGTCTTTCAGTTTACCACCTTTTGCCAGATGCGTTGCCGCCTTAACAAAAATATCAACCAGGGGGAAGTGTAAATATTTCAGATCCTGCATAATATTCAACTCTACCACATCATCAGGAACATCATCAAAAAGGAGGGAGAAGATGCCATTATCAGCGCCCACGAAGAAGTGATCACGATGTTTTACAGCAATATATTTGGTGTTTTCGCTGTATACCGAATCAATACCGATGAGGTGTACGGTATTCTTTGGAAAGTAGGGATAAGCATTTTTTAAAACGAAGGCAGCGTACGAAATATTGAATGATGGTACTTCGTGGGTGATATCAACTAAATTAACATTAGGCATAAGACTCAACAAACTACCTTTAAGGGCACTCTGGTAAAAATCTTTTGAACCTAAATCTGTTGTTAAAGTAATTATCCCCATTAAAAATTCATTATTATTGCTTATTCTTGTGTACAGGCCTAAGCGTCTGCAAATATTCAAATTTTAATTAATATACCCCGATAACTTTTTAAAATACTACAGTTTGAACGAATTAAAATTAACCCTGGATAGCGTAAATCCTGCTCACTTTTGGGGGGCGAACAATGAGAACTACGAAATGATTAAAGGTGCTTTCGCGAAGTTAAAACTGGTGGCGAGAGGCAGCGAGGTGAAGGTTCTGGGTGATGAACAGGAACTTAAGGCTTTTGAAGAGAAATTTAACCAACTGATCGAACACCTGGAAAAATATAGCTCGTTAAGCAATAATGATGTAGAGAACATATTAGGGGCTAAGGCTTCAGGCGTTGCAAAAAAAGAGGTAGAACAACCAACAGGTGGCGGCGGGGAGGTAATCGTTTTTGGTACCAACGGTCTGCTGGTAAAGGCCAGGACGGCAAATCAACGCAAAATGGTGAATAGTATTGCTAAAAATGATATTCTATTCGCTATCGGCCCGGCAGGTACCGGAAAAACCTACACCGCAGTAGCCTTAGCGGTAAGGGCATTGAAAAATAAAGAAATTAAACGCATTATTTTAACCAGGCCTGCGGTTGAAGCCGGAGAGAACCTTGGTTTTTTACCAGGCGATTTAAAGGAAAAAATCGATCCTTATTTACGCCCGCTTTACGATGCGCTGGATGATATGATTCCGGCAGAGAAATTGAAATTTTACATCGAAAACCGTACGATAGAAATTGCGCCTTTGGCATTTATGCGCGGGCGTACACTTGATAATTGTTTTGTGATACTGGACGAGGCGCAAAACGCAACCGATATGCAGTTAAAAATGTTTTTAACCCGTATGGGGCCAACCGCTAAATTTATTGTTACTGGTGACGTTACCCAGGTTGATTTACCTAAAAAACAAATGTCGGGCTTGTTTAATGGCCTGAGAATTTTAGAAGATATAAAAGGAATAGACATCATTTATTTAAGTGGAGAAGATGTTGTAAGACATAAACTGGTAAAAGATATCCTGAAAGCCTACGGTGATATTCAATAGTTAGTCCAAAGTCGGGAGTCTATAGTCTCGGGTTAAAATTGGCTGGGGACTATAGACTACACACTTTCCGACTTTTTTCCTATTTTTACGGCCTCATGAAAGCACTTAAAGAAACCCATTTTAATTTTCCCAATCAGAGCAACTTTTACAAGGGTAAAGTTCGCGATGTGTATACCATAGCTGATGAGTTTATGGTGATGGTAGTATCAGATCGTATTTCCGCATTTGATGTGGTATTGCCAGAGGCTATTCCTTTTAAAGGACAGGTTTTGAATCAGATTGCAGCTAAGTTTTTGGCGGCTACACAGGATATTGTGCCAAATTGGGTTTTATCAGTGCCAGATCCAATGGTAACCATTGGCCGGATCTGTGAGCCGTTTAAAGTAGAAATGGTTATCAGGGGATATCTGGCCGGTCATGCCTGGCGCGAATATAGTGCCGGAAAACGTTCGGTTTGTGGCGTTTCTTTACCTGATGGCTTGAAAGAAAACGATAAATTGCCTCAACCCATTATTACCCCAACAACCAAGGCTTCGGTAGGGCATGATGAAGACATTTCTAAAGAAAATATATTGGCAAAAGGAATTGTTTCGATAAGCGATTATGAACAGTTAGAAGAATACACTTATGCACTTTATCAGCGCGGAACCGAGATTGCGGCTAAAAGCGGATTGATTTTGGTTGATACAAAGTATGAATTCGGGAAGGCTGATGGTGTAATCTATCTGATTGATGAAATCCATACGCCTGATTCATCCCGTTATTTTTATGCTGAAGGATATCAGGATCGCCAGGATCATAATGAACCACAAAAACAGCTGTCAAAAGAATTTGTACGTAAATGGTTAATCGAAAATGGTTTTCAAGGTAAAGATGGCCAGTTGGTACCCGAAATGACCCCTGAAATTGTAAGTTCTATTTCAGATCGTTATATTGAACTGTATGAAAAAATTGTAGGAGAAGCCTTTATCAAAGCTGATGCTGATGCCATTTCCAGCCGTATTGAATCCAACGTTTTGAAGGCTTTGGAGACACTTTAAATCGAAAGAAATTTATACATTAGTAAAATAAAGATAAGAGAGAGATGAAATTTTCGGTAGATAAACATGATAAATATGTAACCTTAAAGTTAGAAGAACATAAGTTTACAAATGATAATGCACCAGGTCTGAAAGCAGAATTCTATTTGCTTAATGCAGAGGGGTTTAAAAATATTGTTGTTGATTTAAGTTCTGTTACTGAATGTAATGATGCACAGGATTTAAGCTGCCTACTGGTTGGCGACAGATTGTGCAAATCAGCAGGCGGATTATTTATTGTAACGGGAATCAATGATGAACTGGCGTCGATTATCGAATTATCAAACATATTTCAATCTGTAATGTTTGTTAATACAATAGATGAAGCTACTGATTTTATCTTTATGGAGGAGCTGGAGAAAGAGTTTAGAGGCGCTAAATAACGAAATATTTAAATACATTCCGGCCTCGTAGTTTCTGAAAAATCTACGGGGCTTTTTATATCTTATCATGATGAAGTTTGAAGTTACAATTTTAGGAAGCAGTTCTGCAACGCCTGTATTTAACAGGAATCCTTCTGCACAGCTTTTGAATTGTAATGAAAAATATTACCTGATCGATTGTGGTGAGGGTACACAACAACAACTCGCTAAATATAATCTTAAAGCCGCCCGTATCGATTATATTTTCATCAGCCACTTACATGGCGATCATTATTTTGGCTTAATCGGCTTGTTATCCAGTTTGCATTTGAACGGACGTATAAAACCGATTCAGATATTCGGCCCTAAACCATTGTTAGAGATTTTAGAGATTCAGTTCAAATATTCTGATACTGTACTGAGGTATCCGATTGAGTTTTTTCCAATTGAAGCTGATCAGTCTACAACGATATTCGAAAATAGCGATCTGACAGTCAAGACCATTGTTTTAAACCATCGTATCCCAACTACCGGCTTTATATTTCAACAGAAGAAACGCCAGCGCAAACTGATAAAAGAGCAGGCTGATCAAATACCCATGGCTTATTATTCAGCCTTAAAAAAAGGAATGGATGTAGAACTGCCTAATGGCGATATCTTACGCAGCGAAGACTACACAACAGAACCAGATGCACCTCGCTGTTATGCCTATTGTTCAGATACACTTTTTGATGAAAGGTATTTTGCCACCATAAAAGATTGCGATACCTTATACCACGAAGCAACCTTTATGCACGATTTATTGGAAAGAGCTAAAGAAACACATCATACCACGGCTTTGCAGGCCGGAGAAGTAGCCAGAATTACCGGAGCTAAGAAATTAATCATCGGACATTTTTCTTCGCGCTATAAAACTTTGCAAATGCTTTTCGAAGAAGCTCAATCTGTTTTTGAAAATACGGAGTTAGCGGTAGAGGGCAGGACTTTTCAGTTGTAAGATCCTTCACTGCACTACCATTGACGTTATTTTGTAATTATTTGATAGTTAAATACTTATGAAATATACATTTCCATCCAAAAAGGCCTTCGCACTGTGTCTCCGTTCTACTTAAGTCCGGCCTAACAAATTTTTCGGATT
>NZ_CAJYOJ010000088.1 GCF_913776295.1 uncultured Pedobacter sp.
TTGGTTAAGCATAAATATCTGCAAGATTTTGATATAAATATAACCAAAACCCGCAATTTATAATACTGAAATTTATCAACAAATTATTGATAATCAAATGTTTAAATTGTTATTAAGGGGCGACTAACTAGCCTTAATGACGCGACGGTAATTTTTGCTATTTTCAGAAAGAAGTCATATCTGGATTCACGCCCGTTAGAAAAAATGGGATGTTTTTTCGTCCCATAGAAACATTTTAGCGGATAATCCATTCAAATGCACCGACAATTACCCCCAAAACCCGGATTGAAATGGAAAGCTCCCGCGTCTTCAGCGTGACTTGTAATGGAAAGCGGGAGGAGACCTGGATAGGAATGCAGGTTTTGCTTTTCAATCCCCTTTTAATTCAATGGCAGAGGCCTTTGCCTTAATCCCTTAAGCACCCAAAAATTATCCACATATTAGTTTAAGTGGCAAAATTTCCGTATTTTTGATACTTATTGTTTTTAATTAAAATATGAGCGAAGAACAGGATTTAAAGTCAAATTATTCGGCAGATAATATACAGGTTTTAGAAGGTTTGGAAGCGGTGCGTAAGCGCCCTTCGATGTATATAGGTGATACAGGTGTAAAGGGTTTGCACCACTTGGTGTATGAGGTTGTAGATAACTCTATTGATGAGGCTTTAGCCGGTCATGCAGATACCATTGATGTTCGCATTTTAGAAGGTAACTCCATCAGGGTTGAAGATAATGGTCGCGGTATTCCGACCGGAATTAATAAAAAAGAAAATAAATCGGCGCTTGAAATCGTAATGACGGTTTTGCACGCAGGTGGGAAATTTGATAAAGATACCTATAAAGTATCAGGAGGTTTGCACGGCGTAGGGGTAAGTTGTGTCAACGCTTTGTCTACAGATTTAAAAGCTGAAGTGCACCGCGAAGGTAAAATCTGGATGCAGGAGTATAAAATCGGCGTTCCGCAGTATGATGTGAAAGAAGTTGGAGATACAGACAAACGTGGTACGATTGTAACATTTACTCCTGATCCCACCATTTTTACCCAAACTACCGAATACAAATATGATACTTTAGCCGGCCGTTTACGTGAATTAGCTTTCCTAAATAAAGGGATTAAATTAACGTTAACTGATGAACGTGAAAAGCTGGATGATGGTTCTTATTTTTCTGAAACTTTCCATTCAGAGGGTGGTTTAAAAGAGTTTGTAGCTTTTTTAGATGATACACGTACTTCTATTCTGGCCGAGCCGATTTATATCGAAGGAATTAAAAATGGTGTGCCTGTTGAGCTGGCTTTCCAGTATAATGATAGTTATGCAGAAAATGTTCACTCTTACGTAAACAATATCAATACCCACGAAGGCGGTACGCATATTGCCGGTTTCCGTAGGGGATTAACCCGTACTTTAAAAACCTATGCCGACAAGGAAGGTTTATTGAAGAACGTAAAAATGGAAATCACCGGTGATGATTTTAGGGAAGGTTTAACTGCCGTTGTTTCGGTAAAAGTACAGGAGCCACAATTTGAAGGGCAGACCAAAACCAAACTCGGAAACAGTGAGGTGATGGGCTCGGTTGATGTTGCAGTTGGAGAGGCTTTGGGTAATTATCTGGAAGAGAATCCTAAGGAAGCTAAAATGATTATCAATAAGGTAATCCTGGCGGCTACTGCACGTGCAGCAGCCCGGAAAGCACGCGAGATGGTGCAACGCAAAAGCGTAATGGGTGGTTCGGGTTTACCTGGTAAATTAGCCGACTGCTCAGATAGTGATCCCGAAAGATGTGAGATTTTCCTGGTTGAGGGTGATTCTGCGGGTGGTACTGCCAAGCAAGGTCGTGATCGTAATATTCAGGCCATTTTACCTTTAAAAGGTAAAATTCTGAATGTGGAGAAAGCAATGGAACATAAGATCTATGAAAATGACGAGATCAAAAATATGTTTACCGCTATTGGTGTAAGTATTGGTACACCAGAGGATAATAAAGCTTTAAATTTAACGAAACTCCGTTACCATAAAATTGTGATCATGACGGATGCTGATATCGACGGGTCGCACATTACCACCTTGATTTTAACATTCTTCTACCGTTATATGCGTGCCCTGATCGAAGCCGGATACGTTTACATTGCCTCTCCACCACTTTATCAGGTGAAAAAAGGTAAGGAATTTGAATATTGCTGGAATGATGCACAGCGCGATGCAGCTGTACAACGTTTAAAAGGTGCCGGTAAAGAAGATAGTGTACACATCCAACGTTATAAAGGTTTGGGTGAAATGAATGCTGAGCAACTTTGGGATACCACGTTAAATCCTGCTACACGTACCTTAATGCAGGCTACGATCGAAAGTGCAGCAGAATGTGATCATACTTTCTCGATGTTGATGGGCGATGAAGTTGCGCCGCGCCGAGATTTTATCGAGCGTAATGCGAAGTATGCCAAAATTGATGCCTGATACTTAAATCCCGCAATAGGATTTTACTATAGAAACCCTCCTCAAGTTAAGCTTTGGGGAGGGTTTTTTCTTAGTAAGGTTATCGGTGGCGTCAGTTGTTTCCAGCTGACGCCGGAGTTACAGTCGTGTTAGAAAATATCAGCTTAAACTGTAGCAAATTTTCTAGTCAATTAAGGTGTGTCATTAAAAGTTTGATTCCGCCACAAAAAACAAAGCCATTCAAAAAATGAATGGCTTTTGTAATTATACAACTATGGCAATGGTTCTTCTTTATCCAAAGAAAAATCATTGCGCTTAACTAACCATCTCTTAATGAGATTTACTTTTTTGGCCATGAAAATGCATTACAAAATGTAATATGATCCCACCTGGGCCAATTCGGTTTGAGGTTTATCCTCATAAATTTTATTATCGTCTAACATCTGGCAAAGATCTCGTTCAATGGTTCTGCAGATGGTTGTGGTTGGGGTATCTGTAGGTTTATTTTCAAAAGGATCCTGAAGATGAACAGCCATTTTTTCTACCAATAAAAAGAATGCTGCAATGGCCACCACTAATGGAACTTCCATGTAACCAAAGTATTCAAGCAATCCGAAAGGCAACAATACAATGAATAGATGGATAGACATGTTGATATACTTGCTATAAGTTACCGGAAAAACGGTGTTCTTAATTCTTTCCGATCCGCCCATATGGTTACATAAACCGGTTATGGTTTTATCTATTTCTATCTGTTGATATTTATTGATCCAACCTTCCAGCAAGGCCTTTTTTAAATCCATGGCGTGCAACTCTAAAATGGTTGCTGTTACATTTTTACGTTTCTTGATGAAATCGAATTCTTCGGCCGAAAGATATTCATCTAAGCCTTTTCGGGGATTAAAACCCCGCAGTGCTTGACTTAGGGCATAACACCATGCAATCTGCCGTTTAATAAATCGGGCCTTAAATTCCTCAATTTCATCTAATCCATAAGGGTTTTCAACAAACGATAAGATTTGTCGCGAGAGGGTTCTTGAATCATTAACGATGGCACCCCATAGAATTCTTGCTTCCCACCATCTATCATAGGCCTGGTTAGAGCGAAAGGCCAATAAAAGTGAAATGATTGTTCCCAGTAAAGCGGGTACTGCAACAGGAATGGAAATGCGGGTAACGTGAAGGTTCTCATACAATATCACAATACCTATCGAGTAACCGATCACAAACAGAAGCTCATTTTTGATCTTTCCGAATATATAAGTGAGCGGAATATTATTTCGTAATAGCATAATATAAAGTTTAGTGGTTGGTAATTAAGAATTTGCTTCGTGCAGCTGCGTTTCTGGTATTTTGGTATCAATTAAATTTTCATTGGCATGAACAGTCAGAGCGTTTAGTAAAATTACTTCACAGCCTGCTCGTGCTGTCAATATGTTAGGGTCGATACTATATTTATTGATTGGCATGAAGTTATATCCCTCTAAATAGGCAATGCATGTTACATCAAACGCCTCGATAAAATTTTTAAAAGCCGCTACGGTACTGCCATAAAAATATTCAATTCCGATGGTATTGATCTGGGTAGGATACTTTGTCTTAACCAGATTTAACTGCTGATAAAATTCGTCGCTCACATTTTCGTAGTCGCGGCTGCGGCGACTCAACATTAACATATCCGTTATGGAATCAGATAATTTAAAGGCGTGTACAAAAATGATATTCAATATTTCATTTTTTTGATGTTGTACTAGCGCATCAATAATTTTTATACTTTCTAATTTAAAGTCGGTTGGAACTAATATTGTTTTCATCGCTATATCTTGTTTAAATGAATTGAAATATTATTTATACAAGTTTAGCCTGATGTCATTACAGCGAAATAAGAGTGAGATTAAAACGAGATTAGAATGTACTCCTTTTTAGAATTTTTTTGGGTAACTGTTTAAATTGGTTAATCGGTTAAACGGTTGTTTGATAGGTTAAATGTGGAAAGGTTGTTATGTTAAATTGTGTTTATTGCTGGGAGGCTTAAATACTTTTCCTTTAACAAACTGTCATCCTGAATGCAATGAAGGATCTTTTTTAACGGGATGAGGACTAAGGGAATTATTTAAATTAGATTCTCAAACAAGTTTAGGAGAACGTTGCGGGGGAATTACTGTTGACCGATTAACTACACGGACTAACTAACCATTAACTAATGGCTAACCAATGATCGAATTAAACTTTTGTAGGTAACAAAACTTTAATTTCTGTTCCAACCCCTTCCTGCGATTTAATGGCAATACTACCCCTGTGCAAACGGATAATATTTAAGGAGAGCGGTAAACCAACGCCATAACCTTTAAAATCATTGGTGTTTGATGCCCTGTAGAAAGGCTCGAATATATGCTGGATATCGGTTTGCGGTATACCAATGCCCCGATCGGTTACCGAGATAGAAAGTATATTGGTATTACTTTCTATACTAATGCTTACCAAATTTTCATTGGAATATTTGCAGGCATTGTTTACAATGTTACTAATGGCCAGTTTTATCAGATTTTTGTTTACCCGCAATGAAAGCAGCTCATCATCATCAGGAAGTTTACTAAAATCGATCTCTATTTTACTGTTGGGATGAACCTGATTTACCGAATCTTTAATTTCCCATAACAATTCGTCCATTCGCACCTCCTCCCAAGGCTGGTTTTTTCCGTTGAAACCCGATTGTGCCAAACCCAATAAACTGGTTAAAATATGCTCTAACCTTTCTGCTTCATTTTTGATTTTTGATAATGCCTTCTCCTGTTTGGCCGTATCCGCAATATTTTTCATGGCCAGTTCAACCTCTCCGCTAATGATGGTCAGAGGTGTTCTCAGCTCATGTGAAGCATTACTGATGAAGTTATTCTGTGTTTCGAAAGCCGTTTCCAAACGGTTGAGCATGTTGTTAAAGGTTTGGGCCAATTGCGACATTTCATCATTCCCTTTTTTGACATCCAGCCTCATATGTAAATTTTCGGCCTTGATTCTTTTGACACTTTTAATAATATTTCGAAGGGGCATTAACATGTAATTGGAAAATTTCCAACCCACCACAAATGACAGTATTACAGAAAGAAAAAATCCAATAATTAAAATTCTTTGCAGGTCTTTTAATTCCCGGAAGCCCACAGGATCATTTGCAGAAACGATAACAATGTATCCTCCATTAGCATTTTTGAAGAATTTACCGGCATAAAAGTGATTCTCCGTGCGGTAGCGGGCTACATAACCTGCGTGGATCCGATTATAAAAACTTTTAGGCAATTCACGGTCCAGTTTATTGGTTGGTTTCCCCGCTTCCATAATATATTCTTTTTCAGAAGGGAGGCGCTCCAGGTATCTGTTGCGCATTTTCGCATAAACCTTATTGTTGTCATCTTCATAAAGTTTAATCTGAGCAGCAATATTAACCCTGGCTTCCAAACGTTTATAAAAATCTTCAAAGGCAAATTCGTTCGAGAAATACCATACAAAACCACTTAATAAGGAAATAATAATTGCTGATAAAATGGCAAAAAGTAAAGTGATTTTTTTGGCAATATTCATTTACTTTTCCTTTAAAATGTAACCTAAACCTACCGCCGTATGGATCAGCTTCTGATCGGCATTTTTATCTATTTTTTTTCGCAGATAGTTAACATAAACATCAACTACATTGGTGCCCAGGTTAAAGTCGATATCCCAAACATTTTCCAAAATATCTATCCGGGATAAAATTTTGGATTTGTTTTTGGCCATGTACTCCAATAGCCGGTATTCTGTTGCGGTGAGTACGATTTCCTGTTGGTTTCGTTTTACGGTTTTTGCACTCAAATTGATCTGCAGATCGCCTACAGAAATAATCTGATCTTGCGAAACTGCACCATGGTATCGCCTCAGCAGCATTCTGATCCTCGCAAAAAGTTCAGCAAATTTAAATGGCTTGATCAAATAATCATCCGCACCATTATCCAACCCATTTACTACATTTTCAGTAGTACCCAATGCGGTAAGCATGATAATAGGCGTGTTGGGTTTTTGTTCTTTAATGATTTTGCAGAGCTCCAATCCATTTATTCCAGGTAGCATAATATCAAGGATAATCAGATCGAACTGATTGTCTAAAGCCATCTGTTTTCCGATTAAGCCATCAGGAGAAATACTTACGGTAAATCCTTCGTCTGTTAAACCCCTCGAAATTACAGATACAACACTTGGTTCATCTTCTACAAGTAATAAATTCATTTGATGGAAAAGTAATCTAAAAAATAGGAAATTGCAAAATATTAATTGATGGTTAGACCACTTTTGATACTTTTTTAACCCAAAGCTGGGATAATTGTTTGGTTGGTCTTTCAAAGAATAAAAAAAGCTCTTTTCAAGAGCCTAGAAATATGACTTGCTCTTTTAACCACAAAGATCATGAAGTTAAGGCACAGAGAATGCAAAGTTTACAGGGCGTACGTCCTCGACTGGAGCAAAGCGGAATGAAGAGATCTTTGAATCACAATAGGGTCTTCGACTTCGTTACCGTTGACAGATTTAAACAAAAAAAGATCTTCATTGCGAGGCACGAAGCAATCTTAATACACCCGCTGGTAGCGATCGTTGTAAGATTGCTTCCCCGAAAAGTCGGGACTGGCTATCGGCTGAAAAAGCCTTCTCCCAATGACGGACTCTAACAGCCCACCATTTTGGCAAAAAAAACGCCATTTTATATTGATTTTAAACAATAAATTATCTCTCAGAATGACAATGCAATTAAATCTCCTTCTCTGATTTCTCTTTCAGGGATTTCAATCCATCTTCAAAATCTTTACCGATCATTTTATCCATAAACAAGCAAAACCATTTATTAATGATGCCTTTGCTATCTCCACTCATGGTCCAGGTTACTTTATTTCCGTTTTCAGCTTTTTTGATGTCAAAACGGGTGTTCGCTATACTTTCCATCGGCTTAATGAATTTTAATTCCATATCAACCATTTTATTTGCCTCTGCTTTATTGATCAGCATTTGTCCGGTACCACTTTTTCACCATTCCATTGGTAGAGGTGACCCGGCTGAGCAGCTGTACCGGTAATGGTAATCTTCGCTTTTGGATCCATCTTAGACCAGGCATTCCATTTGTAGAATTCATGATAATCCGCAATGTTTTTATAAATAATACTGTCTGGAGCAAGAATGGTGATACTCCGATTAACCGAATAGCTTTTTGGAAGAAAAAAACTACCGCCAATAATGATTACTGCCAGTACAGCAATAATGCTTAAAAAGATCTTAAGAAATTTCATAACATAATTTAGTTTGGTTAACTAAATTTATAAAGAAAGCGACTGAATTCAAAGCAGATCAACTTAAACAATTTTGATTTTCGATGAGGGAGCGTTGATTTTAAAATGCATCAGATCTGCAATAGATTGAGCTTTTTGTTTAATCAGTTCTGCATTGGGACCTGCAAACAAATCGTCTACATTTTGAAGAAAGAGATCTTTCCAGATCTCAAATTGTTCATGCTGCAAAGGCGTTTGTTCATTAAGCGCAAAATGGGTTAACATGGGGTTCCCCTTATAAATGGCTTTGCCGAAAAGGATACTTTCCCAAAAATCGTACATTTTCGGGAGGTGGTGACTCCAGTCTACTTTGGCTACATCAGTAAATGTTGGCCCAATCTCCAGGTTTAGCGAAACATTTTTGTAAAATGCATCCACCAAAACGATGATGTCTGCCCGGTTAAGAATATCTTTTCTCATGGTACAATGATGTTAAATTTAAGAAACCTAGTGCAGCTAATATCAGGAATTTAATGGTGTCGATAATGATATATTGGATATGATGATCACTTTTAACCGGGGCATGGCCTGCCAAAACCAGTTTTGCCCTTTCATCAAGTAATGGCAATAACCAAAAAGTATCTACCATTAAAAGTATGGTAATTGAAAAGAGTAAAATGCTACCGATGTTTTTTAATCCTGTAGGTAAAGAACAGGCTAGAATGATCAGGAGCAATACAACCTCTATTTTATTTAGTGCCTGAAAAACCAATTGGCCTATGCCTAAACCCAGAGGAATGGTAATCCCCGGTGCCTGGAATTTTAACGGGGCTTCCAAAAAGCTAATCCCACCAATTAAACCGGCCCAAAAAATAACACAAAAGATTGCTATTAACTTTTTCATCAAGGTCAAATATCTCTTAAAATGGCTTAATAAAAATGATCGGCATCATAACGGGAAATTATATTTATCTATAAAGCCTAAGGATCATTTTCTGATAATTGATAACAGCCTTATATTGCATTAAGATATCCCCGCCAATAATCCCCATAATAGGTGGGTGGCCAAACTGTTGATAGGTATCGCTAACTGATTGAAGATCGAAGGCAACGGTTTCATAATCCCTGATTTTTAAGGTTCCGATTTTCAAAAGGGGAAGGGTAGCCTGAATGGTAGTGGTGGTGGTAAAAAGTGTAGCCGCGTTAATCTCATCCGATACCTTTAATGTTTCAGACAGGTGCTGTTCAATCAAAGATTTATCAAACACACTCCTTGAAGCGCCGGTATCCAGTACGGCCAGATGTTTCTCTTTGAAAACAACAACTTCCATCAAAAGATGGAAGCCGTCATCCTGTAAGTTGATCAGTTTTAAAGGAATGGAAATGGCTTTCATAACAAATATTATTCGACTAAATTAGGCTAATTAGCCGAAAACCATGTCAGGTAGTGGTTATTTGTTTTTGATCAGGCCTTTTACAAATTCCATTTCTGTATCGTAGCCGCTTAAATATTCCTCAATTTTTGGCTGTACCTCGTGATCAGGCATTACGCCGTGACCAAAGGGAATACCATTTTGTTTTTCTTCAACAACAAATTTAATCAGTGGGATACGGCCGGTTAATTTGGAATTGGGCAATGTATAATGGATGAAAAAGCCACTGGTATTACCATAATATCCACCTCCTGTTTCTTCGCCGATAAAACGGGCGCTGGTATAGTTTTTGGCCAGAGCAGCAAATTCTGATCCTCCGGAGAAAGATAAACCACTGATCAGGATATACAAATCGCCTTTAAAATAATTGGTTTGAGGGGTGTCGCACTTATATTTTCCAGGGAGATCCAGATAACGCCCATCGGTACTGCGGTAAAATTCAGCTTTTAATTCCTTTTCAAAATCATCCCGCGATTTTTTATCCCGATAGGCTGTATAATCTAAAAACGAATAAGTAAAAGATGGAATTTCTGCATATTTATATTTTGGATATTCTTGTCCGACCAGGTACGACATCAGGTGGTCTTCCATGGCCTGTGCACCGCCTTCATTTTTCCTGATATCAATAATCAGATGTTTTATTTTACGATCGGCAATGGTCTGAAAACTTTTCGCCAAAAATTCTTTAAAACCCTTTCTGCCCCCTGTGTAATCGTTGGTTGAAAATGTATTCACCGTTAGTGTTGCCGTGCTGTTCAGCGTGTCGATTTTTAATGCAGCAGGTTCCTTAAAGTTATAGTTTGGGATAAATTTTGTTTCCTTTGCTACGAATTTTCCATATTGTTTAAAAGTTAAAGCCGGAATCTGATTATAGTTAATCTTTTCACCGGTTTTGGGATTAACCAGTTCGAGATCAAAGGCAATGGGCTGCTGTTCGAAAAAACGCAGGTAATACTTAGAGAAAGCTGTTTCTATCCAGCGGTATTTACTTGTAATATTATAACCATCGGCCGGTTCTATCGTTAAAAACTTCTCCAGAATACTTTCAATGCTATTTCCATTAATTTTAGAAATCAACATTCCTTTGGTTTTGTAAAGGTCCAGATCGTTCAGGATGTAAACTTTTTTATCCAAAATTTTTACCAGGAAAGGGAAGTACTGACCATGTTGCCTGATGTAGTTACTCGTTTCTTCAGAGGTTTGGATGGCACAATGGCCCTCTTTGGTATAGGTAACCATTGGCGCAACGATCTGATAAAAATCCAAAGCAGTCATTCCATCTTTTATCTTATGTTTTTGCAAATTGCAGAGGCTGTCGAATTGGGTATAGGTGTTATACCACAGGCCAATATTCGTTTCAATGAATGCATTTTTCAGGATGTCGAAATCCTGTTCCAGCGCTTTTAAACTCATTTTTTTTAATTTTTTTGGCGGACTTTGTATGGTAACCGAGTAGTTGCCCTCTTTTGCATTGCTGCTTTCAGCTAATGGTTTCATGGTGAGTATAAAGTCACCTGAACTATCTGGCGAGAAGATGATTTTCTCGCTACCGAACCGACCATTTGGCGAATCTACATCCTGTATGGTTTTGCCGTTACGGTCTTTTAATCCTACGGTAACATCTATTCCTTTTTGCTCAACAGTGATTGAGTAGTAAAAATCTTTTTTTAACTGAAAGCTAAACGAAGTTTCTTCGCCCTGTTTGATGCTTAAATTGGCAGTTGATTTATCTATTTTAATTGGAATAAGGTTTTGGCCAACTTGCGCACGTACTGTGATGCTAAAAAATAAAACAATAAGGATGGTAGGGCTATCTTTTTTCATTTTTTGTGAGATATGATAGCAAAATTAAAGCTTAAATGCCGGGGTCTGTTGTACGATATTGCAACTACATTTAAGCCTTTTTGTATTCTGAAGGGGTAACGCCAGTAAATCTTTTAAAATGCCTGGAGAGGTGTGCCACATCATAAAAGCCGGTTTCGATGGCAACTTCCATTAAATCTGTTTCTTTTGTGAGCAGCTTTTTGCATTTTTCTATCCGCTGTAAAAGGATGTAATTATTCGGCGTTAAGCCCGTTTCGTGTTTAAATAAACGCAGAAATTTATATTTGTCCAATCCGAAACGTTTTGCGGTGTCGGTTAACGAAAATTTTTCCATTAAGTTTTCGCCGATAAAATCCTGAAATAATATCGTTTTCTTATCACTAAAATACATACTGGAAGCATAACGGGAAACCAATTTTTCCAGAACATTTAATAACTCTTTTTCGAGATTAAGCGCTGGATTATTAAAGTGTTCAGCGAAATAATGAAAGCCGTTCACCAGGTCACGATCGTAAATGATTTTATCCTCAAAAAAAACATCGCGACCGCTGTTTAGGGTTTTAAGCACATCAGGCGCAACGTAAAACGTAAAAAATGAATTGCCCAGTTTATTGTCGCAGGGGGTTGCATGTACTTCGTTTGGGTTGGTAATTGAAATTGTACCGATCGGTGCCTGTAAAAATTTATCGTTTAGTTTTGTGTAAAAAGTCTGATTTAAGATCAGTGCAATATTAAAAGTATGATGTGTGTGAAAGGGGAAATCAATGGTATGTTTTTTAGCATTTAACAACTCCAAGCCATCCAAAATCGGAATTTTATGGTAGGTGCTGATGTTGTGTGTATCAGCTAATTTTTTATCTACACCTTTGATGTTCAATTTTAAATCATTTAAAATTAAGGGACTCAGATAGAATCGTCATCTCAACTGAAACGCAGTGTAATGCCCGCCTGTTCGGCCAGGCCTGCCCGTACAGACGGGGAGCGATCTATCTTGACTAAAGAACCCTGAAACACCCGTCTGACCGGCCGGGCGGAAGTTCAGGGTGACGATATCATTAAAGATAGATGGTTAAACCAATTTCATTTCTGCCAGTACGTTGTTCATATTTCTTACCGCATCAGCGCTTTTGTTAAATGCTGCTTGTTCATCTTCGGTTAGTTTAAAATCGATGATTTTTTCCCAACCGCTGCGGCCAATAATTACCGGCACACCTAAACAAATATCTTCCTGTCCGTATTCTCCTTCAAGAGAGACACAGCAGGTAAATAGTTTTTTTTCATCGCGTAAAATGGCTTCAACCAATGCTGCACCTGCCGCACCCGGAGCATACCAGGCCGATGTGCCGATTAAACCTGTTAAAGTAGCGCCGCCAACCATGGTATCTGCCGCCACCTGATCTAGCGTAGCTTTATCCAATAAATGGCTCACCGGTAAACTTTGGTAAGTGGCTAAACGGGTTAGCGGAATCATCGTGGTATCGCCATGGCCACCAATTACAAACCCTTGCAGATCATTCGGACTGCAATTTAAAGCTTGTGATAAATAGAATTTGAAGCGTGAACTATCTAAAGTTCCCCCCATACCAATAATGCGGTTTTTAGGTAAACCTAATGATTTTAAAGCGAGGTAAGTCATGGTGTCCATCGGATTACTGATCACGATGAAAATGGTTTCGGGAGAGAATTTTAAAATATTTTCGGCAACACTTTTAACAATGCCCGCATTAATGCCAATCAGTTCTTCGCGGGTCATACCGGGTTTACGTGGTAAACCTGAAGTAATGACCACCACATCCGAACCAGCAGTTTTGCTATAATCATTCGTTACGCCTGTAATTTGGGTATCGAAGCCCAAAAGGGTTGCGGTTTGCATCATGTCTATCGCCTTACCTTCGGCAAAACCTTCTTTAATATCCAATAATACAAGTTCGTTCGCCAATTCTTTGCGGGCAATATGATCTGCACAAGTGGCACCAACTGCGCCTGCGCCAACAACCGTTACTTTCATATCTTTATATTTTTAGTGGTTCGCTTTCCTTAATATGTACCGAAGGTAGAAATAAATATAAGGTTTAAAAATGCATTTTAAAACTTTATAATTTAATCGGGGTTTTATTTAATAGATACTAACAGCGATTTTTTCTCTAAAAACTTATGGAAAACAAACCCATTTCTAATATCGATTACAAAGCCTTTGAGGGTAAATGGTATTCTTTATATTCTATCCCAACCTTAATGGATAAAAACTGGAAACAAACTACCGAGACTTATACTTTGGCTGAAGATGATCATTTTGAGGTATACACCACCTACTATAAGGATGGAAAACCTGAAGAAAAATCGATTACCTCAAAGCTCTTTTTCGACAAGGAAAAAGCAGATGGCGATATGAAAGCCCAGTTTTTATGGCCATTTAAAATCGGTTATTGGATTATAGAGCTGGCTGATGATTACAGTTATGTAGTGGTAGGCCATCCGGATGAAAAATACCTCTTTATTATGGCCCGCGAACCAAAGATGGAGGCAGATTTATTGGTGCATATTATAGAAAGATGCAGGCTGAAGGGATATGAAGTAAGTGAGTTGGTAAGCCAGGAGCATTTTTGATAAGTTCACAATTGGCGGTTTTCAGTTTACGGTTGCATACCGATAAAGTGTTTTTCATTCTGAGCGCAGCGAAGAATCTTATCATTGTTCTAAGTGCTAAAGATTTATTGATGTGTTATGGAAAGCAAGTGCAGAAGCGTTTGGGTTTATGCCGTCCCGCCATTCGCTATAGGCCCGATGAAGAATCGGGCGCTGCCGCTACTGTCGGGTTTAGTTGGCGCCGCCTGTGCTACTATCTTGGGTAATTAAACCCCTGCCCGTTGCAGGCGGGCGTTGCAGTGAACATTCCGATCCTTTATCGGAATAAAACGGAAAGCGGGACTGAAATCCTACATTCCCAAAAAATAAATATTTCATTGAATAATTTGCCTTCAAAAAGGATAGCATCGTTTCGATATGTATGCACTCGCTAGGAAACGATGATAGTCATCTTTCTATTTTAACCTTACAGGTTTTCAAAACCTGTAAGGTTCGTCGAACGATTTTGTTGATAAAATCCTGACAACTTCGCCCATCAAATTCCTTATTTTTGAAAAACCGTTATTATTCTACAACGGTTAATTCTTTGCCGCACAATATGTACTTAATTTTTGATACTGAAACCACGGGTTTGCCCCGCAATTACAATGCACCCGTTACCGATACGGATAACTGGCCGCGCTGTATACAGATTGCCTGGCAGCTACATGATGAGATGGGGAGATTGGTTGAACATCAGGATTATCTGGTAAAACCAGAAGGCTTTAACATCCCTTATGATGCCGAACGGATTCATGGAATTTCTACGGAACTGGCAACTGAACAAGGTATCGGTTTTGATGAAATGCTGGCCAGGTTTAATGAGGTTTTAAATAAAGCCAAATTTATTGTCGGGCAAAATGTGGGCTTCGATGTGAATATTATGGGTTGTGAGTTTCACCGTTTTGGTGTAGCTAACCGCCTGGCAGAAATGCCTGTTTTGGATACCTGTACCGAAGTTACCGCACAGCTTTTGCAATTGCCCGGAGGTAGAGGTGGTAAATTTAAATTGCCAACCTTAACCGAATTACATTCTTATTTATTTGGCGAACCCTTTAATGAAGCCCATAATGCTACTGCCGATGTTGAGGCAACCACGCGTTGTTTCCTTGAACTGGTAAAGAGAGAGGTTTTCAAAAAAGAAGAACTGCTTGTTGATGTCGAATATTTCCCTCGCTTTAGGGAAGTAAACCCCGGCTTAATTCAGGGGGTAGGATTAAAACATATTAATTTAAAGGCTGCATCTGATGAAATCCGCAAACGCCAGCAAAAAACAGAAGGCAGCGGAATTTCTAAACAAACATTAGCCGATAACAAACAGGAACTTGCGGCCGCAACCTTTGTGCATTTGCATAACCATACGCAATTTTCGGTATTACAGAGTACCATCAGCATTCCTGACCTGGTTAAGGCCGCTGCTGCACAGAAAATGCCTGCCGTAGCCATGACCGATCATGCGAACATGATGGGGGCTTTTCATTTTGTAAACAACGTACTTAATCATAATAAAGCAGCCGAAGCCAAAAACGCCGCAGCCATAGAAGCTGGCGAACGCCCTACTGAGGTGGTGATGACACCCATCGTTGGGGTGGAGTTTTTCGTGTGTGCAAACCATTTAGACCGTACCGCAAAAGACAATGGTTATCAGATGGTATTGCTGGCGAAAAATAAAAATGGCTATCATAACCTCGCCAAAATGTCGTCGATTGCCTACACTAAGGGGTTTTATTATGTGCCGCGTATTGATCGGGAGGTAATAGCGCAATACAAGGAAGATATTATTGTTTTATCGGGTAATCTGGGTGGGGAGATCTCGAGCAAGATCTTAAACATGGGCGAAAGCCAGGCAGAAGAAGCGCTGATCTGGTGGAAGGAAATGTTCGGCGACGATTTCTATCTTGAAGTGATGCGCCACAATCAGGAAGATGAAGACCGTGCAAACGAAACATTGATTGCTTTTGCCCGTAAACATGCCGTTAAACTGGTAGCCACCAACAATACCTATTATGTAAGTAAAAAAGATGCCAACGCACACGATATTTTACTCTGTGTTAAAGATGGCGAAAAGCAGGCTACACCGATAGGCCGCGGTCGTGGTTATCGTTATGGTTTACCTAACCAGGAATACTATTTCAAATCGGCTGATGAAATGAAGGCACTTTTTGCTGATCTGCCCGAAGCGATTTTAAATATCCAGGATATCCTGAACAAAATTGAGACCTATAAACTGGCCCGTGAAGTACTGTTACCTAAATTTGATATTCCTGAAGAATTTTTGGTAGCCGAAGATGAAATTGATGGTGGTAAACGTGGTGAAAACAAATTTTTAAGGCATTTAACCTACGAAGGTGCAAAACGTCGTTATGGAACATTAACCGATGACGTAATCGAGCGTTTGGATTTTGAGCTGGCTACGATAGAAAAAACCGGTTATCCGGGTTATTTTCTGATTGTTCAGGATTTTATTGCCGAGGCGCGTAACCTCGATGTATCAGTTGGCCCCGGCAGGGGATCTGCTGCGGGTTCTGCAGTAGCATATTGCCTGGGGATTACCAATATCGACCCGATTAAATATGATCTCCTTTTTGAGCGTTTCCTAAATCCCGACCGTGTATCCATGCCCGATATCGATATCGACTTTGACGATGAGGGGCGTGGCCGTGTAATGGATTACGTGATTAATAAGTATGGTGCCAACCAGGTTGCTCAGATTATTACCTATGGTACTATGGCCGCCAAATCATCTATCCGCGATACAGCACGTGTATTGGATTTGCCCCTGTTTGAGGCCGATAAAATTGCCAAGCTGATCCCGAATATGAAGCTGGCTAAAATATTTAACCTCGACGAGAAAAGCTTAAAAGATGCTTTACGTCCTGATGAATATGAGAAGGTTGTAGAACTGAAAAACCTGGGCAGTCAGAAAGATTTAAGTGCAGAAACCATTCAGCAGGCACAGGTATTAGAAGGATCTTTGCGGAATACGGGGATCCATGCCTGCGGTGTTATTATTACCCCTAGCGATATTACCAATTTCGTTCCCGTATCGGTAGCCAAAGATTCTGATTTATATGTTACCCAGTTTGATAACTCCGTTGTAGAAAGCGCCGGTTTATTAAAGATGGACTTTTTGGGGTTGAAAACCTTAACCCTGATTAAGGATACGGTAAAACTGGTTAAGAAAAGGCATGGCATCGACCTCAATCCCGATCATTTCCCGATTGATGATGTGATGACCTATGAGCTTTTTCAACGCGGTGAAACCATTGGTATTTTCCAGTACGAGAGTCCGGGTATGCAGAAATACATGAAAGAGCTTAAACCAACGGTTTTTGACGATCTAATCGCCATGAACGCGCTGTATCGCCCCGGACCAATGGAGTATATTCCGAGTTTCGTTCGCCGTAAAAATGGTGAGGAAGAAATTAAGTACGATCTGGATGCCTGTGAGGAATATTTAAAGGAAACTTACGGAATTACCGTTTACCAGGAGCAGGTAATGCTTTTATCGCAAAAGCTGGCTGGTTTTACTAAAGGTGAGGCCGACGTTCTGCGTAAGGCCATGGGTAAGAAACAGAAAGACGTTTTGGATAAAATGAAACCAAAGTTTGTAAAACAAGCTTCGGAAAAAGGCCATGATGCTACCGTTTTAGAAAAAATCTGGAAGGATTGGGAAGCATTTGCATCTTACGCTTTCAACAAATCGCACTCCACCTGTTATGCATGGATTGCTTATCAAACCGCTTATTTAAAGGCACATTATCCGGCTGAATATATGGCTGCGGTGCTGTCCAATAACATGAGCGATATTAAGCAGGTGGCTTTCTTTATGGAAGAGTGTCGCCAGATGAGTGTGACCGTATTAGGTCCGGATGTAAACGAATCTGATCTCAAATTCTCGGTTAATGCCAAAGGAGAAGTTCGTTTCGGGATGTCGGCAGTAAAAGGAGTGGGTGAGAAGGCGGTAGAGAGTATTATCGAAGAACGTACATCCAACGGACCTTATGCCAGCGTGTACGATTTTGCCAAGCGCTCCAATACGCGTATCGTAAATAAAAAAGCTTACGAGAGTTTTGTATATAGCGGTGCTTTTGATGCATTTGGCGGACATAGGGCGCAGTACTTTTATATCGGCCCTAATGATAAGATGAACGGCATTGAAAAGATTATTAAATATGCCAATGATTTTCAAAACAATGAAAGCACTTCGCAGGCTTCGCTGTTTGGAGGTTCAAAGGCCGATCTGATTTTAGAACCAAGTTTGCCTGTTGCACCAGAATGGGCTTTGATGGACCGTTTGAAATATGAGAAAGACGCCATCGGGATTTTCCTTTCCGGTCACCCGCTGGATAACTATAAACTCGAACTTGATAAATTCTGTACCAACAGTGTCCGGCAGCTCAGCATCATCAACAAGGTGCGTATGGGGGATAGCAACGAAGAGGTTTTGGCCGAATTCGAAAAATTGAAAAACCGTGAGCTTTGTGTGGGCGGCCTGGTGGTAACAGCATCACAACGGATTACCAAGACAGGTAAACCTTTCGGCACCTTTGTTTTTGAAGACTATGATGATGCCTGTGAAATGGCCCTTTTTGGTGAAGATTTTTTAAAGTTTAAATCGTTTTTAACCGAAGGATATTTCTTACAGATCAGGGGAAGGGTAGGCGAACGTTTCGGAAAAGCGGGCGATTGGGAATTTAAGATCACAGCCATTAACCTGATGTCTGAACTGCGTGATAAATTAGCAAAGAGTTTAACGATCCAAGTGCCTATTGAGCGGGTTAACGATCAGTTAATGAAAGAAATTGAGGCCATATTAGCAGACAATAAGGCAAATTCTGAGCAGCAAAACTGCCAGCTTAACTTTGCTGTGTTTGATACCGAAAAACAGATTATGTTGGATCTGCCTTCCAAAAATTTAAAGATAAATCCTAACAATAAGTTTTTAGAACAATTAATGGGGATGAATGTTGTAAATTACAAGCTGAATTAAGGTTGAAGGCGGAAGGTTTAAGGCGGAAGGCCTAAACGTCCTAAACCTTCAACCCTACACCTTTATACCCTCTACCTCAAAATAATGTCAAATTGGCATTACAGAATTGGTGGCATTACAATTGAATACTTATATTTGAACATAAAAAAAATAATTATGGCATTAGAAATCACAGATGCAAACTTCGAGGAGCTTGTATTAAAATCAGATAAACCCGTATTAGTAGATTTTTGGGCAGAATGGTGTGGCCCTTGTCGCATGGTTGGTCCAGTTGTAGAAGAGATCGCTAAAGAATATGATGGTAAAGCGGTAGTTGGGAAAGTTAACGTTGATAACAACCCTCAAATTTCAATGCAGTTTGGTATCCGTAATATCCCTGCTTTATTATACTTTAAAGGCGGTGAAGTGGTAGATAAACAAGTTGGTGCTGTTCCAAAATCGGTACTTGCAGATAAATTAAACAAGCAACTGGCTTAATTTAAGCTTAAAGCAAAAAGATCAAAGCTGAAAGGCTTGTAACATATTTAAAACCCAGGTTCACATCAAGAATTTGGGTTTTTTATTGCAAACATAATTTTGTTTCTTTAATCAAAAAACTAACCATCATGTCGATTCAATTATTTAATAATAAAACTTTAGGGATTTTATTGGGAGGCCTGACCCTAAACTGTGCAAATATTGCTTGTGTATCAGCTCAAAATCCGGTTGAAACCAACCCGCCATCCGCAGATTATAAGCCAGCTTTTGCCGGGCAGACTCGCATTGCAGGTGTAAAAACCAAAACTCCTTTGTATGTTAAGGTAATCAATGAGAAATTGGAGAATCCCTGGGCTATATCGGTACTTCCTGACGGGCGTTTCTTAATTACCCAAAAACAGGGAACCATGGTTATTTTAAATGCAAATGGCGAACTGAGTAAAAAGATTACCGGCTTACCAAAAGTAGATCCCTCGGGGCAGGGTGGTTTACTGGACGTAACCATCGATCCCGACTTCGCCAAAAACAGGATGATTTATTGGGCTTATTCAGAACCACAGGATAAAGGCGTTTTGTTAGCCATTGCCAAAGGCAAATTGGCCGCAAATGAGACCTCAATAGAGAAACAAACCATAATATATCGGGCTACACCAGCTTACAATGGTAAACTTCAGTACGGTTCCAGGATTGTTTTTGATAAAAATGGAAACTTATTTGTGAGTACGGGCGAACGTTCCGGCAACGACATCAGGATCCAGGCACAATATCTAAATTCTTCATTAGGTAAAATTTTACATCTTACCAAGGAGGGAAAAGCGGTTGCAAATGGTCCTTTTGCAGGTAAAGCCGATGCCCGACCTGAAATTTATGCATACGGCCTCCGCAATCCAGACGGCTTAGCCATTAACCCGCAAACAGGCGATTTATGGGAAGCAGAATTTGGACCTAAAGGTGGAGATGAGGTAAACATCATCAAACCGGGAAAAAATTATGGCTGGCCGGTTATTACCTATGGAACAGAATACAGCGGAAAAAAAGTGGGTGATGGCATTCAGCAAAAAGAAGGCATGGAACAACCGGTTTATTATTGGAATCCAAGTATCTCGCCAGGTTGTATTGCTTTTTATAACAGCAACAGCATAGCCGAATGGAAAGGTAATTTATTTGTAGGCGGTTTAGGCGGCTCACACATTATTAGATTGGTGATAAAAGATGATAAGATTGTGGGCGAAGAGCGCTTGTTAGAAGGTAAAGGCGAACGCTTCCGAGATATGGCAGAAGGAAAGGATGGAGCGCTTTATTCGGTAACCGATAATGGGCATTTGTACAGAATAGCGAAAAAGTAATCAAGTTTAATTTTAGTTATTCAGACCTCACAGGTTTCAAAAACCTGTGAGGTCTTTTTTGTTATATGTCGAAAAAATAAGGACTTTGCGTTAGTTGCTCAAATTGATTTTATTGTTTTAGGAAATGTGCGTTCTGTTTTTCATCGCATTTCAGTCCCGCTGTCCGTTTGTAGTGCCCGCGCGAGGCCGGCAGCTACCACTACCATCGGGTTTATTTACCACGGATTGTAGCGCTTCGGTACCCACTTAAACCCCTACTGTTGCAGGAGCACGACTTAGCGAGATGTCGGTTTTTTATGGACAGATATTGAATATATGTAGTGATTAATTACGCTATATCTTAAAAGTTTGGATTGTTTAGGATTTGAAGCAATAAGAATTTTAATTATTTTAACCCTGCTAGGCGTATTAATTTTTAATCCGCTTTGTTAATCAGATTTAAAAAAATGAAAAGTAGCTTAAAAGGATTTTTAATATTATTGATAGCCATTATTTGCAGTAGCTATAATACTTTTCCCGCTTATAAAAATTCAGTTAACGATACTATAGATAGCGTGGCTGTAATCAAGAAAATCAAATCAGATTTTACATTAATCAATAATCAACTGAAATTTTATAAAAAGAAAATGAAAGATGCTTTCGGCATGTCGGCAGAGGGTGGTGTGGTGACAGGCTATTACAATAAAGCTGCACTTAAAAAAATACATTGTGTTTTTTATGGTGAAACCGGAAAGGCTGAAATTGATTACTACTTTAACAACAAAAACTTATTTTTCTTTTATAAAAAAGAGACGGTTTACGATAAGCCGATTTATTTGAAAGATTTTAAAATTAAGAATAGCATAGAAAACCGTTATTATTTGTCTGGCAATAATGTGATTAAAGCCATAATAAAGCCGAATACGTCATTAGTACTGTCATATGCAGAAATAAAAGCTGAACTTCAGCCAATTCTGAATATTTTAAATAAAAAATAGATTGGCGTATATCAGTTTATATATTCAAAATAAAAAAGGTTTTGCGTTGGATATTCAAATAATTTTAATTGTTTTGGGAAATGTTTGTCCAGTTTTTATTGCATTTTCAGTCCCGCTGTCCCTCTATAGTGCCTGCATAAAGGCTGCAACTAGTACTACCATTGGGTTTATTTACCACTGACAGTTGCACAATCTTGGCCACCTAAACCCGACCGTAGCGAGATGCCGGTTTTTTCAATCGGCAGAAGCGGGGGCGGGGCTACATGAGCCTTTAAGTACTGAAATTGCTTTCCAAATCACTTAAAAATATTCCTGCACCTCAGAACTATGCTTATTGATAAAATATATTTTCGCCATCCAAACCTGATTTTTGTACAAGTATTTTATTAGCTTTACCATATGCAGGCTGTAAACTACGAGAACGAAACAAGCTATGGTAATTTAGAATTGCTCGCCCGGCAAGTGGTAGAAGGCTTTATTACAGGTTTGCATAAAAGCCCTTTTCACGGCTTTTCGGTTGAGTTTGCCGAACACCGTCAGTATAATAATGGGGATAACGTTAAAAATATCGATTGGAAATTATACGCCAAAACCGATAAACTTTACAGCAAACGTTTCGAAGAAGAAACCAATTTGCGTTGCCAGTTTGTGATTGATGTCTCTTCATCCATGTACTTTCCCGAGCCTGAAAACAATAAATTGGTATTCTCTATACAGGCGGCGGCATCTTTAATGTACTTGTTAAAGAAACAACGCGATGCTTTCGGACTGAGCTTGTTTACCGACGAGATCTTATTCAATTCTCCTGCAAAATCCACTACGGTCCATCAGAAATATTTATTTACCCAATTGGAAGAGCTGTTGCAGAAACCGAAGGCGAAGGCACAGACCAATTTAAGCGAGGCGCTGCACCAGGTGGCAGAACTGATTCACAAACGTTCTTTGGTGATTATTTTCAGTGACCTGTTTAATACCCAAACCGATACCGATAAAACCGATCAGTTTTTTGATGCACTGCAACACCTGAAATTCAACAAACATGAGGTGGTGGTTTTTAATGTGGTTGATAAAAAAAGAGAGGTAGACTTTAGTTTTGAAAATCGCCCATATCAATTTATCGATATGGAAACCGGAGAAACCATTAAAGTACATACCAACCAGGTGAAGGAAAATTATGTAACGGCGGTTTCTACTTACCGGCAACAGATCGCATTAAAATGTGCTCAATATAAAATCGACCTGATTGATGCTGATATGAATGAGGGTTTTTATCCTATCCTTCAGTCTTACTTAATGAAAAGGCAAAAGTTGGGTTAAAATTTTGTTACAAAACAAGAAGGTTTTAATACTGTTTTATTCATGATTTAAATTTTTTTAAGCTTCGTGATATGTTACAAAAAGGCGATACTGCACCAGATTTCGAATTAAATGCTACCCCAGATCAGAAAATAAAGCTTAAGGACTTTAAAGGCAAAAATGTTATCCTGGCTTTTTATCCTGCGGATTGGAGTCCGGTATGCAGCGACCAGATGGCACTTTATAACGAAATGCTAAAATATTTTAATAAATATGATGCGCAGATTTTTGGTGTTTCTGTTGATAGCGTTTGGTGCCACCTGGCCTTTGAAGAAAATAGAAAACTACATTTCCCGCTACTGGCTGATTTTGAACCAAAAGGCGCAGTATCTAAAGCTTATGGTGTATATGATGATGAAGTTGGCGAAAGTAAAAGGGCACTTTTTGTTATTGATAAAGAAGGTGAAATTGCATGGAGTTATTTATCACCTGTAGCCGTTAACCCTGGTGCGGATGGTATTTTGGATGCACTGGAAGAATTAAGCAAGAAATAAAGAGATGAGTACATTAAAACCTGAAATAAGCAGTTTGGATCATATTCAGGGAACCGATTCTGCAAGTATTACCATTGTCGAATTTGGCGATTACCAGTGCCCATATTGCGGCGATGCCTACCCGATCATGAAAGAAATTGAGGAAACGTTTGGCCATCAGATCAGATTTGTTTTTCGTCATTTTCCTTTGGCAAATGCACATGAGTTTGCTTTTCCGGCTGCTATTGCTGCAGAAGCCGCGGGTTTACAGGCTAAGTTTTGGGAAATGCATGATGCGCTTTATGAAAATCAATACCGCCTCAATGGAGAGCTGTTTGAAGAACTGGCCGAAACCATTGGTTTAGATTTGGAGCAGTTCCAGCGAGACAGTGCATCAGAGGAGATCAAACGAAAAATAGAAGATGATTTTGACAGTGGTGTACGAAGCGGTGTAAACGGAACTCCTTCATTTTATGTAAACGGGACCAAATTTGATGGTGGTGCAACCGATCTTTACCAAATGCTTAAAGAAAGCGCTGAATAAAATCATGCAGGCACATCAAAATCAACTTTCACTATTGAACTGAAGTTTATAGTCAAAGACTTTTAATCGAGCGTAAAATTAACATTTATAGTATATCTGATTCGAATGTTTTTAATGATATGAACCTCGCAATCATCTTTAGCTAAACGCTGGGAGATGGTGAGTAATTGATTAGGTTTGAGGTTAATTTTCTGCTTTATTTCGTAAGACTTATTGCAACCTTTAGGTACATGCCCATCCAGTAGAAAGGAAATATCGGTTATTGTATCCTTGAGTGTGCTTTTGATCGTGATTTCGGCAAATGTTCCCGAATCAACATCATGTATATATTTAATGTCTTTTACATAAACCGTATTTCGCTTGTTGGTAGTGTCATTTAACATTGGTTTTGATGATTTAGGTATTTGAAAAACAGCGGTTTTAGTCCGTCCTACCGCTTTGCTTATTTCCTGAAGGGGCATTTCAATAGCTCCGCAACAAAACATAATGAATATTCCTAATACTTTGGTGAGCATAATTTAGTATTGTTATAAAACCTAAGTTATTGCTTTTCTAGTAATAAAGCGATTGTAGATGCATTAGGAGTTAGAATTTTAACAAAAAACCTCATGTATTTTGCAATACATGAGGTATCAGATAAGGGTAACCGGAAAACTAAAAAACTAATTATGAGTTTTTAGAATTTAACAAAATTGAAATCGCTTCGTGTTTTGTTATTTCAAAGGTGCACTTCATTTATGAAGTTTTAGTGAAGAAACTTCATGAAGCTAGGGTAGCTTTGCTGATGTTACATCGCGCTAAAGTCTTTTCAAGGTCAGATTGGTGATTTTTGCTTCAGGCTTAAAACAATAGATCATCTTCTACTATTTATTAGCTAGATAAAATCCATCATTTAAAAATATTTTCATGAGTAAAAATGTTGCAGAACAACTGGTTGAAATGCTGGTTGAGGTTGGCGTAAAAAGAGTTTATGCCGTTACCGGAGATAGTTTGAATTATTTTAACGACGCTGTAAGAAGAAATGGCCAGATTAAGTGGATCCACGTACGTAACGAGGAGGTGGGTGCTTTTGCTGCGGCGGCGGAAGCCGAACTAGACGGGATTGCCTGCTGCGCCGGGAGCTGTGGTCCAGGCCATGTACACTTGATTAACGGTCTATACGATGCACACCGAAGCCATGTGCCGGTAATTGCCATTGCCTCCACCATTCCAACTGGTGAATTCGGGATGGATTATTTTCAGGAAACGAATACCATAAAATTATTTGACGATTGCAGTTACTATAACCAGGTAGCTACCACCGCCGAACAGGCGCCAAGAATGTTTCAAACCGCCGTTCAGCATGCCATTCATAAAAAAGGTGTTGCCGTTTTTGGTTTGCCTGGCGATGTAGCCCAGCTGGACGCGGTAGAAAGCGTAACGTCTATGCAATTATTCAACAATAAGCCGGTAATCCGTCCTGCTGATCAGGAGTTGAAAGATTTATCAGACCTGATTAATGGGGAAAAGAAAATTACGATTTATTGTGGTATCGGTGCCGCCGATGCGCATGATGAAGTGGTAGAACTGGCAGCTAAATTAAAAGCACCTGTAGGATTTTCTTTTAGAGGGAAAATGGGCATACAATACAATAACCCTTATGAAGTAGGGATGACAGGACTTTTAGGACAGCCATCAGGCTACCATGCCATGCATGAGGCCGACTTGGTGCTTTTACTGGGAACCGATTTTCCTTATGTAAATTTTATGCCTGTTAAGAACAAAATCGTACAGATTGATGAAAAACCCGAACGGTTGGGCAGAAGAGCTAAACTGACCATGGGCTTATGTGGGAATATCGCCGATTCAATAAAAGCATTAATGCCGCTGCTTACTGAAAAGAAAAATGACGATTTCTTAAAATCTCAATTAGAATTCTATCAAAAAGTTAAGGAAAGGCAGCAGGTTTATGTTAAAGATCAGGGTGAGGAAAATAAAGTACAACCCGAATTTGTAGCCGAAACGATCAACCGTTTAGCGGCTGATGATGCCATTTTTACCGTTGATACGGGGATGTGCTGCGTTTGGGGAGCACGTTTTATCGATGGAACAGGCAAACGTAAAATGTTGGGTTCTTTTAACCACGGCTCTATGGCGAATGCGATGCCGATGGCCATTGGCGCTGCGTTAGCTCATCCAGAACAACAAGTGGTTGCGCTATGTGGCGATGGTGGCCTATCCATGCTCTTGGGCGATCTGGCAACCATTAAACAATATAACCTGCCTGTAAAACTGATTGTTTTTAACAATAGGGCTTTAGGTATGGTGAAGCTGGAAATGGAGGTTGATGGTTTGCCAGACAATGAGACGGATATGATCAATCCCGATTTTGCCTTGGTCGCTCAGGCCATGGGATTTAAAGGAATGACGGTAACCAAACCGGAAGAAGTGGAAACAGCAATCAGTTATGCGCTCAATGAAAATGGTCCGGTTTTATTAAACATCATGACCAATCCGAATGCTTTGGCCATGCCACCAAAAATAGAATGGGAGCAAATAAAAGGCATGACAGAATCGATGGCAAAACTGATGCTGGGTGGAAAAATGAGTGAGGTTTTGGATACGATAAAATCGAATTATAAACACTTGGGGGAGGTGTTGTAAGTGATAATTAGCCGTCATCTTGACTGAAGCGAAGCGAAATGCCCGCCTGTGCGGACAGGCCTGCCCGTACAGGCGGCGAGAGATCTATCTGAGCAGATCTCTCGACTACGTTGCACTCCGCTCGAGATGACGGAATTACTATTACACTATAAATTGCCCCTTAATTCCTGTTCGCGCTCTAATGATTCAAACAATGCTTTAAAGTTACCTGCGCCAAAGCTTTGTGCACCTTTACGTTGAATAATTTCGAAGAAAAGGGTCGGGCGGTCTTCAACTGGTTTGGTGAAAATCTGTAACAGATAACCTTCTTCATCACAATCAACTAAAATGCCCAGGCTCTCCAATAAGGCTATTTCTTCATCAATTTTGCCTACGCGTTGCGGCATCATATCATAATACGCTTCTGGTGGAGCACTCAAAAATTCAACACCACGCGACTTTAATTCTTTAACTGTTTTTACAATGTCTTTTGTGGCTACGGCAATATGCTGAACGCCTTCTCCTTCATAATATTCCAGGTATTCTTCAATCTGCGATTTCTTTTTACCCTCTGCCGGCTCATTGATCGGGAATTTCGAATAACCGTTGCCATTACTCATCACTTTACTCATCAAAGCAGAATATTCTGTATTGATCTGCTTATCGTCAAAAGATAGAATATTTACAAAACCCATTACATCTTCATACCATTGTACAGCTTCATTCATGCGGTTCCAACCTACATTGCCTACGCAGTGATCAATATATAACAGACCGGTATCGGTAGGTTGATAATCGCTTTCCCACACACGGTAACCCGGCATAAAGGTTCCGTTATAATTTTTACGCTCTATAAACATGTGGACAGTTTCGCCATAGGTGTAGATACCGCTCATTTTAACTTCGCCAAATTCATCTGTTAAGGTTTTTGGCTCCATATACGGTTTCGCACCGCGTTTTGTAGTTTCTTCAAAAGCGCTGAATGCGTCATCTACCCAAAGTGCTAATACCTTTACTCCATCGCCATGTTTTTTAACATGCTCTGATATTGGATGATCAGATTTTAGCGCTGTAGTTAAGATGAGCCTGATTTTGCCCTGTTGCAGTACATAGGATGCCCGATCGCGCACGCCGGTTTCTGGTCCCGCATAAGCTAAGCTTTGAAAACCAAATGCCGTTTTATAATAATGAGCGGCCTGTTTGGCATTACCCACATAAAATTCAATATAATCTGTTCCGTTAATAGGCAGAAAATCTGGTGCTTTTGATATTTTTTCTGCAAAAGTTTGTGTTTCCATTTGTTCGTTATTATTTAAATCCGAGCTCGGGGGTGACGAAGTCGGATGTGATATGTTGTTGTTAACTGTTATAAGGTTGAATGTCGTCAAGTTTAAATGTTGGATAATTGCTCAACTCTGTTCCCTTTGCATTTGATCCTAGGTCTATGTTCATCCTGATTATTTATATTCATTTTAACTTCGAACTTCGGACCTCGGTCTTTTCCCGACTTTTGACTATTTCTATGCACTTTATCTTCGGACTTCGGTCTTCCCGACTTCTAACTATTTCTATGCACTTTATCTTCGGACTTCGGTCTTTTCCCGACTTCTGACTATTTCTATGCACTTTATCTTCGGACCTCGGACTACGGTCTTCCGGACTTCTGACTATTTCTATGCACTTTATCTTCAGACTTCGGACTTCGGACCTCGGTCTCCGGACTTCTGACTCATTTATTCTACGTTAATTTGCCAGCTTTTATGATAGTTTTCGTCTTCAATATCGAGGGCATCCTGCGTAAGCATTAAAGGCTTAAAAGGATCGATCATTACCGCCAGCTCCTCTGTTTTTTCTTTTCCGATTGATTTCTCTACGGTACCTGGATGTGGCCCATGCGGAATTCCACCCGGATGTAATGTAATTTGACCTTTAACCACGCTTTTGCGGCTCATAAAATCACCATCTACATAATAAAGTACTTCATCGCTATCTACATTGCTATGGTTGTAAGGTGCGGGAATCGAGTCGGGATGGTAGTCGTATTTGCGGGGAACAAAAGAGCAAACCACAAAATTGTGTCCCTCGAAAGTTTGATGAACCGGAGGTGGTTGGTGTAAGCGGCCTGTTATCGGCTCAAAATCGTGTATAGAGAAAGCATATGGATAATGATAACCGTCCCAGCCTATATAATCAAAAGGGTGCGTACCATAGGTATAAGGATAAATTAAGCCCTGTTTTTTTATCAGCACTTTAAAATCCCCATATTCATCATTTGTTTGCAGGTTCTCTGGTAGTCTCAGGTCCCGTTCACAATAAGGCGCATGTTCCATCAACTGTCCATATTGATTTAAATATCTTTTTGGAGGCCTTAAAGGACTAAAACTTTCTACAATAAACAACCTGTTTTGTTCCGTATCAAATTCCATCTGATAAATGGTTCCTCTTGGGATCATCAGATAATCGCCATAAGCAAATTTAATTTCTCCGAATCCTGTTTTCAGCTTTCCTGAACCTTCATGTACGAAAATCATTTCATCAGCCTGACTATTTTTGTAGAAATAATCAGTCATTGATTTTTTTGGCGCAGCCAAAACGATATGCAGATCGCTGTTGACCAGAACAGCCTTCCTGCTTTCCAGAAAATCATCTTCGGGTTTAATGTTAAAACCGATCAGACTGGTGTGTTTCAGGTGCTTTTCCCGGGCTATTTTTGGCTCCACACTATAAGGTTCACCCAAGTGTTTTACGATGGTTGGCGGATGGCAATGATAAACCAATGAATATAAACTGGAAAAACCCTCGGTTGATACCAGTTCTTCGGCATAAAGATTCCCATCAGGTTTACGAAAAACCGTGTGACGTTTAGCTGGAATCTGCCCCATTTTATGATAAACAGGCATAATTAAATGGTGTTATGGTTAGAAAGAAAGAATCTTAATGAATGAACAATTAAAACGGCAATGCGTTTCAATTTAAAAAGAAAGGTAAACGAAAATTACAGAGAATATTGGGCCATGATCAGCTTGGATAGCATCTTGTAGCGACGGGCCGCTATGGCGTCGTTGACTAGTGTAATATGTAATGCTTTTAAGATCATGGTTTTAATGATACCAAGGTAAGTATTTTATTTAAAAGTTAAAATTTTAATTATCTTTAATTGCTTACTACAACCATCTTCATGAAATTTATTTTTACATGTTTAATTTTTTTAGCCTTTGGCTATAGCACTTTTGCGCAACAAAAGGGCAGGTACAACATTAGGGTTATAGATCTAAACGGAAAAGGAGTAAGAGGATCCTTTTATGCTGCGGCAGATGATGGATTAACCATTATCAGAAACCGGAGGGATACCCTAAAATTAAGTGCGGACAGCATCAGTGCCTTGTATATATACCGAAAAGGAATTGCCGCACCTCTGGCCGTTGCCGGCGCTTTAACCTTTTTCGTATTAGCTGCCAGGAGCGATAAGCTGGTAGAATCGGTAGTATTTATTGCCGCGGGCGTGCCGGCAGGCGTATCCGGAGGTTTATTAATCGGTGGATTACTCTCCAACAAAAAACGCTACAAAAGACTTCAGGCAAAGGATTTTCCATTGATTAAATCAGATCTTCAAAAGTATACCATATTAAAATAATCACGTTTAAGTTTTATTTTGAATGAGCTAATTGTTTAGCTTTACCGCGTATTTAACCAAATCATATATGAAATTAGTATCTTATAAAACCGAAGACAGGGAGCATCTGGGCATATTTATCGACGGTCATATTTACAACCTGAATAGTTGCGATAAATTGCTTCCGGATAATATGAGTATGTTCTTGCAAGGTGGCGAAGTGTTAATGGAAAGAGCAAAAAGGATAGACGACCAGATAAAAGATGGGAGTTTAACTGCTAAAGAAGAAATTTTTTACGAGATTTTGGCACCTGTTCCACATCCTACAAGTTGCCGTGATGGTTATGCCTTCAGGCAACATGTTGCTGCGGCACGTAGAAACAGAAAGGTTGATATGATCCCACAGTTTGATGAGTATCCGATCTTTTATTTCACTAATCACAACGCTATTCAGGGAACAGGGGAAATTGAATGCATGCCAGATCATTTTGATAAGTTGGATTTCGAACTGGAACTAGCCATTGTTATCGGTAAAAAAGGTAGGAATATTAAAGCTGCAGAGGCTGATGAGTATATTGCCGGTTATATGATAATGAACGATATGAGCGCCCGCACTTTGCAGATGGAAGAGATGTTATTGAATTTAGGCCCTGCAAAGGGAAAAGATTTTTCTACCGTAATTGGTCCATGGCTGGTCACACCAGATGAACTGTTGCAGTATAAGGTTGCGCCCAAGGAAGGACATGTGGGCAACGCTTACGACCTTAAAATGACCTGTAGGGTAAACGGCATTGAAGTATCAAGAGGAAACGCCGCTGATATGGACTGGACTTTTGCAGAAATTATAGAACGCTGTGCTTATGGGGTAGATATTCTGCCTGGTGACGTAATTGGTTCAGGAACAGTAGGAACAGGTTGTTTCCTGGAATTAAACGGTACCGGTTTACTAAACGATCCGAATTATAAAGTGCAATGGCTGCAGCCTGGCGATGTGGTGGAGATGGAGATCACAGGCTTGGGAGCATTAACCAATACGATTACGAAAGCTGATACGGATTTTTCGATCCTGGCGTTGAAGAAGTCTCAACAATAAATGTTGAAAGTTCGAAAGTTTTAAGGTTGAATGTTTTGGCCGTATGTTGAATTTCAATTAAAGGAATCTTTATCTGTAAGGACCAAATATGTCGATTGAAATTTGATTATATCTTAATAGTTTATCTATACAGTTTGATAATGGCAAAAGTTGAGAAATTTGAAGATTTAGAAATCTGGCAATTAGCTAAAGAGGTAGGAGTTGAGGCTTACCGTATTTCAGATTTAGAGCCCATGAAATCTGACTTTGGTTTAAAAGATCAGTTCAGGCGAGCAGCAATGTCTGATAATGTTGCTGAAGGATTTGAATATAATAATAATCCAGATTTTATTCGCTTTTTGGTTTATGCCAAAGGCTCTTCCGGCGAATTCAGAAATAAACTTATTGTGCTGGAGGAAGCCAAAAAGCTTTCAATTGATGATTTTAATTTCTTTATGCCAAATGCGTTGAATTTTCTGCCAAAACAAAAAGATTTATCGATTACTTAAGAGATTTTTGAGAAGAAAAAGAAAATTTTGAAAAAAGGAATATAATCTTTTGTTGTGTTCTTTAAATCTTTCAACGTTCATGTTATTAGTGAGTTTAATTAAGAATCCAGAACATTTTCAATATTTCAACATTTCAACCTTTCAACATTTTAACCTTTCAACATTTAAACCCAATAAAACTTTGCTAACCCTAAATACTTCCGATTTAACCCCGGTAGAACTGCAAAACTACCTTCAGTATGCTATCGCTCCGCGACCGATCTGCTTCGCCTCAACTATTGATGCGGACGGACATATCAATTTGAGCCCTTTCAGTTTCTTTAATATGTTCAGCACCAATCCGCCGATCTGTATTTTTTCGCCTTCAAGAAGGGTACGCGATAATACCACAAAACATAGCCTGGAAAATGTACTCCAGGTTAAGGAATGCGTGATCAATATTGTAAACTACGATATGGTGCAGCAGATGAGTTTAGCCAGTACCGAATATGCCAAAGGGGTAAACGAGTTTGAAAAAGCCGGATTTACCATGTTGAAATCTGATCTGGTAAAACCACCAAGAGTTGCTGAAGCGCCTGTGCAGTTTGAGTGTGTAGTGAATGAAGTGATCGCTTTAGGTGATAACCATGGTGCCGGAAACCTCGTACTGGCTGAAATAAAAGTAATCCATATTAATGAAGCGGTTTTAGATGAAAATGGCAGGATAGATCAGTATAAAATGGATCTCGTTGCCCGTTTGGGCGGCGATTGGTATTGCAGGGTTACTGCCGATAATCTGTTCAAAGTAGCAAAACCTTTAGCCAAACTGGGTATTGGAGTAGACCGTTTGCCACAATCAGTCCGTTATTCTAAAGTATTAACCGGGAATGATCTGGGGATGCTCGGAAATGTTGAGCAGCTACCGAATGATGAAGAAATTGATCTGATCAGCACAAATCCCGATGTTAAGGAAATACTTGATGCCACCATTGGCGATAGTACCAACCGCGAAAGAGAACTACACGAACTCGCCAGAAAATTTTTGAATACCGGTGATGTAGATCTTGCTTTAAAGATCGTTTTGCTGTAGATTTATTTATCAAAATTTAAGACCAATGCATGCCAGTGTTCAGGTAGACCAGTACATCATCAATTCTGCGGAATTCGCGATTCCCATTCTAGATTATTTAAGAAACCTGATCCATCGGGCAGACGCCAGGATTGAAGAGAAAATTAAGTGGGGGATGCCTTTCTTCGATTATAAAGGAACAGTTTGCCACATCGCTTCTTTTAAACATCATTGCGCCTTTGGTTTTTGGAAAGGGGCACTAATAAATGATGAATTTGGTATTTTCAAAGAAAGGTCTGAATCCATGGGTTCGTTGGGCAAAATAAAATCTTTTGATGATTTGCCGGCAGATGAAATCCTTATCGCTTACATTCAACAGGCTATCCGGTTAAATGAGGATGGTGTAAAGTTGCCCTCAAAACCAAAATCTACGGAGAAAAAGGAAATTGTGGTGCCGGAATATTTTATGGAGGCTCTACAGGAAGATCCCGTAGCATTAGCGGTATTCCAGAATTTCAGTCCTTCCAATAAAAAAGATTATGTTTTGTGGCTGGAAGAAGCTAAAACCGAAGCTACCAGGCTGAAAAGACTGGAAACTACTATCGAATGGCTTGCAGAAGGCAAAACAAGAATGTGGAAGTACAAAAAATAGTTAAAGAATACTGACAATTTTCATGAAACGGTCCTTATAGTGGCCGTTTAAATCAGTAATCGTTACCTGATGTGCTTTCCCTGAAGAGGCATGAATAAATTTGATCCCGTTTTCATCAATCGAATAAACGATCCCTACATGACCGATCCTTCTTATTCTTGAATTGGTGCCGGTAAAAATCAACACATCACCTACTTTTGCATTTTCTAAACTGGTTTCTTTACCCGCATAGCTAAACTCTCTCGAAGAACGGGGCACTTTGAAGCCGAAATTACTGAATACATAACTTACAAAACCAGAACAATCGAAACCAACTTTTGGGTTGCTTGTAGCGTAACGATAAGGAATTCCTAACATGCTTTTGGCAAAATCGATGAGCGTAGTCGAATTTGTGGAAGAATTTTTCTCTGTTATCGTCGTGTTTTTTGGAAGATTGGCCACTAATTTCTTGACCAGTTCCTGGTATTGCACGGGGATGATTGTTTGGGCTTTTCCTGCCGTTGCAGACAAAATGAAAAACAAAATCGGGACTATTATTTTCTTCATATGTTGGCGGTAAAGATATGAAAAATATACAAAGTGCATTAAAATGTTGAAAACCAGTTAAAACAAAAAAAGCCCGGACACATTAATCCGGACTTAAACTAAATATTTAGATTTGATTAAATATTTGGGAACATGGTTTGAGCTTTGTCGCCAATTAAGGGAATTGGTTTCTTTTCTCCCTGAATGGCGGCAATTAGTCCGATTATCCACAATACGAAAAGTCCGATCTGAACGACACGGAGAATATAATAACTACCTCCAAAGCCTGTTGAAAAAATTAATGGAATTAGCAGCAAGCTTAATGCCCAGCTCAATACGGTTGATACCAGGTGGAACAACAGCGTTTGTTTTAAATGGTACCTGCTTAGTTCAGTCTGGTTGTCTTTATACATTGCGAAATAGGCAATTAACCAGCCAATAAACCAAAAGTAGCTTACTATTGCCGCGTTCTTGCCACTGTCGGCCGTCTTAAAAGGAGAATTTGTTTCCATAGGTTTTTTTAGTTTTTCGATATCGCAAATTACTAAAAAATATCAGATTATGGCGTGGTAACGGCTACAGGTAAAATCTTTCCATTAAAAAATTTGTGTCCGGTTTTTGCAAAATCGGCAACATATTTTCCCATTTCAAATGCCATCACAGGACTCTGGTACCCCGGGAAAGCTGCTTCCAACATTTCTGTCTGTGCTGATCCCAGGGCAAGGCAATTAATTTTAATTCCTGTTTCTGCCAATTCAAAAGCCAAGCATTCCGTGAGTGTATGCAAGGCCGCTTTACTTGCCGAGTAGGCAGAAAGTCCCGGAAATTTTACGCTTCCCTGAAAGCCGCCCATGCTGCCAATATTAACAATGTGGCTTCCGCTTTGCATTAAAGGCAAAAGGTTCTGGATCATCCTGAAATGAGAAATCACATTGCTCTGTAACATTTCACCCAGATCAGTTTCCGTAGTTTCTAAAAACGGTTTGTTAATTAAGGCCCCCGCATTGTTGATCAGGATATCTATTGTACCTAAACGTTCTTTCAAAAATGGGATCAGTGCGGCATAATCATCATTTACGATGTCAAATTCTACCGGTAAAAGCGTACAATCTGGATTAATGCCACGGGCAATCTCCAGCAGTTTACGCAGTTTATCTGCCGAACGGGCAATAGCAACAATTTTGTTTTCTTTGTTTAAGCAGAACTCTAAAGCGGTTTCGAAACCAATTCCACTACTGGCACCTGTAATTATAATGTTCATTAAAAAATGTTAAAATTTGTTGTAAAGTTAAAAGGTTCTTTGTCATAGTCCTCGTTTGTAACGAGGTTTATTGAAACTGGCGATTGTATCGCCAATTAGTAATTAAAAAATACTTTTTAAATGGTGTTAATCACATTACAACTGTGATTTTTACTTCATGCTTATCATTAAAGAATTGCCAACATTCAATCTTCCACAAGCAGCTGACTTACCGGGTTTTTAATCAGATGTAAACCATCATTGATTAATTTGGTATGATCTGGTTCTTTACCAGCCTTAATTTCAAGATAGACCTTAATTTCTTTTTCCAGCTGAGGATAAATCTTTTTATGATAAATAATCTCCAGGATTTCCAGGGCGCAAAGCCAGTCCTGTCTGTGGCTTGTTTTTAGTTGCAGAAAGATTTCGCCAAGCTGATCCAGGTTTTCGCCACTTTCCCTAATTGTCCTAACTGCCCGGTATAAATCATGCAGTTTTAAAGTTTTATCATCATGGGTGATCTGATGCGTTTTCTCCTTGCTAATTAAAGTAATCTCCTCATAAGCATCTTTATCAGCTGCTCCGTTAAACACAGATATAATTTTTTCCCCGACAGCCATGTCGTAAGTGCCCCATTCTGGTTTAAACAGTATATTTCCATTACTTTCGCTAACTGTACAATCAGTAAGGGCAATTAAAAGGAGCTTGTCGTTTTCAATAACAACATCCTTAACTATACCGGTTACGGTAATACCGCTTTCAAAAGTTAGTATAGTTTTCCTACCTTTGATGATATTCAGGCTTTGTAGCTCTGATAGCCTGTAATCCTCTAACGGTTTGTCAGCTCCTTTTAAGCGGCCTACCGGCGACGAAAAGCCATCTGCATGGTAATCTTTGCCATGTCCGCTCAGTTGTTTATTATTAAAGGCCAGTGCAGATGGTCCTTTAGTTTTAATAAAAGTTACTTCATCATTCTGGTTAATGCCCATATCGGTAAAGATACCACTCACCTGCAGGCCGGAGCTATAAACAGCAGTGGCTACACTTTTGCAGGCAATTGCTTTCATTACGCTTTCTGACCCGCCCCTTCGAAAGGCCATTGTATTGGCGAATTCTTCCAGCACATCAATCAGGTTTTGGAAGGTTTCCGTTACGAAAAGCTGTGGTTGGGGCTTGGTAATATCGTAAGTGTAATTAACCGTATCAATGTTGTACCAGAGTTTCTTGACATCATTTTGCATGCAGGTTGCACTCTCGCCAATGGATGAAAGTAAGCCTGCGCCGTAAATTTTTGGGTTTTCAACAGTACCGATCAAGCCGTATTCTACGGTCCACCAGTGTAAGCGACCAAGTAGGGCCATTTCGGAAGGTTCGCCCATATTTTCACTAATGAAACGCAGTTCTTTTTCTGCCTGGGCAATCTCCAATTCATCCGCATCTATCGCTTCTTTCAGAATGGATAATTTTCTGATGGCCTCGTAAAGCTCAAAATCTTTTGCCGAAAACATCGCCTTTGCACCAATGGAACCAAAATAGCTTAAATAATTATTGTAATCAGTATCGGCAATAATAGGCGCATGGCCAGCACTTTCGTGTATAATATCAGGAGCCGGGGTATATTCGATGTGGTTAATCTGGCGGATATCTGCGGCAATTACCAATACACGATAGGCTTGATACTCCATGAAAGCTGCCGGAGGAATAAAGCCATCAACCGTTACGGCTCCCCAGCCAATCTTGCCCAGGTTATCATTCATCGTTTGCAGATCTGGGATGTATTCGATGCTCAAACCAGCTCGTTGTAAGCCTTTTATATAGGGATAATAAGCTACATTTTTAAGATAACTGTAGTTTTGGCGCATTACGTATCGCCATACGGCCTGGTCTACAGGCGTGTATTTCCCGTAATTTTGTGCAACAATAAACTGCTTTAAGTGATTGGGCAATTTAGCTACCTGCGCATTGTTAAAATCATTAAAATGGCTCATGGTTGTTATGAAATAAGTTGGTCGGCAGCTAAGTTAGGATGTTGTTTTTATCTTAACAAGAAAGCCAGGCATAAATTAACAGGTTAACGTAATAAAGGTTTCAGTTGCCTAAAATGGCGGATTAATCATATAAAAAGGTGCTGCAGCATTTTATTGGTTAGGTTCTGTCGGGCTGTTTGCTATATCTCCGATGAAATCTGTGAAACAGCAAGCACTCCATAAGAAAACAAAAAATAGTGCTTAAATTGGAGGATGCCGCTTCCATCCCGTTTAGGTACAGCGGTTTGTGATGGTGAACCTGGTTTTCTCTGCAATTTGCTGAAAAACGAAAATAGCGGCACTGCTTTGGCCACCTAAACCCGACTGGCGCTTAAAGCCCGGAGCGAGGAACGATTGAGGACTTGTAGCAAAGGCGGGACTGAAAAAACCTAAATGCTTTTGAAACTGCTTTCCGAAAAAATTAAACAAGATTGATTAGGTTTATTATTTGGAAAGCTGCTGCAGCATTTTATCCGGAGGCTCAGGCCGGGCTGTTCGCTATATCTCCGATGAAACCTGTGAAACAAGCAAGTACTCCATAAGAAAACAAAAAACAGTGCTTAAATCGGAGGATGTCGCTTCCATCCCGTTTAGGTACAGCGGTTTGTGCCGTTGAACCTGGTTTTTTCTAAGATTCGCAAAAAAACACAAATAGCAGCACTGCTTTGGCCACCTAAACCCGACTGGCGCGTAAAGCCCGGAGCGAGGCACGAGTGAGGACTTGTAGCAAAGGCGGGACTGAAAAAACCTAAATGCTTTTGAAACTGCTTTCCGAAAAAATTAAACAAGATTGATTAGGTTTATCAATTGGAAAGGTGCTGCAGCATTTTATCGGTAGGCTCCGGCCGGGCTGTTCTAAATATCCCCGATAAAAAATCGGAGGATGTCGCTCGCGTCCCGTTTAGTTACTAAGACCTGTGCTTATCCCCTGAGCTTTATTTTCCGGCAACACTAATTCCGTGCTTTCTGCGTTTCCGTGGCCAATAATTGCTGCGGTTAATTAATCCTGCTTGCCTGTTTTATCTCCGATTTTCTTCACACTGAAAGTGAAATAATGTTGATACAGGTAACTGAAAAGAGCCATTGATACTGAAACGAGTATTCTTGATAAAATGGACAGAGTTGGATAATCTCTTAAAAGTTCCAGTAAAAACTTTAAGAAAACATAAGTAGCCAGAATATTGATAAACTGCAGATTTAAAAACCTGAAAAGCTGTACCCTACCTTTTAATTCGCTATGCGTAAATATAACATATTTGTTGAGCAGAAAACTGGTTGGTATGGCAACAACGTAGTCTATTAATAATGAGGCCGTTTCTCTTTGAAGCACAAATGTGCCAAAATTTACTTCCTCTGTTTTAAAAATAACAAAATAGGCAAAATAATAACTCAGGATACCCAGTAGCAAGGTGCTGCCACCAGTAGCCAGATACCGAAAATTATGTAAAGAAATAAATTTTTTAAAGGGAGGGTAAAAAAAATCTATGATGGCTAAAATTGCTTTGCGCATTACTTATACTGTTCGTTATTATTTTTGGGCGCAATTTACAATAAATTTCTATTGCCCGATAAAAGATCATTTGGGTATTTACTCTTCGACAATCTGGGTAGGGGCTAAAGCTACAAAATCAATTACTGCACACCAGCTGTAAGAGGGATGCGGTTGTATGCTCACACCAACGGTGTTCAGTTTGTACTTTTGATCAAGCAAATTAAACCGGTGACCAAGGGAAGGTACGCCACAATCTAACAATAAATGGCATACAATGTCCAGACTGTTCGAAAAGCCGAAGTCTATATTTTCGCTCATGGCTTTATTTGGGAAGTATTTCGATAAACGTTTCGAAAATTGATCACCATTGCTACTTTCATGTGTTTCGAGATTATTTCGGTTGAGGTCCTGGGCGTGACTACGGCTTAACGCAGATAATTTATCGTTAGGGTAAAATACGGGTAGATTTTTTAAGCCCTTTAGATGTTTTAGTAAAGAGGTATAGTAGCTGTTGTTACGGGCAATCCGCAGTTCGTTGTAATTTCTATATTGTTTAACCTTCGCGTTATAATTATTAATATAGTCTTCTAAAAAAGTGTAATAGAACTTTTCGCCATCAATACGGATCAGGTTCATATACATCACTACATTTTTCTCTTCGTTAGTTAAATAATGAGCATTTGCTGCGGTATTGGCCCTGCGGAATTCATTTTCTGTCCATTTTTGGGCATTAACCTGATGTACAAAAAATAAAAGGGCGAGTAAAAGTATGTTGCGCATCTGATGATTTTCAAGGATAACGCCATTTGGTGCAGATTATTTTCTGATTTAAGATTCGGATCGTGTTAATGGTTGGTGTTGACAGGCTATAATTAAAAATAACCACAAAGCCACGAAAGCATAAGGAATATTTTCTTCGTGTTCTTCGCGTCTTTGTGGTTAAAATTGTACTATTTTATAAAAACATACCACCAGATGCTTCAATGCGCTGTGCATTAATCCATCTGGCATCTTCGGTGCATAGAAATGCCACTATGCCACCGATATCATCTGGCAAACCCACACGGCCTAAAGCGGTATTGGCAGCAATAGCGGTATTGATCTGATCATTATCCCGTACCATTCCGCCGCCAAAATCAGTTTCGATGGCGCCGGGAGCAACAATGTTCGATCTGATTCCTCGTGAACCCAATTCTTTTGCCTGGTATTTGGTTAGGGTTTCCATTGCACCCTTCATCGAAGCATATGCAGCATAACCCGGGGTTGCAAAACGGGCCAGCCCCGATGAGAGGTTAACAATTCCGCTACCATCATTTAATAAGGGCAAAGCTTTTTGGGTTAAAAAGAAAGCACCTTTGAAATGGATATTTACCAGGGCATCAAACTGTTCTTCAGTAGTATCAGCAAATGAAGCGTGGATGCCAATCCCGGCATTGTTGATCAGGAAATCGAATTTTTCTGCGTGGAAGACAGATTTTAAAATACTTTTAACCTCGCTGAAAAAAGCATCAAAAGTTTTGGTATCGCCAACATTTAACTGAATTGCTGCTGCCGGTACACCCAGTGCTTTAATTTCGTTTACAGTAGCATCTGCTTCCTCTTTTTTAGATTGATAGGTTAAAATAACACCAATCCCTTTCGAGGCGATTTTTAAGGCGGCGTTTTTCCCCAGTCCGCGGCTACCTCCGGTTACCAGGGCAATTTTATTTTGCGTTTCCATTTTCTTTTTATTTGTTAAACAAAATTAGATGGAAATTGGCTGTAAAAATGGTGATAGCTTAAGTAAAAATGGTGACTGTTTAAGTTTTATGTATTGACAATTTCCTTATTGGCAACTAAAGACTCGAAATAAGCCTCCCGATACTGTTTTGGCGTTTGGCCGCCGAAGTGTTTAAAAAATTTGGTAAAGTTGGATGGATCGTAGGTTAATATCCTGGCAATTTCGGCTATGGGCATGTTCACATTTTGTAACATGGTTCTGGCAATCTCCATTAAACGCTCTTCGAAAAAATAACAGGGCGAATGCCCGGTAGCAGCTTTTATGGTATTGCTTAAATGTGTAGGATGAACATGAATAAGCTCGGCAAAATCTCTTACCTCAAACATTTCTGTAGCACGGCCGGATAAAATGTCGTCAAGATGTTTATCTAATTCTTTTAAATAATCTGCAGCAATTTCATGTCTACGGGCAAAAAATTTCTGGGGGATTTTCATATCAATAACTTTTGATGACTAAACAAATATAACATTCGGTTAAACGAATATGAAATAAGGTTGCCGGCTGCAGTTTTTATGATGGAAGGATGATATGCCATGCGATTTATTGATGTGATGCATGTGCGTGGTTTATTGCTTATCTATGCCTAGGTAAAAAATTCCATCGATTATTTTTACTATCGTTTTGCTATAATCTGTTGCAATAAAATGGAAAGTGCCTTTAATCTTTTGATCAGTTACGCTGAGAATCTGTACCTTTCCATCACTTAAGACATAATTTTCTTCATTTTCGCCACTTTGGGTCTTTTTAACATAAGCACCGGCAACCTGTATCTGATTGAGACTTAAAATATATTCTCCCACTCCATTGTAACCGATAATGTTCAGGTTGATCATCCGGTTTGAACCGCTACCTACTATCCTGAGCATTTTACCGCTTGGGCTGATTGTAAAATTGCTACTAATTACAGCATTATCAGTGAATTCTATTAAAGTATCATCTATGTAGATGCTAAAAATATCTTTTTCGGGTAAAGGTGTTTCTTTTTTGCAGGATGAAATAAAGAGGAGGCAGGTAAATGCCAAGGCGATTAATTTGAAAGATAGTTTCAAGAGTGTTAAGTTGTTTTTGGGTTAATAGTGCCGCGAAGATATGGAATTTATTAATCGAGCGAAAAGATATGCAATTTCTTTACGTATTGTTCTCGCTGGTACCAGTCGTTATATACCAGTTCGATATTTTCTACATCAAAAGTGCCAAAATCATAATCCCTGTATTTGTGGACCAGGTTAATCAAAGCCTCTCTGTTCTCTAATTCCGCCCGGAAGCGGATTATGGTAGAATGTGCAGTTTGAATGGCATATCGCTTATCAATACTTTGTTGCAGATTGGTATTTTTAAATACAGCTCTCAGGTCGTTTCTGATTTCATTCAAAGTATCGGTTAAAAATCCCTGAATGAGTATACACGAAGGAGAGGCTGTTAGTCCTTTAAACAGGATTTTGAAACTTTTGTGTCTGACTAAAACCTGCTGTATCAGTTCTATATAATCCTTAACATTGATATTATCTAAATTAAAGCCATCATAGCAGGAAATAATCGACATTAAAGTGATATGAATATCCGTATTTTGATAATAATACTGATTGGGTTCAATGGCTTTAGCCTTACTTAAAAATTGTTGAATGTTATGATTAATAGCAGCATCTGGCCTGATCACCAAAGTAACTCCAAAACGCTGATCAGTGGCCGAATCAATTAAATGATCAATTTCATATTGGTCCTGAGCTATTTTGGCTACCGCTTCGGTATATAGTTTATTGTAGTGTTCAGCTAAATCCATTTTTATTATACAAAAAAAGTCGCAGGGGTAAACCTGCGACTGAATAAAATGATCGTCATCTCAACCGAAGCATCGCGGAGTGCAGAGATCTATCCCAATGCAGATCTGGCTTCGCGGCGTACTTACTTGGTTCTCGGCTTTGTAGAATTCGGCTTTGTGTGACGAATTAATACTTTTAAGCCAACAATGCTTTCCAACTGGTAGCCTTGCCAATAATACCAGTTAAATCGGCAATGGCCACACGTTCCTGCTCCATGCTATCGCGGTGGCGAATGGTAACCGTATTGTCTTCTAAACTCTGATGGTCAACCGTGATACAGAACGGCGTACCTACAGCATCCTGACGGCGGTAACGTTTACCAATCGCATCTTTCTCTTCATAAATACAGTTGAAATCGAATTTCAGCTCATTCATAATTTCACGGGCTTTTTCCGGTAAACCATCTTTTTTGGTTAGCGGGAAAATAGCCACTTTATATGGTGCCAAAGCGGGGTGTAAACGCAATAAAGTTCGGCTGTCTTGCTTATCTTCAGTGCTTAAATTCTGCTCTTCAAATGCATTGATCATGGTTAACAAAAACATCCGGTCTAAACCGATAGAAGTTTCGATAACGTAAGGGACATAATTGCCGTAAGGTTTACCTTCCTCATTCAAATCGTTATCAAAATACTGCATTTTTTTGCCGGAATATTCCTGGTGTTGTGTTAAATCGAAATCGGTACGGCTATGGATTCCTTCCACTTCTTTAAACCCGAATGGGAATTCGAATTCAATATCGGTAGCGGCATTGGCATAGTGCGCCAGTTTAACGTGGTCGTGGTAACGGTATTTGTCTGGGTTTGTGCCTAAAGCCTTATGCCATTTCAACCGTGCTTCTTTCCAGTATTCGAACCATTTTTTGTCTTCACCCGGGCGAACAAAAAACTGCATCTCCATCTGCTCAAACTCACGCATACGCATAATAAACTGGCGGGCAATTACCTCATTTCTGAAAGCTTTACCAATCTGTGCAATACCGAAAGGAATTTTCATCCTGCCAGATTTTTGAACATTTAAAAAGTTAACAAAAATACCCTGAGCGGTTTCCGGACGAAGATAAACCTCATCACTACCTTCGGCCATGGCACCAAATTGTGTGCTAAACATCAGGTTAAACTGACGGACGTCAGTCCAGTTTGAAGTTTTTGAAATCGGGCAGATTACTTTGTAATTTACGATTAAATCTTTAAGCTGTGCTAAGTTTTCAGATTTAAGAGCAAGGTTCATTTCTACTTCAAGCGCCAAACCCTTTCTTACAAATTTCCAGCTGGCCTCGTCAACAAATGGATATTTTGTATTATCTAAAATCGTTTCCTCATCTTTAAAACCAGGGATCCAGGCCGCTTGTCCTTCGTCGCTTAAACTCAATATCTCCTGTTGAAACTCCTTAAATTTGGCTTTGTTTTCAGTACTGAAACTGGCTAATTCCGAATATAGTTCATCAATTTTATTTTCCAGTAACTGATCGGCACGGTAACGTTTTTGCGAATCTTTATTGTCAATCATCGGGTCGTTAAAGCCATCTACGTGTCCGCTGGCTTTCCAAACTTTAGGATGCATAAAAATTGCAGCATCAATTCCTACAATGTTTTCATGCATTTGCACCATGGCTTTCCACCAATAGGTTTTAATGTTGTTTTTTAATTCGGCACCCAATTGGCCATAATCGTAAACAGCGCTTAAGCCATCATATATTTCGCTGCTCTGGAACACAAAACCGTATTCTTTAGCGTGTGATATTACATTTTTAAATTGTTCGTCGTTATTCTTTTGAGCCATAATGCAGCAAAGATAATAAAAAGGCGGAGGGTTTAAAGGTATAAGGTTGAAGGTTTTTGATCAACGCAAAGGCAATGCTATCTTTATGTTGGTTTAATAACTATCAGAATTCTTTCAGCATCTTTTCAAAGAATCGAATGCTTGGCCAATCAGCTTATATTTTCTTAAATTACTTATATGGTTTAAAGGTTTAGGAAAGCAAGGTCAGTGCTAATCGGCTTCTGGTTTCCTGCTTTCCGCTTTACTTCGTTACACTCGTGCCCGCTGCAATCAGGTTTAGATGGCCAAAAATTAGCAACTATTAATGTTTTGAATCCGTTTAGCTTTATAGGCGCCTAAAGATTTATTCATTATCTATGATAGAAAGGTATCGGATGCTTGGCCAATCAGCTTATATTTTCTTAAATTACTTATATGGTTTAAAGGTTTAGGAAAGCAAGGTCAGTCCTGATCGGTTTCAAACTCCCTGCTTTACGCTTTACTTCGTTAAACTCTTGCCTGCTGCAATCAGGAGATTTAGATGGCCAGAAAGTAGCTATATCAATGGTTCAAATCATTAGCTCAGTAAGTATTTAAAAGGCCTGCTGGCGCCGTTAATCAATTTCGGCAATGAATTACCAAACATTAAACATTCTATTTTAACGTTTGCATCTTCCATTTTTTCCTACTTTTGAATCATGAAATTCCATCATTTGTTATTCCTGGTTTTTGTTATCGTGTTTAACTCATGCAAACCAAAAGAGAAAAAACATCACTATATTAAATTTAACAACCTTACAGAGTTGTATCAATTCTTAAAATGGACACCGGAGAACCGTTTTCCACTCATCAGTGCGCATCGAGGAGGCCCCATGCCCGGCTATCCGGAAAACTGTATCGAAACATTCGATCATGCCACTACTTATAATCCGGTTGTCATCGAATTCGATGTTGCTTATAGTAAAGATTCGGTCATGGTGATTATGCACGATGACCGGCTCGACCGTACCTCCACAGGAGAAGGACCGATTGGCGATTATACGTATGAGGAGCTCAAAGCCTTTAACCTGAAAGATGATGAAGGCAAGGAAACAAAGTTTAAAATTCCAACTCTGGATAGTGTATTGAACTGGAGTAAAGGCAAGGTGCTATTGACCATTGATTTGAAGAAGGGCGTTTCTTATCCAAAAGTGATCGAAAAAGTAAGGCAGTATAAAGCAGAAAGCAACTCCATTATCATTACCTATACGGCAGATCAGGCAAAAGAGGTACATCAGTTGGCGCCGGAATTAATGATTTCTGCATCTGTTCAGAAAAAAGCAGAATTGAAACGCTTAAATAGTATGGGCATTCCGAATAACCGCATTGTAGCCTTTGTAGGCGTTTCGGCCCCAAGTAAAGAATTATATCAATACCTGCACAATAAAGGTATTACCACTATTTTAGGCACGATGGGGAATATTGATAAAAGCGCCATAGCCAGTCCGGCAAAAAATGTTTATTATCATATGGTTAATAACGGTGCAGATATATTATCTGGCGATAATTTACCACAGGCAGCAGAGGAGCTGGATAAATTCAGGTACAATAAAAAAATAAGTTCAGTGCATATTAATTAACATGTTTGTCATTGCGAAACACGAAGCAATCTTAAAGCGTTTGCAGTAGACTATAGTCGCAGGAGTTCCTCGCGCCACGCAACGACCCTGATCCTAAACGTTACCTTTGCGAAAGGCTTTGTATTCTTTGCGGTTAAACATATAGATATGAGTATTTCAGTAAAAAATCTTTCTAAACATTACGATAAGCAAAAAGCAGTGGATGCCATTAGTTTTGAAGCTAAACCGGGTCGCATCCTTGGTTTTTTGGGACCGAACGGCGCGGGCAAATCCACTACCATGCGTATGCTTACCGGCTATCTGATACCTACCTCAGGTGAAGCTGAAATAGCAAGTAAAAGTATTCTTTCTGACGCCATTGAAGCAAAGAAGCATATTGGTTATCTTCCCGAGAATACCCCCCTTTATGCTGATATGTATGTGAAGGAATTTTTAAGTTTTGTAGGGCAAACCTATCAGATTGTCAATTTACCTGCGCGGATTGATGAAGTGGTGAAAATGGTGGGTTTAACTCCAGAGCAGCATAAAAAGATCGGTATGTTATCTAAAGGCTATCGCCAAAGGGTAGGTTTGGCGCAGGCGATCATCCATAATCCAGAGGTTTTGATATTAGATGAACCTACTGCTGGACTTGATCCGAACCAACTGGTCGATATCAGGCAGCTCATCAAAACATTGGGCGTGGCTAAAACGGTTGTTATTTCTACCCACATTATGCAGGAGGTTGAAGCTATTTGTGATGATATCATTATTATTAACCGAGGTAAAATTGTAGCAAACGATTCGCTGGAAGGGCTCAAAAAAGTGTATCAGCATCAATCATTAGAAGATATTTTCAGAAAACTTACCGCTTAAATTCATGCGTAGCATCAAAATTGTTCTTATCGCTTTTTTACTTTCAAGTCCTGCAGTTTTAAAAGCTCAGAATAGCGCCAGTATTGGTATTGCGTCAGAAATAGGTTTACCATCAGGCAATTTCTCCAGCCTGTCGGGAATCGGCCTGGGCGCTTCAGTAAAGGCAGATCTTCCGGTTGCAGGAAATTTCGCAATCACTTTAAATGCAGGTTTTATGAACTTTTTCGGCAAAAGAAATCAATTGTTTAATGTACAGGATTTAACCTATATGCCGGCAAAAGCCGGGTTGAAATACCAATTGGGCGAAAGCTTTTATGCCGAAGGTCAATTGGGAACCGCTATACCTTTTAATAAGCAACAAAAAACCTTGTTCGTTTGGTCGCCGGGTATTGGAAACCAGTTTAAATTATATGGCGGAAATAAACTCGATCTTGGAATCAGATATGAAGGCTGGACAGGTAAAAACAATATCATCAGCATTAATAAATCCAATACCAAAGGATTTGTTGGGATTAGGTTTGCCTATGTTTTTGGCTTTTAATTTTTAAGTAGCGCTGTAATGCTAAGCCGGGTAAAGCAAAGAAAAAATATTTCTTAACTTCGGCATTTAAATTTAACTATGTACGCAGTTTTTAAACGCGAGTTACTCAGTTTCTTAAGTTCGATGGTGGCTTATATTACCATTGGTATTTTTCTGTTGGTTTCCGGCCTCTTACTTTGGTTTTTTCCTGATACCTCTATTCTTGATTACGGTTATGCAGAACTCGATGGCTTTTTCAGTTTAGTACCCTATCTTTTTATGTTCCTTATTCCAGCCATTACGATGCGCGCTTTTGCTGAAGAAAGGAGAGAAGGCACTTTCGAACTTTTAATTACCCGGCCCATACAAATCTGGCAGATCGTTATGGCAAAGTATTTAGCGAGTTTGGTTCTGGTCTTATTTGCCCTGATCCCAACCATAATTTATTATTATAGTATTTCGAAACTGGGGTTTCCGGAAGGAAATATCGATTCAGGATCAGTTATTGGCTCCTATATCGGATTGTTTTTATTGGGTGCTGCCTTTACCTCTATGGGTATTTTCTCATCAGCATTGACTAAAAACCAGATAATTGCTTTTGTAATTAGTGCTGCCTTGTGTGCATTCGCTTTTTTAGGCTTCGATTATAGCAGCCAGATAGCGGCACTTCAAAGTATCGAAAACCCCATTCATAACCTAGGGATCAATCAACATTATATCTCCATCAGCCGTGGAGTGTTAGACACCAGAGATCTGATTTATTTTATGTCGTTTTCCGTGTTATTTTTATTGCTCACCAACTTAATCATAGGAGGGAAACGATAATGAAACTGAAGCATAAATGGATTAATTTCTTCATCTTAATCGCATCGCTGGTTGTTTTAAACGTTTTAGGTCAGTATGCTTTTTATCGTTTTGATTTTACAGCCGATAAACGTTTTACACTGAGCGACAAAACAAAAAACTTGCTACAGCAAAATAAAAAACCGGTAATAATCACCGTATTCTTAGCTGGCGAATTGCCGCCAGCGTTTAAACGCCTGCAAGCTGCAGTGTCTGATATTTTATCTGATTACCAGGCTTATGCTAAAACAGATGTCAAGGTCGTTTTTGTAGATCCTTTGGCCGGACTTAATCAGGCCGATCAGGATACGGTGATCAACAATTTGTATGAAAGAGGCATAGAAGCTACCAATTTAAGCGTTAAAACAGAAAGTGGGTTAACGCAGAAGCTTGTATTCCCGATGGCCATGATGGAAAGCGGAGGCAAGGAGTTCCCCATTAAACTTTTTCAGAATTTAGATACCCGGGGAAATTATGAAGACAATATCAACCGTGCAATTGAAAATCTGGAGTATATATTTACTTTAGGTTTAAAGAAAGTAATTTCGGATGATAGCCCAAGGATCGGTTTCTCGGAGTCAAATGGCGAACTTTCTGATCTGCAATTGGCTGATGCCATACATACCTTATCTAATAGTTATCTGGTTGGCCGTATTGATTTGAACAGTATTGATAAAGCAGGGCTGGATAAATTGAAAATGCTCATCATAGCCAAGCCCAGAAAACCTTTTACTGAAGCCGAAAAATATAAAATCAATTATTTCGTCATGAACGGCGGGCGGGTATTGTGGAGTATTGATCAGGTAAATGCCGAATTGGATAGCCTGCGCAGTAAAAGCGGGCAAATGGCCCTTAACTATAACTTGAATCTTGATGATATGTTATTTATGTATGGCGCAAGGGTTAATTATAATATTATTGCTGATCCCGCAAACAGTGCCGAAATTCCGGTTTCAACAGGAGTTGTAGGCGGACAAAACCAGATGCAGCTGGTCCCCTGGATTTATTACCCGATTTTATTGCCCGATACCGCTGAAAGTGTGGTGAAAAAGCTGGACGGTATAAAATCTGAATTTCCGAGTACAGTAGATACCATTGGAGTTAAGGGTATAAAAAAGTCGTATATTTTAAACACTTCTCCATTCAATAAAGTGTATAGCCTGCCAAAGCTGTTCAGCTTGCAAATGTTAAGCGAACAGCTTGATCCACGTTCTTTTCAAAGTAAACCGCAGCATGTTGGTTTGATGTTGGAAGGTAACTTTCCATCGGTTTTTGCCGGCCGACCCTTACCAGTTGCCATTACGCAGCCCTATACTATGGCAAACACCAGCAAACCGGCTAAAATGATCGTGATAGGTGATGGGGATATTTTTAAAAACCAGGTGTCGGAGCAAAACGGAACGCCCTTTCCATTAGGTTTTGACCGCTACTCGCAGCGTACTTTTGGCAATAAAGCCTTATTGCTCAATATTGTTGATTATTTTACGGATAACGACAACTTAATTGAGCTGCGGAATAAAGAAATAAAAATTAGATTGCTGGATAAAGCTAAAATCAGGCTCGAAAAAACAAAATGGCAATTTATAAATGTGGTGGCGCCCTTGCTATTGTTAATATTCTTTGCGATTTTTCAACATTATTACCGCAAATACAAGTACGCTAAATAATTTTTATATTTTTGAAGAACACTAAATAATATCATGAGATTTATTGTATCCACATCAACGCTGTTAAAACACTTACAAACCGTAAATGGTGCATCAAGCAGCAGTACGGTTTTGCCTATATTAGAAAATTTTCTTTTCGAAATTAAAGATGGAAACTTAACGATCTCTGCTACCGATCTGCAAACCAGCATGACAACCGCTTTAGCGGTAGAATCAAAGGAAGAGGGTAAAGTGGCTGTTCCATCTAAAATTTTACTAGATACGCTTAAAACATTGCCAGATCAACCGATTGCATTTAATATCGATGATAGTACCTTTGCCATTGAAATTAGTGCCGGTGATGGTAAATATAAACTGAGTGGCGAAAATGGCGATGATTTCCCGAAGATCCCTGTAGTAGAAAACGCATCTTCTGTAAATTTACCGGCCTCCGTTTTAACCGAAGCCATTACCAAAACTATTTTTGCGGTAAGCAATGATGAACTACGCCCGGCGATGACAGGTGTGTTTTGTCAATTATCTCCTCAGCACATCACTTTTGTAGCTACCGATGCGCATAAATTGGTAAGATACCGCCGTATGGATAGCAAAGCTGATAAAGCTACCTCATTTATTCTTCCGAAAAAAGCTTTAACACTGTTAAAAGCTGCCTTGCCTTCAACTGATATTAATGTGTCAGTTGATTATAACGCCACCAGCGCTTTCTTCAAGTTCGAAAATATCAACTTAGTGTGTCGTTTAATAGACGAACGTTATCCTGATTATGAGGCAGTTATTCCAACCAATAATCCTAATAAGCTAATTATTGACAGAGGTTTGTTTTTAAATACCCTTCGCAGGGTTGTCATTTTTGCAAACAAGACCACACACCAGGTGAGGTTAAAAATCAGCGGAAGCGAATTAAATATCTCTTCTGAAGATTTGGATTTTGCTAACGAGGCACACGAGCGTTTAAGTTGCCAATATGATGGAGAAGACCTTGAAATAGGCTTTAATGCACGTTTTTTAATTGAAATGTTAAGTAACTTAAGCGGTGATGAAGTTACTTTAGAACTTTCTACACCAAACAGGGCAGGGCTTTTAATTCCACAAACCAATGATGAAAATGAAGATGTTTTGATGTTGGTGATGCCTGTGATGTTAAACAATAGTTATTAACAAAAACTGTTTATTATTTTTAATATAAACGTGGCTTGGTTTTTGACCAAGCCATTTTTGTTTTAAATCAACCAGGATGAATCAATGAAAATCTATAGCCAACGCTCTACATTACTGATTTTGCTCATTGCAGTATTTGGTATAAGTTTATCATCATGTAAAAAAAATAACCCTGATGAGGTAGTAAAGGGACAGGCCAAGTTGAAAGTGGTCAATGCTTCAGCGGCCGATGTACATCAGGATTTTTATCTGGATAATGAAAAACTAACCACTTCGGCTCTGGCTTTTGGCGAAACAAGTGAATATGTTAAAATTCCTTCAGGTAATAGAAGTGTTTCTTATACAGGAACGAATAATAAGGGGACAGATACCTCGTTAAACTTTACACCATCTATCACATACACTGCTTTTTTAGTGACCAATAAAAAAGGTGAACTGGAAATTGCTAATTACGAAGATAATCTGAGCAATACAGAATCGGCCAAGGCAAAGATTAAACTGATTAATCTTACCCCCACTTTTACAACAGGTTTAAATGTGATGGTACAGGACGGTATACAATTTGTTAATGGCCTCGCTTTTAAAGAAGCCTCAAATTATTTTACGGTTGATACAGGTGTAAATTTAAAGTATTCTGTAGTAGGTTCAGGCAGTATCAAAACCATTGATGCCAAAAGTTTGCAGGGAGGTAAAATTTATACCATTTGGTTTAGTGGTGCTACCGCCGCAACTTTGACTGCACATATCATTACCGATAATTAATTTCACTGTTTTTGCGCTTTCTGCTATCTTTACGTTTTATTAGCATTGGTAATTATATGAAAAATACAGTATTGTTTTCCAGGATATTCTTTCTTGTTGCGTGTGCTATTTTAATCAGCTCGTGCATCAAAAACAATAATTTCATTAAAGGAGATGCTAAAATCCGCTTTTTTCAGGTGGCTTCTACCGATACCACCCAAAATTTTTATTTAAACGGAAGGCAGATCGGTGCCTCGGTAGCCTACAATACCAATACAAGTTATGTGGTTATACCTGGCGATTCTGTTGTTAACATCACCAGCAAAAATATTGGCACGGGTATAGATGTTGCTTCCTTGACAGGTCAGAAATTTAAAATCGGTGAGAATTATTCTGTTTTTTATCTTAAGGAAGCCATTGATAAGCCCGCAAAGTTAAAAGTATATCAGGACGATGTGAGGCCAGATCTGGATTCTGCCAAGCTAACACTTTTGAATCTGGGCTATACACTTGGTTCTAAAATTGTGATCACCGATAGTACAAATACAGCTAAACCAACTGAATCTTTACTGGGTTATGGTGAGATGAAAACTTTTAAAGTAAAAGTAAATAAGAACATGAGATATGCTTTTAAATTATCCAGTCCCACTGCAACAAATCCACCACCTGTGGTTACGCGCTTAGATTCGGTGACGATTAATAAGGGTAGGGTTTATCTGATATTGTTTGATGGTGATAAAAAGGGAGAGCTTAAAAATCGGATCATCCCTGCAAACTAATTATTTATTACAATTTAAAGCATATAATTCTTTTACTATGCTTACTTTTGCCCAAAATCAGATAAATTGGAACTACTACAGCAGCTTTTAGATTTTATTCTCCATATTGATGTTCATTTAGCCCAGATTGTTAACGAATATCGCACCTGGACCTACCTTATTTTATTTCTGATCATTTTTGCCGAAACCGGTTTTGTGGTAACTCCGTTCCTTCCCGGCGATTCTTTACTTTTTGCCATGGGTGCTTTAATTGCGGGCGAACATGAAACAGGTTTAAATATTTGGATTATGCTCCTGATATTAATCGTTGCTGCAATTTTAGGAAATACCGTTAATTATAAATTGGGAAGTGTTTTGGGGGCCGGAGTATTCAAAGAGAAAAACAAAATTTTAAAACTTAAATATTACCATCAATCCCACGAATTTTTCGAAAAACATGGTGGTAAAGCCATTATGCTCAGCCGGTTTTTACCGATTTTCAGGACGATAGCCCCTTTTGTTGCCGGGATAGCTAAAATGCCATTCGGCCGTTTCACATATTATAACATCATTGGTGGGGTTACCTGGATTTTTGCCTTATTAATTGGCGGTTATTTACTAGGACAGATTCCGGCAATTAAAAATAATTTTGAAATTGTAATCATCTTTATTGCAGTCGTAACATTTGTTCCTGCCATTTGGGCGGCTATTAGGAGCCGCTTACAACCTAAAAAGGTAGAAAAAATGATTGAAGGAGAGAATCCTAACGAGTAACTAAAGTTCCCTGCCGATCAGTATTCCTTTTTGATATTGATTTTCAGTCTCTTTTTCTGCGCGTTGTTCGTTTGGCAATAATTCGATTTTAATCAGGTTTTGAAGCACTGGTTGTCCGGCATCTACCCAGGCCGAATACCAAAACGAACCTGTGGTTAATATGGCCGCTCGCATCTGTTTTTCGACCATATTGTTCATCTTATCGTGATAGGCCTTTGCATATGCCCTGGAGTATTGTTTAAGCACGGTATGGTTCCGTTCTGAAAAACTGTACTTTTCGCTCGCAGGGAATGATGCATTTAACTCCGCTTCAAAGCTTAAAACCGTATCAACCAAACTATGGGTATGTTTAATTACTTTCCATATTTCCTGCAATGGGTTTTCAATATAATGCGCTTTTCCCACAACAAAATTGTATTGAGTTGAAAACAATTCGGGTAAACGACTCTCCCAAAACGCATGTATACCAACCTGATTGGTAAGCTGACCATTGTGGTTGGCAGTAGTGTGTAAAGGAACATGTGCATCTGCAATGTAATGCCCAAGGTCTGCAGAATATTTCAGGATTTTTAATGAATCGCGCGTTTTAAAGGCTTTCACCAAACCATAGTAGCTTCGTTGTATCTGCCATGGGACAATACCGTCCGTATTCAGCTTTTTTAGTCCGTATTTTGCAAGTGCATCGTCCCATTTTTCTGGAATGCTATCAATATTTTGCTCATAATTTTCTACATCGAGGTAGTGTCTTGGTGCTTCAAGGGTATCTGCATACCTGCGTTTATCAGCATCAACGGCATGCTCGGTAATGTATCTGATATTTTTTTTGTAGAAACCGACCATGTCTCCAGGCAAAGTAAAAACAGCAAGGTTGTTTATCCTTTGATGTGCAAAGAAACCCCAGGAGGTACAAAGAAATATAGGGATGATTAACGCGGCTAAAATCGTTAATCTTTTCATACTCAAATATAAAAAAAAAGGAATGCAATTTGCTTTTTTTACAATAAGGAATATGGAAGTTTCTAAACGAATAAATTGATGAAAATGATACAGCAATGAAGATCTCGATATTTTAACATCTGTGTTTTGAGCTCATGAGCTCAAACTGAGGCATAATTTATGCATCATGATCAGAATAGATAGGCTATATTATTTTTGATAATTTTTATAATATGTTAAACATAAAGATTCTTGCAGAAGCAATGGCTTTCGCAGATTGAACATAAGTACTTATGGATTTCCACGTCTAGCTACATGAATAATGTATCTCCATTCATCGTCTATTAAGGTGTCTTTTGCTGTCGACTTTAGTGGCAAATTTTCCGGAGCATTCCAAACCAGGCTTTCGTAAATATCAGAATTGTTTTTCTCATCAAAACGATGCCCCACAGACATGTCAATCATTCCATTCCTATTTATGCTAAATCCAGTAATCTTACCTTTTTTTATAGCATAAAAAGCACTATCGAGTTTCGGTAAAATAAATTCAGGTACGTTATTGAAGTTAATCTCTTGCTGAATAAAATGGTTTTCCTTCTCATCATCATGTAAAAAGGTGAACTCGTCGATCTCTTCAGAGTGGTTAACTTGAGCCTTCCTAAAATTAATAATGGTATCCAAATGCTCAACTATCAGATTATTTAGTTTTTTGTATGCAGCTAAATCATTAATTACGGCCTGATCAAAATTAGTTTGTTGCATGATTTCAATTTGTTTGGTTTTGCTTTTGCATGAAGCAATTATAGCTACCAGGAAAGTAAGGGTTACGATTAGCGCGCTTTCAATTTTCATATGGGAGGGTTAATTCTAGATCTGTACCTAATGATTAATTATATGTAAAAATATCAATTTAAGTTAATAAACAAAAGTAGATGAGAGATATTAAGGTTCTTGATCAGGGCGCACCAGCTATATTTATGTATGATGATTTAGTTCATTTGTTAATCAGATGTACAACTCAAAAGTACTTTCTGTATTTATTTCACAGAATGGATTAGTTCCCATCCTTGATAGGGAGGGGCGGTAGTGATTACTTGTTTTTTAATCGCTTTACAAACCAGCTCATTATATTTGGATTTAATCACGTAAAGTAAATTTACGTACGCTGATTTTTAAGAAGAATGCAGTTTACGCTTCTGCAAAATTGCCAGTAGATCGGCCTTTCTAATGTTGAGCATGTCAATATCTATCCATAATAAATATGGTTTTGAACTAAACACATCATTAAGGTAGGCAATTAAAGAAGCACAATTTTTAAGTGTTGTGGTTTTGTACTGACCAGGGTTATCGACCTTTATTAAAATTGAATCGGTTCGGTACAGCCCTGTTTGGAAACCTGTAATTTCATTCCATGGAATGCTCACAGTTTTTGCTATCGTAAAGTTTATTAATCCTTCCTTACTCAACTTTAAAGCTACCTCTCCCGTTATCGACTTTTTTAATTGTAAAATTCGTTCTGCAAGAATAATTAATATGAAAATAATCCTTATCACGCATATTATTTTAATCGGCAGATAGGAGTGAAAGAGAAAAAATATTAAAAGCGCCAAACCCAAAATACATAAAACGATACTGAAAATGATATTACTTTTTTTAAATCTGATTTCAATAACATCGTTCATCTTAATCTGCTAAGTTTGGTGCTAAATAGATCGAATTTAAGGGTTAAATTGCATCAACATAGGAGTAGAATATTCTTCGGCAAAAGAAATAATCTTATTTATTTAGCGCTTTTTTTACATCCGGAGCAATTTTCGTCCCAAAAATCTCTATAGACTTCATCATTGCAGCATGGGAGGGGCCACCAACATCCATATGAGCAGAAAAGCGTGTCAACCCGAAGGTTTCTTGCATGGCCAAAATTTTATCTATCGATTCGTTCGCGTCGCCGATAATTAAAGCCCCACTACTGCTTCTGCCACCATCAAACTGATTGCGTTGGTAAGGTGCCCAACCACGCGATCGGCCAATGCGGTTCATCTGAGCCGAATAAAGGGGGTAATAATAATCTGCAATATCTTGGCTGTTTTCACCGAATAATGAATGCATATGAACACCTACTTCAAACTTACTCTTGTCATGTCCATAAGCTTCATAAACACGCTTATAATAATCAAATAGTGGCTTAAATTGTATGGGCTGACCGCCAATAATGGCAAACATCACGGGTAATCCCAATCTGCCGGCACGTTCTACCGATTCTGGTGTTCCGCCAACGGCTACCCAAATTTTTAAATTATCATTTACTGCTCTTGGCAAAACTTCCTGGTTGTTCAGTTCCGGCCTGAATTTACCTTTCCAGCTGAGTTTAGGTTCCTTATTTATTTTAAGAAGTAGTTCCAGTTTTTCCTCATATAGTTCATCATAGTCTTGAAGGTTATAACCGAACAGAGGAAAAGATTCGATAAAACTTCCGCGACCAGCCATTAACTCGGCTCTTCCATTCGAAATCAAATCAATGGTTGCAAAATTTTGATATAGTTTAACAGGGTCAGATGAACTTAAAACCGAAACAGCACTGCTCAATTTGATGTTTTTGGTTACTGTGGCAGCAGCGGCGAGTATAATTTCAGGACTTGATACGGCATAATCAGGACGATGATGCTCGCCAATGCCGTAGAAATCTAGACCAACCTCATCCATTAGTTTTATTTCTGCTATAATCTCCTGAAGTCTTTGTTGTGCGGGTTGAATTTCTCCTTTTGCATTAATCTGCAAATCGCCAAACATACCGATACCTAATTCCATATTGATAAATTTTTTTAACAAAGTTAAGGACTGGAGGTTTATTGGTTTTTGATGTATGGTAAGAAAAAAGGACAAATTTATATGGGAAGATCGTCCTCAATTGTAGTTTAGCGAAATGCCCGCCTGTGATAGGTCTCCCTTACAGGCCGCTTGAAATCTGCCATGATAGATTTCTCGGCTACGTTACACTTCGCTCGAAATGATGACCCCACACAGTATATTATCTACAATCAACCTTATTTCGAAGAAGTCAATCCACTATAAACGCCTCCAATTATTTCGCTCATTTTTAAAATATCCAGGATTTCCATCGGGTGAAGATCTTCAGCAGATTTGGAATGTATTGGTCTTAATAGTTAAAAGGATTCTAAAACAAGTTCAGAATGACATGTCAAAAATGAAATTACCGCCTGAAAACTGCAAATTAAAAATTGCCAACTGCCCACTGAAAACTTACTCTATCTTCTTGCCTTTCATGGCTGTAGAAATAGCAGCATCCATTACGCGCTCGGCAAAAGGGCGGGTAAATTCGTTCAGTTCGTCGGCTTTTTTAAGAATTGTATCTTTATCCTGACTGCCCAAAGCTGTTTTAAGCGCTTCGATATGTGTTTTAGTTTCTGCTATTTCTGCCTCGGTCAAATGCTCAGCATGTTTTTCGATAAAGCGTTCGGCTGTGTATTGCAATTGCTCACCCTCGCTTCTGGCTTCAATCAGCATTCTTTGCTGTACATCACTTTGTGCGTGCTCAATACTATCCAAAAGCATTTTTTCAACGGTATCATCACTTAAGCCATAACTAGGCGTAATCTCAATCTCTTGTTTTACACCAGAACGCAGTTCTATCGCCTGTACAGTTAAAATACCATCTGCGTTTAAAAGGAAATTGATATCTACTTTAGGTAAACCCGCCGGCATAGCCGGGATTCCCTTTAAATCGAACTCAGCAAGTTTACGGTTTTCTTTAACCAGATCGCGTTCGCCCTGGTAAACAGAAATTTTCATGTTTACCTGGCCATCAACTGAAGTGGTATACTGCCGGCCGGCCTTGGTTGGTACTTTGCTATTACGCGCAATAATGACATCCATTAAACCACCCATGGTTTCGATACCCAAAGATAGCGGGGTTACGTCCAGCAGTAAAATGTCAGAGCGGTTTCCGGCCAATACATCAGCCTGGATGGCTGCGCCTAAAGCCACTACTTCATCGGGATTAATATTGTCTTGAGGTTTTTTGCCGAAGAAATGCTCCACTGCCTGCTTTACATAGGGTGTACGGGTAGAACCTCCTACTAAAATAACCTCGTCTATATCATTTGCAGATAAATCTGCATCTTTCAGTGCGTTTTTGCAGGCTGTAATGGTTTCTTCCACTTTTGCAGCAATCAATTGCTCAAAAGTTTGCCTATCAAGTGTACACCAGATTTCGCCCACTTTTTCATTATATAAATTTTGGCTTGATAAGGCTTTTTTTGCTGCCTCGGCCTGTAGCCTAAGCGTTTGCATCAAAACATTGTTTTGAGCCAGCGCAGTTACTTCAAGTTTGTTCTGAGCAATCCAGTATTCTAAAATAGCCCGGTCAAAATCATCGCCGCCTAAGTAAGTGTTTCCATTGGTGGCCAATACTTCAAAAATCCCATTTTGGATCTGTAGGATAGAAACATCAAAAGTACCTCCGCCTAAATCGTAAACGGCAATTGTTTTTTGTTGCGAAGGATCTAAACCAATTCCATAAGCCAAACTGGCTGCGGTAGGTTCATTAACAATACGCATTACATCTAAACCTGCCAGTTTTCCGGCATCGCGGGTGGCCTGGCGCTGACTATCGTTAAAATAAGCCGGAACAGTAATTACAGCCCTGTTAACCGGTGTTTTTAAGGCATGCTCAGCTCTTGCTTTTAGCTCTTTTAATATCTCTGCAGATAATTCGATCGGTGTATAAAAACGGTTTCCGGCCTGGATTTTTACCAATGCATCGGTATCGTCATCGATAATTTTATATGAAAAAGTAGCGGCATGATCAGCTACATCTTTATACGAGCGACCCAATAATCTTTTAACCGAAAATATGGTGTTCGATGGATCAGTGGTTAAAAATTCTTTAGCTTCGTTACCGACAACTGCTTCGTTCTGGTTGTTGAAATAAACCACCGATGGCACCAATACGCCTTTGCCAGAATCGTTAATGACCTGAGGATTCTTATCGGGATTAATAAATGCAACCAAACTATTGGTGGTACCTAAATCTATTCCGACGATAATTTCTTCCTTTTGAAACGAACCTGTAGCAAGGTTAATCGATATTTTTGCCATAGGCGCAAATTTACAATATTGTTCCTAGCTTTCAGAACCTGAATGTTTTTTAAAAGTCAATTAGTTTTGTTTGGAAGTCGGATGTCCGGAGACCGAAGTCGGAAGATGATGTGGTTATTAACGTAAAATTTTTATATTCTTATATCATCCTACCTCCGACTTTCGGACTTCTAACTTTATTTACCATATAAGATATTTAAGAACATCGTAGGATTTGTAATGATCTTATACTTTAACTTCTATATCATCGGACCTCTGACCTTCGACTTTCGGAATCTTTACCATATAAGATATCAAAGAGCATGGTTGATTATAAATTACCCATTCTTTAGCTCTTATATCACCGGACCTCTGACTCCTGACTTTCGGACTGTTTACCATATAAGACATTTAAGGGCATGGTGGAGCATAAAATTGCCCCCATTCTTTAGCTCTTATATCACCGGACCTCTGACTTCCGACTTTCGGACTGTTTACCATATAAGTCATTTAAGAGCATGGTGGAGCATAAAATTGCCCCCATTCTTTAGCTCTTATATCACCGGACCTCTGACTCCTGACTTTCGGACTCTTTACCATATAATACATTCAAGAGCATGATGGAGCATAAAATTGCCCCCATTCCTTAACTCTTATATCACCGGACCTCTGACTTTCGTACTTCTAACTTTATTTACCATATAAGATATTTAAGAACATAGTAGGATTTACAATGATCTTATACTTTAACTTCTATATCTTCGAACCTCTGACCTCCTGACCGTTGGCTTTATTTACCATATAAGGCATTTAAGAACATCACAGGATTTAAACTAATCCTATAAATTTAGCCTCTATATCTTCCGACCTCTGACTTCCGACTTTCGGACTATTTATTCTTCTCTTCAATCCAAAGGCTCATGTACTTCGTGCTTTGAAGGGTATGGTGGTTTAAAATCTGGCCAATAAAGTTATTCTGTCGGTGCATAGTTAAGGCAGAGCGCAATTCATTTAATTTCTTCATAAAAGGGGCAGCGAAAGCAGCGGCAGTATAACGCTGGTTAAGGATTTGGATGCCGTGTTGCTGTGCGGCATGCCATTCGGGTTCGTGCTGGTATAGTTGAGCAGCCCGCTCGGCAAAACTGTTTAAATCATCTTCAATAACGCCATTCCAGGGCAGCTCGCCTTTCATGGCTTCGGCGCCAATAGTTGTGGTTACCGATGGTGTACCGGTTAACATGGCATCAATAAATTTGCCTTTAACACCTGCGCCAAACTGGATCGGTGCAAGTAAAATTTTGTGCCTGGCAATGGTTTCCTGTGCATTTGCGGCCCTACCTCTAATGAAAAACCGTTCTGCCTTATTTTCGAGCTGAAATACTTTTTGCGAGGGGTAAGCGCCGTAAACGTTCAAGTTAGCTTCGGGCAGTTTTTTTCGAAGTACGGGCCATACTTTGGTTTTTAAGGTTTGCACCGTATGCCAATTAGGTTCATGTAAAAAGTTCCCGATGAAAACAAAGTCCGCCCTGTTTTCAAATGGAATCCAATTTTGGATGGTATGTGTAGTAATTTCCTGTTCTAAAAAGGGCAGGTAATATAATAAGCTATCATCAATTTTAAATTGCTCTTCAAGCAGCTTTACTTCCGCTTCAGAAATAATCAAAGACAGGTCACAACGGAGGATGGCTGCAATTTCGCGCTTGGCGGTATCAGAAAATAGGTTTATTGCATCCTGCTTTTTGGTGCTTTGCTGTCGCGCTTGCCGTAAAAAATGTAAATCTTCGGTATCTAAAATCCGCAAGGCACGCGGGCATTCCTGCTGCACCCTCCAACCGTATTGCTCTTCAATCATAAAGCGGTCAAACATCACGATATCAGGATTTAACCTTTTTAAAAAAGTATTGAAGCTTTCGTCATTTAACTTAATCTCCTGTTCTAAAACGGCAGTATGACTGAAATCATAACTGAAATCGCTTTTAGATGCTGCCGAAGCAAAAGTGACCTGATAACCATTAGCCAGAAATAAATCAACCAATTGGACCATTCTTGTGCCTGCTGCAGATGAAGCAGGCTCGGGCCAAACCAATCCAATAATTAATAATTTCTTTGCGGTCATGATTTAATTTTCTACAAAATAAGTTTTTTTTTTTGCTCCCGCAGATAAATGTGATAACCGCAGATTAAAATCCAGATCTGCGATTATTTACTAAATCTGCGGGATATATAAACGTATCTTAAATATTATTAATTTTGCAGCTTAATTCACCATTACATGTTAGGATTAAAATTATTGACAGACCCGCGTTGGGCAAATATTGCGGAATCGAACTTAGAGGAAATTTTATCTGACCACGCCTGGTGCGAACAAAAAGCTGCCAGTAATGCCATCACTTTAATTACACAAAATTCTGAACACCAGGAACTGGTTGATGAGTTAACGGCTATTGCCATTGAGGAAATGCAGCATTTTCAAATGGTGATCAATATCATTAAAGAGCGGGGTTTTACGCTAAGCCGCGAGCGTAAGGATGATTATGTAGGGCGACTGGTAAGATTCAGTAAAAAAGACGGGAGCCGTAACCAGGCTTTTATCGACAGGCTCTTGTTTGCAGCCATGATTGAAGCCCGGAGTTGTGAACGTTTCCGGGTGCTTTCTTTAAACATCAAGGACAAAGAACTGGCCAAATTTTACCATGAATTGATGGTTTCGGAGGCAGGCCATTACACCACATTCTTAAACTTTGCACGTAAATATAGTACCGATGTAGATGTGGATAAACGCTGGAAAGAATGGCTGGATTTTGAAGGAGAACTGATCCAGAGTTTTGGGACAAAGGAGGCCATACATGGGTAGATTAGTTTACAGTTTACAGTTTTCAGTTAATATGCTTCGGTAATGACTGATCACTGAAACTTCTAAAAATAGAATGTCTTTTAGCGCCTGGTCGTCAGGCTTTCGGACGCCTGACTTTCCGACTTATAAATATTCCATAACCAAATTACAATATCCTGATAGCTATCGATCCCTTTTTTCTGGTTATTTAGTTTTAAGAAACGATCGAAAGCGGCATCCATGTAACCGAACATATCGCCATTATATTTTCGCCAGAATTCTTTTTCCGTTTTAAAATCGGCTAACACCTGTGGTAAAAGCTTGTCGTGCAATAATTTGTAATCATCCGGCGATTTCATTCTGATCTCAAATAAGATGTACCTGAGCATTTCGTAATTGGCCGAATACTGGTAATTCAAATCAGGGCTATTGCTTGCTGTAAGGTAGCCTAGAAGATTAGCTTCATCCTCATAGGCAATACCTAACTGGTGCGCAATTTCGTGGCAGCTCACGTAAGGTTTAACAAAATCAGGCAAATTCATGTTCATATTGGCTTCTCCGGTAAGCGGAGCATAATAGCCTTCAATACCAATTTTACTGATGATCCATGAGTTTAAGACGGCCTTTAAACAAGGATTATCATAACTGAATACCTTGTTTCTTTTAGCCATGAGTAAATACGCTGCTACAGATTTAGATTCGAGATCCTTGATGGTGTAAGCAGGCACTTTAACTTGCTTCAATTTTAAGCTGTTGGTTTTATCAACGAAATAATTGCCCAGAATAACCAGTTCTTTAATATTATATTTTTCGTTACCGATTTCCAATTCTTCACTTATGCTTGGCCGGCTATAGTTCAAACCCCAAACTATTTTGAAGACGATATAGAGTATTAAAAAGAAGTTTAAAATCTGTAAGGGAATAATAATTCTATCCTGTTTTTTTAAGGATTTACGCCTTTTGTAAAATCTAATGATTTTATAAAGCACAGAACAAATTAGCAAAGCATAAATGATATCTCCGATAGCAAAAGGAAATAGAGCAGATATAAATCTTAAGGCTGAAGAGATGTAAGGATAAAAACCTGTTGAATAATATTTTTGGACAAGGGAAGGAAAGAAGCCGAAAAGGAAGATAAGGCTTGCAAGCCCAATAAAAATAAATGATTTATAAAATAATGGACGTGATATCATTAATTATTTATAATGACCTCTTAATGAATAGATGTTTAAAATATCGTCTATTACATCGTAAATAATTCTGTGCTCTGCATTTATCCTTCTAGACAATTGGCCAGATAAATCGTGTTTTAGTTGTTCTGGCTTACCACTACCCATGAAGGGATTTTGTTGAATTGATAGGATTAATTGCTGTATTTTTTTCTGAACTGCCTTATTACCTGATTTCTTCCAAAATTCTAAATCAGTAATTGCTTGCTCATGTAATTCTATTTGCATACAATTACCAGGTTAAATAAAACGACTTATATTATTTCCACATCGTGTCAACTTCAATTTTATGCCCAGGTTTTCCAGCTTTTCTAGCATTTACTCCTCTTAGGACTTTCTCAACAAATTCCGGATTATAAGTACTTTTTTCAGTAGTGAAATCAATCTTTAAGGCTTTTATAAATGCCTTTAAAGCGGACAATTGTTCTTTATTTTTTGGATGTACTATTAATGTTTCCATGTCGTTTCATTGTGAAATACAAATATAACAAATCTATCTGGTAAAATTTAATCGTCTGCCTATCTGGTCTGTAGTGAATTTGCCTTTAACATAAGCCAGGTTGCCTGATACAAAGGTATGTGTAATACTTGCCTGGAAAGTATCGCCATCAAAAGGGCTCCAGCCACATTTGTAAAAATTGTTCAACTTGGTTACCTTCCATGGATCGTTTAAATCAACCAGCACCAGATCAGCCCAGTAACCTTCACGGATAAAGCCCCGCTTTTCGATATCAAAGCAGATCGCGAGGTTATGCGCCGTTTTTTCGACAATTTTTTCCAAGGAGATTTTACCCTGCAAATGCATTTCCAGTAGCGCCGGTAAAGCATGTTGTACCAGGGGACCGCCCGAAGGGGCCTGCGCATAAGCCTGTTGCTTCTCAGCCAGGGTGTGTGGAGCATGATCAGTAGCAATAACGTCGATGTGATCGTTTAAAACGCCAGCTAAAACCCCGTTCTGATCATCTTCGGTTTTTACCGCAGGATTCCATTTAATAAAATTGCCTTTTTGGGTGTAATCTTTATCGTTAAACCAAAGGTGATGTACACAGGCTTCGGCCGTAATTTTTTTATTTTTTAATGGGATAGTATTGTCGAATAACGCAATTTCTTTAGCCGTAGATATGTGGAGGATGTGTAAACGTGTTTGGTAGCGTTTAGCCAGTTCTACCGCTAGTGACGATGATTTATAGCAAGCTTCTGCGCTACGGATCAACGGGTGCATCTCAATGGTTAAGTCATCGCCGTACTTAGCCTTATATTCCGCCAGATTATGGCGGATAGTGGCTTCATCTTCACAGTGTGTAGCCACAAGTATAGGAGCCTTACTAAAAATGTGCTCTAAGGTCTTTTCATTGTCAACAAGCATATTCCCGGTTGATGAACCCATGAATACCTTGATGCCGCAAACATTTTTCGGATCGGTTTTTAATACTTCCTCAATATTATCATTACTGGCCCCCATGTAAAACGAATAGTTGGCCAGCGAGGTTTGTGCGGCAATGTCGTATTTATCGGCAAGCAATTCCTGTGTTAAGGTATTGGGCACGGTGTTAGGCATTTCCATAAAAGAAGTAATCCCACCGGCAACGGCAGCCATACTCTCGGTAAAAATATCGGCTTTGTGCGTAAGGCCAGGTTCGCGGAAATGCACCTGGTCATCAATCATACCTGGTAAAAGATACTGACCTTCGGCATTAATTTCCTGTGCACCGGGCGCAGCAAGATTCTGTCCGATTTTATCGATCAAACCATCTTTAATTAAAACATCCGCTACAATTTTTTGTCCTTCATTTACAATGGTGGCAGCTTTTATCAGGTAAGTATTCATGGTTTCAAAGGTAATAATTTGGGTTAACTGTTTAAATTGGTTAAGCGTTTAAATTGTAAATTAGCTGATTTAACCTGAGGATTTATAGCTTTAATTTTTTTAATGTAAGACTCAAGACTGAAGACTCCGAACTCCGGACTTTATTTGAGCCTTTTCGGCTCAAATAAACTATCTTTGTGCGCTATGGCAAAACCGTTCGAAGAATTTAAGTTAAACAGGCAAATTTTAAATGCTGTGGCCGATGCGGGTTACACCGTTGCTACGCCGATACAGGAAAAGGCAATTGCGCCCATATTATCTGGTCAGGATATTTTTGGTATTGCCGAAACCGGAACCGGAAAAACGGCTGCTTTTGTATTGCCGATTTTAATGCAGCTGAAATACGCGCAAGGCGAAAATATCCGTGCGCTGATTTTATCGCCAACCCGAGAACTGGCCATGCAGATTGAAGAACAGGTTAAACTGTTCTCTAGTTATACCGATCTGCGTTCCTTAGTGATTTTTGGTGGTATTGGACCAAAAACGCAGAAGGAACAACTGGCAAAAGGCATTGATATTCTGATTGCCACACCCGGACGTTTCCTTGATTTATACTTAACAGGTGATATTAATACCCAAAGCTTAAAATTTTTGGTACTGGATGAGGCTGATAAAATGATGGATATGGGCTTTATCGGCTCGATACACAGAATTTTGGAAGTGGTGCCACGCAAACGCCAGAATTTACTGTTTTCTGCAACGATGAGTGATCTGGTACAGAAAATAGCAGGCGATTTTCTAAAAAACCCGACCATTATTGAAACGGCTGAGCAGGCAACTCCTGCGGCAAACGTAACACAAACCCTATATTTTGTTCCTAACTTTAAAACAAAGCTGAACTTATTACAATATTTGCTGAAGAATGATGAGGCTTTTACCCGTTTGATCATTTTCTGTAAAACCAAAACAGTTGCCGATAACATTTTTAGTTTTATCGAACGTAAATATGGCGCGGAGAATGTTCGTGTAATACACGCGAATAAAGGTCAGAATACCCGGATTAATTCCATTAACAGTTTTAAAGAAGGAAATATCAGGGTTTTGGTAGCTACAGATGTAGCCAGCAGGGGTATAGATGTTAGCGATGTAAGTCATGTCATCAATTTCGATGTACCCATCATTATCGAAGATTATGTGCACCGTATAGGACGTACCGGTAGGGCTTTTGCCAAGGGCGATGCCATAACTTTTGCTACTGAAGGCGAACAATACTACGTCCGTAAAATTGAAAAGCTCATCCGCCAGTCCATCCCGGTTGAAGCTATTCCACATGGTGTTTTTATTGAAGAAACGCCTTATGAAGAGCGGCAGCAAATAGCTAAGGAAATTGACCTGCAGAAACGTAAGGAAGATCCTGACTTTAAAGGTGCTTTCCACGAAAAGAAAAATGCAAAGGCCATAGAGCAGAAGGCTAGAGATAAAGCCAAGGCAAAGGCGGGTAAGGCAGTTAAAAGTTTTAAAAAGGGCAAACGTTTCGATAAGAAAAAGTAATGATGAAGCTTCGCGTTACGCCATTAAATATTGTTGGTGCCATTGGCTTGGGCTTGATGGTAGCTGGTCTTTTTTCTGAAAAAAATCCCGCAAGAGGTCAGATTCACTTCAGTGGTTTCTATTTGCTCATTCTGGGCTGTCTGGTTGTAGTTACTTTTATAACTGATCTGATATTCCGTTTTACTTTAAAAAACATTAAACGGATCTGGATAGTAGAACTGTTGTTTATAGTTAACGCCTCAATATTGATGTTAATATTACAAAAACTGGTGTAAAACAAAAGCGAAGTATTTGGTAAAATCATCATCTTTGCCCCGAATAAAATGCTGATGAATTGGGGTAAACCGTTCGTCGGCGAAATCCATTTTGAAAATATGAAAAAAGCAGAAATAAAACTAACGGTTGAGTTAGACGAAGGCAACAACCCTGATAATATCCTTTGGGAGAGTACAGATTCTGGAAATGCTGATAAAGTGCCTGCAAAGGCTATGTTTTTATCCGTTTGGGATCACAATTATAAAAATACATTAAAAATAGATCTTTGGACAAAAGATATGCCAGTAGATGAGATGAAACGTTTCTTCTACGAAACCCTTCAAACCATGGGTGATAGCTTTTTAAAGGCAACCGGCGAAACCCTGATTGTAGAAGATTTACGCGATTATTGTGCCCATTTTGCGGATAAGATGGGTATTATCGAAGGGCAGTAGGTTGGTTTATTAGCCATTGGTCATTAGTTTATTGGTTATTTTTTAGTAGTGATTGGTCATTGATTATTGTTCGTTAAAAAAAATGCCAGACAGTTAGTGATACTCATTGCCTTATTTTACAAACCTTCCAGATATTAAAATCAAATTAATCATCTTAAAACTATGTTAGTATTAAATAAATTCAGAGCTTGGTTAGGCGTTTTGTTATGTGTTATTGCAGGGTTCTGCCCCATGTTGAAAGTCCCGATAAAGGGTAACTGGAACTTATATCAATCTGATGCGCGTTTATTTTTTATTACTTATGCCATCATTGCCATTTCGGTATTGTTCCTGTTTATCAGAAAGGTGGGAGCATTCCGGTTCATGAGTTTCATCATGGCTATCTGGTATGTTTTAGCAGTTGTTGCGGTTTATTTTACGGCACATAATTACACCAAATATGGTTTTGCGAATAAACTGATCGGCAAAGTAGTTCATTTTCAATGGGGGTGGATTGTACTTCTGGTCGGCGTTATATTAATGCTTTTCAGTATTAAACGTAGCGACAAAATAGCAGTTTAACCTTTTTCATGCAATTGTGAGGTTAATTTTGCCACCTCGTATCCTTTAGCTTTGCATCTGGCCACAATTTCATCATGGGTTTTCTTCGGCATTGCCGGGTCGCGGCTCATGATGAACAAAAATTTATGATCGGGGTGCCCTACTACTACATAGGAGTAATCATCTGCCAGTTCGATAATCCAGTAGTCAACCTTTATCGGCCAGATAAATTGCGCCTGTAAAGCTCCTTTATCTCCGTTTTCTGATGGAAACATTTTCGATGTTCTGGAATAAACCTTTTCATCTCCCGGTTTTTTATAGGTAGTAACGACGTTATAATAGCCATCTTTATTTAACGTGTACGTTGTAGTGGTTTCCCTGCTGCCTTTATCAAAAATGGTTGGGATGGAATACAATGAATACCACGTTCCGGCGTATTTTTTTAAATCTAATCTGGCCACGGGAACATTTTTTTCCGCTGGCAAATGGGCGAAAAGAAAAAAAAGGAGGGAGCAAATCGTTTTCATCATATCATCGGTTTTTAATATGATTTACGAAAAAGACCTCATCCTGGTTTTGAGCTTTTAATCAGCTATAAAGTAGTCATCGCTACCATCCTCCAGCGGAATATAAATTCTTTCCCATTCATTGCCATCTACAACTTCCCAGGTATGGCCTTCTCCGCGGGTATCATTGGCAATGAGTATAATCCCCGGCTCAATGATAAAGGTTTCGCCATTACTTACGGTAAAACGGAGTTTTCCTTTTAAAGTAATTACATACTGGCGGCGCGGGGCAGGGTGTGGGATGTTTTCTAAAGTAGATACATCGGTTTGGGCGAAAAAATAATGGGCATTGATATGCTGGCGGATTGGGATTTTGCCAATTTCGAATGCACATCTATCTTCCCCGATATTAATTAAACGAATAGCTTTCAGGTAATTATTTGGTGTTCCGGCTTGATCTGTATTCATCTCCAAATATGGTTTTAAAATTTTAATTCCGCTTGTCCCTTTTTGGCAATTTCACGTTCGTGCTGCAGCAGCCATTTTTTACGCCACAAACCACCGGCATAACCCACCAGTTTGCCGTTACTGCCAATAACCCTATGGCAGGGTACTATAATGGCCATATTGTTTTTTCCGTTTGCGGCAGCAATAGCCCGTATGGCTAATGGATGGTGGGCAGAAAACTTAGCATAGGAGATGGTTTCGCCAAAAGGGATAGTTAATAAATGCTGCCAGACTTCCTGCTGAAATTCGGTGCCTTTTTGTTTTATTGGGAAATTGAATTGCTGTAACTTACCCTCAAAATAATCACCCAATTGCTGGGCAACTTCTAAAGTGAGCCGATTTTCGGTAACTCCTTCAATATTTGTTTCAGCAAAAGTTACAGCATGTACAAATTCATCATCGGCAAGGATGGTTATCTGGCCGATAGGAGATGTGATAACTGATGCGTAGTTCATATTTTTATTTTTTCCTCAGATTGAATAGCAAATTTTCACTAATTGCCGATAAACCTTCTGATAAAAGCCATCTGTGTTTATCCTTTTTGTCTGTCGTTAAATCTTTTTTTGCGTCTTCGTGGCTAAATGAGTGGCCAAACAAAATTACAACAATACAACAATTTAAGCGCGCAATATTTATCAATAAAAGTATCTTTGCGGTTATGCAATTGGCCAAAGAGGTTAAATATTTAATTCACAAGGAAGTATTATTGGAGTGGCGTTCCAAATATACCATTAACGGTGTATTACTCTATGTAATTTCTACTATTTTTACCTGTTACCTGTCTTTTGTTAGCCTGGGCGATAAACTTACATGGAATGCCTTGTTTTGGATCATCATGCTCTTTGCCTCCATTAATGGCGTATCGAAAAGTTTTTTGCAGGAAACCAAAGGTCAGCAGCTGTATAGTTACGTTTTGGCAAGTCCTGCTGCGGTTTTAATTTCTAAAACGGTATATAATATGCTGCTGATGCTGGTATTAACCACCATTGCTTTAGGTTTTTATACCCTGGTTTTTGATTCTTTTACTCCGCCTGATTTATTGTTGTATTACGTAGCTGTGGTTTTGGGGAGCATCAGTTTTTCTACGGTATTTACCATGGTTTCGGCCATAGCGAGCAAAGCCGGTAATGGGGGTATGCTAATGGCAATCTTAAGCTTTCCGATCATTATTCCGGTACTGATTTTATTAATTAAACTCGCTAAAAATGCGGTTGATGGCTTGCCATGGGAAAATAGCTATGATGAAATAACCATGTTGCTGGTGGTGAATGTACTTGTAGTGGCCACGTCTTTGTTGTTATTTCCTTACCTTTGGAGGGATTAAATATAGAGGGTGGAAAACGGATGATGGAATCAACATTCAAAATTAAATATACGCATGAATAAAACTTGGTGGAAAATTTTAGGTTCGGTTTTGGTAATTTATACTGCAATAGCAGGTTTATTGCTTGGGGTACCTCATTTGCCGATATTGAATGAAACAATCAGGAATCTTTATTTCCATGTACCCATGTGGTTTGCCATGATTGTACTGTTTTCGATCTCTGTTTTTTATAGCGTAAAATCATTGAGCACCAAAAGTGAAATCGATGATATCAAAGCCGTTGAAAGTGTTAACGCCGGCATTATTTTTGGTATTTTAGGTTTAATTACCGGTGCCATCTGGGCTAAATTTACCTGGGGACAGTTCTGGAGCTTTGATCCTAAGCAGAATTTTGCGGCCATTTCAATATTGCTTTATTTTGCATATTTGATTCTCCGGAATGCCATTGACGAAGAGCAAAAAAGAGCAAAGATTTCTGCCATTTACAATATTTTTGCCTTCCCGATGATGGTGGTATTACTTTTTGTTTTACCCCGTTTGAAAGATTCCTTACATCCGGGCAATGGCGGTAACCCGGGTTTTAACAGTTACGATTTAGATAGTCGCATGCGCATGGTATTTTACCCTGCGTGTTTAGGTTGGATTTTGATCGGTTACTGGGTATATACCATCCGTTTCAGAATACGTACTATTGAGAATAAACAACAACATAACTAAAATGAAAAAGATATTTTTCTCCCTGATATTAATGATGGCCACAATGCAGTTATTTGCACAAAATAATGGCGTAGAAATGGCCGATAGTCTTCGTAGTAATGGAAAAATTTACGTGGTGGTCATCTGCATCGTAATTATTCTGGTAGGCTTGCTTGCCTACCTTTTCTCGATCGATAAAAGATTAAAGAAAATCGAAAAAGAAAACCAGATCAGCAAGTAAGTAAAAGGTTGTAATTGCAATATCCTTGATAATTTTTAAGAAGAGATCAAATATCTTGATCTCTTTTTTTATGTCATATCTTTTGATGTGAAATTACGATATTCGTAATTAAGATGGTGTTTTTGTTCGTCGATTAATCAGTATTTCAATAAAATGGTCTTGTGGATATTTTTTTTATAATTTTTTTTTATCAGATTAATCCATAAAAAACCTATTAAATTAGTCGTTTTATTGCAGTCGACGGGTGGGTATATCGGCGTTTAAACCTGTTTAAATATTGTTTTTGAACAGATTCACCTAATGGGTATAAAACCTTTCAACTGTTCTCCCCAGGGTGGTGTTAGCTGTACACTAAGTATTTTTGCATTTGGATATGTGCATTTTTTTTAGGCAATTTTGCAACGAAAACTTATTCAATATAAAAAATAAATAATGGCTAATCTAGCAGACGAGAACAAGTTCTTTGCAGATGTTTGTAAAAACTTTGACAGTGCGGCTCAATTTACCAATCATCCTGAAGGTTTATTGAACCAGATTAAAACATGTAATAGTGTATATCGTTTCCAGTTCCCCATCCGCCGTGGAAACGGTTTTGAAGTAATTGACGCCTGGCGCGTAGAGCACTCTCACCACATGAGCCCTACAAAAGGTGGTATCCGTTACAGTGAAATGGTTAATGAAGATGAAGTGATGGCGCTTGCGGCCCTGATGACATACAAATGCGCTATTGTCAACGTTCCATTTGGAGGAGCAAAAGGAGGTATAAAAATCAACACTAAACAATATAGTGTTGCAGAGTTAGAAACCATAACCCGCCGTTATACCACAGAATTAATTAAGAAAAACTTTATCGGCCCCGGTATTGATGTTCCTGCACCTGATTATGGGTCTGGCGAACGCGAAATGAGCTGGATTGCCGATACTTATATGACCATGAATCCTGGTCAGCTAGATGCATTGGGCTGCGTTACCGGTAAGCCGATTGCTTTGCATGGTATCCGTGGCCGTAAAGAGGCTACAGGCCGTGGTGTAGCTTATGCTGTACGCGAATGTGTTGAGGTTGCGGAAGATATGGCTAAACTGGGCTTTAAAGCCGGTTTGGGCGATAAAAGGGTAATCGTTCAGGGTTTAGGTAACGTGGGCTATCACTCCGCTAAATTCTTATCTGAATTTGGTGCAACCATTGTTGGCCTTTGTGAATTTGAAGGCGCGATTTACAATCCTGATGGATTAAACGTTGATGAGGTTTTTGCACACCGTAAAAACACAGGTTCCATTTTGGATTTTCCTGGCGCCACCAGTTTTAAAAATTCTATGGAAGGTTTAGAGCAGGATTGTGATATCATTGTTCCGGCAGCTTTGGAAAACCAGTTTACAGAACTTAATATCCGCAATATTAAAGCGAAAATTATTGCAGAAGGTGCAAACGGACCAACTACACCGGAAGCGGAAGCTATTTTCACCGAAATGGGAGGTATTATCATTCCAGATATGTACTGTAACGCGGGTGGTGTTACGGTTTCTTATTTTGAGTGGTTGAAAAACCTTTCACACGTAGCTTTCGGTCGTATGGAAAACCGTTATGCCGCCAACTCAAATGCCAATCTGATCAATACTTTAGAGAATCTGACGGGTAAAACGATCCTTCCGGAACACCGTTTAATGATTGTAAAAGGTGCATCTGAAATGGAGCTGGTTAACTCTGGTTTAGAAGATACCATGATCCATTCCTACCACGAGATCCGTGAAACGTTGATGACCAAACCGGGTACTAAAACATTAAGAACGGCTGCTTTCGTTAATTCGATTGATAAAATTGCGGTTTCTTACATGAATTTAGGTGTTTGGCCATAGGCAACTAAAGCTTTAAAGCGAAAATCCTTGCAGATGAAAAATTTGCAGGGATTTTTATTATGATTTATTTCTTAACTAAAAGACATTGGCCGCCTACCCTCAACGAGGCATGGGGCCGGGTGGCCTGGGCAGTAATCTATTTTTAAGGTGGTGTAGTTGCCTATTTTGGCTATCAACCAATCATTAAATAATAGGTTCGTGAAGACACGAACCACGGCTAAAAGATGAAAAAACTTTGCTATTGAACGGTTTCCTTTAGAACACCAGCCCAGATGATATAAACCTGATAGCGCCGGATAGCTCCCGATGGAGAACAAAATTTGTCTATAAAAAAATCCAATCGGGACTATAGGCAATAGCAGGGCTGAAATAGCCTAAGAACTCCGGAACCTGATTTCCAGAAAACAAAAAAGACCGGAAAAATAACCTCGTTCTTAAATAGCGACAAGCCATTATTAACATAATAAGGAGAACGTACCTCATATTAATTTTTTATCATAACTTATTGTTCAATATGACAATTACAGATGAAATAATGCTAGGATGTAATACTCAACTCTTCTAAATCCAGCCGCCATTCTTCTTTTCTGATCACTTCATCGTCGTATTTTTTGTTGCCCTTTAAATGATGTAACTCATCGCGCTGGAGTTGAATCAAGGTCAGCACGATTTCCCGATAAGCTTTCAAATCTTCTTTATCAATTTCCCCTCTTCTATAGGCATGGATATTATCCCTTTTTTCTTTTAAAGAATGGTGTAACTCTGCTTTTAAGTTAACCATTAACTCATTATGCGTGCATTGTTGCTGATAGTCAGCATTTAATTTATCTAAAGAAAGATCGATCAATTTTAGTTTAATCTGATTTGTCTGCTCTTGTTCCGATAATTTGCTTTTAGGCTCCGGAATTTTAAGCCATTTAATCACCAGTGGAAGGGTAAGTCCCTGTAAAACCAATGTAATGAAAATGACGACGAAGGTGATGAACAAGATCAGGTTTCTTAAAGGAAAAGCTACCGAATCAGAGATCATTACCGGAATGGAAAGCGCCGCGGCTAAAGATACCACGCCTCTCATTCCCGCGTAAATGATCACCACATACGAATGCCAGGTCATATCGCGGTAACGTATCCGTGTTTTTTTGTTAAAGAGCAGCGTAATCTGAGCGGTTGAAACCAACCATATCATGCGAACAAAAAGTGCCAGTACACTGATTCCAAATCCATAACCAATAGCTTTGGTTATCGGATAGTCAGGTCCTAAGCCGTTTACAATATCCGGTAGGGCCAGGCCAATTAATATGAATACAACACCATTGAGCATAAATATTAATGATGACCATACGTTAACCGTTTTAATTCTGGAACTTGAAGTTAAAATGATATGGGATTGACTGGAGAGTAACAAGCCACCCGACACAACAGCCATTACGCCAGATGCTTCGAAATGCTCGGCAGTAATGTACATAAAGTATGGTGTAAGTAAGGTAAGTACGGTATCGATATTATCGGTTGTTGGTAACCAACGGTGGATTACGTAAAATATGCCGCCAATAGCAAGACCGATTAAAATTCCCAGACAGGCAACAGTAACGAAGCTTACCGCGGCGTCCTGCATTACAAATGAGCCGCTAACTATGGTAGCCAATGCAAATTTAAACACAATTAAACTGGAAGCATCATTTACCAGACTTTCTCCTTCCAGTAAAGTACTCACCACCTTTGGAATCTTCATGCCCTTTAACACTGCTGCTGCGGCAACGGCATCGGGTGGTGAAACGATCCCCCCCAGCAGAAAGCCGAGTGCCAGGGTAAAACCGGGTATAAATGTTACAGAAGCATAGGCAACAGCCATTGAGGTAATAAAAACCAAACCCACTGCCATCAAAAATATACCACCCTTGAATTCCCAAAAATCTTTCCATGAGGTGAACCAGGCCGCTTCATAAAGTAAAGGCGGTAAAAAAAGTAGGAAAACAAGATCAGGATCAATTTTAATATGTGGAATACCCGGAATAAAGCCAATAAGTAAGCCGGCCAATACCAAAAAGATAGGATAGGAGATTTTGATCTTTTGGCCAACCATTACCAATAGGGTTACACCCAAAAGTAAAACCAAAATCAAAATCAAATTGTCGTGAAGCATTTAAGATGTTTTTATGTGATGAACTTACGAATATATCAACGTTTAATTAAAAAAATAAAGAACAAGTATGATAGCGCATACATTTATTTTGGAAGGAGAGGTTTGTATTCCACAGGAAGGGTTAGTGCTGCTGCACCTCCTTCCAATTGAAGAAATGGCATCCCGTACCATCAGGTTGGGTATAAGGGGCAGTTTCAATCGTGCTATTGGGTAAAGGAGCCAAAATGTTTTCCGACTCCAAACAGTGCGTAAAATTGATATAAAAGCAATAAATCACAAAAGTTTATAATTGCTTCAGGAGCATATCAATCGGGGTAATGGTTTAAGGTACAATATTCCTGGTAAATGTTGATTGGAAAGACCAAACTTAATATTTCCATCCTATTTTTTCAACGATTTGAAGTATTCGTTTAGATTGATTATAAATATAGGCCTCAAACAAAAAAAAAATTGATTCAAAAATCAGCTGATTGTCAATATAAAGACAGGATAAGTGTAAAAGAATGTTGGCTAAGCCTATTTTTCTATCTTTGTTGCCAGTTTTTACAACCAGTATTACCATGAAGAAAAGTGCCATCATCGGATTAATTACCATCGCCATTTCGGTTGGAATTTTATTTAGCTTAAATGCAAATACCGACACCTATTCTAATTTCAAACAGGCTGCCCTTTCTGAAAAAGAAGAGCACGTGATGGGCTACTGGGTAAAATCAATGGGTACTCACTACGATGCTGTAAAAGACGCGAACCGTTTTTCATTCCATATGAAAGATGAAAAAGGAGAGGTAAGGGAGGTGATTTACGCAGGTACCAAGCCACAGGATTTCGAAAAATCAGAAAAATTGGTGCTTATCGGTAAAATGGATCACGACAAATTCTATGCCTCGAAAATTTTAATGAAATGCCCTTCAAAGTATAATGATAATCTGGTAGAGATTAATAAAGACGGTAAAGTAGACACGGTAGGTAAATACGGCGAGAAAAAATATAACTAATTTTAATGGATATTCAATTTGTAGGCGAGCACCTGTTACCAGGTAAAATCGGACAGTTTTTTATTGTACTGGCATTTAGTGCATCATTACTATCCACCATATCGTATTTTTTTGCCAGTCGCGATAAAAATTTCGAAGAAAAATCATGGCGAAGTTTAGGCCGTATTGGGTATCTGATAAATTTTGCCAGCATCATCGGGATCGGTGTTATTTTATTTTACCTGGTACTTGGCCATTATTTTGAATATTATTATGTTCAGTCCCATTCTTCAAAACAACTCCCGGTATATTACATTATATCTGCATTTTGGGAAGGGCAGGAAGGGAGCTTTTGGCTTTGGGCTTTCTGGCAATCCTTTTTGGGTACCTTGTTAATCTGGAAAGCCAAATCATGGGAAAGTCCGGTAATGACCGTTGTGGCTTTTTCACAGGTATTTTTGACCTCCATGCTTTTAGGTGTTGAGATTTTTGGCGAGCGGATCGGAAGTTCTCCGTTTATACTTTTAAGAGATGCATTAGATCTAAAAGCACAGGCACCTGTAGTTTTTGCGAATCCTGAAAATTATAAAAACTATTTGAAGTTCATAACCGATGGAAAAGGTTTAAATCCATTGCTGCAAAATTATTGGATGGTGATTCACCCGCCAACCTTGTTTTTAGGTTTTGCCAGTATGGTGGTTCCTTTCGCTTATGGGATTGCAGCTTTGTGGCAAAAAAGATATAAAGAATGGATTAAACCTGCCATGCCATGGACGCTTTTTGCCGTAATGGTTCTAGGGACAGGTATTATTATGGGCTCTTTCTGGGCTTACGAAGCATTAAACTTTGGTGGTTTCTGGGCCTGGGATCCTGTTGAAAATGCTTCTCTGATTCCATGGTTAACCTTAATCGGTGCAGTACACGTAATGATTGCGTATAAAAATACCGGTCATGCTTATTTCACCGCAATTGCTTTGGTGTTTTTAAGTTTCTTATTGGTATTATATGCCTCTTTTTTAACCCGAAGCGGAATTTTAGGAGATACTTCCGTTCACTCATTTACTGATATGGGTATGTTTGGCCATTTGGTGTTATACAACGTAGTTTTCGCGGTTTTAGCTATTGCTTTGATTATCAAGCGATGGAAAGAATTGCCGATCACAACCAAGGATGAGGAAACTTACTCGCGCGAGTTCTGGATGTTTATTGGCGCTTTGGTAGTAACCATCGCTTGTATCCAGGTGATCTTCTCTACTTCAGTTCCTGTTTTTAACAAAGCCTTCGGAACAAACTTTACACCGCCAATCGATGCGGTGAAATATTATAACCAATGGCAGGCACCTTTTGCCGTATTAATCACCCTGATTTCAGGTTTCTCGCAATACTTAAAATACAAAAGAACAGATCCCCGCAAATTTTATAGCAGCTTGATCTCGGTAATCATTTTTTCTATAGTATTAACGGCAGGTTTGGTATATGTAGCAGAGATTTATACCAATACCATGTATATCCTGATTACCTTCAGCTGTTTATTTGCGGTGCTTTCTAACGCTGGCGTATTATATCAGGCTTTTGGTGGTAGGGCAAAATTGGCCGGATCGGCGATTGCACACATTGGTTTTGCTTTTTTGATTTTAGGCGCTTTAATTTCTGCCGCTACAAACAAACCTTTATCCATCAATGCCAATAATTTTATTCCGGTAAAGGATTTTGAAAAAACAGAGAAGCCTGGTGAAAATATTATGTTGTATAAAAATGAGCCTAAACAAATGGGTAAGTACACGGTAACTTATGTGAGCGATACTACACAGGCACCAAATACTTTTTATACGCTTAATTTTAAGGTTCTGGATAAGGACGGTAAGGTTAAGGAAGATTTCAATCTGCATCCACATACTCAGGATAATGAAAAAATGGGTTTAATTGCTTCTCCTGATACCAAACATTATCTTACTTATGATGTGTATACGCACATTACCAGTGCAGCAGTGAAACAAAGCGCTCATGATGACCATGAAGGACATTCTGATGATGAAAATTACAAGGCACCGCGTATTGTGAAGGTTTCGGTAGGCGATACCATTCATACCTCAAGTGGAGTGGTTACGGTGAAAGATCTGGATAGAAAACCTACAGCTAAAGATTTAGCCCTGGCACAGGGAGATTATGCCGTAGGTTTACCTTTGGAGGTTAATGCTGCGGGTAAAATTTACAACACAGAGCCTATTTTCCTGATCAAGGGAAATAATACTTTTGATTTTGCACGTAAGATAGATGAACTTGACCTGAAATTCCGTTTCTCGAATGTATTGCCAGATGAGAAAAAAGTAGAGCTTCAAATTTTTGAGAAACCACAACAGGCCAAAGATTGGGTCGTTTTTAAAGCCATCGAATTTCCTTTTATCAATTTATACTGGGCCGGAACCATTGTAATGGTGGTAGGTTTCTTACTTTCAATTTTCAGAAGGAGAAAAGAGGCCAAAACCGCATAAAAACATGAAGATCGTTTTATTGGGGTCGGGTAATGTTGCCACGCACTTAGCAAAAGCACTAAAAAACAAAGGTGAAGAGGTAACTCAGGTGTACAGTCCGAATTTAGACCATGCAAAATCATTAGCTGATTTAATAGGGGCTATTGGTATAAACGATCTTACTGAACTTGAACAATATGCTGATTTATATATCATCTCGGTAAAAGATGATGCCATTGAAAGTATGGCTAAATCATTAAAAAAGGTAACTGGCCTGGTGGTACATACCTCAGGCACTACCGATATCGATATCTTATCGTCGCAAGTTGATAAAGCTGGCGTTTTTTATCCTTTGCAAACTTTCTCTAAAAATAAAGAAGTTTCATTTGAAAATATTCCGCTTTGTATTGAAGCAAACGGCGAAAATGAATTAGCAATTTTAAAGGGTCTTGCAGCTAAAATAAGTAGCGTGGTGTATGAGTTAAATGGCGAGAAGCGGAAAATATTACACCTTGCAGCCGTATTTGCCTGTAATTTTCCGAATCACCTGTATGCACTGGCCAATAAAATTTTAAATCAGCATGGTTTAAACTTCGAAATTATCAGGCCTTTAATTGCCGAAACGGCTGATAAGGTTATGGGTAATTTGCCAGAAAACGTGCAGACCGGACCAGCAGTACGGGCTGATGAAAGTACCTTAACCAAGCATTTGAGCATGTTAACCGATATGCCCGAATTGCAGAACATTTATCGAACATTGAGCAATAGCATAAAATTAACGCTGAAATAGCATAATTACGGCTTTTGCTTATTACTTTTGCAAAATAATTATGAGCATATTTAAACTGAAAATAAATTTCGAAGAAGCAGATCACGAATCTATTGAATTGCCAATAGCCGCAGGAGAATCTGTTTTAGATGTTTGCCTAGATAATGGAATCGAATTACAGCACAACTGCGGGGGTGTTTGTGGTTGCAGTACATGCCATGTATATGTAACCAAAGGGATGGATAATATCGAAGAGATTTCTGATAAGGAAGAAGATTTTATCGATAGGGCTGTTCGCCCGAAAATTACTTCGCGTTTAGGTTGCCAGTGTGTGGTAATCAACGGAGATATTGAAGTAACCATTCCAGATCAGTCTGGTTTTATGGGGCACTAGTTAGTCCTCAGTCCAAAGTCATTAGTCGGGAGTCGGTTAGCCAATTTAAATAGTTAACCGATTAACCAATTTCAACAGTTAACCAACAAAACAACATGAACAACGATAAATTTGCTTTACCTTTTTACTGGAACGATTATGAAGATATCGCCATGTCTTTATATGAGAAATTTGGTGATGATTTTACGGAAGCCAAAATCTACCGCGTTCGCTTTACCGAACTTTTAGAATGGGTTTTATCATTGCCCAACTTTAAAGGAACCAGGGAAGAAAGCAATGAAGGCCATTTGGAGCAAATTCAGTCTGCCTGGGTTTACGAGTGGAGAGATAATCAGTAATTTTAGTTTGGAGTAAAGGGTTTGGAGTTTAGAGGCTCCATTCAACTCTAAACTCCAGGCTCTCAACTCCCAACTAGAAAATGTTCCTTCAGAAATTAAAAGAAATCACCACTTTCATTTTTGATGTAGATGGTGTGCTTACAGACGGATCGGTTCAGGTTACTGATAGTGGTCAGTCATTGCGTACTTTTAACATTAAAGACGGCTATGCTATGCAGCTGGCTGTTAAAAAAGGCTATAATATTTGCATCATATCTGGCGGAGATGGCATTGCCATGGGCAAGCGTTTCTTTAATCTGGGTATAAACGATGTTTTCCTCGGCACAGGAGATAAGGTAGCCATTTTTAATCAATATCTTCAGGATAAGGGCATCACTGCAGGAGAAGTGCTTTACATGGGTGATGATATCCCTGATTTAAAGGTGATGAAACTTGTTGGGCTTCCAACTTGCCCGGCTGACGCCGTGGAAGAAATAAAAGCAATATCTGCATTCATTTCTCCTTACAACGGAGGCAAAACTGCTGTGCGTGATATTATCGAGAAAGTAATGAAAGTGCAGGGTAGGTGGCATGATGAAAATCCAAATGCGGCTGATTCCGGGAAGTAGGTTTATTTTTCAGTTCAATAGTTATTAGGTATTGGTACATTCGTCATTAGTTGACTAGTGATGAGTTTATTTATATCTTTTATTAGTAATATTCCTAAAGAAATCGTCATTCCCAACTTGATTGGGAATCTTAATGCAAGCGCTTTAAGATTAGCTTCGCTGAGCACTTCGTGGTTCCCGCATGCGCGAGAATGACGACTGGACCGGTAGATTCTGTCAATAGGAGCATAGTAGATAGGTTTATTTTTATATTATAGATTGTCCCGTTTCGCTACACTTCAGTCGAAAGGAGGAAATTAAGAGTCAGAATGACCTTCCCGTTATAATTCTTTCTTTCTAAAATTTGCAATATATTACATTATAAGCGAAATTTGTTTAATAAATTTAATCAATCGATTGATTAAATTTATCGTTGTAAAATATAATTTCAATCACATGAGCACCTATCTTGTACCTGTTGATTTTTCTAAAACAGCTGATCATGCTGCGAAATACGCAGCCAGATTGAGTTTCGCAATGGCGAACGCCAAAATTATATTACTGAATGCTTATTATGTTTCGACATACGAAAGCATCCTGCCAACTCCTGATTTAGTGGTTACCACAGATGAACATATCGCCTATGAAATGACACGCAGGCATGAAGCACTTGAAAAACTGAAGGTCAAAATGTTGGAGATCAACCCCGATGCCGAAATCGAGGTTTCTTTAACCAGGGAAACGATATTGAGGTCAATCATCAATCGGGTGAATAAGGAAGAAATCGACCTGATTATTATTGGCAGCAATGGTAAAAAAGCCAAAGATGAAAGCGATATCGGTTCTAACGCCATTAGAATTTCCAAATCCAGTCCTGTGCCGGTTTTGGTTGTACCGCCTAAAGCTGATTATCTATCCATCCGTAAAGCCGTTTTGGCCTGCGATTTTAAAAAGGTTAAAGAGGTAATCCCCATGCAGGCATTGAAAAAAATCTTAAGCATACACGCACTAAAACTTCTGGTACTCAATATCAATTCTGGCCAGTCGATTGATTCTAAAGAAGAACATTTTCTGCAGGAAATGTTAGGAGATTTTTCGCCCGAATACCACTATGCTGATCATCCTGATACCATCAAAGGAATTGTAAAATTTGCCAAAAATGAAGAGGCCCAGTTGATCATTGCACTTCCAAAGAAATATAGTTTTTTTGAAAGTTTATTGCACAAAAGTGTATCTCAAAGGTTAACCATTAAATCGCATGTTCCGGTATTATTGTTAAAAGATTGATTTATTGAATCTGCAACAGTTAAGTTACATGGAGCAGTTAAACTTTCAATTTCTTTTGCACTCCAATAAACTCAATTTGGACCAAAAACAATAAAAGAACAACATGAAAAAATTAATGATGATTTGCGGATTAATGCTGGGTATAGCGGGTTTCGCTAATGCGCAACAAGGCGGTGGGCCAGGCAGAATGATGATGAAACCTGAAGAAAGGGTAAAATTGTTAGACGAAAAATTAAAGTTATCTGATGATCAGAAAACAAAGCTGACCACTGTTTTTACAGAGCAGGCCGAAACCATGAAAAAAATGCGCGAAGAAATGCAGGGCAGTGACAGAGATGCGATGCGAGAAAAAATGCAAAAAATGCGCGCAGATAACGATGCGAAAATCACTGCAGTGTTAACAGATGATCAGAAAAAAGCTTACGAAGCCTGGCAAAAAGAAATGCGTGCCGAAATGGAAAAACGCAGACAGGGTGGCGGAAATAATTAATCTTTGAAAAATACAAATAATAAAAGCGGCTTAAGGTCGCTTTTATTATTTTAGCGGAAAATTAAGATATGTCAGTTCAATTTCCACCAATCATTTTAGCTTCTAAATCGCCCCGTAGGCAAGAACTTTTAACGCTTATGGGCTTAAATTTTAAAGTTGAACTGAAAGATGTAGATGAGAGCTATCCATCAGATTTAAGTCCGGCAGAAATAGCGGTTTACATTTCAGAAAAAAAGGCCAGTGCCTTTAACGGTGATGGCGAAATAGTAATTACTGCAGATACCATTGTAGCATTAAATGGAGAAATTTTAGGTAAACCAGCGGATAGGAAACATGCACAGGAAATGTTGAAAAAGCTATCGGGCAGTAAACACGAGGTTTTTACAGGGGTAACGCTCGCTAAAGGAGGCCAGATACATTCATTTTATGACCGCACTATAGTTTACTGCAAGGAAGTTACAGCTGAAGAAATTGATTTCTATATCGATCATTATAAACCCTTTGATAAGGCTGGTAGCTATGGCGTGCAAGATTGGTGGGGTATTGTTGTCGTAGAACGCATAGAAGGCTCTTATACAAACGTAATGGGCTTGCCCACAGAAAAGCTTTATAATGAACTCCTGAAGTTTATTTAAAACTTTTTGTGGAATCCGGCTGAAAGTTTCATCATCTATGAAAATTAGCCTGATGAAAAACAAAATAAACGAAGTTACCATAGCTGAACCCTGTACACAAAACTGGGATGACATGGAAAAAAGCGACGGCTTTAGGTTTTGCTCAGCTTGCAATAAAAATGTGATCGATTTTTCGGGTTATTCCAATGCCGAAATTATCAATGTGCTGGCAAATGCGTGCTCAACCGTATGCGGTCGAATAAGTCAAAACCAGTTAAACCAGCTCAACTATCATTTAACTGTTGTTCCAACAAAGAATAGAGATTGGATGAGGTACCTTGGTATTTTAGCCATTGGCATGAGCATCTTTGTAATGGATGCAAAGGCCGGGAAGTTGAAAACACCAGTAGAAATCACAAAAACGATCGGCTACAAAGCCTATGGTGAAAAGCCGGTTGTGCCCGCAAAAATATATGGTTATGTTATTGGAGCAGATAAAAAGCCAGTCGCCGGAATTAAGTTGTTTATTTTAGACACCAAATATTCCACCTTAACAGATAAAAATGGCCGATACGAAATCCTCCTGGATAAAAAATTTGATATCAGTAAAAATCAACTGATGGTAGAGAGCCTCCGTTATTCGGCATTTCTAACCCTTGATTTTTCTAAAGAAAAACAAAATAAACTTGAGCTTAAGAAAGTTGAACCGATGATGATGGGTAGAATGATAATAACATCAAAAAAGAAATAATCTTTAAATTAATAAGCTTAATGCGTTAATGATCTATCCATTTGTTGATGGATCATTTTTTACATCATACTGGCCAGCACACCCATTTTTAAATCATAGGTGGAGAGCGTTAATCTGTTTATTTTCGCCCTGCCTAATACATAGTTCGTAATTAAAGCGGCGATCACAATCATATCAACCCGCAAAGGGATAATACCTGGCATTTCTACGCGCTGCTGGTGTGTAGAGTTGATCAGCTTTAGTGCTAGCTCAATATAATCATCATAGTTAAACAGGTAAGTTTTTAGCCGATCAATAGCTATACGGTGGTGCTGTTTTCCGGCAAGCAATTCGGCAAACGTTTCGAATGCACCTGCCGATCCAATCAAAATTTGGGGTTTGTATTTTTCGCAGATTTCAAAAAGATCTTCCAACTGTTCCTGGATGTGGAAAAGAATGTGCTGTTTGTCGGTATCAGAAAGTGGGTCAGATTTAAAAAAATGTTTCATTAGCCGTGCCGCACCGATGTTATAACTCTTTTTCCAGATTAATTTTTCGATATCGCAGAGGATAAATTCCACACTGCCGCCACCAATATCCATAATTAATGATGGTTCCTGTATAGCACCGCTCAGTTTTACACCCCGGTAAATGAATTCAGCTTCCTCATTACCGCTAATGATTTCAATCTTGATCCCGGCTCTTTCATTTACTGCATTTACAAAATCTTTCCCATTTTCTGCACTTCTAACCGCTGAAGTTGCCGTAGCCCTAAGCTTATCCACCCGGTAATCGGCAATGGTTTTGCTAAAATCTTTAAGGCAATTAATTCCCCTTTCAAAGGCTTCCGGAATGATGATGTTCTCGTTAATTCTGCTCTCTCCCAATTTAACGGGGACATTGGCTTTATATAAAATTTCAGGCTGGTTTGCTGCTGTTTCAGCAATAAGCAAGTGGAAGGTATTGGTTCCAAGATCGATAACGGCAACGCGCATATTTTTCGTTTTATTTTTTTGGAAAGCAAAAACAGTATTTCTTCGGGAACTGCAGTACCGCTATCCATTAAATTTTTTTAATGTTGGTGCTAAATTAATTCAGAGTGATGAAATATCATTGCGATCAGGATTATTTTTTACGTTAGTAGGTTTTGGCAAAATAGCTGGGGGCATAAAACTGGTTTATTGTCTGGTTTCCATAAACTCCCATGGGGGCTGACTAAAAAGGGTATAAAAATTACAGCCGTTGCTTTAAAAAGCAGCGGCTGTTTAGTAAATTTAATTGCGAAAGAAATTTACTATGGCTAAGATACAAAGTTCAGCACAATTCAAAAACT